>NZ_JBFPKF010000002.1:0-696744 GCF_040948685.1 Paraburkholderia sp. BR14374 | reverse complement strand
TCGTCGCGCCGCAACTGTACGTCGCGGTCGGCATCTCGGGTGCGATCCAGCATCTGGCCGGCATGAAGGACTCGAAGGTCATCGTCGCGATCAACAAGGACGAAGAAGCGCCGATCTTCAGCGTGGCGGATTACGGCCTCGTCGGCGATCTGTTCACCATCGTGCCGGAACTCGTGAAGGAACTCGGCTAAGCGCCGCGGCGGCTGAAACAGGCCGCCGAGAATAAGCGAAGGGCGCTGGACCGACCAAGTCCCGCGCCCTTTTTTCATATCAAGGGAGGAGAACCGAAATGAGCTATACGGCGCCCATCAAGGACATGCTGTTCGTGATGAAAGAACTGGCCGGACTCGAAGACATCGCGAAGCTGCCCGGCTTCGAAGACGCGAACCTCGACACGGCGCGGGCCGTGCTCGACGAGTCGGCGAAACTGTGCGGCGAAGTGCTCGCGCCGCTGAACGTCGACGGCGATCGCAACCCGAGCAGCTGGAAGGATGGCGTCGTCACCGCGACGCCCGGTTTCAGGGATGCGTTCCGCCAGTTCGCCGAGGGCGGCTGGCAGGGTGTGCAGCACCCGCTCGACTACGAAGGACAGGGGTTGCCGAAGCTGATCGGGACGCCATGCGTCGAAATGCTCAACGCGTCGAATCTGTCGTTCGCGCTGTGTCCTTTGCTCACCGACGGCGCGATCGAGGCACTACTGACCGCCGGCAGCGAAGCGCAGAAACAGACCTTCGTGCCGAAGCTGATTTCAGGCGAATGGACCGGCACGATGAACCTGACCGAGCCGCAGGCGGGCTCCGATCTCGCGCTGGTGCGCACGCGCGCCGAGCCGCTGGGCGACGGTTCGTTCAAGCTGTTCGGCACGAAGATTTTCATTACCTGGGGCGAGCACGACATGGCGAAGAACATCGTCCATCTCGTCCTTGCGCGCACGCCTAATGCGCCCGATGGTGTGAAGGGCATTTCGCTGTTCCTCGTGCCGAAGTTTCTCGTCAACGCGGACGGCTCGCTCGGTGAGCGCAACGATGTGCATTGCGTGTCGATCGAGCACAAGCTCGGCATCAAGGCGAGCCCGACCGCGGTGCTGCAGTTCGGCGATCACGGCGGCGCGATCGGTCAGTTGATCGGCGAAGAGAATCGCGGCCTCGAATACATGTTCATCATGATGAATGCCGCGCGTTTCGCGGTCGGCATGCAAGGCGTCGCGATTTCGGATCGCGCGTATCAGAAGGCCGTCGCGTATGCGAAGGAGCGCGTGCAGAGCCGTCCCGTGGATGGCTCCGCGAAGCAGTCGGTCGCGATCATCCAGCACCCGGACGTGCGCCGCATGCTTTCGACGATGCGCTGCCTGACCGAGGCGTCGCGCGCGCTCGCGTACGTCGCGGCCTCGCACTGCGATATCGCGCATCGTCATCCTGACGACGCGACGCGTGTCAGGCATCAGGCGATCTACGAATACCTGGTGCCGATCGTGAAGGGCTGGAGCACGGAATTGTCAATCGACGTGACGAGCCTCGGAGTGCAGGTGCATGGCGGCATGGGCTTCATCGAGGAAACCGGCGCCGCGCAGTACTACCGCGACGCGCGCATTCTGCCGATCTACGAAGGCACGACCGCGATCCAGGCCAACGACCTGATTGGTCGCAAGACGCTGCGCGACGGCGGCAAGGTCGCGAAGGAACTGCTTGCTGGTATCGCCGAAACGGTCGAAGCGCTCGGCGCGCAGCAGGGCGCGGCGTTTGCGTCGATGCGGACGCAACTCGCTGAGGGTCAGCGGGCGCTTGGCGCGGTCGTCGATTTCGTCGTCGCGAATGCGAAGGGCGATCCGAACGCGGTGTTCGCGGGCAGCGTGCCCTATCTGAAGCTCGCGGGCATCGTGCTAGGCGGCTGGCAGATGGCGCGTGCGCAGCTTGCGGCGGCGGCGAGGCGCGACGAAGACCCCGCGTTTCATGACGCGAAGATTGCGACCGCGCGGTTTTACGCCGAGCATGTGCTGCCGCAGGCGGCGGCGCTCGAAGTGGCGATCGTCAGCGCGAAGGGTGGCGAGGGCGTGCTGGCTTTGTCGGAAGACCAGTTCTAAGCATGCCGCTGCTGTTTGTTGCCGCGTGCGCTTGCGGCCAGGGCCGCAAGCGCACGCACTCGAACTCACGCATACGCCGGCCGATGTTCGCCCCCGGTCTCGCCGAGATAGCGATGCACCGACAGATCGTCCGCGCGGATCGCCGGTTGCTTGCCCGACAACAGGTCGGCGAGCAGTTGGCCTGAGCCGCACGACATCGTCCAGCCGAGCGTGCCGTGGCCGGTGTTCAGGAACAGGTTCGGCACCGGCGTGCGGCCGACGATCGGCGTGCTATCCGGCGTCATCGGCCGTAGACCGGTCCAGAACGTCGCCTTCGATGTGTCGCCGCCGCCCGGGAACAGGTCGTTCACTGAAAGCTCGAGCGTCTTGCGGCGCGCCTCGCGCAGTGATTTGTCGAAGCCCACGACCTCAGCCATGCCGCCGACGCGAATCCGGTCATCGAAGCGCGTGATCGCGATCTTGTAGGTCTCGTCGAGCACGGTCGACACCGGCGCGGCAGCCGCGTTGACGATCGGCGCGGTGATCGAATAGCCCTTCAGCGGATAGACCGGAATCTTCACGATGCCGTCGAGGAAGCGCGTCGAGTACGAGCCGAGCGCGACCACGAACGAGTCCGCGCGCACCAGTTCGCCGCCGCACTGCACGCCGGCGATGCGGCCGCCTGCCATCGCGAGCGCGTCGATCGGCGTGTTGTAGCGGAACTTGACGCCCAGTTGCTCGGCGAGTGCCGCGAGTCGCGTCGTGAACATCTGGCAGTCGCCGGTTTCGTCGCCTGGCAGGCGCAGGCCGCCGGTGAGCTTGTGCGACACCGCAGCGAGCGCCGGTTCGGCCTTGCCGAGTTGGTCGGCGCTCAGCAGTTCGTACGGCACGTTGGCTTCCTGCAGCACGGCGATGTCTTTCGCGGCGCCGTCGAACTGCTGCTGCGTGCGAAACACCTGCAACGTGCCGCCGGTGCGGCCTTCGTACTGGATGCCGGTGTCGGCGCGCAGCGCCTGCAGGCAGTCGCGGCTGTATTCGGCGAGCCGCACCATGCGGCCCTTGTTCACCGCATAGCGCGGCGCCGTGCAGTTCTGCAGCATCTGCCACATCCATTGCAGCTGGAACGTGGTGCCGTCGAGGCGGATCGCGAGCGGCGCGTGCTTCTGGAACATCCACTTGACGGCTTTCAGCGGCACGCCCGGCGCGGCCCACGGCGACGCGTAGCCCGGCGAGATCTGGCCCGCGTTGGCAAAGCTGGTTTCGAGCGCCGGGCCAGCCTCGCGATCGATGACGGTCACTTCGTGACCGGCGCGTGCGAGGTAGTACGCGCTCGTTACACCGACGACGCCACTGCCCAAAACGACGACTCGCATAGCTGCTCCAGATATCCAAAAATTGAGTGAGGGCAAGGCGCGTTTCGCTGGATTCGATCTGCTTCGATTCAACGAGCTGCAATCTGAGGTGAAATGCCGTCTGCCCAGTGTTAACCGCTATACTATTAACAGTTAAGCAGGTTTTGTTATCGTATTTTCATCATTTTCAGCAAAAACACTATGCGTACCCAGCGCCATCCCGTGCGGGCTCTCGATAAGCTCGATCACAAGATCCTGCGGCTCCTGCAGCAGGACGGCCGTATGGCGATGAAGGACCTGGCGGAACTGGTCGGCCTGTCGGTGACACCTTGCATCGAGCGCGTCAAGCGGATGGAGCGCGACGGCGTGATCACCGGCTACTACGCGCGCGTGAATCCGGCAGAACTGGGCGCGGCGCTGTTGGTGTTCGTCGAGATCACGCTCGATCACAAGAGCGGCAACATGTTCGACCAGTTCCGCCGCGAGGTGCAAAAGATCCCCGAGGTGCTCGAGTGCCACCTCGTGTCGGGAGATTTCGACTATCTGATCAAGGCGCGCATCGGCGAAATGGCCGACTACCGCAAGTTGCTCGGCGACATCCTGCTGCAGTTGCCGGGAGCGGTGCAGTCGAAGAGCTATGTGGTGATGGAGGAAATCAAGGAGACGCTGACGATCGCGGTTACCGACTAAGTGCCTGATCCCTAACGGGACTGGTCGCGCATCTCGCGGCACCCGAAGTGCTCGACAAACGGCGTAAATACTGTATATTTATACAGGTGTTTGCGCCGTTTTCTTTTGGCGCTTCCTGTTTGCGCTTGCTTTGCGTGGCCCGCCGTGGATGACCCCGACACCCCTGACATTCCCGAATTTCCGATCGCGCCGCCGGCACCTCGCAAGGGGCGCGGTGCGGTCACGAACCTGCAAGGCCGCTACGAAGTCGACCAGCGCGAGGCCGTCGACGACGGCTGGCAGGCGGCCGACGAAGACGGCGAGCCGAAGCTGCTGCGCACGCAGGTGTTCGAGGAGCGCGCGAAAACCATCCTCACACGCAACGCGTCGCCGGACATTCCGTTCAATGTGTCGCTGAATCCGTATCGCGGTTGCGAGCACGGTTGCATCTATTGCTTCGCGCGGCCCACGCACAGTTACCTGGGGTTGTCGCCGGGGCTCGATTTCGAAAGCCGCATCTACGCGAAGATCAACGCGCCCGAACTGCTCGAGCGGGAACTGTCGAAGAAATCCTATGTGCCGGAGCCCATCGCGCTCGGCGTCGCGACCGACGCATGGCAGCCGGCCGAACGCGACTTGCGACTTACGCGTCGGGTGATCGAGGTCCTCAGCGAGCGCAATCACCCGTTCGCGGCGATCACCAAATCGTCGCTGATCGAGCGCGATATCGACCTGCTCGCGCCGATGGCGGAGCGCGGGCAATTCATGGCCGCAATCACGATCACCACGCTGGACGCCGACATCGCGCGCACGCTCGAACCGCGCGCGGCCACGCCGTCGCGCCGCCTGCGCACGATCCGTACGCTCAGCGAGGCGGGCATTCCGGTCGGCGTCAGCATCGCGCCGGTGATCCCGTTCGTCACCGAACCGGACATGGAGCGCGTGCTCGAAGCGTGCGCGGAAGCGGGCGCCAGCAACGCGAGCTATATCGTGCTGCGCTTGCCGTGGGAGGTCGCGCCGCTGTTCAAGGATTGGCTGAGCGCACACTTCCCGGATCGCGCCGAGCGCGTGATGAACCGTGTGCACGACATGCGGGGCGGCAAGGATTACGACTCGTCGTTCTCGACCCGCATGAAGGGAGAGGGCTTATGGGCGGATCTGCTCAAGCAGCGCTTTCACAAGGCCGCGCGCCGGTTTGGGCTGAGCGGGCGTGACCGCGGCATTCTCGACATGTCGCACTTCCGCCGGATCGAGTCGCCGCGCGCCGAGCAGGCGAGCGCACCGGCGCGTGACAATCCGCAATTGAGGCTTTTCTAGCGCGCAGGAATGCCTGCCTGGGCCACGGGTGTTACTGCGAAATCGCTTTGGCCGCTTCGACCTGGCTTTCGAAGTAGGTCTGGAACGCGAGCGCGAGACCGGTCATCAGCAGAAACGCACCGATGAGCAGCGAAAAGATCACGACGAAAATGACCGTCCAGCCTGAGCGGCTTTTGTGTTGCGTATGGGCGTTGAATTGCGCATCCCATTTCTGATCCGGACGCAGCCCGTAGACGAGCGCGGCCAGAAACGCAGCGAACAGTGAAACCGCACCGATCGACGCGAGCACCCAGCCGAGGATCGACGCGCGCTCGGTCGCGATCAGCAGCATCACGCCGGGAATGCCGATCAGCGTGCCGAGCAGATGCGTCCAGCCGAAGATGTCCCGGATGCCATACAGATAGAAGCGGTGGGCGCCGAGGCTGCCGAACAGGAACGCCAGCGCGGCGGTGAGCGTCTTGGATCTGAAGCGCGGGGAGGTCGAGGCAACGGTGGACATGAACGCGTGGGCAGAGTGACAGGCGGTCGAAAGGAGCAGTGTGCCGCAGGGCGCGGACCGACGCGCATTCTACGCCTGCGGCGGGCGGGTGGTTACGTTGAGGGCGAGCGCCCGCGCTGAAGGCGGGGCGGCGGAACGCGCCGGAACTGGCTGAAGACCAGTACAGCCGCTCAGCCGGACATGCATGCATCCGCGTTCTACGGCGCCGAATACGTGACGCGATAGATTGCGCCGGCGGTATCGTCGCTGATCAGTAGCGAACCGTCCGGCAACGGCAGCACATCGGCGGGACGGCCCCACACCGATTCGCCGGGTTGCAGCCAGCCTTCGGCAAAGACTTGCTGGCGTGCGTGGCTGCCGTCAGGGTCGGTGATCACGCGCACCACGCGGTAGCCTACCTTCTTGCTGCGGTTCCACGAGCCGTGCTCGGCGATGAAGATATTGTTGCGGTAGTCGGGCGGAAACATTGGACCGTCGTAGAAGCGCATGCCAAGCGCCGCCACGTGCGCGCCAAGCTTGATCACCGGCGGCGTGAAGTCGCTGCACGGATGATCCTTGCCGAACTCGGGATCGGGCGTGTCGCCGCCGTGACAGTACGGAAAGCCGAAGTTCATGCCGACTCGTGACGCGCGGCTGAGCTTGTCGCTCGGAATGTCGTCGCCGAGCAGGTCGCGACCGTTGTCGGTGAACCACAGTTCGTTGGTGATCGGATGCCACGCGAAGCCAACCGAATTGCGGATGCCGCGCGCGACGACCTCGTAGTGGCTACCGTCCGGGTCCATGCGGCCAATCAGCGCAAAGCGGTCCGGATCTCTCTGGCAAATGTTGCACGGCGCGCCTTGCGGCACGTACAGCTTGCCATCCGGGCCGAACGCGATGAATTTCCAGCCATGATGCGTGTCCGTCGGCAGCTTATCGGTGACGACGACCGGTTTCGGCGGATCGTTCAGGTGCGAGTCGATCGCATCGAAGCGCACGATTTTCGACACGGCCGACACGTACAGCGCGCCATCGCGCCACGCGACACCGGCGGGCATCTGCAGCCCGGACGCGATCACGTGGCGGCCCGTCACGCGGCCGTTCCGCAGTTCGAGCGCATAGACGTGCCCATCGTTGCTGCCCACGTACAGAATGCCCTTGGGCGATAACGTCATCGCGCGTGCGCTCGGCACGTCGTCCGACAACACCTCGATGTGAAAGCCCGGCGGCAGTTTAATTTTCTCGATGGGTAGCGCGGCGTTTGCCGTCAACGCCTGCGCGGTGAGCAACGTGGCCGCCGCCGCGCGTAGAATCCGGCTGCGCGGGGTGCGCGAAAGTCCAGCAAAGCGCACGAAAAAGGCAAAAAAGGCGAATCGAAACAGGAGGTTCGGTTGGCGTTGCACACGCGCTCCTTCAGGTAATTCGGGCGTTTGAGCGGGTTCTCGCACCTCTTGTAGAAGGCCGGTGCGGCCCTGTTCCACAGTTTATCCCGGTAAGTGTTTGTTATGGCGTCGGTTTCCCGCTATAATCGCGTGTTTCAGTCGTTCCGAACCCCGGTTTTCAAGGATTCTAGTATGGTCATCATCCGCTTGGCTCGTGGCGGCTCCAAGAAGCGCCCGTTCTACAATATCGTCGCCACCGACTCGCGTAGCCGTCGTGACGGCCGCTTCATCGAGCGCGTCGGTTTCTACAACCCGGTCGCTACGAAGGGCGAGTCCCTGCGTATCGCTCAGGATCGCCTGACGTACTGGCAAGGTGTTGGCGCGCAGCTGTCGCCGACCGTCGAGCGTCTCGTGAAGGAAGCCCAAAAGGCACAGCCGGCTGCTTGATATGGCAGCCCGCGGGCGTATCGTCGTCGGTTCGGCCGGCGGCTCGCGCAACTCGCGTGAGCAGTCCGATGCGCAATTTGTGTTACTGAAGCAGACGCCAAAGCCGGCTGCGAAGTTGTTGTCGAGGTTATTCGATGTCTGAGCGTGATTCCGGCAGTTCTGGTAGCGCCAAGGCAGCTTCGCGCGCAAAGGCGTCTTGTCAGGCGTCGTTCGGCGCATTCGTCCGCAAGCCGGTCGAACGAACCGACGGCAAGTTGAAAGAGACGCAGGCCAAGGTAGCGAACGCTGGTTCGGAAGCTGCAGAAATGCGCATCGAAACGGCGGCGAGCTGGCCGGCCGATGCGGTCGAAGTCGGCGCAATCGTCGACGCCTATGGTCTCAAAGGCTGGGTCAAGGTGGCCGCGCATGCGGATGCCGGGCAGGGCGGCGACACCTTGCTGAGCGCGAAGCGCTGGTGGCTGCTGAAAGGCCAGGAGCGCAAATCGGCGCCGACCTTGCAGGCCAAAACGCATAGCGACAGCGTGGTCGCCCGTCTGGGTGGCATCGCTGACCGCGATGTGGCGCTGGCTTTGCGCGGCTCTCGCGTGTACATCAGCCGTAGCGAATTTCCGGCGCTCGAAGCCGACGAATTCTACTGGGTCGATCTGATCGGCCTGGACGTGGTGAATCTCGCTGGGCTCAGCCTCGGCAAGGTCGCCAGCATGATCGACAACGGCGCGCAATCGGTGCTGCGCATCGAATACCCGGCTACCGATAGAAGCGGCAAGCCGATCGTAGGCGAGCGTTTGATCCCGTTCGTCGGCGTCTTTGTCAAAACGGTGGACCAGACGGCCAAGCAGATCGTCGTCGACTGGGAAGCTGACTATTGAAATCTATCGTTGAGTGGGGAGAGCGATGCAGTTCGATGTCGTGACGCTCTTTCCAGAAATGTTCCGCGCGCTGACTGACTGGGGTATCACCAGCCGGGCCGCGAAGCAGCAGCGTTATGGGTTGCGTACGTGGAATCCGCGCGATTTCACGACCGACAACTACCGCACCATCGACGATCGCCCATACGGCGGAGGCCCCGGCATGGTCATGCTGGCTCGGCCGCTTGAAGATGCGATCAGTGCCGCGAAAACGGCGCAGTCGGAGCAGGGCATCGGCGCGTCGCGCGTCGTGATGATGTCGCCGCAAGGCGCCACGTTAAATCACGAGCGCGTGATGAAGTTCGCGACCGAACCCGGTCTGATCCTGTTGTGCGGGCGTTACGAAGCGATCGACCAGCGTCTGCTCGACCGTGTCGTCGACGAGGAAGTCAGCCTTGGCGACTTCGTGCTGTCGGGCGGCGAGCTGCCCGCGATGGCATTGATGGATGCGGTCGTGCGTCAGTTGCCCGGCGTGCTGAACGACTCGCAGTCGGCGGTGCAGGATAGTTTCGTCGACGTGCTGCTCGATTGTCCGCACTACACACGTCCCGAGGAATACGAGGGCGTGCGGGTGCCCGATGTGCTGCTCGGCGGCCATCATGCGGAAATCGAAGCGTGGCGGCGGCGCGAAGCACTGCGCAACACGTTGAACAAACGGCCCGATCTGATCGTGAAGGCCAGAAAGAACAGAATGCTGAGCCGTGCCGACGAGGCGTGGCTCGCAAGTCTCGCGAAGGAAGAGCCGAAGGCCTGAGGCTCCGGTCTTTCGAGCGGACAAAAGGCGGTGCCGTACATGCGTGTGCGGTGCCAGATGTGAACCCATCCTCTATCGGGGCCGTAGCCCAACGCAGTAAGCGTGGGCAGGTACGAACGCCGACAAGATGGATCTAGGAGTCAGTGATGAATCTGATTGCAAAACTCGAGCAGGAAGAAATCGCGCGCGTTCTCGGCGAAAAGACCATTCCGGATTTTGGTCCGGGCGATACGGTCATCGTCAGCGTGAACGTGGTTGAAGGCACGCGTAAGCGTGTGCAGGCTTACGAAGGCGTCGTGATCGCCAAGCGTAACCGTGGTCTGAATTCGTCGTTCATCGTCCGCAAGATTTCGTCGGGCGAAGGCGTCGAGCGTACGTTCCAGACGTATTCGCCGCTGCTGGCAAGCATCGTCGTCAAGCGTCGCGGCGATGTGCGTCGTGCGAAGCTGTACTATCTGCGCGAGCGTTCGGGCAAGTCGGCTCGAATCAAGGAAAAGCTGGTCTCGAAGGACCGCGCTCCTTCCGAAGCGTAAATGCTGTAAGAAAAAGCACCCCTCGCGGGTGCTTTTTTGTTGGCCAGGTCAAAATAGCGGCATGTCCCCGCTCATCCGAGAGACCCGTTGATCCGCCCCGTCTTTGAGCCCGAAACTCTGCCTGTCATCGCGACGGGCGCCGATCTGCCACCGGTCACGGGCGAGCGTCTGACGCCCGATGCACTGCGGGCGCGCTTCGATCGGCAACTTGCCTGGACCCCCGAAAAAATTGCCGATGCGCCGTGGCGCAACACCGACCTCGACCCACGCGTGGCCGCGGTGCTGGTGCCGCTCGTCGTGCGTGCGCGAGGCCTTACCGTGTTGCTCACGCAGCGCGCGGACCATCTGAGCGATCACGCCGGCCAGGTGAGTTTTCCCGGCGGCCGCCAGGAACCGTTCGACGCCAATGCGACCGCCACGGCGCTGCGCGAAGCGCGTGAAGAGGTGGGTCTCGACGCGTCGCGCGTCGAAGTTCTCGGCGCGTTGCCCGACTATCTGACTGGCACCGGCTTTCGCGTGTCGCCGATCATCGCTCTCGTGCACCCGCCGTTCTCGCTTGAGATCGATCCGCTCGAAGTCGCCGAGGTCTTCGAAGTGCCGCTCGCGTTCCTGATGGACCCGTCCAACCACGAAGAGCGCCTGTTCCGCTACGAGGGCGGCGAGCGCCGCTTCTTCGCGATGCCGTATCCGCGCGGCGAATTGACGGTGGCTCCGGAAGCCGCCGAGCAGCACGGCGGGCAACACGCTCAGACGGCCACGCCAGCGGCCGTGCAAAGCGGCCATCATTTCATCTGGGGCGCGACGGCCGCGATGCTGCGCAACCTGTATCGGTTCCTCGCCGCGTGAGAGCTATGACTCGCATCGACGCGCCGACGATGCGAGTTGCGCGAACGACGCACTTGTTGGCGCTTTGTCAGCGTCCGCGTTCAGACTCATCCGACCCTGTGCTATCGTTATAAAACAATCGTAAAAACTTAAAAAGCACGGCGCATCGCATGACTTTTTTCTCCGTATTGCTGGCTCTGATCATTGAACAGGTACGCGCGCTATCGCCGAACAATCCGGTGTCTGCGTTGCTTCAATACCATGCGGAGTCGGCGGCGCACGGATTCGATGCTGGCAAGCAACGTCACGGTCTGCTCGCGTGGCTCGTCGTGGTGCTACCCTGGACGCTCGCAGTCGCGCTCGTCTATTACGTGCTGTATCACATTCACTTCATGCTCGCGTTCCTGTGGAACGTCGTGGTGCTGTACTTCACGCTCGGCTTCCGGCAGTTCAGCCACTACTTCACCGACATCCATCTCGCGTTGAACAACGACGACGTGCCACGCGCGCGCGAAATCCTCAACGAATGGACCGGGCTCGAGACAGTCGACATGCCGGTCAGCGAGATCGTGCGTCACACGTTGATTCACGCGGTGGTCGCGTCGCATCGCCACGTGTTCGGCGTGTTCTTCTGGTTCCTGATTCCGGTCGGCCCTGCCGGCGCGGTGCTGTACCGTTGCGCGGAATATCTGGCGCGCGCATGGGCGCGGCCGACCGACGACCGCACCGTCGCGTTTTCGAGTTTCGCGCAGCGCGCGTTCTTCGTTATCGACTGGGTGCCGGCGCGGTTGACGTCGCTGGGCTTTGCGATCGTCGGCAATTTCGAGGATGCGATTTACGCGTGGCGCAATCATGCGCGGCAATGGCCCGATACGAACGACGGCGTGTTGCTCGCCGCGGGCAGCGGGGCGCTCGGCGCGCGCCTGGCCGGGCCACTCGCGGAGCCGTCGAGCCTCGACGCGCTCGCCACCGGCGACGGCGGTCCGATGCAGGTCGGCGACGACTGCACGCCGCGCACGCTGCAATCGGCGGTGGGGCTCGTGTGGCGCGCGGTCGTGTTGTGGATGATCCTGCTGTTGATGTTGACCATCGCGGTGTGGCTCGCCTGAAGCGGCCACGCGCGCGCAGCACAAGAGAAAGCCGGGCGTTGCCCGGCTTTTTCAATTCCCGACGACGCCTCACCCCTTCAAAGGATCGCGCACAGTCCCGCATTGCCAGCACACGGTGAACTGCGCCTCGAGCATTTCGCCGCACTGCTGACATTGCCATTGCGGCGCGCCCGGTGCCGGTCCTCGCGACGCCGCTTCGATCAGCCGCCGCGCGACCGCCTCATCGCGTTCATCGACGAGCCACAGCTCCGGCGCGCATTGATCGGCCGGAATCTCGCCGAGCGCGCCGTTCAGATAGCGGTTATGTAGCTCGCAGGCGATGCCCGCGGTCTCCAGCACGTTGACCCAATGCTGTCCGATGATCAGGTTCGGCGCGCGCATCAGTTTCATGTCAGCGGACGATCTGGCTCGCCTCGTGCACGAGTTGCGCATAAAGCGCATGCCGTTCGCGGCGGATGCGGCCGTCGGCGACCGCTTCGAGGATCGCGCAGCCAGGCTCGTGCAGATGATGGCAGTTATAGAAACGGCAGTTCGGCAGCAGCGCCCGGAACTCGGGGAACGCGCGTTCGAGCCGGCCTTCGGTCAGATGGTGCAGGCCGAATTCCTGGAAGCCCGGCGAATCGATCAGCGCGCCGGCCGCGCCGTTGACGTGATTCAAATCGGCCGTACCCTCCGACTGAGGCAGCGGATAAAGACGCGTGAACGTCGTCGTATGGCGCCCGCTGTTCAACGCGGTCGAGATCTCGCGCGTCGCCACTTCGGCATCGGGAATCAGCAGGTTCACGAGCGTCGATTTGCCCATGCCGGATTGACCGAGCAGCAGCGTCGCGTGACCGTGCAGATGTTCGGTCAGCGTGGCGCGTGCCGCCTCGGGCTGCATGCGGATCGACACTTCGAGCACCGGATAGCCGAGCGCGCGATACGGCTCGAGCCGCTTGCGCGCGCCATCCAGAGCAGCGGTGACGTCGATCTTGTTCAGCACGATCAGCGGCTTCAATTCGTTCGCCTCGGCGGCGACGAGCGCGCGGCCGAGCAGATCCTCGCTGAAATGCGGCTCGGTCGCGAGCACGATCAGCAGTTGGTCGAGGTTCGCGGCGAACAGCTTCGACTTGTACTGGTCCGAGCGATACAGCAGATTGCGCCGCTCGCCGATTTCGACGATCACGCCTTGATCCGCCGAAGTCGGCTCGTAGATCACGCGATCGCCGACCGCGACCTCGCTGCGCTTGCCGCGTGGGAAACACTGTAGCAGCGCGCCGCCGTCTTCAGGCGCGACCAGATAGTGGCGGCCGTGCGCGGCCACCACGAGGCCGCCCGTGCGCGCGCCGTGCATGCCGGACCCGGCGCCGCGCGCCGCTTTCTTGGGAGCGCGGCCGCTCATGCGTGCTGCAACAGTCGGTCGATCCGCTGCGAGGCCGGCGGATGCGAGTAGTAGAACGCGGTGTAGAGCGGATCGGGCGTCAATGTCGACGCGTTGTCCTCGTACAGCTTGACGAGCGCGTTGATCAGATCGTGCGCGTCGGTTTGCGACGCGGCGAACGCGTCGGCTTCGAACTCGTGCTTGCGCGAGCTGAGGCTGCCGAGCGGCGTGACGAAGAACATGAACACTGGCAGCGCAAGGAAGAACAGCACGAGCGCGAGTCCGCTGTTGCCGCCAATCAGCGACGGCCGCACGCCGAGCCCTTCGTAGAACCATACGCATTGCGTCAGCCAGCCGAGCAGCGCGAGCATCGCGAGGCTGATCGCGAACGTGACGAGCATGCGCTTCATCACGTGACGGCGCTTGAAGTGGCCGAGCTCGTGCGCGAGCACCGCTTCGATCTCGCGGCCCGACAGCCGCGCAAGCAGTGTGTCGAAAAACACGATGCGCTTGCTCGCGCCGAAGCCGGTGAAGTACGCGTTGCCGTGCGCCGAGCGGCGGCTGCCGTCCATCACGAACAGACCCTTCGCGGCGAAGCCGCAGCGCTTCATCAGCGCCTCGATGCGGGTCACGAGCGCTTCATCCTTCAGCGGCTCGAACTTGTTGAAGAGCGGCGCGATGAAGGTCGGGAAAATCAGCAGGCCGAACATCTGGAACGCGACCCACACGACCCATGCCCACAGCCACCACAGGTTGCCCGCGCGGTTCATCAGCCACAGCACGACAAACAACAGCGGCAGGCCGAACGCGATACCGAGCAGCGCGCCCTTCAGACGGTCGAAGAAGAACAGGCTTTTGCTCATGCGATTGAAGCCGAAGCGTTGCTCGACGACGAACTGCCGGTAGTAGTCGAACGGCAGGTCGATCGCGCTCGTGATCGCGATCACAGCGGCAACCAGCGCAATCTGACCGGCATAGCCGCGGCCGAGCCAGTCGGAGATCGCGAGATCGAGCATCTGCACGCCGCCGAGCAGCGTGAGCCAGATCAGCAGGGCCGCGCCGACGACGATCTCGACCATCGCGAGCCGCGTGCGCTCGACGGTGTAGTCGGCTGCGCGCTGATGCGCGGTGAGCGCGATGGTGTTCACGAACTGGCTGGGCACCTGTTCACGATGCGCGACGACGAAGCGGATCTGCCGCGACGCGAGCCAGAGTTTGGTGCCGACCATCGCGACGACGGCGACGATGAAGAGGGCGGTGAAGTACAGGGTAGGCATCCGAGGATTCCGTGGTATCTATGCGAGAATTATATGTTTCTTCCCGCCTCAGGGCGGAGATACGGTTTAACGCGGCGGTTTAACGCATCAGCTCCGGGCAGCAGTTCAAGGCGGCGCTTCAGCGCAGCCGGCCCGGCTCGAACCGCGCGAATCCATTTCAAACGAACACATGCCGCGCCGCACGGGCTTGCAGCGAAGCCCGCGGCGCGGCCCTCAGGGTTGCCTTCATGACTGACATCCTCGCATCCACCGAACAGCCGCCGCTCGTGCGCAGCGACATGAATCTCGTCTGGCTGGACATGGAAATGACCGGGCTCGAGCCCGACACCGACCGCATCATCGAGATCGCGGTGGTGGTGACGAATTCGACGCTCGACAGGATGGTCGAAGGTCCGGTGCTCGCGATTCATCAGAGCGATGAGACGCTCGCGAAGATGGACGAGTGGAACCAGAACACGCATGGCCGCTCGGGGCTGATCGATCGGGTGAAGGCCTCGACGGTCAGCGAGGCCGACGCAACCGCGCAGATCCGCGAATTCCTCGGCCAGTACGTGCCGCCGGGCAAGTCGCCGATGTGCGGCAACTCGATCTGCCAGGACCGCCGCTTCATGGCGCGCTGGATGCCGGATCTGGAGAGCTTCTTCCACTACCGCAACCTCGACGTGAGCACGCTGAAGGAGCTGTGCCGGCGCTGGCAGCCGGTCATCTACAAGGGCTTCCAGAAGCGCGCGATGCACACCGCGCTGGCCGATATTCACGAGTCGATCGACGAACTGAAGTACTACCGCGAGCATTTCCTCGTGCCGTCGGCGCCCGACGCCGCCTCGAGCGCCAAATAAAGCGCGGGCCTGCACCTGCAGGCCCTAATCCGCCAACCTCAGTCCTGCCGCGGCGCGCGCTGCGCGCTCTTTGGCCGGAACGCCTTCACCACGTCGGCGTTGGTTTCCACGTAAGGCCCGCCGATCAGGTCGATGCAGTAGGGCACCGCAGCGAAAATTCCCGGCACCTTCACCGCGCCGTCATCGCGCAGGCCTTCCAGCGTTTCCCGGATCGATTTCGGCTGTCCGGGCAGGTTGACGATCAGCGCGGCGTGCTGATCGGTTTCCCGGATCACCGCGACCTGGCGCGACAGGATCGCGGTCGGCACGAAATTCAGGCTGATCTGCCGCATCTGCTCGCCGAAGCCGGGCATCTCCTTGGTCGCCACCGCGAGCGTCGCCTCGGGCGTCACGTCGCGGCGCGACGGACCGGTGCCGCCAGTCGTCAGCACCAGATCGCAGCCCACTTCGTCGACCAGTTCGATCAGCGTCGCCGAGATGGTCGGCGCATCGTCGGCGATCAGCCGCGTGACGACTTGCCACGGCGAGCTCAAGGCCGCGCCGAGCCACTCCTGCAGCGCCGGAATGCCCTTGTCCTCGTACACGCCCGTCGACGCGCGGTCGCTGATCGACACGAGGCCGATCACGATTTCGTCGGGGTGGTTACGTTGCTTGCGTTGATCAGGCGTCGCGGTCGTCATCGTCGTGTTCCGGGGCGAGGTCAGCGTCTTCGGCTTCGTCGCCGGCGCCGGCCGCGTTCTTGATCCACTGGAACAGCTCGCGGAAGTAGCGCGGCGGCTTGCTCTGCTGCGCTTCCTTGCGCGCGTTGCGGATCAGCGTGCGGCCCTGCTGCGGGTCGGCGGCCGGGTGCTGGCGGATGAACTCGGTCAGTGCGGCGTCGTCGGCAAGCAGCTTTTCGCGGGTGCGTTCGATCCAGTGGAGCTTCGCCGTTTCCGTCTTGTTGACGCCGTTGTAAGTGTCGAGCGCGGTGCGCAGCGCGGCGGTTTCGGTGTCGAGCAGCGAGCGCATCACGCGGCCGACGTACTGGATCTGGCGGCGCTTGCCTTCATGATCGGTGATGCGGCGCGCTTCGCGCACGGCTTCGTCGAGCTTTTCGGGCATCGGCATGCGCTTGAGCGCGTCTTTCGGCAGCGCGACGAGCGCCGCGCCCAGATCCTGCAACGCCTGCATTTCGCGTTTGACCTGGGACTTGCTCGGACGATCGTAGCCGTTTTCGTCGACTTCCGTGACGACCGATTCGATCGGTTGAATGCGGGTTTTGCGTGTCATGCCGGTATTGTAACTTGCCGCGCCGGCCCGACCCGCGGCGGCGCGTACCTTGCTATGATCGCGGGATGCATTTATCCCGCACCCGCGCATCTCGCGCCGAACACGGTGCGCATACCCAGGGCCGCGCGGCCCCAACAGGACGGCAACCACAATGGCAGCAGACATGGACGTCAAGCAGCGCTTTTTTCCGCATACCCAGGATGAACTGAAGGAAATCGCCTCGGACATCCTCCGTCACGCGAAGGCGCTCGGCGGCACCGACGCCGCAACCGAAATCTCCGAGGGCGACGGCCTGTCCGTCTCCGTGCGGCGCGGCGAAGTCGAGACGATCGAGCACAACCGCGACAAGATGGTCGGTGTGACGGTGTTCATCGGCAACAAGCGCGGCAACGCGAGCACCTCGGACTTCACGCCGCAAGCGTTGAAGGACACGGTCGCGGCCGCCTACAACATCGCGCGCTTCACCGCCGAAGACGATTGCGCGGGCCTCGCCGAAGCCGAGCTGCTCGAAACCGCGCCGCGCGACCTCGATCTGTATCACCCGTGGAACCTGTCGGCCGACGAAGCGGTCGAGATCGCGCGCCGCGCCGAAGATGCCGCGTTCGCGACCGATCCGCAGATCAAGAACTCCGAAGGCGCGAGCGTGTCGGCGCAGCATTCGCAGTTCGTGCTGGCGACCTCGCGCGGTTTCCTCGCCGGCTACCCGTACTCGCGCCACTACATCGCGTGCGCGCCGATCGCCGGCAGCGGCCGCAACATGCAGCGCGACGACTGGTACACGTCGACGCGCAGCGCCGACGAGCTCGCCGATCCGGAAGCGGTCGGCCGTTACGCGGCGCAGCGTGCGCTCGCGCGCATCGGCGCGCGCGGCCTCGATACGCGCAAGGTCCCGGTGCTGTTCGAAGCGCCGCTCGCGGCGGGCCTGCTCGGCGCGTTCGTGCAGGCGACGAGCGGCGGCGCGTTGTATCGCAAGACCTCGTTTCTGGTCGACAGCCTCGGCAAGCCGGTGTTCGCGCCGCACGTGCAGGTGGTCGAAGATCCGCACGTCGCGCGCGCGATGGGCAGCGCGCCGTTCGACGAGGAAGGCGTGCGCACGCGTCAGCGCTCGGTCGTGAGGGACGGCGTCGTCGAGGGCTACTTCCTGTCCACCTACTCGGCGCGCAAGCTCGGCATGAAGACCACCGGCAACGCGGGCGGCTCGCACAACCTGTCGCTGCTCAGCTCGAACACGCGCGCCGACGACGACTTCGAAGCCATGCTGAAGAAGCTCGGCACGGGTCTCTTGCTGACCGAGCTGATGGGGCAGGGCGTCAACTACGTGACGGGCGACTACTCGCGCGGTGCGTCGGGCTTCTGGGTCGAGAATGGCAAGATCCAGTACCCGGTCGAAGAGATCACGGTCGCGAGCACGCTGCAGGAGATGTTCCGCCATATCGTCGCAATCGGCGCGGATACGATCACGCGCGGCACCAAGCAGACCGGCTCGGTGCTGATCGAGAGGATGACGATCGCGGGGCAGTAAGCCGCGCGGCGGCGCGTTCCGGCGCTGTCCCGTATCAAACGAAAACGCCACGCAGCTCAACGTTGCGTGGCGTTTTTTATTTGCATGCGTGGCGCGTGCCGTCAGACGTCCTTGCGTTGATACGTGACGAATGCGTAATCGAAGTCGTTCGGCGCATTCGAGTGATGCGCTTCGCGCGCGATTTCTTCCCACACGCGCGGGTCGATCGCGGGGAAGGTCGCATCGCCGGGGAAGTCGGCGGCGATCTCGGTGACGATCAGCTTGTCCGCGTGGCGCAGCCCTTCGTCGTACAACTCCGCTCCGCCGATCAGAAACGCTTGCGGCGCCTGGTCTTGCGCGGCGAGCGCGAGCGCTTCGTCGAGATTGGTCGCGGTGTCGCAGCCCTGAAAGCGCCGCGAGGCATCGCGCGTGACGACGATGTTGCGGCGTCCCGGCAGCGGCCGCCCGATCGATTCATGTGTCTTGCGGCCCATGATGATGGGCGCGCCCATCGTCGTGCGCTTGAAGAACTTGAGGTCTTCGGGCAGTCGCCAGGGCAACTGGTTGTCGCGGCCGATCACGCCGTTGCTGGCGCGAGCGACGATCAGGGTGAGCGTCGTCATCGAATGGAAAGAGGAGGGTAACCGGGCGATTCTACCCGACGCACCGATGCGCACCGATGCCCGCCCGCTGCTCACCCCTGCGCCGCCCCGTCCGTGGCGAGCCCCTTCTTGTCGTCGGCGCCTCCCGGTTCGCGCAAACCGTGCACGCCCATCAGCCGATACAGCGTCACGCGCGAAATGTTCAGATCCGCCGCCGCCTCGTTCAAGCGGTGCCGATGGCGCAGCAGCGCGGCCTCGATCGCGCGCTTCTCGGCGGCCTCGCGCGCCTGGGTGAGCGTCATGCTTTGCTGCTCGGTAAAACCGGCGAGGTCGAGGTCGTCGGCTGAGATCAGCTTGTTCTCGGCCATCACGATCGCGCGGCGCACGCGGTTGATCAGTTCGCGCACGTTGCCGGGCCAGTTGTAGTTGTAGAGCGCCTCGATCGCCGACGGTGTGAAGCCGCGAATCTTGCGCGCGTTGTCGGTCTTGAACTTGTGCAGGATGTGGTACGCGAGAATCTCGATGTCCCGCCCACGCGCGCGCAGGGGCGGCTCGTCGACGCGCAGCACGCACAGGCGATGAAACAGATCCGCGCGGAACTGGCCGTCGCGCATCGCGCCGTCGAGATCCACGTGGGTCGCCGAGATGATGCGCACGTCGACCGGGATCGATTCGCGTCCGCCGAGCCGCTCGATCTTGCCTTCCTGCAAAAAGCGCAGCAGGCTCGCCTGGCTTTCGAGCGGGAGGTCGCCGATCTCGTCGAGAAACAGCGTGCCGCCGTCGGCAGCCTCGACTCGGCCGATCTTGCGCTGATTCGCGCCGGTAAAGGCGCCGCGCTCGTAGCCGAACAGTTCGGATTGAAGAAGGTGATGCGGGATCGCGCCGCAGTTGATCGGCATGAACGGCGCCTTGCGGCGCGGCGAGCGCTCGTGGATCGCCAGCGCGGTCAACTCCTTGCCGGTGCCCGATTCGCCCGCGATGAAGACGCTCGCGTCGGTGTTCGCGACTTTGCGGATCGTGCGAAAGAGCTGCTGCATCGCCTCGCAGGTGCCGACCATTTCCTCGTCGCCCGCTTCGCTGGCGGGCGGCGGGAGCTCCGGGTCGCATAGCGTGACCATGCCGAACGCGTGGCCGGCCAGATAGTCGATCGTCGCGTGCGCGACGGGCAGCTTCACGAAGTCGAAGCAGTAGTGGCGCACGAGACGTCGCACCAGCGGATCGCTGAGCCGCTCGTTGCTCGCGAGCGCGATCCAGCCGATCTGCTGCTGACGCAGGCTCGCCTCGAGTCCGCCGATGTCGCGCGGCGCGAAGCTCGCCAGATCGACGATGCCCGCGCACGTTATGTCCGGCTTCAAAAGCCGCCCGAGTTCGTGCGCCGAGCGCGCGGCCGCGACCTGCCAGCCGCGGCTTTTCAGATGCGCGATCAGCGTTTCGTCGGGGGTGCGCGCGACGTACAGCAGCTGTCGCGCGACGCCCGGCATCGCGGCGCTCGCGGGCGCGCCGGTTTGGTTGCTAGCCGGTGGCTCGACGGCCGGCGCCGCGGCGGCCCCGGCGGACGACACCGCGGCGCGCTGCTTCGGCACCGCGAGCGACAGATGCGATCCCGCTGCCGCGACGGAAGCCACACTGCTCAGATGAGGTGATTCACGCACGTTCGACCTCGTATCGTTGGCACGTCAGAAGGTGTACGGAAAGCGCACGCCGACCACGAAGTTCGGCGCGTCGGGTGTGAGTCCGATCGATACCGAGCCGTTGATGGTCAGGTGCTTGTTCACGACGTGGTTCAGGCCAAAATTCATCGCCGCGGCCGTGGTTTCGCTGCCCGGCACCTTCTGGTAGCTGCCGCCCGGCGCCTTGGTCTGCGACTCGGGTTCGAGCGCCATCGTGAACGACACGCTGGCCGAATCCTTGTCGGAGAACGCGAGCGCGACGCCGCCGCCGAACTGCACGATGTCGCCGAGCTTGACCGTCGCCGGTTCGGTTTGTCCCTGCACCGACGAAATGTCCGCGAACGAACGCGCGAGGTTGTAGGTGTACGAAACGCTGCCGAACAGCACGACCGGGTCGTAGGTCTTCAGCACCGACAGACCCGCGGTGATGTTCCAGAATCCGGTGCCGGTCGGCAGTCGGGTCGGCGCGACGAGGTTGGTGTTGTTCGCGTCGATCTGCACGACTTTTTCGCCGAACGGCGAGCTGCCGGTCGGCGCCTTCACGCGCAGACTGCCGACCACGTCCGGCAGCGCATTGGTTTCCCTGACGAACTGGTAGTAGATGCCGAAATTCACGTCGCCGATGTCGTGACTCGACACCGTCGCGTCCGACAGCGTGCTGGCCGCGCCGCCCGCGCCGCCGACGATGAAGGTGCTGCGCCGGTACACGTACGGCACGTCGACGTCGACGTTGATGCGGTCGGACACGCCGTAGCGCGTGTCGAGGTCCGCCATCACTTGGTGCGACTTGGTCTGGCCGAGGTTGATGTTGCCGAGGAAGATCGCGTCGAGCGCGAGGAAGCCCGACAACTGCAACTGGCGACGGTCGTAGTAGGTGTCGCTGATGCCGAAGTCCATCGTCAGCTTGTGGTCGAACAGCGGCGCATGCTCGCGCTGCACGACCGCCTGCTCGGCCTGCGTGCGCACCGGTTCGTTCGCGCGCTGGGTCTGGCCGACCGCGCCGCTGCCGTCGGTGGCGGCGGGCAGGCCGCCGGCGCTGGCGTTGCCCGCGTTGCTGCCGTCCGGCGTCGGCGGATTGACCGGCACGCCGGTGGCGGTGCCGGTGGTGCCCGCCGGCGCGGGCGCGCCAGGCGCGATCTGCGCGAGCGGCGGCAGCGGCACCGGCAGGCCGTCGGCGCCGGGCTGCTCGGCCACCGCGCCGCTGCCCGCGGGAGCGCCGGCGCCCGGCACGCCGCGGCCGCGTTGCGCCATCTCGAGTTCGGTGACCTGGCGTTCGAGCGAATGGATCTGCCGCTGCTGCTCGTCGACGACGCGCATCAGCGTGTTCAGACGGTCCTCCACGGATTGACCGGCGAGCGCCTGCGCGCTCGCTGGCTGAGAAAGAGCCCAAAGCATGACGGCGGCCGGAATGGCCGCGAGAGCCATGCGCGGTGCCCTGGTCGATGACACTTTTTTCATTATTTGCGCCCCCGGTGGTCCGGCCGCGCGGTCCTGACTGCGCGGCCGTCTCTTTTCTGCTTGTGGTGCAACTGGCGGGTGGCGGCCCGCTCCGTTATCTCCTGTTTTGCAGTGCCTGCAGTACGCCCAACTGACGAAGCATCGAAGCCGACATCTGCTGGGTTTGCAGATGCAGTTGCAGGGCGTTGGCGACTTGCTGGTTATTGCCTGCGATCTGCAGCAACTGGGCGATCTGCCCGTTGCTCGGCGCGATGCTCTGGGTGGCGAGCCCAGCGGGTGTCTGCAGCGCGACGTTCACGCCGTTGCTGCCGAACGAAATGCCGGCTTTCACTGAGCCGGTCGAATTGCTGGCTGTCGCCGACGGCGCGTTGGCGGAGCCGGTCAGCGTCGCGGCGCTGTTGTTGAAGTCGATCAGCGCGGAGTTAGTGCCGCTGTTGCGATCGCCCGCGACCTGGCTAACCTGCGACACGCCGTTGACGCCGATGCTCTGGCCGCCGCGCGCCTGCGCATTCGGATTGGCGCCCGAATCGCCGGCATGGCCGTGCGCGCCGCTGCTCACGCTCGCGAACGTGCTGACGGAACTCGTGAGCTGGCCGCCACCGTTCTGTACCGCGCTCAGCGAGCCTTGAGCGAGCGCGCTCGCGCCGTTGGGCAACTGCCATTGCGAAATGACGTTCAGCACGAAGCCGGAGATCATCGTCGCGCCGGCGAATTTGCCGGTCTGGGTCGCGAGCACGTCGTCGCCGACCAGCTGCACTCGCAGCGGCTCGGCGCCCGGCGCGGACCGTGTCGAAACTTCGGGAGCCGGTGGCGAGGCGGCGCCCTCCGAAGCATGGGCAATGCTGCTTGCGCCGCAGGCGATGGAGCAGAGCACGAACCCAAGCGGTGTCAGGTGTGACTTCATGGCGGGATCAGAACATGTCTGCCTTGTTCAAGCCGTACTCGAAAAAGGGCGTCGCGGCGGTGCCGGCCGCCAGCGCGGCGGCGCGCAGCTTCAGCGCGAGCGACTCGTTGTCCTGCAACAGCGGTGAATCCTTCCTGAAGGGTTTGCCGAGGACCGCGAACACGAGGCCGTTCCAGGTCTTCGCGAAGTCGTCTTCGAGCACGATGCGATTGCCGAGCGCCGGGTCCGCGATGAACACGCGGCCGTCCTGCGCATGCTTGACGATCACGAAATGCTCGTAGCCGTCGATGTTCATCAGGACCATCACGGGGATCTGAAGGTGGTGAAGCGCGTCGACGTTGACGCGAAAGCCGCGGCCGCGCAGTCCGATGGTTTCGACGAAGTGCTTCATGTCGAGCATCGAGAAGCCGTTCTTGACGACGACTTCGGGCGTCGAGAAAACCATCATCCGGCGGATCAGTTCGGTTTCCGGAATATCGATGCCGTAGCCATACTTGAGGAGGGTGGCGAGCGCCGCCGCGCCGCAGCTGTAGTCGAACTGCTGATTGACGATGTGGTTGTAGCGCAGGTCCTTCATCGAACGGACCGTCTTCGTCAATGGCACGCCGACGAACGTGGACGTGTCGATGCTCGACTGTGCGGCGGCGTGGTCCGCGCACAGCACGCAGCCTGCCAGCGCTACCGCGAACGGTAGCGCCGGGAACTCCTTGAACCCGGTCATGCTGGTCTCCTGCCCGATCCGCGCCGGCAGCTTCTATGGCTGCCGGCGCGCCCTTCCGACTGCTTTTGCTTTTTCTGCTTGCCCGCGGTCGTCGCGTCGTCGGCTTACTTGCCGCTGTTCAGCGCCGCGATGGCAAGGCCGTTGTGCTGCAAGTTGCCCGCGCCGCCGGCGATGTTCACGCCGATGTTGCCGGAGGCGCCTTTCAACGTATCGGCGCCCAGACTTGCGGTGCCCTGGAATTGCCCGTGAACGACCATCGTGGCGGATTGCGAGTTGTCATCCGTCGCATCCATCGCGGTGGTCAGCGCCTTGCCCGGCGAGGTCGTCGTTACTGCGCCGGCAAGCGCGTTGTCCTGCGCGTTGCCGATGCCGGACGCGACGTTCACGCCGACGTTGCCCGTCACGCCCGACAGCGACCCGTTGCCGACCGACGCGTTCAGATTGAAGTTGTGGATCGCCGCGCTGCCGCCCGAGGACTGCACGTTGAAGTCCTGCGCGTTGCCGAACACGTTGCCGACGTCGACCGAGGCGAGCGACACGTCGTTGCTCTGCGCGTTGTCGATGCCTTCCGCGATGTTGATGCCGAGGTTGCCCGACACGTTGCTGGCCGCATTGGTGCCGGTGGTCGCGTTCAGCGTGGCGGCCCGTTCGTTGTTGATGTGCTGCGTGATCGAGCCGCGCGTCGTCACGTCGGTCGTCGCGAGGCCTTCGTCGATGCCCCATACGGCGCCGTACGCGTTGGTCGACGAAGAGCTGCTGCGCGAGTAGCTCGACGATTGCTCGCCGACCCTCGCAAAGCCGGAGCCTTCGCTCGCCTTGAAGCTCCACGAACGGCTTTGCCCGGACGCTTCGCTCGCTTCGAAGGCGCCGGCGACACCCGACGAGTTCGAGTAGCTCGACTCGCGATAACCGGCGTGCAGGCCGCCGTGGGCGCTGAACGAGCCGCTGCCGTGCGAGGGAGTGTTGTGGTCCTGATAGCTGTAGCTGCCGCCGATCGAGCCGCCCGCCGCGATATGGCCGCCCGAATTCTGACTCGTGTGCGAAAAGCTGCCCGCGATGCCGGCTGCCTGCTGGCTCGTTTCATAGCCGCCGCTCGTCACGCTCGCACTCTGGCTGCCGTACGCATAGCCGCCCGAAGCTTCGAAGCCCTGCGCGCTCGAGCTCGACGAGGTATGCCTTTGCGTCGTGAACGCGAATGCCGCGCCCCCGCCTCTGACCGACGACCTGTTGTTGTTGATGGTCGTGGTCACGGTGCCGGTGGTGTAGGTCTGCGCCTGCGGATCGAGCGTCGCGTTGACGTTGACCATCTGATTGTTGTTGATCACCGCGTTAGCCGTGCTGGAGACATGCACGCAGCCAAACAGTCCGACCATACCCTCGACGCCGACCATCTCGCCGACGACCGTCGTATTGAACAGGTAGGCCTTCTGCGGCGCGGCAAGCACGCTGCCGGATGCGGCAGCGAGAACGGCCGTGGCAATAAGAGTGCGCTTCATGATTCGCTCCGATACTTAAGTGTGGTCATTTAAAAAAAGTGCCCGCCGGGGGACGGAGCACAAAACTGTTTGCCGTGGCATTACCGGCGCCGGCTGCCTGGTTGATTTGCACGATTCCGCTCGCGTTACGGAAGGCATCGCTGGAAATGCTTGCCTCGCGCACGCCGTGAATCGTGTTCGACCGCCCCGGACTGCCGTTTTTCGGGGCCGTCGCGGATAGCTCCCCATCCGAGACGGTCTCGACTCCGAGCGCCGCAGTCCCGATCTGGGTGCTGTTGCGCTGCAGATTCCCTGCTCCGGCCGACTGGTTCACCAGCACCGCGCCGGATGTGTTCGAAAACGCATTGGCCTCGATCGACGCTTGCGCGCGCGGCACGTTGGCGAGCACCGACGCGCATTGCACGCTGGCGTTCGCGTTGCCGACGGCGGCGCCATTCGTTACCGTGATCTGGTTGATCTGCGCGTTGTCGAGGCCAGCGGTTTCGTTGACCGAGAGCGCGCCCGTCGCGCCCATGCCCGCGCCGCTGCCGATGGTCGCGGTGGCGCTGACGACCGGCGCCGCCGCCGACTGCGCGTGGGCCTCGCCGGCGACGAGCGCAGCGACGCCCATGCACAGGCACGCGCAGACGCGCAGGGCAGTGCGCGCCGAAGTGAATTGCAGTGATTCGAGCGATGGCAGCGAGGGGCGCAGGCGCGTGTTCATTTCAGACCTCCGGGTGCGCCGCCGAGCACGTTCGATAGCGGCGCGAGCGCGCCCGTCACGGACGAGCTGATCGTGCCGCCGACGCCCGTCGCCGGTCCGCCGATGCCGCCCGCGTTCAGCGGGATCGTATTGCCGGTCGCCTTGCCGGAGAGGATCTGCGTGACGGCCTGCATGCCGGTGCCGCCGAGCACGCCGCCGGCGACGACGCCGTTCGAGCCGTGCGCGTTGGTCAGATCGGTGTCGCCGACGAGCGTCGCGATCGTCGGGTCGAACGAGTTGGCCGGGAACGTGGTGGCGCGCACCGCGACCGGGTCCTCGTCACGCGGCACGGGGACGAACGCGTCGCGCGGCGTGACGCTGCGCTCGACGATGATGTCGCCCGGATTGGCGACCTGCTCGGCATACGCATGGCTCGCGAAGCAGGCGCTGACGAGGACGCTGGCGAGGAGGGCGGTGCCGGCCAAAGCGGTGCGCGGCAAGACGGGAGCGTTGCTGAACGACGCCGCCGGCAGCCCGAGGGCGCGCGGCGTCTGGTGGTTCGTGCTCATGTCCCGGTCCCTTCTCTGTTGTTGCTTGTGTCCCGCCGTCGTGGGGCGCGTCACCTTTCGCGCGCCCACCGGTCCCGCATTCCCTGGTTATTTGCTATCGGTTCGTTGCTTCATCCTGCTCACTTGCGCTGGTATGTCGCGACGTTGCCCTGGGCGGCGCGTGCTGCATCGACGGGCACGGGCAGCGGCGAGGGCGGGGCGATCTCGTCCCACAACGTCACCTGGTTGCCGCCGCCCTGCATCAACTGTGGTGTCGCGGCGACCATCAACATGCCGAGCGCGCCGCCGCGTTGCCGCGACAGCATCTGGTCGTCGAGCGAAATATCGTTCATCGATGCAGCATCGCCAGCCCGGTTCGACGCGTTGGCGGCAAGCTGGCTGCCGTCGTCCGCGGCAACCGGCGAAGCGGTTTGCGGGCTGGCGGAGGCGGGGTCGGTGGCATCGTTGAAATCCGCCGGCGTGACGGAACGCGTCGGGTCGGCTGGCGTTGTCTGGGTGCCGGCCCTCGCCGGCAGGGCGGTGAGCGCCAAGGCTGCGCAAATTGCGAAGAATGGTGCGCGGCGGCTTATCAGATCGATGCGGAATGCGAGTCGCATGATGTGTCTCCCTGGTGTTCGCCAATTAGCGAAACATGTGCCATCGCTCGCAATCCATTGATGCGTCTGGCGCCCATCGGCGGAATGACTACTAATGCGTTCCAAATCAGGAAAAAACGTTGCAGCCCTGAAACGGGTCAGCAGAAAATACCTATAATTCGATAATCTGTAAGGTACGAACTACCGTCGCGGGAACGCTGCGAAAAGCGCTTCCACTAATGTTTTATTTGTCGGCTGAATATATGGCGATCGGCCGCTAATCCATGATGGTCAAGGGGTCCATCGATTAAATTCGCATAATTGTTTTCGAAGCGGCGCACGTATAGTAAGCTCTCGAAAACAGCTTCAGATTTAAAAAAGGCCCATATCAGGCCGTCTCAAACACACACGCCGCTTTCTTGGGGATCAGCTGTCCGCACGGAATGGAATGGCCGTTCGGGTTTTGCGATTCGCGAATCCCGGACGAGTCAGCGTGTCTGAACCTCAGTTTCAGGTGCATGCGTCGTCCTTAACGTTCGTTAACGAGAGGATCTGAATAATGGAACCCGCAGCGCGGCAACTGATTTACGTTTCGCGTGACCCGAGCGCGGAACTGAATACGCGTTTTATGCAGCGTGGCTGGCATGTGGAAGTCGTGGGATCGGCGCGCGATGCGCGCCGAGCAGTGCGCACCGGCTCGGCAGCTGGCGGCCTGCTCGATTTGTCCAGTGATTTCCAGCCGCACGAAATCGCCGCTTTTGAATCCTGTTTGACCATGCCGAACGTCGGCTGGGTCGCTGCCACTGCGCCTGGCCAACTGCAAGACGCCGCGTTGCGCCGGCTCGTGCGCGACTACTGTTTTGATTACGTGACGGTGCCGTCTTCTGGCGACCGTATCGTCGACTCGGTCGGTCATGCGTACGGCATGATCTCGCTGAGCGACGCGACCCCGCACGACGGT
The DNA here is from genome assembly GCF_040948685.1 of Paraburkholderia sp. BR14374. NCBI lineage: Bacteria > Pseudomonadati > Pseudomonadota > Betaproteobacteria > Burkholderiales > Burkholderiaceae > Paraburkholderia > Paraburkholderia sp. BR14374. Next base: position 669,027 of record NZ_JBFPKF010000002.1, on the reverse strand, counting down.
TTGCAAGGCGCCGAGGGCGAAATGGTCGGCTCGTGCGACGCGATGCTCGCGCTGTTCCGCTCGATCCGCAAAGTCGCGATGACCGACGCGCCGGTGTTTATCTCCGGCGAATCGGGCACCGGCAAGGAGCTGACGGCGGTCGCGATTCATGAACGCTCGGCGCGGCGCAACGCGCCGTTCGTGCCAATCAATTGCGGCGCGATTCCGCCGCATCTTCTGCAATCGGAACTGTTCGGCTACGAGCGCGGTGCGTTCACCGGCGCGAACCAGCGCAAGATCGGCCGAGTCGAAGCGGCCAACGGCGGCACGCTGTTTCTCGACGAAATCGGCGATCTGCCGCTCGAAAGCCAGGCGAGCCTGTTGCGCTTCCTGCAGGAGCGCAAGGTCGAGCGGCTCGGCGGACATACCGCGATCGATGTCGACGTGCGCATCATTTCGGCGACGCACGTGGACATGACCGCGGCGATGATCGAAGGACGCTTCCGTTCCGACCTGTATCACCGCCTCTGCGTGCTGCAGATCGACGAGCCGCCGCTGCGTGCGCGCGGCAAGGACATCGAGCTGCTCGCGCGACACATGCTCGAACGTTTCAAGAAGGATGCGAGCCGCCGCCTGCGTGGCTTCGCGCCCGACGCGATCGCCGCGCTGCATAACTACGGCTGGCCCGGCAACGTGCGCGAGCTGATCAACCGGGTGCGGCGCGCGATCGTGATGTCGGAAGGACGCGCAATCACCGCGCGCGACCTCGAACTCGCCGAATACGTCGAGATCGTGCCGGTGTCGCTCGCGCAGGCGCGCGAAGCGGCGGAACGTCAGGCGATCGAGCTTGCGTTGCTGCGGCATCGCGGGCGGCTCGGAGACGCGGCACAGGAGCTCGGCATCTCGCGGGTGACGCTGTACCGGCTGCTGTGCTCGCACGGCATGCGCCATATGGAAGGCGAGCCGATCTCGGCGCCGCACGGCGATTTGCCGGCGTCGGTGCAGCATCTGTAAGCGGCGAGGCTGGCGACGCGGCTTGTGAAGGTCTGGCGCGTCGCCTCGAAGCACTTTGCGTGCACGGTTTAGCCGCTCGTGTATCGCGTGCCGAGTCGTTTTCCTTCCCGCCTGACATTCCCCTCGATATTTCCCATGCGGCGCGCCACGCCTCGGCGTCGTCCGGTCGCGCTTGTTAGAATCGGGCTTTGCTCAATTCCGTGAGCGCGCCTGATCGGGTTCGCGCCGCGTCGAAGGAAACCGCATGAAACAATACCTGGACCTCGTCCGCACGATTCTCGATACCGGCACGTGGCAGGAAAACCGCACCGGCATTCGCACCATCAGCATGCCCGGTGCGATGCTGCGCTTCGATCTGCAGCAAGGCTTCCCCGCGGTCACGACGAAAAAGCTCGCGTTCAAGTCGGCGATCGGCGAGCTGGTCGGGTTTCTGCGTGCCTCGCGCAGCGCCGCGGATTTCCGCGAGCTCGGCTGCAAGGTGTGGGACGACAACGCGAATCAGAACGCGCAGTGGCTCGCCAATCCGTATCGCGAGGGCCCCGATGATCTCGGTGACGTGTACGGCGTGCAATGGCGCAAGTGGCCGGCCTATAAGGTGCTCGACGCCAGCGCCGGTGCGCAGCTGGCCGACGCGCAGGCGCGTGGTTTTCGCGCGATCACGCAGTTCGACGAAGATGGCCGCTCGAAGGTATTGCTTTACAAGGCGATCGACCAACTGCGCCAGTGTCTCGACACGATCATGCAGAACCCCGCCGATCGACGGATTCTGTTCCATGCCTGGAATCCGGCCGTGCTCGATCAGATCGCGCTGCCGGCTTGCCATCTGCTGTACCAGTTCCTGCCGAACGTGACGCGCCGCGAAATTTCGCTGTGCCTGTATATCCGCAGCAACGACGTCGGGCTCGGCACGCCGTTCAATCTGACCGAGGGTGCGGCGCTGCTGCACCTGGTCGGACGGCTGACGGGCTATACCCCGCGCTGGTTCAGCTATTTCATCGGCGACGCGCATATCTACGAGAATCAGCTGGATATGCTGCATCAGCAACTCAAGCGCGAGCCGTACGAGAGTCCGCGGCTCGCGATTTCCGATCGCGTGCCCGACTACGCGAAGACCGGGGTGTACGAGCCGGAATGGCTCGAGAAAATCGAGCCGGCGGATTTCTCGCTGATCGGCTATCAGCATCACGAGCCGCTGACGGCGCCGATGGCGATCTGATGTCGGTGGAAGCGGGGCGATAGCGTTCGCCCCCCGATATAGAAAAGCCCCGCGATGGCGTGTATCGCGGGGCTTTTTCGTTGCCGGAACGGCAGGTGTCCTGCTCAGCTCCTGTGATGGTCGTCGCGATTGCCGCCGCCCTGGTGCTGCTCGACGTGTTGCGGCTGCGGCTGGGGTTGCGGGCGTGGCTGCTGCACCGGCTGGGGCCGCGGTTCAGGGCGTGGCTGCTGCATCTGCATCTGCATCTGTGGACGCGGCTCTGGCCGGGCTTGCGGCACCGGCATCGGCTGTGGACGCGGCTCGAAATGCGGCTGCTGCGCCTGCTGGAATTGCGGCTGGGGCCGAGGAGCTTGCGGCATCGGCTGCGGACGCGGCTCGAAATGCGGCTGCTGCGCCTGCTGCAACTGCGGCTCGGGCCGAGGGGCTTGCGGCATCGGCTGCGGACGCGGTTCGAAATGCGGCTGTTGCGCCTGCTGCATTTGTGGTTCGGCACGCGGTTGCTGCGGCGGGACGGCGCGCGGCGCCTGTTGCATCGCAGGCGGATGCCAGTTCGAACCACGCGCCTGTTGCTGCACGGCCAGGTTTTCCGGCGGATGCGGCACACCGGACTGCGGCGCGAAGCCCGGCTGTTGCAGGTGGCCGGGCTGTTCCATGCGCGGCGCCTGCTGCGCCATCGGCGGATGCGGCTGCGTCCATGCGGGCTGAGACCTGCCGACCGCGCCCCATTCCTGCGGCGCGCCGTGCTGCCCTGCGTGCGCTGCCGCGTCGGCTGGATTACCGCCGACTGCTTGCGGTGGCCGCGGCACACCGTTCGACGGACGGCCCAGATTGCCCACGAGCCCGCTCTCGCCGGGCTGCGGCGGACGTCCGTTGCCGACCATCTGCGGCGGCATGCCCGCACGCGCTTGCGCAGGCGCCTCGCCACGCGGCACCGCGGCGCCAGCTTCGCCGGGCCGCTGACCGGCCTGTTCGACGCCATGCGGCGCGTTGCCGCCCATTGCGCCAGGCATGCCAGGCGCACCTGCCGCCATCCCCGGCGGACGTCCCGGCACATGCGATTGCACGACCCGCACGTTCGCCATCGGCAGCGCGCCAGGTGCACCGCTCATATGCGCGGGTACCGAGGTGCGCACGACCGGCTGGCCGCCGCCGGGCACCCGGCCGCCGCTTTGCGCGAAGCGCTGCGCGAGTTCGTCGTGGAAAGCGGCGGGCATGACGGGATTGCGGGTCGCGACGACCGGCCGACCGACGACGCTCGCCGGTGGTCGATAGTTCGCACGCCGCAGATCCGACCCGAAGCTTTCGCGCACCGGCGCGATCCCCGGTGCGCCCGGATTGATTCGCGCGTTGCGCCACCGCACCGGGTCGACCTTCTGCGAGAAGCGTCGGACCGGCTGACCGTGCACGAACGCGGTCGCCGGCACGGCCGTCACACAGCCCGGCACGCGATAGTTCACGTACGTGTTCACGTTGCGGTGGTAGTCGTTGTAGATCGTCGCGCGGTTCACGCGGTTGTAATAGCCGGCGCTCCAGCGATCGTGACCGCCCCAATGCGGATGCCACGGCTCGCCCGGCCCGAGCGGAAACCACGCGACCCCCGCCGCGATCACGCCGCCGACCGCCAGGTTGACACCCCAGTCGGCGCCGCCGTCGTCATTACCGACGAACGCGACCAGCGCCGGCGCATAGGCCGGCGCCACGTCCGCTTCGAGCGGACCGGGCACCCAGGCCCACGCGCCGTCGATGTCGGCCCAGCGGCCGTAGTGGTACGGCGCGAAGCCCCAAGGCTGGTCGTCGACCCAGGTCCAGCCCCACGGCGCCTGCCAGACCCAGTGGCCGTCGTGATACGGCGCCCAGCCGGCCGGCGTCGCGTTCGGCACCCACACTGCGCCGTACTGCGGCGTCTCGCGCCATGTGCCGTTGGCATCGAGATCCTGGTAGCCGGGGATGTCGCGCGACACGTAGCGCGCCGACAGCGAGCGGTCTTCGGTGGCGTCGCGGCTGGCGGCCCATTGGTCGAGCTCGTCGGCGGCGGGCGCGCGGTTGTCGGCGAGTTGCTGCAGGTTGGTGCCGGCAAAGCGGATCTGCTGACCCGCCGCAATCGGCACCTGGCCGCCGTCGCCGTAAGCGATCGCGCTGCCGCTGCGCACGGTGACGGTCGTGCTGCTGCCGTCGGGGGCGACGTCGACGCGGTAGTCGCCGGGACCGTTCACGCCGAGCGCAAGATTCGGCGTGTCGATTTCATACGACGACCCCGGCGCGAGTTCGCGCACGCGTGTCGACAGCGTGCCTTGCGCGACTTTCAGTTGCGCGGTTGAGTCGTCGAGGTTGAGCACGTCGAGGCTCGTGTTCTGGCCGAGGCGCACCGCGGTCGAGCCGATGTGCAGCTCGGAGCGGGCGTTCTGGTCGTTCCACAGCTGGTCGCCGGTCGTCAGCGGCCGGTTGATCTGAGCATACGACCAGTCGGTCGCGCCGGCGGGCTCGGTGGTCACGGCCCCGGCCGTGTAGTTCAGACGCGCGATGCGCCCAGGCGGATCGCCCCCGGACGCTTCGCCGCCCGACCCGACGGCTACCGCGGCTGGTGGCGCAGGTGGCGCTTCCTGCGCGAGAGCGGTTTGCGCGGCGAGCGCGACGACCGCGGCCGCGATCAGCGTATAGCCGCTGGTCCGGCGATGAATCCCCGCTTGCCGCACTTGTTGCTTGGCGTGTGTCATGACTGATCTCCGGCGGACGCGGCAATCGGCCGGGTCCGTTCAGTCACTGTACCTGCCGCCTATGTTTCAAGGCCCGCACATTTGTAAGGTGGATTCGCTCGCCTGTAACAAAAGGTCTCGCGCGGGTCTCGCGCGGGTCTCGCGGCTCCGCGGCAAAGCCGGTTCAGCGGTCTATGCGGCCAGAAACGCATCGAATTGCTGATGGCCGGCCGGCGTGACGCGCAGCACGCGCGGCCGCTCCGTCCGCTCGACCCAGCCATGCGCCGACCACGCGTCGAGCAACGCCGCGCCCAGCGCACCGCCCAGATGCGGCCGGCGCATGCTCCAGTCGAGGCAGGTGCACGCGAAGCGCCGCCGCCGGGTCTTCTGCGCGGCGAGATCGATGCCCCAGTCGGCGAAGCGGGCGGCGCCTTGCGCGGTCGCTTCGAGCGAGGCGCCGTCTTGCGTCAGCAACCCGCGCTCGAGCATGCGCTCGAACATCCGCACCGACAGCTCGCCGGCCATGTGGTCGTAGCAGGTGCGCGCAAAGCGCATTTCCAGCGGCACGGTGCGTGCCGGACGCGGCACGGAGCGCTGCGGCGCGCTGACTTGCGCGACGTTCGCGAGTGCTTCGATCGATGCGGCGATGTCCGCCGACGCGATGCGGAAATAGCGATGCCGGCCGCGCACTTCGAGCGCGAGCAGCCCGCCGTCGGTAAGCCGTCCGAGATGGGCGCTCGCCGCCGATGGCGACAGCCCCGCGATCATCGTCAGTTCGCCCGCGGGGCGCGCGCTGCCGTCCATCAGCGCCCACAGCATCGCGGCGCGGCCGGGATCGGCGAGTAGCGCGCCGATGCGGCTCAGGCCGGGGAAGTGGTTCTGGTCGTCTAATAGGGGGGCGGTCATCGCGAATCTCCTGAAGGGCGCAAAGGGCGCCGCCACGATTCCCACTCTACCCGCATCAGGTATTCGATGTTTCAGCTTTGCGTGAACAATCAATGTGACGGACGTGTCACGCTCGCCCGCATTCCCGCGCCGTCTCGTGCCGCCAGGCTAGAATCGAAGCCTGTTCTTGCAGGAATTCGATGTGATGAAAGCGCTTCTGGCCGTCGCCGCGACCGTTCTGCTGTTTACCGCCTGCGCAGGGGGCGGAGCCGGCTCGGGCTCGGCCGGCAGCGGCAGCATCAGCATGTACGGCACCATCGACCAAGGGATCACCTTTCACAACTAGGCCGCCCGCCGGCCCATCGGCGTGCCGCGCGCCGCGTCTTCCATGCGACGCCGCGCCGCGCGCAATATTGCGCTCGTATAATCGCCTCCTTTCAATGCATCCGATTGACCGGAGTCAAGATGAGCACTGTTCCCACCGCACCGCTGGACCGTTCGGAAACCACCTTCCGCTTTCTCGCCGAGCCGACCTCAGTCAACTTCGGCGGCAAGGTGCACGGCGGCGCGCTGATGAAGTGGATCGACGAAACCGCCTATGCATGCGCGGCGGTATGGTCGGGGCGCTATTGCGTGACGGTCAGCGTCGGCAATATCCGTTTTCGTCGGCCGATTCTCGTCGGCAATCTGGTCGAACTGCGCGCGCGCGTCGTTGCCACCGGCCGCACCAGCATGCACATCCACGTGTCGGTGCACGCGGGCGACCCGAAGGGCGGCGAACTGCTGCAGACCACCGACTGTCTCGTCGTGATGGTCGCCGTCAACGAGAACGGCCATCCGGTGCCGGTGCCCGCCTTCTTGCCGGAGACCGAGGAGCAGAAGCGCCTCGCCAAGTACGCGATGGACGTGAAGGAAGCGCTCGACGCGATCGTCGAGCTGAAGCCGGAAGAAGTCGCGCAGGGGAAAATCTGAGCGCAGCGCGGCGGCGCGCGGCGCGCCCGTTTGCGCGCCTTCCGTCACGCCGCCTCGCGGATTATCATGCCGTGCGTCCGACCATATCGTTCGGTCGCACCCACTCGTCGAACTGCTGCTCGGTGACATAGCCGAGCGCCAGTGCCGACGCCTTCAGCGTCGTGCCTTCCTTGTGCGCCCTTTTCGCGATCTCCGCGGCCTTGTCGTAGCCGATGTGCGGATTGAGCGCCGTCACCAGCATCAGCGATTCGTTCAGCAAGGTATCGATGCGCTCGTGATTCGGCTCGATGCCGACCGCGCAGTTGTCGTTGAAGCTCTGCGCGCCGTCGGCGAGCAGGCGCACCGACTGCAGCAGGTTGTGCGCGATCATCGGCCGGAACACGTTCAGCTCGAAGTTGCCGCTCGCGCCGCCGATGTTCACCGCGACGTCATTGCCGAACACCTGCGCGCACAGCATCGTCAGCGCTTCGGACTGGGTCGGGTTGACCTTGCCCGGCATGATCGAGCTGCCCGGCTCGTTTTCGGGGATCGACAGCTCGCCGAGACCGCAGCGCGGGCCGCTCGCGAGCCAGCGGATGTCGTTGGCGATCTTGTTCAGGCTCGCCGCTACCGTTTTGAGCGCGCCGTGCGCGAAGACGAGCGCGTCGGCCGCGGCCATTACCTCGAACTTGTTCGGCGCCGACACGAACGGCAAACCGGTCAGCTTGCCGATCGCGGCGGCGACGCTGTCGGCGAACTTCGGATGCGCGTTCAGGCCCGTGCCGACCGCGGTGCCGCCCTGTGCGAGCTCGTACAGGTGCGGCAGTGCCGACTCGACGTGCCGGATGCCATGCTCGAGCTGCGCGACATAGCCGGAGAATTCCTGGCCGAGCGTGAGCGGCGTCGCATCCTGCAGGTGCGTGCGGCCGATCTTGACGATATCGGTAAACGCTTTCGCCTTGCCGTCGAGCGTATCGCGCAACCTTTTCAGCGCGGGCAGCAGATGCTTGACGATCGCGTCCGCGGCGGCCACGTGCATCGCAGTAGGAAACACGTCGTTCGACGACTGCCCGCGATTCACGTCATCGTTCGGATGCACCTTGCGCGCTTCGCCGCGCTCGCCGCCGAGTAGCTCGCTCGCGCGGTTCGCGATCACCTCGTTGAGGTTCATGTTGGTCTGCGTGCCCGAGCCGGTCTGCCAGACCGCGAGCGGAAATTCGCCCGGATGCTTGCCGTCGATGATCTCGTCGGCCGCTTGCATGATCGCGCGCGCCTTCTGCTCGTCGAGCACCCCGAGGCCGAGATTGACTTCGGCGGCCGCGCGCTTGATTACCGCGAGCGCGGTGATCAGTTCGGGCGACTGCTTTTCCGTCGAGATCTTGAAGTTCTGCAGCGAGCGCTGCGTCTGCGCGCCCCACAGGCGAGCGTTCGGCACCGCGATTTCGCCGAAGGTGTCCCGCTCCATCCGTACGTCTTCAGTCATGGTTGACTCCGCTTCTCAAAGTTCCGAGTTGACAGGCAATAACGAGAATAGACCGGTTAGCACATTCCGGTAAAAACCGGCCTGCGGATCGAAAATGTAGGTGCGTGTCTCGCCGTTCTCGACGTCGGTCCAGACGAGCGGCGAGAGCGGCGCGCCGATCGAGCGCAGATAGGCGAGCTGCGCCGAGTCGGCGAGCGTTACGTGGTAGCTCTGCTCCGGCTGGGTCCCGCGCTCGAAGATTCTCGCGACCTGATTCGCCAGTTCGGGGCTGTGGATCACGAGCGCCAGCTCGGTGTTCAGATTGGCCGAGCGCGGATCGAGGTTCATCGAGCCGATCACGAGAATCTTGTGGTCGATCACGTAGGCCTTCGCATGCAGGCTCGCGCGCGAACGCGAGCCGACCAGCCCGACGTTCGGCGTTTCCTGGCGCGGCCTGAATTCGTACAGCTCGACGCCGGCCTTCAGCAGCGGCACGCGGAACGGACTGTAGCCGGCCTGCACGGCGACCGCGTCGGTGGCCGCGAGGGAGTTGGTCAGCACCGCGATACGGATGCCGCGATGCGTGAGCTCGCTGGCCGCCTGCACCCCCGCGGCGTGCGGCACGAAGTAGGGCGACACGATCAGGAAATCGTGCTGCGCGTCGCGCATCAGTTCGCGCAGCCGCGCGAGCGGCGGACTCACGTAGTCCGGCGACGGATGCTCGATCTTCTCCGGCAGGTCCACCCTGAATTCCGCGTCCGCCCACGTGAGGCCGAGTTGCTCGCTCGTGATCTGCGCGGCAAGCGGCGTCGCGTTCAGCGGTTTCGCGTTGTACGGATCGGCGTTGGTGCGCCAGTGATGACGCAGGTCGTCGCGCGTCTGGTCGAGTTCCTTCTGGTCGAACTTCTGCTTGTTCAGCGCACGCAGCGGATAGGCGAGTTCGCTGTTCCAGTAGTCGTCGAAACTCGCGGAGACGTCGGCGACGATCGGGCCCGCCGCGAGCACGTCGAGGTCGCGGAACTGCAGCGTTTCACTCGCGCTGAAGTACTCGTCGCCCAGGTTGCGACCGCCGACGATCGCCAGCTGGTTGTCCGCGATCATCGCCTTGTTGTGCATGCGGCGCGTGAAGTGGCCGATCTGCGTGAACAGGTTCGCGGTGCGCTCGAACAAGCCTTCCTGCGCGCTGCCGAACGGGTTGAATACGCGGATCTCGATGTTCTCGTGCGTGTCCAGGCCCGCCATGATGCGGTCGATGTCCTTGAAGTTCAGGTCATCGACCAGCATGCGCACCCGCACGCCGTGATCGGCCGCATATAACGCGGCGCCGAGCAGCAGCTTGCCGGTGGTGTCCTCGTTGGCAATGTAGTACTGCATGTCGAGGGTTTTGGTCGCCGCGCGCGCAAGTGCGATGCGCATTTGCAGCGCGTCGGTGCCGTTCGCCAGCACACGGAAACCCGACTGCTCCGGATGCTTCGCCTCGAGCGGCGCAAGCGCTTCGCGCAGCGGCGTATCGGCGGTGGCCGGCAGCGCGTGCGTCACCTGGCGGTCGAACGCGGTGGCGGGCGGCTTCGTCGCGCAGGCGGTCAAAAATGCCGCCGCGCAACAGAGCAGGAAGATTTGCCTCGTTGTGCTGACTATCGAGCGGCGGCGCGCGGCCTGCCGATGTTGTTCGAATTGGCCCTGCACGCTGTTTTCCCCTTGTTGCAAGCTTTTCGCGTGGCGACAGCGAAGGCCTGTGCACGCTGTCGAGAAAATCATTCTAAGGGAATTGGGGCGCGGGTTCCGCGTACGTCGGCAAACGCAGCGGAGTGCCGCGCGTTGGTCGGGAGGGCGCCGCGGTTCGGTGATCGATCACCTGCTGCAAACCGCGGCGCGCGGAGGCTGTATCAGACGCGCTCGACGTGCAGCGCGCGCTCGCCATCGGGATGCGTCGAGCCTTTCGCCGGTCGGCCCGCCCACACGCCCGCGAGCAGCGAACCCGAGAGGTTGTGCCAGACAGAGAACAGCGCGCCTGGCAGCGCGGCGATCGGCGTGAAGTAGAGCTTGCCGAGCGTCGCGGCGAGGCCGGAGTTCTGCATGCCGACTTCGATCGCGAGCGTCCGGCAGACGGCTTCGTCGAACCCGAGCAGACGGCCGCCCCAGTAGCCGCCGAGCAGGCCGATGCCGTTGTGCAGTACGACGCCGACCATCACGAGGAAGCCCACCGACGCGATGCTCTTCTGCGTGCCGCCCACCACCGCGCCGATGATCAGCACGATCGCGACCATCGACACGAGCGGCAGGATCGGTTCGATCTTGCGCACCAGCTCGCCGAACAGATGATTGACGACGAGACCGACGACGATCGGCAGCGCGACGATCTGCAGGATGCTCACCAGCATGCCGTGCACATCGACGGCGATCGACGCATCGACGTAAAGGCGCGTGAGCAGCGGCGTCGCGAATACGCCGACGAGCGTCGACAGCGCGCTGATCGTCACCGACAACGCGACGTCGCCGCGCGCTAGATAAATCATCACATTCGACGCGGTGCCGCTCGCAACGCTGCCGACCAGCACCATGCCGGCGGTCAGGTCGGGCGGCATGCGCAGCGCCTTCGCGATGACCCATGCGGCGAGCGGCATCACGAGGTAGTGCAGCACGATGCCGGCGATCACCGGCGCGGGCCGCGTGAACACGCGCAGGAAATCGCCGGCCGACAGCGTGACGCCCATCGCCAGCATGATGATCGTCAGGAGCGAGGTGACGTGCGGCGCGACGCCGGAAAAAGAGGCCGGCGAGAAGTACGCGACGACCGAGACGAGCACGGCCCAAAGCGGAAACAGGCGGGTGACGCGGGCAAGCATGGCGGGTGGTCCTTGGTTATGTTGTATCGCGAGAAAGCGGGGGCCGCGGCGCGGCCGGGTGTCGGCTGGCGTTGCGGCATTCGTCGCGCCGAAGCGGGTGAAGCGGCTACGGCAAGCGCCGTGGCGAAAGCGCGGCAAACACGGGCGGCCAATCGAAGCCGCACGCATCGCGGGCAATGGTGGGTGCTCCCGCGGCGCCAGTCCGGCTTTTGCCTTGGTGAGGCGCGCCGTCGTGCGGTTCCTGGCGCGTGAGCGCGGGTTAGCGCTCGCGTGCAGCGGCGGGCATTTTACCTTTTACAGTGAGTGCTTCAGGAGCGAGACTTGCCGCTGCGCCGCTCAAACCGAGCGCGCGGGCGGTGTGATTGATGCCACCGTCGGCGGTTGCCGGCCGCTCAGCTTGTGAAAACGCAGTGTCATCAGCAGCGCGACGCTCGCGAGGCCTGCCGCCAGCCCCCACCACAAGCCGCGCGCGCCGAGGCCGGCGTGAAACGCGAGCAGATAGCCGGTCGGAAAGCCGATCACCCAGTAGCCGAACGCGGCGGCGATCATCGGGATGCGGGTGTCCTTCAGGCCGCGCAGACAGCCGGAGCCCACCGCCTGCATCCCGTCGACGACCTGGAAGATCGCCGCCACGCCGAGCAGCGAACTGGCGAGCGCGATGGTCGGCGCGTTGGCGGGATCGTCGAGATGCAGATACAGGCCGACGATCCAATGCGGCGCGGCGATCAGCATGAGACCCGACATCGACATGAAGCCGACGCCGAGCGCGAGCGCGACGAAGCCCGCGTGGCGCGCGGCGAGCGGCTGACCGGCGCCGGCCCAGTAGCCGACCCGCACATTGGCCGCCTGGCCGATCGACAGCGGCACCATGAACGCGACCGACGCGACGTTCAGCGCGATCTGATGCGCGGCCAGTTGCGATTCGCCGAGCAGGCCGACCATCAGGCCGGTGGCAAGGAACAGCGTCGACTCGACGCCGTAGGTGATCGCGACCGGCCAACCGATGCCGAACAGCTCGCCCATCAGCGGCAGCTTCGGCCGCGTCGCGACGACGAAATGCCGGAAGCGCGGCCGCAGATGCAGCAGCGCCATCAGCACGAGCGCGGTCAGCCACACGGTGATCGTGGTCGCGGCCGCGGAGCCGAGAAAGCCGAGCCGCGGCAGCCCATACGCGCCGTGAATCAGCCCGTAGTTCAGAAAGCCGTTCACGCCGACGCTCACCAGCGACACCCACAGCAGCCGCCGCGCCGCGCCGATCGCCGGCAGGAACGAGCGCATCAGGCCGACGCCGATCAGGCTCGCGGGTGCGCCCCAGCGCAGCACCGCCGCGTATTGGCCGACGTTGTGCGCGAGCAGGCCCGGCTCGCCGAACGCGCGCAGGATGTGCGACGCGAACGACAACAGAATGAACGCCGGCACCGCCAGCAGCACCGACAGCAGGAAACCGGTCCAGTAGATATGCGGCACGCGGCCGTCGTCCTGCGCGCCGCGCGCGTGCGCGACGCTGACGCTGACCGAGGTCAGCACGCCCTGCAGCAGCGTGACGACCACGAAAAATAGATTCGCGCCGAGGCCGCCGGCGGCGAGCGCGTCGGGGCCCAGCGAGCCGAGCAGGATCGTGTCGGTCACGCTCATCGCCATCTGCGACAGTTGCGCGATCGCGAGCGGCGCGGCGAGCCGCGCGGTGTCGGCCGCGTGGCGGGATAGGGTCGGCGGCCGGCTGGCCGCGTGGGCGAAGCTGGGTTGAGTCATCGAATGCCTGGCGGCGAAAGTTGGCAACTGCGGCGGCAACCGCAGTGGCGACAGTGAGAGGCGGGCGCAAGCGGTGCCGCATTGCATCGCGCTGCGCTCCGACGGGCGATGGAGCGGCGGGGCAGCGGGCGGAGAAATTCCGCGGCGCGGCGGCGAGCCGGTCAGCCGACTCCACGCCCGTGGCGCGGTCCGTCGTTTACCTGTCGAAACCGACAGCTTATTGCCTCGCCCGGGCGATGTCGATGGACAACGCACAGTTCCGGTGCGCGGCGTCCTGCGAATTTCCGGAGTGGCGTCAGCCTTCGTGGACCGCGATCCGCGTGTCGCCGAGCAACACGACCTGGCCCGCGCGGATCTTGCAGGTCTTGCGGGTCTCGACCCGGCCATCGACCATCACGGCGCCGTCCGCGACCATCATCTTCGCGGAACCGCCGCTATCCGCGAGGCCCGTGATCTTCAGCAGATTGTGCAGTTCGACGTACTCGCCGGTCAGCGTGAAATTGAGATTGGGCATGACTTTGCACCTTGGGCACGGGTCGCGTTGGGGGTTCGCATCATAAAGCAAGTGCACGGCGGCGCGTCGGCGCGGGGCCGTCTCGCCTGTGTCGGATGCATCCAGCGAGCCATTGCGCAAGCAAATGAAAGTAGATGTTATTCAGTTGTGGAGAGTGAAACGTTGCGTAACGCTGGTCGCGCCGGACGGATTTCACTCCTAAAGTCCACCTCAGCAGCAAAGCCCGCTGGTATTCCGGGACCGCTCCCCGGCCACCCATCCAGCGACGCATAGACCGGGCGGGGCGCGTGAGCCATTCCGTCATCACGACGCCAGAGAGTCCGCCCGTGTCACAACTAAGTCTAGAGAGGATAGCCATGACCCAGATTCGTACGCTCCTGATCGGTACCGCCCTCACCGCTTTTGCCGCGACGGCCGCCGTCGCGCAGACCGCGCAGCCGGCAACAGGCATCGGCGGTCAGGCGCAGATCCAGAGCCAAGGGGCCGCCGAGATGGCGCCGCCGTCCGCGGCCGGCGCCCAAGGCATGCAGGCCGAGCCGTCGGCGCAAGGCATGCAGCAAGTCCCGGGCGCGCCCGCCGCGCAAGGCGTCGCCGCGCCGCCGCCGGGCCGTCTGACGGCTTTGGGCTCGACCGACCCGCTCGTACAGAAGCGCGACGCCGACGCGAAGGCCAACGCCGAGTATCGCGCGGCGAAGAAGTCCTCGAAAGCGGAACTGAAGGCTGAGCAGAAGGCCGCGAAGGACCAGTACAAGGAGCAGGTGCGCGGCGCGAAGCTGAACCAGAAGGCGGACAAACAGAGCGCCAACAACGAAATGAAGATGGAGATGGAAGGGCAGGCTGCCGCGCAGACCGACGGCGCGGACATCAAGCATTAAGCCCTGCTGGATGCCGCGGCGCGTGGGTCGGCGAGGCTCGCGCGCCGGGGGCGTCTGTCACTTTGCAAGCTGTGCCTCAGGGAGAACCCAAATGAACATCGACCGTTCCAGCCGAACCCGCATTTACGCCGCGCTGATCGCGGCTTGCCTGTCATCGGCCGTGCTCGCGCAGACCGCCGACCCGGCTTCGGCACCCGCCACGCACGCTGACAAGAAGGCCGCGAAAGAGCAGGCGAAGGCCGACAAGAAAGCCGCGGTCGCCCAGGCGAAAGCGGACAAGACCAAAACCGACGCGCAGGCCGATGCCGACAAGGCCGCCGCTGAGGCCAGCGTGAAGGACGCGAAGAAGCAGTAGTAGCGCGCGGCGTAGACCGCCAGGCAGGCGCCCCAAAAAAGGGGCGCTTGTCGCATTGGGTTGTATGGATATACAGTGTGCGTCGCATCCTGAAAATCCATCCAACCCGCAAAAACCGCTCAGTGTCCACCGTCGCCGAATCCGCTCCGTCGTTCGATACCGCCGCCTGGCTCGCCAAGCTCAACGACGCTCAACGCGAAGCCGTCGAATACGGGACCGACACGCCAGACGCGCTGCCCGGCGCGCTGCTCGTGATCGCGGGCGCGGGCTCCGGCAAGACCAACACGCTCGCGCATCGCGTCGCTAATCTGGTGGTGAAGGGCGCCGATCCGCAGCGCATCCTGCTGTTGACCTTCTCGCGCCGCGCGGCGCTCGAAATGACCCGCCGCGTGACACGCATCACCGGCGCCGCGGCGACCACCGTCGGTGCACGCGCCGCGCTCGCGCAAGGGCTGACGTGGGCGGGCACGTTTCACAGCGTCGGCGCGCGGCTGTTGCGCGAATACGCGGATCTGATCGGCCTCGCGCCCGCGTTCACGATCAACGACCGCGAAGACTCCGCCGACCTGATGAACCTCGTGCGCCACGAACTCGGACTGTCCGCGAAAGAACGGCGCTTTCCGGCGAAGGGCACCTGCTTCGCGATCTACTCGCGCGTCGTCAACACCGGTGCATCGCTCGGACAGGTATTGGACAGCGCGTTTCCGTGGTGTCGCGAGTGGGAGGACGACCTGCGCAGGCTGTTCGCCGCGTACGTCGACGCCAAACAGAAGCAGAGCGTGCTCGACTACGACGATCTGCTGCTCTACTGGTCGCACATGGCCGCCGAGCCCAGCATCGCGGCCGATCTGTCGGCGCGCTTCGACCACGTGCTGGTCGACGAATACCAGGACACCAACCGCCTGCAGGCGTCGATCCTGCTCGCGCTGAAGCCGGACGGCCGCGGCCTGACCGTGGTCGGCGACGACGCGCAGTCGATCTATTCGTTTCGCGGCGCGACCGTGCGCAATATCCTCGATTTCCCCACGCAATTCGAGCCGCCCGCGATGCAGGTCACGCTCGAGCGCAACTATCGCTCCACCGAGCCGATTCTCGCCGCGTCGAACGCGGTGATCGAACTCGCGAGCGAGCGCTACACGAAGAATCTGTGGACCGACAAGGCGTCGGCGCAGCGCCCGCGCCTCGTCACGGTCGCCGATGACGCCGCGCAAGCTCGCTACGTCGTCGAGCAGGTGCTCGAAGCCCGCGAGCAGGGCGTCAAGCTGAAGTCGCAGGCGGTGCTGTTCCGTGCCGCGCATCACAGCGCCGCGCTCGAGATCGAGCTCACGCGCCGCAACATCCCGTTCGTCAAATTCGGCGGGCTCAAATTTCTCGACTCGGTGCACGTGAAGGACGTGCTCGCGGTGCTGCGCTGGGCCGAGAATCCGCGCGACCGCGTCGCCGGCTTTCGCGTCGTGCAGCTGCTGCCCGGCGTCGGTCCGGCCACCGCGGCGAAGGTGCTCGACGACATCGTCGCGCGCGCGGATGGCGGCGATCCGGTCGCGACCGCGGGCGGTGTGCTGGCCGCGTTTGCGGCGCCCGCAAGGGCGCAAGAAGACTGGCATCCGTTCGTCAGGCTGATGTCGAGCGTGTATGGCCGGCAAACGCCGTGGCCCGCCGAGTTCGAGATGGTGCGGCGCTGGTACGAACCGCATCTGGAGCGCAATCACGAGGACGCCGCGATCCGTCACGCGGACCTGCTGCAGATGGAAAGCATTGCGGGTACCTATCCGTCGCGAGAGCGCTTCCTGACCGAGTTGACGCTCGATCCGCCCGACGCCACCAGCGACGAATCCGGCGTGCCGCTGATCGACGAGGATTACCTGATCCTGTCGACGATCCATTCGGCGAAGGGCCAGGAGTGGCGCAACGTGTTCGTGCTGAATGGCGTCGACGGCTGCATTCCGTCCGACCTGGGCACCGGCAGCGACGAGGAAATCGACGAGGAGCGGCGCCTGCTCTACGTGGCGATGACGCGCGCGAAGGAAGACCTGCATATCGTCGTGCCACAGCGCTTTTACGTGCACAACCAGACCCATCTGGGCGACCGCCATGTGTGGGCGTCGCGTACGCGCTTCATCGCCACGCCGATGCTGCCGTTGTTCGACGCGTACGCATGGCCGCGCGTGCCGGTGGCGAGCGCGCCAAGCGCGGCGGGGCTCGCGGCGGCCGCGCAGGCCAGGATTGAGATCGCGGCGAAGCTCAGGAAGATGTGGGACTGAGCGGCCGGCGCCGCTCAGTTCAGTCGAAGCTCAACGCGGCTGCCGCTGCTGTTGCTGCGCGACCGGAGGCGGCGGCACGAAGAAATTGCGCAGCCATGCCGCGAGCCGCGAGAACACGTCGTACGGCTCCTCGACGAAAATCTCCGGCTTCAAAAGCCGCAGATACTCCATGATCTGCTGCGCTTCCTGCTTCTGGAACGTGCCGTGCGAAATGCCGAGCCGCAACAGCCCACGCAGTTCGCCGAGCTTCTCGCGCGCGGTGCTGCCGACGCTCGTCTCGCACGCGATCTTCGCCTCGTAGACGCGCTGGCGCAGCGATTCGACCAGCCGCCATGCCGGCGTCTGCATCACTTCCTCGAGCGCCTGGATGTCCTGCACCGTGCTCTTGATCTGCGCGGCGAGCGGATCGACCAGCGTCGCGTCGCCTTCCGCTTCCTTGACGATCGCGGCGGCCCAGTCGCGGCATTGCCTGGTGAGCTCCTCGGGCGTCCATTCCGAGCGCGCCGCGAAACCGAAGCCGAACTCGCTCGCCTGACGCATCAGGATCGACACGACGTCGGGAAACTCCTTGTCGAGCGTGCGTTTGGCCCACGCGTACTGGCCGCCTTGCAGCATCCGCTGCACCGCGTGCTCGGTGAGCGGCACCATGTTGTCGAGCAGCTTCGCGCGCAAGAAATCTTCGAACGACGGCGTCGCGAACTGCGGGTCGAGCTTCAGCGAGACCCGCAAAAAGGCCTCGAAGTCTTTGCGCAGCGAAGCGACGGTTTCGTCCTTCAGTTTCAGGGTGATTTGACCCATGTGTTATCCCGTTTAATGCGGCCGCGCGCGGCGCGCCGTCGCACGATCGCCCGGTCACTCCCGGACCGAGGCGACGCGACGCCGGCTGCCGACGCGCTCGATTTCAAGCTGTTGCCGCGTAACCAACGGGACGACTCCCGATGAGCGGACCTCGACTGCATATCGGCGGGGTGGCGGGAAACTTGAGGGCGGCCCGGCGACGGTTGCGGGCTTTGGAGGGGTGCTTCGGGCGCTTGCGCGCCTCGCTGCCGCTGGGAGAGGGGGGCGCGGTCCGCGACGTGTCGACGGACCGCTGACGAGTCGATGAGCGTGGAGAAAGGGCGCGCTTACTTCAGCACCACGCACTGCCATACGAAGAACACGACGAGACCGATTGCGATCGTCAGCAGCGGCCTGCGCGTCACGGCACTGACGACGATCGCGGCGAGCGCGCCGACCAGCTGCGGATTGCGCCAGGTCAACTCGGCGTTGTTGCCGTGCGGCGACACGGCCATCGGGACGATGATCGCGGTCAGCACGGTGACCGGCACGAAGCTGAGCGCCGTGCGCATCAGCGGCGGGAACACGAGGCGCTCGCCGAGCACGAACACGGCCGCGCGGATCAACCACGTAATCGCGGCCATGCCGACGATCAGAACGACGTAGTTCATCGCGTCGCCTCCACCGGACGGCGCGCGCCACGCAGGTTCAGACGCGACATCGACAGCAGCACGCCGACCGCGACTCCCGCGAACACCGCGCCGAGCAGGCCGAGCTTATACGGCCACGCTTGCCAGAAAAACGCCAGCGTGCCGGCGGTGACGGCCGCCGCGATATAGCGCAGCGCGACCAGTTGCGGCACGACGATCGCGATGAACGTCGCGACCATCGCGAAGTCGAGGCCGAGCGACTGCAGGCCCGGGAAGGCCGCGCCGAACAGCAGGCCGGCGACGGTCCACAGCTGCCAGTTCAGATACATCGCGACGCCGGCGCCAAAGAAGTAGTACGGACCGACGGTACCCGGCTCGCGATGCCGGTAGTGCTCCCACGCGACCGCGAAGACTTCGTCGGTGAGCAGCGCGCCGAGCGCCCAGCGCCAGCGCTTCGGCAGATGCGCGACGTGCGGCGCGAGCGTGGCGCTATACAGCACGTGACGCAGATTGACGACGAGCGTGGTCGCCCAGATTACGGCGAAGCTCGCATGTCCGGCGATCAGCCCGAGCGCGATGAACTGCGCGGAACCCGCGAAGACGACGAGCGACATCAACTGGCCGTGCCACAGATGCAGCGGGCCGGACGTCACGAGCGTGCCGAAGATGACGCCGAACGGCGCGGCACCGACCATCATCGGGATGATGTCGCGCGCGCCGGCGGCGCATTCTTTGAGATGGCTGCCGCGGGTGGGCTGGCCTTGGGTGGAATCGGTCAATCTGAGCCTCCTTGATTTCGGAAGCATAGCGACTGACGGGCATTCGGACTTGTACGTTCTTGCGGCGGGTTGCCGGCGGGGGCTACGGCGTAGCGGGGGATGGCTGATGAAGGGCTGGCGCAGACAGGCGAATTGCGGCGCGATGCTCACTGCGTGCGGCGCACGCGACGGCGGTGCCGCATCGCGCGTTACGAGCCGCGCTGCGTTCCTTGCCATTGGCCCGGCGGCACGCCGAACATGCGCCGGAAATGCCGCGTGAAATGGCTCTGATCGGTGAAGCCACATGCGGCGGCGACGTCGGTCACCGGGACGCCGGCGCGCAACGGCGCGAGCGCGCGCTGCAGGCGCACCTGATTGCGCCACGCATGAGGCGGCAGGCCGGTCGATTGCGTGAATAGCCGCGCCGCGTGGAACGGCGACAGACCCGCGGCCTTGGCGACCTCGGCGAGCGTCACCGGTTCGACGAGGTCACCGGTCAGCCGCTCCTGCATCAATGCGACTCGAGTGTCGTCGGTCGCGACGCGCGCGGAGGCGGGGCGCGTCTGCGCATAGCGGACCAGCAAGGTGGACAGTGCGTCGAGCATCGCGGCTTCGGCGGTGAGCGCGTCGTCGCCGGCTTCGAGCAGACGGTGGGCGTGCGCGAGCCGCATCGCGAGATCGGGATCGCGGATCACGCCGGGCGCAAACCACGGCAAGGCCTGCGGCTTGCCGGCAACCTCGTCGGCAAGCGCGCGGAGGAACTCGACCGGCGCATACATCACGCGATACCGCCAGCCCGCCTCGACCGCCTTCGACCCCGTGTGCAACTCGCCCGGATTGATGATCGGCACGCTGCCCGCTTCGGCGACATGGTTCTCGCCGCGATACCGATAGCACTCCGCACCCGCGACGATCACCGGGATCGTGTAGGCGTCGTGCCAATGCGGCGCGAACTCGTGGTCGTGGTATTCGGCGGTAAGCAGATCCGCGCCGGGCAGTAGCGGCGTGCGCCAGTAGCGGGCGGAATCGCGGAAACGAGAGGTGGCGGTCATGACGAAAGTGCAGCTGGACCGGTCAGTTTAACGCGTCGTGGGCGGGGACGGCAGTGGGCGCGCAGGCGCGCTGCGTCGCGCCGCGTGCCGCTCGCGCCGTCAATTGACGGTACTTGCGTTACTTGAGCGGAATCGTCGTGCCGGTCGGCATCGGCACGGCGCTCACGCTGTTTTTCGCGCTGCCGCTGACCACACGGTCGCTGTAGGTCAGATAGACCAGCGCGTTGCGCTTCGTGTCGACCACCCGCACCACGTGCAGCGACTTGAAGATCAGCGACATGCTGACCGAGAACACGTCGTCCTTCTGCTTGATGGGGCCGGTGAAATGCAGCTCCCCGACCTGGCGACACGCGATCGACGCCTCGGTCGGATCTTCGGCGATGCCGAGCGTGCCTTTGACGCCGCCGGTCCGCGCCCGCGACACGTAGCAGGTGACGCCTTGCACGACGGGATCGTCATAGGCTTCGACGACCACGCGGTCGGAGCCTGTAACGTGAAAATTCGTATTGACGCTGGCGATTTCTTCGCCGTGCGCCGAAGAAAGCAGCAGGGCGCCGATCGCCGTGAGCGCGATGTGTAGCGAGGTGGATTTCATGAGCGTGCCGGTTGAGTGTCTGGAGTGAGCCGGCGCCAGAGGGGTGAAACGTGCGCCGTGAAGCCGCCATCGTATAACGGCGTGCCGCGCGCGTGAGGTGGGCGATCGGGGCGCAAAAACAAAAAGGCCCGCACGGATGCGGGCCTTTCAATTTTTTGGCTCCTCGACCTGGGCTCGAACCAGGGACCTACGGATTAACAGTCCGGCGCTCTACCGACTGAGCTATCGAGGAACAGCGGTACAACTTGATCTACATAAAAAACCCGTCTTGGTTAACGGGCTTTTGCAATTCTTGGCTCCTCGACCTGGGCTCGAACCAGGGACCTACGGATTAACAGTCCGGCGCTCTACCGACTGAGCTATCGAGGAACAGAACAACAACAGCAGAGAAGCGAAATTGTAGAGGCGGCTTAAACGCCTGTCAATACCTCTGCGTTCATCTTCATATTAATTCCTGCTCAGCGCGCGAGCAACGCGAGCTTATCCTTCACGTCCTTGAATTCCTCGGCTTCCGGCAGCGGTGCCTTGGTCTTCGTGATGCTGGGCCACGCTTTCGCCAGGTCGGCGTTCAGCGCGATGAAGTCCTGCTGGTCGCCAGGCACGTCTTCTTCGGCATAGATGGCGTTCACCGGGCACTCGGCTACGCACACGGCGCAGTCGATGCATTCATCGGGGTCGATCGCGAGGAAGTTGGGACCTTCGCGAAAGCAGTCCACCGGGCACACATCGACGCAGTCGGTATAGCGGCACTTGATGCAGCTTTCGGTCACAACGTGAGTCATTCAGGCAGCTCCTGCATGCGGAATCAGGGAAGGCGCGGACGCCAAAAGAGTTATTGTAACTTAACGTCAACAGGCAGATGAAACATCGGCCTGTGCGTCTTATATGTTTTTGTGATTAGTTTATGGGGTGCCGCGAACGGCCGCGGACAGCCGGCGCAGGCCGGCGGCACGATGGATGCGGACGCATTCGGGTAACATGCGTCAGGTTGGCGCGCCGCTCTGTTGAGCGCGTCCGTTGCAACGGGGCCGTGAGCCCGTTTCGTTTTTTCAGCGGTCCAGTTCGTACCATCATGATTATTACTTCGCTGCTCGATACCGATCTGTACAAGTTCACGATGATGCAGGTGGTGTTGCATCACTTCCCCGCCGCGAACGCGGAGTACCGCTTCCGCTGCCGCACGCCGAACGTCGATCTGGTGCCCTACATCGGCGAGATTCGCGACGAAGTGCGCAAGCTCTGCGAACTGCGTTTCACCGACGATGAGCTCGACTACCTGCGCCGCATGCGCTTCATCAAGGGCGACTTCATCGAGTTCCTCGCGCTGTTCCATCTGAACGAGAAGTACATTTCGATCACGCCGTCGCTGAAGGGCAATGGCGAAATCGACATCGACATCAAGGGGCCGTGGCTGCATACGATCCTCTTCGAAATCCCGGTGCTCGCAATCGTCAACGAAGTCTATTTCCGCAACACGCAGCAAACGCCCGACTATCACGTAGGCCGGGGCCGTCTGCTCGACAAGATCCAACTGCTCGGCGCGCGTCCCGAATACGCCGACTGCAAGATCGCCGATTACGGCACGCGCCGCCGCTTCTCGAAGCAATGGCACGAGGAGGTGATCCTCACGCTGAAGGAGGGCCTCGGCGAGCAGTTCGCCGGCACGAGCAACGTCTTCTACGCGATGAAGCACAGCCTGACGCCGCTCGGCACGATGGCGCACGAGTACCTGCAGGCTTGCCAGGCGCTCGGTCCGCGGCTGCGTGACTCGCAGACCTTCGGTTTCGAGATGTGGGCGAAGGAATATCGCGGCGACCTCGGAATTGCGCTCTCCGACGTGTACGGCATGCAGGCGTTCCTGCGCGACTTCGACATGTACTTCTGCAAGCTGTTCGACGGCGCTCGCCACGATTCCGGCGATCCGTTCGACTGGGGCGAGCGCCTGCTCAAGCACTACGAGGCGAATCGCTGCGACCCGCGCACCAAGGTCCTCGTGTTCTCCGACGCACTCGACATCCCGAAGGTGCTGCAGCTCTACGAGCGCTTCCGCGGCCGCTGCAAGCTCGCGTTCGGGGTGGGCACCAATCTGACCAACGACCTCGGCTACAACCCGCTGCAGATCGTGATCAAGATGGTCCGCTGCAATGGTCAGCCGGTCGCGAAATTGTCCGATTCGCCGGGCAAGAACATGTGCGAGGACAAGGCGTATCTCGCGTATCTGCGCCAGGTGTTCGGCATCGCGCAGCCGGAAGAAGAGGCGGCCAAGTAGCGCGCTTCGCGGCCTGCTTTTCGGTTCATCACCTGTTCATGATCTGCTCGCGTTCGGGGTGGTGCGGCGAACAGTGTCGCCGCACTCCCGACGCCCGGCAATATGCCGTTCGGCCAGGGTGTTTGCGTGGAAGGCCACCGGTATAATCCTCGCCATATCGCACGGCTGTCGACACGAGGATTTCGCCCATGGACACATCGATTGCCCGCCGCAACATCCTGGCGCGCATCCGCGCCGCGCAAGGGCGCGAGCCCGAGCCGAGCGCCGCCGAGCGTGAAGCCGCGGCGGACTATCTCGCGCGTCATCCGGCCGGGCCGCGTCCGGACATCCCCGCCGATCTGCGCGCGCAGTTCATCGAGGAAGCGCAGAAGATGGCGACCACCGTCGACACCGTTCAAACCCTCGCCGATGTGCCCGCCGCCGCGCATCGCTATCTGATGCAACACGGTTTGCCGTTGCAGGCCATCGCGTGGCAAACGCTGCGCGATCTGCCGTGGGCCGAAGCCGGCCTCGCCGTCGAATTTCGCAAACCCCAAGACAACGACGTGGTCGGCCTCACCGGCTGCTTCTGCGCGACCGCGGAGACCGGCACGCTCGTGTTGCTTTCCGGACCCGAGACGTATGCGTCGGCCGGGCTGCTTCCGGAGACGCATATCGCGATCGTACCGGCGTCGCGCATCGTCGCGGGTCATGAGGAGGCGTTCGGTCTGATTCGCAAGGAGCGCGGTGAGCTGCCGCGCGCGGTCAATTTCATATCGGGGCCGTCGCGCACCGGCGATATCGAGCAGACCATCGTGTTGGGCGCGCACGGCCCTTACCGGGTGCATGCGATCGTCGTGCAGGATGCTTGAACGCGTCGCGCGGCGGCTTGCTGACGCATATGCGACACACGCGGTATCCGTCGTTCGTGCGTTGGCAAACCGTCGCGCGTCCTGTATCGGCATGAGTTCGCTGTCTGGTCGCGCGGGCCTGTGGCTCGCCGTTGCCTCCATGCTCGCGCTGTGTGCGCCGTCCGTGCAGGCCGCGACGCTCGACGGTGCGCGCTTGTCGGCGCTGTGGGGCTTGCCCTTCGCGGGTGTGCTGCTGTCGATCGCGATCTTTCCGCTGATCGCGCCAGCCTTCTGGCATCACCATTTTGGCAAGATCGCCGCGGCGTGGGCGCTCGCGTTCATCGTGCCGTTCGCCGTGAGCTTCGGCACGACCGCCGCGCTAGGCGCGCTCGCGCATGCCATGCTCGACGAGTACATCCCGTTCATCATTCTGCTGACCGCGCTCTACACCGTCGCGGGCGGCATCTGCGTGCGCGGCAATCTGCACGGCACGCCGCGCCTGAACACCGCGATTCTCGCGCTCGGCACGTTGCTCGCGAGCGTGATGGGGACGACCGGCGCGGCAATGCTGCTGATCCGCCCGCTGCTGCGCGCCAACGACAATCGCCGGCATGTGACCCACGTGGTCGTGTTCTTTATCTTCCTCGTCGCGAACATTGGGGGCGCGCTGTCGCCGCTCGGCGATCCGCCGCTCTTCCTCGGCTTTCTCGAAGGCGTGAGTTTTTTCTGGACCACCACGCATCTCGCGGCTCCGATGCTGTTCGTGAGCGGCATGCTGCTCGCCGCTTTCTATGCCCTCGACTCGTACTACTTTCACCAGCGCGAGGAGGCGCGTTCCGCCTTCCTCGATCCGACGCCCGACGGCGCGCCGCTCGGCATCGACGGCAAGATCAATTTCGTGCTGCTCGCCGCGGCGATCGCGCTCGTGCTGATGAGCGGACTGTGGCGCCCGCAAATCACATTCGGCGTACTGGGCACCCACGTCGCGTTGCAAAACATCGTGCGTGATGCCGCGCTGATCGTCGTCACGCTGCTGTCGCTCGCGTGGACGCCGCGCGCTGCCCGTGTCGGCAATGACTTCAACTGGGCGCCGATCGAGGAAGTCGCCAAACTGTTCGCCGGCATCTTCGTGACGATCGTGCCGGTCATCATGATCCTGCGCGCGGGAGAAGCCGGCGCGTTCGCGGGCATCGTCCATCTGGTCAACGATCCGTCGGGCGAGCCGCGCGACATCATGTACTTCTGGGCGACCGGCCTGCTATCTTCGTTTCTCGACAACGCGCCGACCTATCTCGTGTTCTTCAATTTGGCCGGCGGCGACGCGCAGACGTTGATGACCACCGGAGCAACCACGCTCGCGGCGATTTCGGCCGGTGCCGTGTTCATGGGTGCGAACACCTATATTGGCAACGCGCCGAACTTCATGGTGAAGGCGATGGCGCAATCGCGCGGCGTGCGCATGCCGAGCTTTTTCGCGTATATGGGCTGGTCCGGCGCGATGTTGCTGCCGTTGTTTGCGCTCACCGGCTGGCTCTTTTTTGGACGCTGACTCTGCAACGCCGAGGCAATCCCTCGACGTGCGATACGGAGACTTGCAATGCAGAAAATCCTCGTTGCCCGTTCGATCTTTCCCGATGTGATCGACCGGCTCAAACAATACTTCGACGTCGACTGGAACGAGGGCGACGTGTTGCCCGCCGACGAGCTGAAGCGCCGGCTCGCGGACAAGGACGGCGCGCTGACGGCCGGCGAGATGATCGATGCGGCCGTGCTCGCCGCGGCGCCGCGTTTGCGCGTCGTGTCGAACATGGCAGTCGGCTACAACAACTTCGACATGGCCGCGTTTAACGCGGCGAACGTGCTCGGCACCAACACGCCAGACGTGCTGAACGAATCGACCGCCGACTTCGGCTGGGCGCTGATGATGGCCGCCGCGCGCCGCATCGCCGAATCGGAGCACTGGCTGCGCGCGGGGCTCTGGCAGAAGTGGAGCTACGACGGCTTCCTCGGCAGCGACCTGTACGGCTCGACGCTCGGTGTGATCGGCATGGGTCGCATCGGCCAGGCGCTCGCGCGTCGCGCGCAGGGCTTCAACATGCGAGTCATCTATCACAACCGCTCGCGCGTCGCGCCGCAAATCGAGGCCGAGCTGAACGCGGAATACGTGTCGAAAGAGGATCTGCTGCGGCGGGCCGACCACGTCGTGCTGGTGCTGCCGTACACGAAGGACAACCACCACACGATCGGCGCGGCCGAACTCGCGCTGATGAAGCCGAGCGCGACGCTGACGAACATCGCGCGCGGCGGCATCGTCGACGATGCGGCATTGGCCGACGCGCTGCGCGACAGGCGCATCGCGGCGGCCGGTCTCGACGTGTTCGAGGGCGAACCGAATCTGAATCCGGCGCTGCTCAGCGTGCCGAACGTGGTGCTGACGCCGCACATCGCGAGCGCGACCGAAACCACGCGCCGTGCGATGGCGAACCTCGCCGCGGACAATCTGATCGCCGGGCTCGGCGCAGGACCGCGCGCCGGTCAGCCGCCGAATCCGATCAACCCCGACGTGATCGGCAAGGCGCGTTCATGACGATGATTCTGGTGGCGGCCGTCGCGGTGCTGGCGGTCGCCCTCGCGATCGCATTGGCCTTACTGGTGCGCGGTCATGACCGCACGGAGCAGCACGAGCAGTTCGAGATGCTCAACGAACGCGTCGATGCCGTCGTCGACGCCCAGGTGCATACCGCCGAGCGGCTCGAGCGGCAACTGCGCAACGACATCGCCGAGACCGCCCGTGTATCGCGCACCGAGCAAAGCGGCGGCTTCGCGCAGTTTCAGCAAACCCTCGCCGCGCAGTTCGGCAGCATGACGACGGTGCAGGGCGGCAAGATCGACGGCTTTGCGCAGCAACTGGACGCCGTGCGTCACAGCCTGCAGGCGCAGGCGCAGCAGGCGCGCGACGAGCAGGGCCGCTCGCTCAAGCAGTTCGGCGACACGCTGAGCCTGCAGCTCGGGCAACTTATCGAGGCGAACGACCGGCGCTTCGCCGAAGTGCGCGCGACGATCGAGCAGCGTCTGAAGGACATCGAGGCGAACAACGCGACGCGGCTCGAGGAGATGCGCCGCACCGTCGACGAAAAACTGCACGCCACACTGGAACAGCGGCTCGGCGAATCGTTCAAGCTCGTGTCCGACCGGCTCGAACAGGTGCATCGCGGGCTCGGCGAAATGCAGACGCTGGCGGCCGGCGTCGGCGATCTGAAGCGCGTGCTGACCAACGTGAAGACGCGCGGCACGTGGGGCGAAGTGCAGCTCGAAGCCTTGCTCGAACAACTGCTGACCGCCGATCAATACGCGAAGAACGTCGCGACGGTGCCGAAGAGCGCCGATCGCGTGGAGTTCGCGATTCGGCTGCCGGGGCGCCCGGAACCGGGCGGCGCGAATACGCCGGTATGGCTGCCGATCGACGCCAAATTCCCGCGCGAGGACTACGAGCGGCTGATCGAGGCGCAGGAGCGCGCCGATCCGGTCGCGGTCGAGGAAGCATCGCGCGCGCTTGAAGTGCGGATTCGCGCGGAGGCGCGCACCATCGCGGAGAAGTACGTGGCGCCGCCGCATACGACGGACTTCGCGCTGCTGTTTTTGCCGACCGAAGGCCTGTACGCGGAAGTGTTGCGCCGGCCGGGGCTCTCGGATCTGCTGCAGCGCGACTATCGCGTGACGATTGCGGGGCCGACCACGCTGACCGCGTTGCTCAATAGTCTGCAGATGGGTTTCCGCACGCTCGCGATCGAAAAGCGTTCGAGCGAGGTGTGGCAGGTGCTCGGCGCGGTGAAAACGGAGTTCGGCAAATTCGGCGACGTGCTCGCGAAGACTAAGGCGCAGCTCGAAACCGTCACACGTTCGATCGAGGCCGCCGAAACGCGCACGCGCATGATGAACCGCAAGCTGCGCGACGTCGAAGCGTTGCCGGGCGAGGAGGCGAGTGGGCTGCTCGGCGATGCGCTGTCGGGTGTGGAACCCGATGAGCAATGAGGGGCGAGGCGCTGGAATTCAGGCTCTTTCAGCTAGCCGCTCCTGCGCATCGCCCGTCACGCTTCTTCCGGTGCGTCGGCCAGATGGATTTCGATACCACCGAAGCGCGACGCGACCCAGTTGTAGGCGTGGCACGCGATCCACAACAGGACGAAGCCGAGGATCGCGTTCAACAGCAGCGCGCTGAACACGGTGCTCAGCTCCACCGAGCCATAGCGCACGAACGCCACCACCACGCCGAGCAGCACGATCGGCACCGAGAATGTCAGATACACGAGGATCAGCGCTTTGGCCGTCTGTCCTGGTGCGATGAACGAGATCTGTTTTTTCATGTAAGTCAAACCCCAGTGTGTCTTAGTAGTGGTAGTGGGTGGAGTGCGGATCAGGTGCTGAGGTAGTGCCGATGTCGTGCGATCGATGCGTCGCCTGGAACGTCAGATGAGACCGTCGAACAGCATGATCGACACGCGATCGCCGACGTCGATTTCGCCCTCGTCGTGGCCGAGCACGATGAAGCAGTTCGCTTCGCTCATCGAGCTCAGCACGCCGGAGCTTTGCGAACCGGTCGGGCTCACGTGCCAGTGTCCGTGCGCGTCCTGTTCGGCGATGCCGCGCTGGAATTCGGTGCGGCCCGCGCGCTTGTCCAGCGCCACGCGGCTCGTCGCGTGAATCACCGGCAACGGCCGCGGCGTCGCGCCGGCCATCAGCAGCAGCGCTTCGCGCACGATCTGATAGAACGTCACCATCACGGCGACCGGATTGCCGGGCAGGCCGAAGAATAGCGCAGGTTTGCCGAGCCCCGGCTGTGCACCGGACCACAGGCGGCCGAACGCGAGCGGCCGGCCGGGGCGCATCGCGAGACTCCAGAAGGCGACGTCGCCGAAAGTCTGCAGCAGTTGCTTCGTGAAGTCCGCTTCGCCGACCGACACGCCGCCCGAAGTCAGCACCACGTCGGCATTGGCCGCGGCGCTGCGCAGCGCGGTTTCGAGCGCGGCCGGCTCGTCACGCACGACGCCGAGATCGAGCGCGTCGACGTTCAGACGCCGCAGCATCGCAAACAGCGTGTAGCGGTTGCTGTCGTAGACCGAGCCGGCGTCGAGCGGCTCGCCGAGCGAGCGCAGCTCGTCGCCAGTCGAAAAGAACGCAACCCGCAGACGCCGCCGCACGCTGACTTCGCCGATGCCGAGCGACGCCAGCAGGCCGAGGTCCGACGCGCGCACGATGCGCCCGGCATGCAGCGCGACGTGGCCACGCGCGAGATCTTCGCCGGCGCGACGGCGGTTCGCGCCCGCCGAGAGCGCGCTGGCCGCGAAGCGGATCGAAGGGGAATCCGCGCTATCGCGCTCGACGCGCTCTTGCGGCACGACGGTGTCGCAGCCGGAGGGCATGCAGGCGCCCGTCATCACGCGCACGCACTGGTTCGCTGCGACGCGGCCCGTGAACGGATGGCCCGCGAGCGCCTTGCCGGCGACCGTCAGCTCGACGCTGTCCGCGCCGCCTCGCGTAGCGGCCGCGAGCGCCGCGTGATTGAACGCGTAGCCGTCCATCGCGGAGTTGTCGTGCGCGGGTACGTCGATCGGCGACACGATGTCGGCGGCGAGCACGCGCTCGAGCGCGTCGCGCAATGCCACGCGCTCGACGGCCGCCACGGGCGTCGCCCACTGCCGGACGATCGCCTGAGCGGCCGGGACGGGTAGCGCATGAGGATCGTACTGCGCGACGCAGCGTGAAAAGTTGTTGAGCGTGGTCATGAATGGCTGGGCGTCGCGACCGGAGACGGGCGCGGCTATTGCCGTGCGGCCGGAGCGGATGTCAGCCGGGGCCTCGATTACGTTCGAGGTCGGCGAGTTCTTGTAACGAGTTGGCATTGTAGAACGCGCGCTCGTCGGCAAAGACGACTTCGACCGTCTTGTGGCGCGCGTACCACGCGCGGACCTTGCGTTCCCCGGCGGCCAGAAACGTGGCCAGGTCGTCCGTCACGGCGGTGCGCATCAGCGCGAACACCGGGTGCAGCGCAGTCTCGCCACGGATGTCGATGGTGGTGACGGTCACGATATCGGCGTGGTTTGCGTCGAGCGCATCAGCGAGGCGCGCGGCGAGGTCGGCTGGCAGCCATGGCGAATCGCAGGGCACACTAAGCAGGTAGGCAGTGCCGGCGGCACGCAGTCCGGCGAGCATGCCGGCGAGCGGGCCGGGAAAGTCGGGGAGCGTATCAGCGACGACCGTCGCGCGATACGGCGCGCCGAGCGCGGCATAGATGTCGGCATGGCGGTTCGCGCTGATCATCAGCGGGCCGGTCTGCGGCGCGAGACGTCGGAGCACGTGAGCGGCGAGCGCTTCGCCGTGCAGCGGTTGCAGCCCCTTGTCGACGCCGCCCATGCGCGTGCCGCGCCCGCCCGCAAGCACGAGGCCGGTGATCTGTTCGCGGGGGATGGACATGCGCCGGCCGCTCAGCCGCCGATGTAGGACATTTCGACGCGACGCCCGGCCGGCTCGCTCGAATCGGCGGGCTGACTGCCGCGCAGCTGCGAGTAGCGGTCACTGCGGCCCTGCCAGATTTCGGCGATGGCGGTGGCGATCTCGGCATCGCTCGCACCGCCGCGCAACAGCGCGCGCAGGTCATGCCCGCCCGATGCGAACAGGCACAGGTACAGCTTGCCCTCGGTCGACAAACGCGCGCGGGTGCAATTGCCGCAGAACGCGCGGGTCACGCTCGAAATGACGCCGATCTCGCCGCCGCCGTCGACATAGCCCCAGCGTTGCGCGGTTTCGGCGGCGCTGTGCGCTTCGAGCGGAACGAGCGGGAAATGCTCGGCGATGCGCGTGACGACGTCGGCGGAAGGCAGCACTTCGGTCATGTTCCAGCCGTTCGAGGTGCCGACGTCCATGTACTCGATGAAGCGCAGCACCGTGCCCGTGCCTCTGAAATGACGCGCCATCGGGACGATTTCGCCGTCGTTGGTACCGCGTTTGACGACCATGTTCACTTTGATCGGCGCGAGCCCGACCTCCTGAGCGGCGGCGATGCCGTCGAGCACGTCGGCGACCGCGAAGTCGGCGTCGTTCATGCGGCGAAACAGTGCGTCGTCGAGCGCGTCGAGGCTGACGGTCACGCGCGTGAGGCCGGCGTCCTTCAGGCTGCGCGCTTTGCGCGCCAGCAACGAGCCGTTGGTGGTCAGCGTGAGATCGAGTGGACGGCCGGCGGGGGTGGTCAAGCGGGCGAGCCGGTCGATCAGGAATTCGAGGTTCTTGCGCAGCAGCGGCTCGCCGCCCGTCAGGCGAATTTTCTCGACGCCATGCGCGACGAACAGCTGCGCGAGCCGCTCGATCTCCTCAAAGCTCAACAGCGCGCTGTGCGGCAAAAACGCATAGTCCTTGTCGAACACCGCGCGCGGCATGCAGTAGACGCAACGGAAGTTGCAGCGGTCCGTCACCGAGATGCGCAGATCGTGCAGCGGACGTGCGAGCGCATCGTGCAGCGCGCCGCTAGGCGTCTGCTCTGGGCCGGTGATGACCGGCGCCGCGCTGAGATCGGCAACAGGGATGATGCGTCGTGACATGAAGTGCTTCGTCAGAGGCTTTATCGGACGGCGGATGATTAATTCTATCGGAAATGCCCGTGGTGGCAGGCGGGCGGCGCGCGTTGTGGGGGTTTACGGGGAGGGAAGTGGCGCGGCTCACGACCAGGATGGGTCACCGCCCCAAAAAAAAGCCCGCCGGGAAGGGCGGGCTTTTTTCAAGTGCAACGACGCGGCTTACTGCGAATGCTTGATCGTTTCGACCTGTTGCATCGGCGTGTTGTCGACCGGCGGCAGCGCCTTGCGCTCACGGACCACACGCGGCGGCTTGACCGTCTGCGCCGCCGCTTCCTGCGCGGCACGCAGTTTGTCGGCGTCGGTGTTCACCCAGATCAGGCCAGCTTGCTCGAGGATCGGCTGCAATGCATCGGCCGATGCGGCGGCGGGCGCTGCGCTGTGCATGGGAGCCGGCTGCGCGGCCGCGGCGACGGGCGCCGGTTCGGCGGCCACGGCCGGTTCCGGTGCGACGACCGGTTGCGGCTCGACGATCTCGGCCTGCGGCGCCGGCACGGCTGCCGGTGCCTCGACGATCGTGGCCGGAGCCGCGGTGTCGAGCGCAGCCGGGGTGGCTTGCGGTTCGGTCGGGACGGTCGGCTGCACTTCCAGCGCCGGCTCGACTGCCGGCGATTCGGCATGCGCGGCAGGTTCGACCGGAGCAACCGGCGCGACCGGTTCGCTCGCAGCCGGCGCGGCTTGCTCTGCTTGCGCCGGCGTTTCGATAGCCGGTTGGGCCGCCACCGGAGCTTGCTCGACTGGCACGACCTTTTCGGTCTTCGCGGCATGTTCCGCGGCGAGAGCCGGCGTTTCGGCTGCCGCATGCAGTTCGGTCACGACGGCGCTTTGCGTTGCGACAGCGGCGACCACCACTTCGACCGGGGTCACGTCCTTCGCTTCGCTGGCCGCACGCGTGTGCTCGACAGGCTGCTCGATACGCACCGGCGCTTCGTCGCTGGCGGCAACGTTGTCACCTTCCGCTTCCGCGACGTCCGCCGCGAGGTTGCCATTCACGTCCTCTTCACGCTCGCGACGACCACCACGACGGCCGCGACGGCGACGACGACGCTCTTCACCGTCCCGTGCGACCGCTTCCTGATCGACCGGCACGCCGTTTTCACCGGCTGCGGCGCGGTTGCGGGCGAGTTCGTCGGCGGCTTGCGTGTCGGTTTGCGTCAGCGCCGCGGCGGCTTCCGCCTGCGGCTTGCGACGCTCGCCACGCTCGACGCGTTCAGCGCGTTCGCCACGCTCGCGGCGCTCACCGCGTTCCTGACGTTCGGCGCGTGCCGTGCCTTCGACTGCTTCCGCGCGCTCGGCGCCGCGGGTCTCGCGTTCGCGTGCTTCACGCGGCTCGCGAGCCTCACGCGGTTCGCGGCCTTCACGAGCCTCACGCGGTTCGCGTTGCTCACGCGGCGCGCGCGGCTCACGGCCCTCGCGTGCCTCGCGGCCTTCGCGTTCCTCGCGACGCTGCGACGGCTGCTGAGCTTGCGCCTGACGGCCGCCGGTGACGCCTTCGCCACGCGCTGCCGCGTCGCGGCCGCCTGCGCCGCCACGGCGATTGCGGTTGCGATCGCCGCCGCGCTCGCCGGTGCGCTCACCGCGCTCGGCGCGTTCGCCGCGTTGCGGACGGGCTTGCTTGTCGGTCGTGGCCGGTGCGGCAGGTGCCGGAGCGGCCGGCTGCATGCCGAACAGATTCTTCAGCCAGCCGATGAAGCCGCCGCTGGCCGGCGTCACCGCGACCGGAGCGGGGGTAGCCGCCGGGCGGACCGGCGCGCTCGGAGCCGGCTTCTCGGGCGTGATGCCCTTGACCGCCGCTTCCTGCTTCGGCTTCACTTCCTCGGTGCGCTTGCTGTAGCCGGTTTCCGATTCGAGCTCGCGGGCTGCTTCTTCGGCCATCTTCCACGATGCGCGCGGATCGTCGAGGCGCGCGTCGTCGTGACGCAGACGCTCGAGCTTGTAGTGCGGCGTATCGAGGTGCTTGTTGGGGATCAGCACGACGTTGACCTTGAAACGCGACTCGATCTTGTTGATTTCGGCGCGCTTCTCGTTCAACAGGAAGGCGGTCACTTCGACCGGCACCTGGCAGTGGATCGCCGCGGTGTTTTCCTTCATCGCTTCTTCCTGAATGATCCGCAGCACTTGCAGCGCGGACGATTCGGTATCGCGGATGTGACCCGTGCCGTTGCAACGCGGACACGTGACGTGACTGCCTTCCGACAGCGCCGGACGCAGACGCTGGCGCGACAGCTCCATCAGGCCGAAGCGCGAAATCTTGCCCATCTGGACGCGGGCGCGGTCGTGCTTCAGCGCGTCTTTAAGACGCTGCTCGACTTCGCGCTGGCTCTTGGCCGATTCCATGTCGATGAAGTCGATCACGATCAGCCCGCCCAGGTCGCGCAGACGCAACTGGCGGGCGACTTCGTCGGCGGCTTCGAGGTTGGTGCGCGCGGCCGTTTCCTCGATGTCGGCGCCCTTGGTGGCGCGCGCCGAGTTCACGTCGATCGCGACGAGCGCTTCGGTGTGGTCGATGACGATCGCGCCGCCCGACGGCAGCGGTACGGTGCGCGAGTACGCGGTTTCGATCTGGTGCTCGATCTGGAAACGCGAGAACAGCGGCACGTCGTCGTGATACCGCTTCACCTTGCTGACATTATCCGGCATCACGATGTCCATGAAGGCGCGTGCCTGGTCATGGATTTCGGTCGTGTCGATCAGGATTTCGCCGATATCGGGCTGGAAGTAGTCGCGAATCGCGCGGATCACGAGGCTCGATTCGAGATAGATCAGCATCGGCTGGCCGGCCGTGCCGCTTTGCGACGCGGCTTCGATCGCGCGCCATAGCTGCATCAGGTAGTTCAGGTCCCATTGCAGCTCTTCGGCGCTGCGGCCGATGCCGGCCGTGCGCGCGATGATGCTCATGCCTTCCGGCAGTTGCAGCTGCGCCATGGTTTCGCGCAGTTCCTGACGGTCGTCGCCTTCGATCCGGCGCGACACGCCGCCGCCACGCGGGTTATTCGGCATCAGGACCAGATAGCGGCCGGCGAGCGAGATGAACGTGGTCAGGGCCGCGCCCTTGTTGCCGCGTTCTTCTTTTTCGACCTGGACGATCAGTTCCTGACCTTCCTTCAGCGCGTCCTGGATGCGTGCAGAACGCATGTCGACGCCATCGCGGAAGTACTGCCGGGCGACTTCCTTGAACGGCAGGAAGCCGTGGCGGTCTTCGCCGTAGTTGACGAAGCAGGCCTCGAGCGACGGCTCGATGCGCGTGATGATGCCCTTGTAAATATTGCCTTTGCGCTGTTCGCGCCCGGCGGTTTCGATGTCAATGTCGATGAGTTTTTGCCCATCGACGATGGCGACGCGCAGTTCTTCCTGCTGCGTCGCATTGAACAACATTCGTTTCATTGAACGGCTCCAGAGCGGCCTCGCCGGCCCAGCTGCGCGGTTGTCAGTCGCGAGAGCGTAAAGGGCAGGCGTGCCGCGTCTTATTGTGTTTTCACAAGCACGCTGGAGCGGGAAAGATGGCGGGAGAATTGCCTGAGAGGGCCCGGCCCGATGGAAAGATGGGCACGGTGCCGCAGGGCACATGCGAACACGGCTTCAAATCATGGCCTGACACGCCGCGTTTAGCCAGCAGACCTTCATAAGTCTTCGTCCTGTGAAGCGGGCGCGCCAACTGGGCGCGCGAGCGAAGGGCCGAAGTCCGCGGTCATGCCGCAACGGGAAGTTCGCGCAGGCGGCGCGTCTTTTCCTGCTGGGGGTGTCTCGCCTTTCTTTTGACGTCGCCATGTCTTGTACTTTCTACAAGACGCCTCGGGCGCACGCCGTATTTTCGCGACTTGCAGCTTCGTCCAGCAGGGCGTCATACCACCCGGATCACGAAGCTGGAAGCTAAATTCTTTTTTACCAAAATTCCGTTACCGTCGAAGCCGACCTTGACCGAACGCGCCTGCGGGCGCCGTCCCTGCCGGGTGCTGACTTCGTGCGTGCAACTTGTTGCATCTCATTTTCAGGGTGAGCAACCAGACCCCGGCGCAAGTAAAATAACGGTTTATCGCTTGCGCTCGCGCAATCCACCCGCATTCCGGACGCTGTGCGGACACCGCGCCGGCCGTCGCGGACTGCTGGGCAAATTATATTCAGAATGAAAGAGTTAGGCAAAACATCACAGAGATCGGTTGCAGGCGCGGTCGAAGGCTCGGTTTCGGGCGACCAGGTTTCGCTGATCGAAATCGACGACGGATCGGCCGGTCAGCGCATCGATAATTTCCTGCTGCGCGTCTGCAAGGGCGTGCCGAAAAGCCATATTTACCGCATCCTGCGCAGCGGCGAAGTGCGCGTGAACAAGGGCCGGATCGACGCCCAATACCGGCTCGAACCGGGCGATCTCGTGCGTGTGCCGCCGATCCGCGTCGCCCAGCCGAATCAGGCCGCAGCCCACGTGCCCGTGCCCGCGGCGGGCTTTCACATTCTGTTCGAAGACGACCATTTGCTGGTGATCGACAAGCCAGCCGGCGTCGCGGTCCACGGCGGCAGCGGAGTCGCGTTCGGCGTGATCGAGCAGATGCGCGCGGCGCGGCCCCAGGCGAAATTCCTCGAACTCGTGCACCGGCTGGATCGCGAGACCTCGGGCATCCTGATGCTCGCGAAGAAGCGCGCGGCGCTCGTCAATCTGCACGAGCAGATCCGCGACAACCGGATGGACAAGCGCTACTACGCGTGCGTGCACGGCGAATGGGCAAGCGACTGGGGGCGCCGTCGCGCGGTGAAGGAGCCGCTGCACAAATACCTGACCGCCGACGGCGAGCGTCGCGTGCGCGTGCAGGCCGATGGCCTCGCTTCGCACACGATCTTCAATCTGGTCGACCTCTGGCCCGAATACGCGTTGTTGGAGGCGGAACTGAAGACTGGGCGCACGCACCAGATTCGTGTGCATTTGCAGCATCTGGCGCTACCGATCGTTGGCGACGCCAAATACGGTGATTTCGCGCTTAACAAGGCTCTTGCGCGCGCGAACGCGAAGCCTGGGATCAAGCGTATGTTTCTGCACGCTTACCGGCTCAAGCTCACGCATCCGGCCACCGGCGCGCCGTTGCAACTCGAGGCGCCGCTGCCGGCCGACTGCCGCGGCTTTATAGAACAACTCAACGAACTACGCACTGGGTCCAACCCGGAGACGACCTTGCATGGCTAGAGAGCAATTTGACCTGATCGTGTTCGACTGGGATGGCACGTTGATGGATTCGACCGCGCATATCACGCGCAGCATCCAGGCGGCGTGTCGCGATCTCGGCCTGCCGGTTCCCGCCGACGAAGCCGCGAGCTATGTAATCGGCCTGGGCCTGCGCGACGCACTGCGGATCGCCGCGCCGACGCTCGATCCTGCCGACTATTCGCGGCTTTCCGAGCGTTATCGCTTTCATTTTCTGGTAAAGGACCAGACCACCGAGCTGTTCCCCGGCGTGCGCGAAATGCTTCAGGAATTGCGCGATGTCGGCTATCTGCTTGCGGTCGCGACCGGCAAGAGCCGCGTCGGGCTCAATCGCGCGCTCGATCAGGCACGTCTGACGAGCCTGTTCGACGGCACGCGCTGCGCTGACGAAACCTTCTCGAAGCCGCATCCGGCAATGCTGCACGAGCTTACCCGCGAACTGGGGCAGGATACGGCGCGCACGGTGATGATCGGCGATACGACGCACGACTTGCAGATGGCGCTCAACGCAGGCGTGGCGGGCATCGGCGTGACTTACGGCGCGCATCCGGCGAATTCGCTGAATGCGATGTCGCCCAAGTTCGTTGCTTCGAGCATCAGCGATTTGTCCAGCTGGCTGCGGGAGAACGCATGAGCGCCGACGGCGTGAATGCCGCGACGGCCGCGGCTTCTCAGGCAGTGCGCATTTGCGCGGCCGAGGAGTTAGTCGACGGTGGCGAAGGCGTCCGGCACGACGCGCTGCTCGGCGGGCAGGGTGCCGTGGTGTTTTTCGTCCGCTATGATGGGTGCGCGTACGGCTATCTGAACCGCTGCGCTCACGTGCCGATGGAGCTCGACTGGCAGGAAGGGCAGTTCTTCGACTCGTCCGGCTTATACTTGATGTGCGCGACACATGGCGCGATTTACGCGCCGGATACCGGCAAGTGCGTCGGTGGGCCGTGTCGCGGGGGCAGATTGCGGGCCGTGCAGGTCGAGGAACGCGATACGCCTGAGGGTCGTGCGGTCTTCTGGTTGCCTGACGGCGAATTGCTGCCGGTCACGCGCTGATTTCCTCTCCAATTTTTCACTGTCTGCATGTCCGACAATTTGACCCCCGGAAAGGACCCCTCCTCGGGAGGCCGCTCCGGTGCACCCGCCGACCAGCCCGGCTGGGAGCGTGCCGCGCTCGAGCGCATCGCGCTCGCTGCGATCAATGAGCAACGCGCCGCGCGGCGCTGGCGGATTTTTTTCCGTTTCCTGTTCCTCGGAGTGCTCGCACTAGCAGTGTGGGGCGTGCTGAGTTTTTCGGGCGAGCGGGTCGCCACGACTGGCCGACATACGGCGATGGTGTCGCTTGATGGCGAGATCTCGACGGATACGAACGCGAACGCACAAGATGTCAACACTGCCCTCGATTCCGCCTTCGAAGATTCCAATACCGCCGGCGTAATTCTCTATTGCAACAGCCCGGGCGGCAGTCCGGTCCAGGCAGGCATTATCAACAGCGAAGTTCGGCGGTTGCGCGGGAAGTATCCGTCTATTCCGCTGTATGTCGTAGTTGGCGATATGTGCGCGTCAGGCGGCTACTACGCGGCCGCCGCGGCGGAGAAGATCTATGTAGACAAGGCGAGCATCGTCGGTTCGATCGGCGTGCTGATGGACAGCTTCGGTTTCACCGGTCTGATGGACAAGCTGGGGATTCAGCGCCGGCTGCACACTTCGGGAGAGAACAAGGGGTTTTTCGACCCGTTCTCACCTGAAACGCCGAAGATGGACGAGCATGCGCAGGCTATGCTCGATCAAATCCACTCGCAGTTCATCGATGCGGTGCGTCAGGGGCGCGGCAAGCGTCTGCATGAGACACCGGACATGTTCTCGGGTCTGTTCTGGACGGGGCAGAAGAGCGTCGAATTGGGCCTCGCGGACGGTTTTGGTGATGCGGATTACGTCGCGCGAGAGATCTTCAAGGCGCCGGATATCGTCGATTACACGGTAAAAGAGAGCATTACGGACCGCGTTGCGCGCAAATTCGGCGCTGCGGTCGGCGCCGGCGCGGTTCGGGCGATGGCACTCGGCGCAAGAGTGAATCTGCGTTGAACGCAAGAAGTCGGCGCGGTCGGCTTTAGCCGATTGCGCGGGCTTTGTCTTTGCGGGCACGTTTCGGGGCGGCCTGGTGTTCGCTGTCTGCCCCGTACTCGCGCTCAGGCCGCCAGAATCAGAAAGATCGCCGGCCGCTTATGCAGGTCGATCCCAGGCTTCTTTTTCCAGTCCGCAACGCTCCGGCTTGCGATGACTTCGCTCGGCAGCGTCAGATCGACCGCCACACAGACGAGCGTCGACGGCGCGCAGGTCACAAGCAACGTATCGAGCAACGCCCGATTCCGGTACGGCGTTTCGATGAAGATCTGCGTTTGCTTGCTCTTGCGCGACTGTTGCTCGAGATCGCGCAGACGTTTCGCGCGCTCGGCGGCGTCGACGGGCAGGTAGCCGTGAAATGCGAAAGTCTGGCCGTTCAGCCCCGACGCCATAAGCGCGAGCAGAATCGAACTCGGTCCGACCAGCGGCACGACTTTGACGCCGCGCTCGTGCGCGCGTCGCACGAGTAGTGCGCCCGGGTCCGCGACTGCCGGGCAGCCAGCCTCGGAGACGAGGCCTGCGTCGGTGCCCGAGAGCAGCGGCGCGAGCAGCTTGTCGATTTCCCCGCCCGGCGTATTGACGTTCAGTTCGCGAATCTCGATCTCCTGGATCGGCCGTTCGGTGCCGACTTTTTTCAGGAACGCGCGCGTGGTTTTCGCGTTTTCGCCAATGTAATAGTGCAGCGACGCCGCACGGGCGCGCACGGGCGCGGGCAGGACCAGCTCGAGTGCGCTTGCGTCGCCTTCGCCGAGTGTGTTCGGAATCAGATAGAGCGTACCGGTCATCATGCCCCCAGAAGCGGATAGTCGGCCGCGAGCAGCATGTGCGACAACGCGATGAGCGGCAGGCCGACGAGCGCGGTCGGGTCGTCGGAATGGATCGCCTCCAGCAGCGCGATGCCAAGTCCTTCGGATTTGGCGCTGCCGGCCACGTCGTACGGCGTTTCGGCGCGCAGATAGGCGTCGAGGGCCGCGTCCGGCAGGTCGCGAAAGCGCACGCGGGTGATCACATCGACGGTCTGCGCGCTGTCCGTCGCGCTGTCGAACAGACACAGTGCGCTATGGAACAGCACCTCGCGACCACGCATCGCCTGCAACTGCGCGAGCGCCCTGTCGTGCGTGCCGGGTTTGCCGATCTGCAGGCCGTCATAGGTGGCGACCTGGTCGGAGCCGATCACGAGCGCGCGTTCGGCGGCGGCGAGGCCTTTGGCGACCGCGCGCGCTTTGGCTTCGGCAAGGCGCAGCGCAGTGGTATCGGGTGTTTCACCGGCGAGTGGGGTTTCGTCGATCGCGGGCACGACGATGTCGAACGGCACGCGCAGGCGTTCGAGCAACTCGCGGCGATACTGCGAACTCGACGCCAGAATCAGGCGTGGCGGGCGTTTGGAGGAATCAGACATGGTTTGCGGGCAACGGAAGAGGCAGGTCGTACGGGGTCGCGCGAGGCTCGTGTGCGTACGGGCTTAAGTGTTTGACTCGAAAAGACAAAACGGATATGATTTTGGGCTTTTCACGGTATGCTTGCGCCTGAAGGGTCTCGGCGCGTTCAGCGGCTTTCGGCAGCCGGAAGGTCGAAGAAAGCTCGGCAGGTTGAACGCAATGGCCACTGGCGCCTACAGGCTGCCTCGCACACCGGATTATCTTCGCGGCGGATCTGATCGTCCTTCGCGAATCACCCCGGCAACTTGCTTGCCGACGCAGGAGCGCACATGACTCAACATCCTGGCAAACCTGCAGGTCCGTCCGACCGGCATGAACTCGATCTGTTCGAATTTGCGCGAAGTGGGCGTCAGGCTGCGGGTGTCGTGCGCGTCTCGCAACTGCCGCGCATGTTAAACGAAGTCCCGGCGGAAGCGCCAGATCGCGACACCGCGTTCACATGGCAGGCCGAAGGGACGACGCAACCGGAATTGCAGGACGACGGCACCGAAGGTCCCCAGCCTTATCTGCGGCTGGCGATTCATGGTGCCGCGTGGCTCGAATGCCAGCGGTGCTTGACGCCGTATTCGCAGGCGTTCAACGTCGATGCAACTTACCGGATCGTCAGTACGGAGGCGGAAGCCGAAGAGTTTCCGCTCGACGAGGATGAAGTCGAGGTGATCGTGGGCTCGCGCCAGTTCGATCTCATCGACTTGATCGAAGAAGAGTTGCTGCTTTCCTTGCCGCTCGTGCCGAAACACGAGGTCTGTCCTGAAGTGCACGAGAGCCTTGTCTCGGGTGCGGACGGCAGCGAAGGGGAGGGTGACGAAGCCGCGCAGCACGAAGCTGGCGATGTCGGCGAGGCGGATCAATCCAGCGAGCGGCGCAATCCGTTCGCGGCGCTCGAGAGTCTGAGGCGCGACGGACCGGGCGGCAAGAAGCACTGAATAGTTGCAGGGGGCGCGATGCTGGCGCATTGGCTATTCGGCCAGTGGTTAAGTCCGTATCGGGCTGTGTTAGAATTCGGAAAATTTTTTGGAGTTTTAGTCATGGCAGTTCAACAAAACAAGAAGTCGCCGTCGAAGCGCGGCATGCACCGTTCGCACGATTTCCTGACGGCAGCGC
Source organism: Paraburkholderia sp. BR14374 (assembly GCF_040948685.1). NCBI lineage: Bacteria > Pseudomonadati > Pseudomonadota > Betaproteobacteria > Burkholderiales > Burkholderiaceae > Paraburkholderia > Paraburkholderia sp. BR14374. The sequence continues at coordinate 627,819 of NZ_JBFPKF010000002.1, read as the reverse complement.
CGCTGGCTGTCGAGCCGAGCACGGGCGAAGTGCATCTGCGTCACCACATTAGCCCGAACGGCTACTATCGCGGCAAGAAAGTCGTCAAGACGAAGAACGACTAATCGTCGACTGCGATGCGCCCTGTGGCGTTTCGCGTAGCGATCGGCTCGCTTGACATTTTCCCGGTTCGGCAAAAAGGCGGCATTCAACTGCCGCTTTTTTGTGTCTGAAATTCGTCGCACTCCATGACAGTAAAGCTCACGATAGATTGCATGGGAGGCGACCACGGCCCGTCCGTGACCGTTCCCGCTGCCGTCAACTTCGTTCGTTCGCATCCCGATGCGCAGTTGCTGCTCGTCGGCATTGAAAGTGCGATTCGTGCGCAGCTGAAGAAGCTCAAGGCTCAGGATCTGCCGGCGCTGACCGTCGTGCCTGCTACCGAGGTCGTCGCGATGGACGATCCGGTCGAGGTCGCGCTGCGCAAGAAAAAAGATTCGTCGATGCGCGTGGCGCTGAATCGCGTGAAGGAAGGCGAGGCCCAAGCCTGCATTTCCGCCGGTAACACCGGCGCACTGATGGCGGTCTCGCGTTATGTGCTGAAAACGCTGTCGGGTATCGAACGCCCGGCCATCGCGTTCGCCCTGCCCAATCCCACCGGCTATACGATGATGCTCGACCTGGGCGCCAACGTCGACTGCGAGCCGCAGCACCTGCTGCAGTTCGCCGAGATGGGGCACGCGCTGGTGTCCGCGCTCGAAGGCAAAGAGCGGCCCACCATTGGCCTGCTCAACATCGGCGAAGAAGTCATCAAGGGCAACGACATCATCAAGCGCGCCGGCGAACTGCTGCGTGCGAGTACACTGAACTTTCATGGCAATGTCGAAGGCGACGACATCTACAAGGGCACCGTCGACGTAATCGTCTGCGATGGCTTTGTCGGCAATGTCGCGCTGAAGACGTCGGAAGGTCTCGCGCAGATGCTGTCCAACATCATCAAGGAAGAGTTTGGCCGTTCGTGGCTGACCAAGGTGATGGCGGTGCTCGCGCTGCCGGTATTGATGCGCTTCAAGAAACGCGTCGACCATCGGCAATACAATGGCGCCGCGCTGCTCGGCTTGCGCGGTCTCGTGATCAAAAGCCACGGTTCCGCCGATGCCTACGCGTTTGAGTGGGCTATCAAACGCGGGTATGATGCCGTCAAAAACGGCGTGCTGGAGCGCCTTGCGCGAGCGATGGAAGAGAACGCAGGTTCTCTCGAACAGGCGGCGCGCGACGCAAGCGGTGCGGGTCACGCAAGCCCGATCGCAGGCCAGCCGGCCGAGCCCTACGCTGCGCAATCCTCGAAGGCATAATGGCTCAATCCACAATCTACTCCCGCGTGCTGGGCACCGGCAGCTACCTGCCGTCCAACCGCGTCACCAATCAGGATCTGGCTGAGCGTCTCGCCAAGCAAGGTGTCGAAACGAGCGACGAATGGATCGTCGCGCGCACGGGCATCCATGCCCGCCACTTCGCCGATCCCGACGTCACGACCAGCGACCTCGCGTTGATCGCCTCGCAGCGCGCGATCGAAGCGGCGGACATCGATCCCCAGTCCATCGATCTGATCGTCGTCGCCACTTCCACACCGGACTTTGTATTCCCAAGCACCGCCTGCCTGCTGCAGAACAAGCTCGGCATCAAGAATCAGGGCGCCGCGTTCGACGTGCAGGCGGTCTGCTCAGGCTTCGCTTACGCCGTCGCGACAGTGGACAGTCTGATTCGCACCGGTCAGCATCGCACGGCCCTCGTGGTCGGCGCGGAAACCTTCTCGCGCATCCTCGATTTCAACGACCGCACCACCTGCGTGCTGTTCGGCGACGGCGCCGGCGCGGTGATCCTGCAGGCCTCCGACGAACCGGGCGTGCTCTCGAGCGCGCTGCACGCGGACGGCAGCCATTCGAACATTCTGTGCACGCCGGGCAACGTGAACGGCGGCGTGGTCGCTGGCAGCGCGTTCCTGCACATGGACGGCCAGGCGGTGTTCAAGCTTGCCGTCAACGTGCTGGAGAAGGTCGCAATCGAAGCATTGGAAAAAGCCGATCTGAAGCCCGAGCAGATCGACTGGCTGATTCCGCATCAGGCCAATATCCGCATCATGCAAAGCACCTGCCGCAAGCTCGGCCTGCCGCAGGAGCGCATGGTCGTCACGGTCGGCGAGCACGGCAATACGTCGGCGGCGTCCATTCCGCTTGCACTCGACGTCGCGGTGCGCGACGGCCGCATCAAGCGCGGCCAGAACGTGCTGATCGAGGGCGTCGGCGGCGGCTTCACGTGGGGCGCGTCGGTCATTCGCTACTGAGCGCGACGACGCATCGCAGGGCGTAGCTGGCGGCGCCTGCGCGGCCGGAGTAATGCCGTGCGCCATCGGGCAGCCGCGGCCGGCAGCCACATCCGATTAAACAGATTTTGGGGACGATATGAAATTCGCGTTCGTTTTTCCTGGGCAGGGCTCGCAGGCGGTCGGCATGCTCAATGCATTTGCCGGTCACGCAGTCGTGCGTGAGACGGTTCAGGAAGCCTCCGACGCACTCAACCAGGACCTCGGCAAGCTGATCGCCGAAGGCCCCGCCGAAGATCTCAATCTCACCACCAACACCCAGCCGGTCATGCTGACCGCGGCCTACGCTACCTATCGCGCGTGGCAGCAGGCGGGCGGCCCGGCGCCGGCGATCGTCGCCGGCCATAGCCTCGGCGAATACACGGCGCTCGTCGCGGCCGGCGCGCTAGCTTTCCGCGACGCGGTGCCGCTCGTACGTTTCCGCGCCCAGACGATGCAAACCGCGGTGCCGGTGGGCGAAGGCGGCATGGCCGCGATTCTCGGCCTCGACGACGACACGGTGCGCGCGGTCTGCGCGGAAGCGTCGGTCGCGGGCGTCGTCGAAGCGGTCAATTTCAATGCGCCGGCGCAAGTCGTGATCGCGGGCCACAAGGCCGCGGTCGAGAAAGCCTGTGAATTCGCGAAGGCGAAAGGTGCGAAGCGCGCGCTGCCGCTGCCGGTGTCGGCGCCGTTCCACTCGTCGCTGCTCAAGCCGGCGTCGGATCAATTGCGCGAATACCTCGCGAGCATCGACGTGCAGGTGCCGTCGATTCCCGTCATCAACAACGTCGACGTCGCCGTGGTCAACGAGCCGGCCAAAATCAAGGACGCGCTGGTGCGCCAGGCGGCTGGTGCGGTGCGCTGGGTCGAATGCGTGCAGGCAATGGCCGCGCAGGGCGTCACGCACGTGATCGAATGCGGGCCGGGCAAGGTACTTGCGGGTTTGACCAAGCGCATCGACGGCAATCTCGGCGGCGCATCGGTGTTCGATCCGGCATCGCTCGAAGAAACGCTGAAGCTCGTGACGGCAGGCTGAGCGCTTTCGCGAGCGGGTATCGGCAGAGCCGTGCCGCGCTGGCGCGGCATCCCTCGACAGACGAATCAACAAGAATCAATGAGCCCTATTTGAAGGGCATCCGGACTGACAGATGGAAAAGACTCTCGACAAGCAGATCGCAATCGTAACGGGCGCATCGCGCGGCATCGGCCGTGCGATCGCGATGGAACTCGCGCGTCAGGGCGCGACGGTCATCGGCACCGCGACCAGCGAAAGCGGCGCGACGGCGATCACCGAGGCGTTCAAGGCGGCCGGGGTGAGCGGCCGCGGCGCGGTGCTCGACGTCAACGACGCGGCCGCGGCCGAAGCGCTGATCGACGGCACGGTCAAGGAATTCGGCGCGCTGAACGTGCTGGTGAACAACGCCGGCATCACGCAGGATCAACTGGCGATGCGCATGAAGGACGACGACTGGGACGCGGTGGTCGACACCAACCTGAAGTCCGTGTTCCGTCTGTCGCGTGCGGTGCTGCGCCCGATGATGAAAGCGAAGGGCGGCCGGATCATCAATATCACGTCGGTGGTCGGCTCGGCCGGCAACCCTGGCCAGATCAACTACGCGGCCGCGAAGGCGGGCGTCGCGGGCATGACGCGCGCGCTCGCGCGCGAGATCGGCAGCCGTGGCATCACGGTCAACTGCGTGGCACCTGGCTTCATCGATACCGACATGACCAAGGCGCTGCCCGAAGAGCAGCAGACCGTGCTGAAAACGCAGATTCCGCTCGGCCGTCTCGGCAGCCCGGAAGATATCGCGCACGCGGTCGCTTTCCTCGCGTCGCCGCAAGCGGGCTACATCACCGGCACGACGCTGCACGTGAACGGCGGCATGTACATGCAGTAACCAAATTCGGTTACTATCCGCGCCTTGATGCGTTCGCAGAAGCACGAGGCGCATGCGTTGACAGGAACCCGAAGCGCCGCTTTTTTGCCGGGTCAAACCTGATAAAATGCGCGCACCTGTATTTTTGAACTTCTTTTCCCTTGGAGGGGTAATGGACAATATCGAACAGCGCGTCAAGAAGATCGTCGCGGAACAACTGGGCGTTGCGGAAGCGGAAATCAAGAACGAAGCGTCGTTCGTGAACGATCTGGGCGCCGACTCGCTGGACACCGTTGAGCTCGTGATGGCCCTCGAAGACGAATTCGGCATGGAAATTCCGGATGAAGAAGCCGAGAAGATCACCACCGTTCAGCAAGCGATCGACTACGCTCGCGCGAACGTCAAGGCCTAAGGTCATTCGCGCCTGCGTTTCTGCACGGGTCGCGCATGACGCCCTGCCGTGCCGCTTGCCGGCGCCAGCAGGGTCGGCGCTATGGGGTGTGTCCATTGACACGCCATACGCCACGCCGCTTGCCACGCAGGAGCCAGCGATGTTGACAGCGCAACTTTCCGCGCGATTGCCGACTTAAACAGCCACAGGGCACACAGGGCGATTCCTGTGGGCGCTGTGGCTTTTGCTTTTGTCATCTATGAAAAAGGGGTTACCGTGAGCCGCCGTCGTGTTGTTGTTACAGGCCTGGGGCTGATTTCGCCTGTTGGCAATAATGTTGCCGATGGCTGGGCCAATCTGGTCGCCGGCAAGTCTGGGATTGCCAATATCACGAAGTTCGATGCGTCGAACTTCTCGACTCGTTTCGCCGGCGAGGTGAAGGGCTTCAATATCGAGGACTACATCCCCGGTAAGGAAGCGCGCCACATGGATACGTTCATCCACTACGGCGTGGCCGCGGGCATCCAGGCGATGCAGGACAGCGGGCTGGAAGTCACCGACGAGAATTCGGAGCGCATTGGCGTGGTGGTCGGTTCGGGCATCGGCGGTCTGCCGATGATCGAAATCACCCAAACCGAACTGCTCAATCGCGGCCCGCGCCGCATTTCGCCGTTCTTCGTGCCGGCTTCGATCATCAACATGATCTCCGGCCACCTGTCGATCAAGTTCGGCATCAAGGGTCCGAATCTGTCGATCGTCACCGCGTGCACGACCGGTCTTCACTGCATCGGCGAGGCTTCGCGCCTGATCGAATACGGCGACGCCGACGTGATGATTGCCGGCGGCGCGGAATCGACCGTGTCCCCGCTCGGTATCGGCGGCTTTGCGGCGGCGCGCGCGCTGTCGCAACGCAATGACGATCCGGCAACCGCTAGCCGTCCGTGGGACAAAGACCGCGACGGCTTCGTGCTCGGCGAAGGCGCGGGCGTGATGGTGCTCGAAGAATACGAGCACGCGAAGGCGCGTGGCGCGAAGATCTACGCGGAAATCGGCGGCTACGGCATGAGCGGCGATGCGTACCACATGACCGCGCCGCTCGAAGACGGCGACGGCGCACGCCGCTGCATGCTCGCAGCGCTGAAGAACGCGGGCATCAACGGCGATCAGGTGAACTACCTGAACGCGCACGGCACGTCCACGCCGCTCGGCGATCTGGCGGAAACGACCGGCATCAAGCGGGCGTTCGGCGACCACTCGAAGGACATGGTCGTCAATTCGACCAAGTCGATGACGGGTCACCTGCTGGGCGGCGCCGGCGGTCTGGAGTCGGTGTTCACGGTGCTCGCCGTGCATCACCAGGTCTCGCCTCCGACCATCAACATCTTCAACCAGGACCCGGCCTGTGATCTCGATTACTGCGCAAACACCGCGCGGGACATGAAGATCGACGTCGCGCTGAAGAACTCGTTTGGGTTCGGCGGTACGAACGGCACGCTGGTGTTCAAGCGCGCCTGATCACGGGTGACGCATCAGTTCGCGACGCCGGCTTCGCCGGCGCTTTCCCCCGCACCGGCAACGATGAGCAGGACGACGCAGCGGATTGCGTTGCGTCGCTCTGTCGCAATGCGTGCCGCGGCGGGGGCGTTCGTGCTGATTGCGACGTTAGCCGTTTATACCTGCCTCGCGCCGCGCTTGGGCGCGTGGCCGGCCGCTGCGTTGACGCTCGCCGTCGCAGCGGTCCTTGCACTGTGCGCGGCTAGGCATGACGCGGCGCAGCCCGCCGCGCTGCATATCGCGATGGGCGAGATTTCCGCCTGGAACCGCGCAGGTGAATTGCTCGCGCGAGGTCGCGTCGTCGGCTGCGCGCAGTGGAGCAGCCGTTTGTTGGTGCTCGCGCTCGCGCCCGAGAGTGGTCGAAGGCGTGGCCTCATGCGTGCGTCGCTGGGCCGTACGCGCTCCCTGCTGCTCGCCGCCGACGCGCTGCCGCCCAATGTTTTCCGCGAACTTTCCGTGCTGGGCCGGCGTGCGGCCGGCGCCTGACTGTAACGACTGTAACCGCTGTTACCGTAGTAACGTGCCCTCACGAGGGGGACGCTACAATGGTCCCCCGCCATGCGCCCTATAGTTAACGGATTTATCAGGTGAGCGAAAAAGAAATTGATCAGGTGCTGGTCGAGCGCGTCCAGAAGGGCGACAAGGCCGCGTTCGAGCTTCTGGTCTCCAAATACCACCGCAAGATTCTCCGGCTGATCTCGCGTCTCGTGCGGGACCCCGCCGAAGTCGAAGACGTCGCACAGGACGCGTTTATCAAGGCGTATCGCGCGTTGCCGCAGTTTCGCGGCGAGTCGGCGTTTTATACGTGGTTGTACCGGATTGCGGTCAATACCGCGAAGAACTACCTTGCCACCCAGGGCCGGCGCGCGCCGACCTCGACCGAAGCGGATGCTGAAGAAGCTGAAACTTTCTCCGACGCTGACCAACTAAGGGATATCAACACGCCTGAGTCGATGTTGATGAGCAAGCAGATCGCCGAGACGGTCAATGCTGCGATGGCGGTTTTACCGGAAGAATTGCGCACCGCCATTACTCTTCGAGAAATTGAGGGTTTGAGCTACGAGGAAATCGCTGAGATGATGGGTTGCCCGATTGGCACAGTCAGATCACGAATTTTCCGCGCTCGCGAAGCCATTGCGGCAAAATTGCGACCGTTGCTTGACACACCCGAAGGCAAGCGCTGGTAGAGGTTTTTGAGCGTCCAGCAGGCTTGGCGGGGCAGCGGCGCAATATCTGGATTAGTGGTGTCACTACGGGGTATTTGGAAGATGGGGAGCATCATGGGGTCGGTCTCGATGCAATCGCAAGCGGGCTCGCGCGGCGAGCGTCTGTCCGCTTTCGTCGACGGTGAATTGTTTGGCGAAGAGCATCTGAATCTGGACAAGTTTCTTGCGGAACTGGACGGCGATGATCGCGCCGCCTGGTCGAGCTACCACCTGATCGGCGACGCGCTTCGTTCCGACGATCTGGCAGTCAGCCCCGCACGGAGCAGCGCCTTTCTCAGCGGTTTTGCCGCGCGCCTCGAAAGCGAGCCGCATGTGCTGGCGCCAGCCGCCGCGTCCGCGTCGGTCACGCGCCGCCTGCTCGGGCTGCGCCGGCGAGTCGTGCCGGCTTTTGCCGTCGCTGCCGCGGCCGCTACCTTGACTTGGATCGTCGTGCCGCAGCTGCAGGGCGTGCCGGGTGGCCCGGGTGCTCAGCTTGCTTCGCTCCAATCGCACGCCGACCCCGTGCAGCGTGTCGCGATGGCCTCGGTGCCCGCGCAAGACTCCAACATCATTCGCGACGCGAGCCTCGATCAATACCTCGAAGCTCATCAGCAATTCGCGCAGCAACCGGCGATGGCAGGCTCGATGCCGGTGATTCGTGCTGCCTCAGTCTCCACGCAGGGCCAATAGTTTGATGCAGACTCCGCGGTTCAATAAAACGACTATCTGGGGGCGGTTGCCAGCATTTCTGTTCTGTGCAGCCGTGTTGTTGTCCGCTACACCGCGGGTCTTCGCTCAAGACGATCCGGTCGTCGCCCGTCGCACGGCCGCGGAACTGCTCGACCGCATCCATCAGGCCGCCCAGCAGCAGAACTACGAGGGCGCCTTCGTCTATCAGCGCGGCAATTTCGTGCAGACGTCGCACATTGCGCATTACTCCACGCATACGGACGGCGAGTTCGAGCAGCTCGAAAGCCTCGACGGCAAGCCGCGCAAAATGCTGCGCCACAACGACGACATGTACACGTTCCTGCCGGAACGGCGTATCGTGGTCTTCGAAAAGCGGCAGAACAAGGATTCATTCCCCGCGCTGCTGTCCGTGAACGGCGAGCAGGTACTGTCCGTCTACGAGCCGAAGATGCTGGGCGATGACCGCGTCGCGGGCGTCGACAGTCTCGTGATGGAACTCGATCCGAAAGACGCGTACCGGTTCGCGTACAAGCTGTGGGCCGACAAAAAAACCGGTCTGCTGCTGCGCGCGCAGACGCTCGACCCGAGCGGCCAGGTGCTCGAGCAACTGTCGTTTTCGCAGGTCCGCATCGGCGTGCCGGTCGACAAGGCGGGCATCGTCAACGGCATCCGCAATCTCACGGGCTGGACGGTTGTGCGTCCCCCGGTCGAGCCGGTCGACATGGCCGCGCAGGGTTGGCTAATCAATCCGTCGGTGCGGGGGTTCCATATCATCCGTCAGTTGCGCCGTCCGATGGCATCGCGCGAGGCGGGGCAGCCGCCGATCCCGGTCGACCAGGCGGTGTTTTCCGACGGCCTCGCGGCGATTTCGGTTTTCGTCGAACCGGTCGAGAACAACACGCGCAAAGAGGGAACGGGGGATAGCGGCGCGACGCACGTCCTGGTCAAGCGTCAGGGTGACTTCTGGATTACCCTGCTCGGTGAGGTGCCCCAAACCACATTGCAGCAATTCGCGTCTGCCATAGAATACAAAGCTCCGAAGTAACCCTTCCGAATCCTGAAATCCCTCGGCTTGCTACGATATGACGACTTTCTCGGTGCGCAAATTCCTCGCGGCCGTAGTGGTGGCGGCGTGTTTGCCGCTTGTGCCGCATATGGCATCAGCGGCTCCCGCTGCCAATCTGCCCGACTTCACTGACCTCGTCGACAAGGTCGGCCCGGCGGTCGTCAACATTCGCACGACAACGCGCGTGTCGAACGGTAGTACCCGCGGCGGCCTGCCGCCGGGTATGGACGACGGCGATATGTCGGAGTTCTTCCGGCGCTTCTTCGGGATTCCGTTGCCGCAGTCACCGCAATCACCGCGCGGTGGTGATAACGGCGGTGGCGGTGGCGGTGGAGGGGGGGGCGGCAGCGGCGGCAGCCCGGATTCACAGGACAACACCGACCCCGAACAGAACAGCGGGGTGGGCTCGGGCTTCATCCTGTCGGCGGACGGCTACGTGATGACCAACGCGCACGTCGTCGACGACGCGGACACGATCTACGTGACGCTGACCGACAAGCGCGAATTCAAGGCGAAGCTGATCGGGGTCGACGACCGTACCGACGTCGCGGTCGTGAAGATCAACGCGTCGAACCTGCCGACCATCACGATCGGCGATTCAAACAAGGTGCGCGTCGGCGAATGGGTCGTCGCGATCGGCTCGCCGTTCGGTCTCGAAAACACGGTGACGGCCGGTATCGTCAGCGCGAAGGGACGCGACACTGGCGACTACCTGCCGTTCATCCAGACCGACGTAGCCGTCAATCCGGGCAACTCGGGCGGTCCGCTAATCAACATGCAAGGCGAAGTGATCGGCATCAATTCGCAGATTTACAGCCGCACCGGCGGTTTCATGGGCATTTCGTTCGCGATTCCGATCGACGAAGCGATGCGCGTGGCCGATCAGCTGAAGAGTTCGGGCAAGGTGGTGCGCGGCCGCATCGCGGTGGCGATCGGTGAAGTGACGAAAGACGTCGCCGATTCGCTCGGCTTGCCGAAGGCGCAGGGCGCGCTCGTCAGCAGCGTCGAGCCGGGCGGCCCGGCCGACAAGGCCGGCGTGCAGCCGGGCGACATCATCCTGAAGTTCAACGGTCATCCGGTCGAGACCGCGACGGACCTGCCGCGCATGGTCGGCGATACGAAGCCGGGCACGAAGACGTCGATCTCGATCTGGCGCAAGGGTCAGACGCGCGAACTGCCGATCACGATCGCAGAAATGCAGGCGGACAAGGTCGCGAAAGCGGATCAGAAGAAGCCGCAGGCGCCGAAGCAGCGCGCGACCAACGCCCTGGGCATCGCGGTCAGCGACATTCCTGCCGATCAGCAGAAAGCGCTGAAGATTCAGAACGGCGTGCAGATCGACGCGGTCGACGGTCCGGCAGCCCGTGTCGGGCTCCAAAAGGGCGACATCATCTTGCGGGTTGGCGACATGGATGTGACGAGCGCGAAACAGTTCGACGAACTGACCTCGCACCTCGATTCGCAGAAGATGGTCGCGTTGCTGGTGCGTCGCGGCGACAACACGCAGTTTGTGCCAGTCCGTCCGCGCAGCGCGCAGAAATGACGAAGACGGCATCGCTCACGCTCTATGGGCGCGCGTGGTGCCATCTGTGCGAGGACATGCGCGCCGCGCTCGAGCCGTTGCTGGCCGAGTTCGGAGCGCAACTGGCGGTGATCGACGTCGACCGCGATCCGTTGCTCGAAGCGCGTTACAACGAGTTGGTGCCGGTGCTGGTATGCGATGGCGTCGAGTTGTGCCACTACCATCTCGACGAAGCGCGAGTGCGCGCAGCATTGGCGGCGCATGCGTCGCGTGTGGCGGCGGCGTCCTGATATACATCCGCGCGGCATGGCGATTCGCGCGATCCATGCGCGTGTTTGTCGTGACTCGCTGCGATGCGCACGGTAAATTCCTCGCCTCCTCTACGTAGTCTTGAGGCCCGCGCTATGCAAGATGCGCCGGCCGAGGGGCTTTTCGGCTAAAATAGATAGGTTTTTCACCTACTTACAAGGCGTGCTCCGCTATTGTCCGGGCGCGCCTTTTCGCTTGATCGGCACTGAATGGATCATATTCGTAACTTCTCGATCATTGCGCACATCGACCATGGCAAGTCGACGCTCGCCGATCGCATCATCCAGATTTGTGGTGGTCTGTCCGACCGCGAAATGGAAGCTCAGGTGCTCGACTCGATGGATCTCGAGCGCGAGCGCGGCATTACCATCAAGGCGCAAACCGCCGCGTTGTCGTATCGCGCGCGCGACGGCCGAGTCTACAACCTGAACATGATCGACACCCCCGGGCACGTTGACTTCTCGTACGAAGTCAGCCGCTCGCTGTCCGCGTGCGAAGGTGCGCTGCTCGTCGTCGACGCGAGCCAGGGCGTGGAGGCGCAAACCGTCGCCAACTGCTACACGGCCATCGAACTCGGCGTCGAAGTGGTGCCGGTGTTGAACAAGATCGATCTGCCGGCGGCGAACCCCGAAAACGCGATCGCCGAGATCGAGGACGTGATCGGCATCGATGCGACCGACGCCACACATTGCAGCGCGAAGACCGGCTTCGGCGTCGAAGACGTGCTCGAAGCGCTGATCGCGAAAGTACCGCCGCCGAAGGGCGATCCGGAAGCGCCGCTGCAGGCGCTCATCATCGACTCGTGGTTCGACAACTACGTCGGTGTCGTGATGCTCGTGCGCATCGTCAACGGCATGCTGCGTCCGAAGGACAAGATCCGCCTGATGGCAACCGGCGCGCAGTATCCGGTGGAACATATCGGCGTGTTCACGCCGAAGTCGAAGAATCTCGAATCGCTGTCGGCGGGGCAGGTGGGCTTCATCATCGCCGGCATCAAGGAACTCGCGGCGGCGAAGGTCGGCGACACGGTTACGCTGGTGAACCAGCCGGCGGCCGAGCCGCTGCCGGGCTTCAAGGAGGTGAAGCCGCAGGTGTTCGCGGGTCTCTATCCGGTCGAAGCGAACCAGTACGACGCGCTGCGCGACTCGCTCGAAAAGCTGAAGCTGAACGACGCGTCGCTGCAGTACGAGCCGGAAGTGTCGCAAGCGCTCGGTTTCGGGTTCCGCTGCGGCTTCCTCGGTCTGTTGCACATGGAAATCGTGCAGGAACGTCTCGAGCGTGAGTTCGACATGGACCTGATCACGACGGCGCCGACCGTGGTCTACGAAGTTCTGCAGCGCGACGGCACGACCCTGATGGTCGAGAATCCGGCCAAGATGCCGGAGCCATCGAAGATCGAGGAAGTGCGCGAGCCGATCGTCACCGTGAACCTCTACATGCCGCAAGACTACGTCGGCGCGGTGATCACGTTGTGTACGCAGAAGCGCGGCAACCAGATCAACATGCAGTATCACGGTCGTCAGGTCCAGCTGACGTACGAAATCCCGATGGGCGAAGTCGTGCTCGATTTCTTCGATCGTCTGAAGTCGATTTCGCGGGGTTACGCGTCGATGGATTACGAGTTCAAGGAATACCGCGCGTCGGACGTCGTGAAGGTCGACATGCTGATCAACGGCGACAAGGTCGATGCGCTGTCGGTGATCGTGCATCGCTCGCAAAGCCAGTATCGCGGCCGCGAAGTGGCAGCGAAAATGCGCGAGCTGATTCCGCGTCAGATGTACGACGTGGCGGTTCAAGCCACGATCGGTTCGAACATTATCGCGCGCGAAAACATTAAAGCGTTGCGTAAGAACGTGCTGGCAAAATGCTACGGCGGTGATATCACGCGTAAGAAGAAGCTGCTTGAAAAGCAGAAGGCAGGCAAGAAGCGAATGAAGCAGGTGGGCTCGGTTGAAATCCCGCAAGAGGCTTTCCTCGCTATTCTGCGTGTCGAAGACAAATAAGTTGAATAACGGAACCCTATGAATTTCGCGCTGATTCTTTTTGTGCTCGTCGTTTTGACGGGTGTCGCATGGGTCGCGGACAAACTGGTTTTCCTGCCGAAACGGCGCCGCGAGGCGGAAGCCGCAGTCGCCGAATTCGATCGTCAGCAGGCGCGCATCGGCGAGCGTTTCGCCGATGAAAACGCCGCGCAAACCCGCGCGCGTTTGCGTGACGACAAGCTGCGTCAGCCGTGGTGGCTCGAATATACGGCGAGCTTTTTTCCGGTGATTCTGGTGGTGTTCGTCGTGCGCTCGTTCGTGGTCGAGCCGTTCAAGATCCCATCCGGCTCCATGGTGCCGACGCTGCTGGTGGGCGACTTCATCCTCGTCAATAAATTCGAATACGGTCTTCGTTTGCCGATCACCAACACGAGGATCACGCAGGGCCGTCCGGTCCAGCGCGGCGACGTGGTGGTGTTCCGTTATCCGAAAGACGAATCGGTCGACTACATCAAGCGTGTGATTGGCCTGCCGGGCGATGTGGTCGAGTATCAGGACAAGAAGTTGACCGTCAACGGCAAGCCGGTGCCAGAAACGCCGCTGCCCGATTATCTCGACGAAGAGCGGCTCGGCTATGCGAAGCAGTTCCAGGAAGATATCGACGGCCGCAAGAACGCGATTCTGAATAATCCGGCGGTGCCGCCGTTCATCGTTGGTGCGGAAGACTTCCCCTATCGCGACAACTGCCAATACAACGCACGTGGCGTGATCTGCAAAGTGCCGCCGGGCAACTTCTTCATGATGGGCGATAACCGAGACAACAGCGCGGATAGCCGGTACTGGGGTTTTGCGCCTGAACGCAATATCGTCGGCCGCGCATTTTTCATCTGGATGAACTTCAGCGATCTGCGACGCATCGGCTCCTTCCAGTGAGTCGTGTGCATTGATCGCTTCGTGATCACTTCATGAGCGGTCACACGCCGCGCGAATAACCGGCACCGGTTATCTCGGTCGCGGCGTGTTGTCATGCTACTTTAAGAACTCGCGGTAACGTCGCTTCACCACGCTTTTTCCTCTGGCGCCCCGCCTTTCCGCCGGGTCAGGCGCCCGCGTTATACTCTGCCCATGCCTCTATCTCCGTTGGAAAGCCGTTTGCGCTATGAATTTCGCAATGCGGAATTGCTGCGCCAGGCTTTAACACACCGCAGTCACAGCTCCACGCACAACGAACGGCTCGAATTTCTCGGCGACTCCGTTCTGAATTGCGCGGTGGCTGCGCTTTTGTTCCAACGTTTCGGCAAACTCGACGAAGGCGATCTGTCGCGCGTGCGTGCCAATCTGGTCAAACAGCAGTCCCTTTACGAGATTGCTCAGGCACTCAATATCTCCGAGGGCCTGCGCCTCGGCGAGGGTGAATTGCGCAGCGGCGGCTTCCGCCGGCCGTCTATCCTCGCGGATACGCTCGAGGCGGTGCTCGGTGCGATATTTCTCGACGGCGGCTTCGACGCTGCGCAGACGGTTATCAAACGCCTCTACGTGCCAATCCTCGACCATATCGACCCGCGTACGCTCGGCAAGGACGCTAAGACGCTGCTGCAGGAGTATCTGCAGGGCCACAAGATTGCATTGCCTACCTATACGGTCGTCGCCACCCATGGTGCGGCGCACAATCAACAATTCGAAGTCGAATGCACGGTGCCAAAGCTCGACGTCAAGGTGTCCGGCTCGGGCGCGAGCCGTCGCGCGGCGGAGCAGGCGGCCGCAAAGAAAGCGCTCGACGAAGTAATGGCCGCGGCGCCTGCCGTAGTTGCGAAGCCGAAGCGTTCGAAAAGCGCGCGCGCCGCGAAAAACGCCGAGCAGGAAATCGTGCCGGGCGTGACCGGCGTGCAGGCCGCACTGGATTTACGCACACCGGATCGCAAGAGCGCGCGCGGCGAAGGGCGCGCGCCTGCTGCGGTTGAAGCCCACGCCGACAAGTCTGCCGTGGAAAAATCAGCGGCTGAAAGGCCTGCAGCCGAGCGTGCAGCGCCGGGCGCCGCCGGTGCGCCGTTGGCCGTCATCCGTGCCGCGCATGTAGAGTACAGCGGACATGACAAGCCGGAGCGCGCCGAGAAGTCCGAAAAGGCGGAGAGAGCCGACAAGGTTTCGGTGCACTCAGGCGAGAAACCTGTCGACAAGCCGGCCGAAAAACACTCAGCGGACAAGACCCCCGACCTCAAAGCCGACGCGCCGTCACACGCGCGCAGCGCGGAGCGTCAGCGTAACCGCGAAGCCGCGCCGGGCACTGCCTCATCGGGCGTTTCCGCCGCGCCCGCGTCGGTTGTCTCGGCGGCACCTGCCGAACACGAACCCGGCGTCGCCGGCGCGGTGCAAACGCGCGTCGCCGATGCGGGCCATTGATTGCCATCGGCGTGCGCGTCGCGCGCGCCGACCTGAACCTGCCGTAGTCCGAATATGAACGCTCCCACTCCCACTGGTTTTCGCTGCGGCATGGTCGCGATCGTCGGCCGCCCGAACGTCGGCAAGTCCACGCTGATGAACGCGCTGGTCGGCCAGAAAGTCAGCATCACGTCGCGCAAGGCGCAGACCACGCGCCATCGCATCACCGGCATCAACACGCTCGAAGACGCCCAGTACATCTTCGTCGACACGCCCGGTTTCCAGACCAGGCACAGCGGCGCGCTGAACCGCTCGCTGAATCGCGCCGTCACGTCGACGCTGACCTCGGTCGATGCGATCCTGTTCGTCATCGAAGCAGGCCGCTTCGGCCCCGACGACCAGAAGGTACTCGACCTGATCCCCGCGAAGGTGCCGACGTTGCTGATCGCGAACAAGCTCGATCGCGTGTCGGATAAAGACTCGCTGTTCCCGTTCATGCAGCAGATGAGCACGCTGCGCGAGTTCAACGAGATCGTGCCGCTGTCGGCGAAAAATACCGACGACATCAAGCGTCTGATGGCGACCATCAAGCCGTTCCTGCCGGAAGGCGAGCCGATCTACGGCGAGGACGACCTGACCGATCGCAGCGAGCGCTTCCTTGCGGCCGAAATCCTGCGCGAGAAAGTCTTCCGCTGGACCGGCGACGAACTGCCGTACACCAGCACCGTGCTGATCGACAAGTTCGAAACCGAAGGGCGACTGCGCCGTATCTTCGCGACGATTCTCGTCGATCGCGACACGCACAAGGCGATGATCATCGGCCAGAAGGGCGCGAAACTGAAGCAGATCAGCACCGAGGCGCGCCTCGACATGGCGAAGCTGTTCGACGGGCCGGTGTATCTCGAGACCTTCGTCAAGGTGAAGAGCGGCTGGGCCGACAACGAAGCCGGGCTTCGTGCGTATGGGTACGAATGACGCGTGGATGACGCTCAATTCAGACGAGACTCCGGACCAACCGGAGCACGAGCCGTCGCGGCCCGCGCGTAGCGCGAGGAAGTCGTCGGCTCAGGCAAAAGGCGCGAATAGCGCGAAAAGCGCGAATAGCGCGCCCGCCGACGATGGCGAGCCGCGCAAAGCGCCGGCGCGTCGCGCGCCGCGCACCTCCACATCCGAATACCGGATCACCGAGCAGCCCGCGTTCGTGCTGCATAGCTACCCGTATCGCGAGACCAGCCTGATCATCGACGTGCTGTCGCGCGATCACGGTCGTCTCGCGCTCGTCGCGAAGGGCGCAAAGCGCCCGCACTCTGCGTTGCGCGGCGTGTTGCAAACTTTCCAGCCTTTGTCGCTCGCATGGTCGGGCAAATCCGAAATGCGCACGCTGACCGGCGCGGAGTGGGTCGGCGGCATGCTGCCGCTGACCGGCGACGCGCTGCTGTGCGGTTTCTATGTCAACGAACTGCTGGTGCGCTTCTGTGCGCGCGAAGACCCGCATCCGCAGTTGTTCCATCACTACGTCGTCACGCTGACGCGTCTTGCGCACGATGAGCCGCCGGTGCAGGTGCTGCGCTCGTTCGAGCGCGTGCTGCTGCGCGAGACCGGCTACGCGATGGCGCTCGACCGCACGGTCGCGCGCAAGGCCGTGCTCGCCGACGGCCGCTACGTGTTCGATCCCGAGCGCGGCGTGCGCGAGGCATCGGACGAATGGCCCGCGCAGTGGCCGGTGGTATCGGGACAAACCTTGCTCGATATGGAAAAGGACGATTACCATCGAGCGCAGACCGTCGCGCAAAGCAAAACGCTGATGCGCTTCCTGCTCAACACCTATCTCGGCGGCGCGCCGCTTGCTACCCGCCAGATCCTGATCGACCTGCAGAACTTATGAGCTTCTTCCTGACTTCGCCGACCGTGATCGACCTCGGCGTGAATATCGACCACGTTGCCACGCTGCGCAACGCGCGTGGCACGTCCTATCCCGATCCGATCCGCGCCGCGCTGATGGCCGAAGAAGCCGGCGCCGATGCGATCACGCTGCACCTGCGCGAAGATCGCCGGCATATCGTCGACGCCGACGTGCACAAGCTGCGTCCGCTGCTGAAAACGCGTATGAATCTCGAATGCGCGGTCACGGCCGAAATGCTCGACATCGCGTGCGAAGTGCAGCCGCACGACGTGTGCCTCGTGCCGGAAAAGCGCGCGGAGCTGACGACCGAAGGCGGTCTCGACGTCGCCGGCCAGTTCGAGGCGGTGCGCGCCGCTTGCAAGCAACTGGCGGATGCCAACTCGCGCGTGTCGCTGTTCATCGATCCCGACGAAACGCAGATTCGCGCCGCGCACGAAGCCGGCGCACCGGTGATCGAGCTGCACACCGGCCGTTACGCGGAAGCGCACGATCCTGCCGAACAGCAGCGCGAATACGAGCGCATCGTGCGCGCGGTCGAATTCGGCACGACGCTCGGCCTCAAGGTGAACGCGGGCCACGGCCTGCACTACACGAACGTGCAGCAGATCGCGGCTATCGACGGCATCGTCGAACTCAACATCGGCCATGCGATCGTCGCGCACGCGATCTTCGCGGGCTGGGACAACGCGGTGCGCGAGATGAAGGCGATCATGGTCGCCGCGCGTCTCGGCGCGCGCGCGTAACCCAATCTCGCGACGGACGCACGCATGGCAATCTACGGAATCGGCACCGACATCGTTCAGGTCAGCCGTGTCGCAGCGGTGATGACCCGCACCAATGGCCGTTTCGCCGAGAAGGTGCTCGGTCCCGACGAACTTCGCGTCTACCACGCGCGTCAGGCCCGTTCGGCGGCGCGCGGTCTCGCGTTTCTCGCGACACGTTTTTCGGCGAAAGAGGCGTTCTCGAAGGCAATCGGCCTCGGCATGCACTGGCCGATGAGCTGGCGCGCGTTGCAGACGCTGAACCGGCCGAGCGGCGAGCCGATGGTGGTCGCCTCCGGCGAGCTGGCCGATTGGCTCGACGCGCGCGGCATCACGGCGCGCGTGACGATCAGCGACGAGCGTGATTACGCGGTGTCATTCGTGATCGCCGAGACGCAGCGGCCGGACGAGACGGAAGGTTCGTTTGCCGCGCCGGCGTCGCGGGCTTCGTCCGCGCACTCCGCCACCGAATGAAAACGTTGAACGCGGCCGCTCACGGTCGCGTTTGTCTTTGCGTCAGACTCTTTTCCAGCGGAATTCGATGAAAACCACACCCGGACCGGTGATGCTCGACGTGGTCGGCAAAACGCTGAACCGCGATGACAAAAGGCGTCTCGCGCACCCGATGACCGGCGGCGTGATCCTGTTCGCGCGGCACTATGAGAGCCGCGCGCAACTGGTCGCGCTGACCGATGCGATCCGCGCGATTCGCCCGGATCTGCTGATCGCGGTCGATCACGAAGGCGGCCGCGTGCAGCGCTTTCGTACCGACGGCTTCACGGTGCTGCCGTCGATGGGCAAGCTCGGCGCGTTGTGGGACGAGGACGTGCTGCACGCGACGAAGGTGACGACCGCGGTCGGCTACGTCCTCGCCGCGGAATTGCGCGCATGCGGTGTCGACATGAGCTTCACGCCAGTGCTCGACCTCGACTATGGGCACTCGCAGGTGATCGGCGATCGCGCGTTCCATCGCGATCCGCGCGTGGTCGCGCTGCTCGCGAAGAGCCTGAATCACGGTCTCGCGCTCGCCGGCATGAGCAACTGCGGCAAGCATTTTCCGGGGCACGGATTCGCGCAGGCCGATTCGCACGTCGCGATGCCCGTCGACGAACGCCCGCTCGACGAGATCCTCGGCAACGACGTCGCGCCGTACGACTGGCTCGGTCTGTCGCTTGGCGCGGTGCTGCCCGCGCACGTCGTCTATCCGGCGGTCGATGCGAAACCGGCCGGCTTCTCGCGCATCTGGCTGCAAGACATCCTGCGCGGCAAGCTCGGCTTCGAAGGGGCGATCTTCAGCGACGATCTATCGATGGAAGCCGCGCGCCAGGGCGGCACGCTGACCGAAGGCGCGCAAGCCGCGCTGGAGGCCGGCTGCGACATGGTGCTGATCTGCAACCAGCCGGACGAAGCGGAGAAGGTGCTCGACGCACTGCGCGTCACGCCGTCGAAGGAATCGCTGCGGCGGCTGAAGCGCATGCGGCCGCGCGGCAAGGCGCTCACGTGGAGCAAGCTGATGGCCGAGCCACGGTACGCCGAAGCGCAGAAGCTGGTTCGCAGTACCTTTGTATAAATGGCAATGGCGCCTTGAAGCAATTCAAGGCGCCATTTTTTTTATCAGCTCCGACTGGCTCGAACCGCCGTCGAGCAATCGCTCAGTTCAAGCGCATGCGCTGCAGCTTGTTGTAGAGCGTCTTCGGGCTGATTCCCAGCAACGACGCGGCGCGATGCCGCGTGCCGCCGACCGCATCGAGCGTCGCTCGAATCAGCATTTCTTCGACATCCGCGAGCGGCGTGCCGACCGTCACCTGAACGCGGCTGCCGTTCAGATCGCGGCCGTTGGTCGTGCCGGTTTCGTCGGCGCGCAACGATTCGATCACGTCGCCGGATGCCTGATAGGCGCGCCGCACGCGTTCCTGCAGCTCGCGCACGTTGCCCGGCCAGTCGTACGCAAGGCATTCGCGCAGGAAGTTCGGCCCCGCCTGCTTCGCGACCTCGGCCGTGCCGCGCGCGGTCGCTTCCATATTCAGTTCGTCGACGACTGCTTGCGCGATCAGCACCGGATCTTCGCCGCGCTCGCGCAGCGGCGGCAGGTTGACCGCGGCGGCTTCGAGACGCAGCGCGAGGTCCTGATGCAGCGAGCCGTCCGCGACCGCCGCGCGCGGCGGTTTGCGCGTCGACGCGATCAGTCGGAAGTCGGTCACGATCTGGTTGCTACCGCCCACGCGCATAAAGGTCTGCGAATCGAGCGCGCGCAACAGCGCTTCCTGCTGCGCGCGCGGCAGCTCGGTGATTTCGTTGATGAACAGCGTGCCGCCGCTCGCCTGTTCGAAGAGGCCTGGCTCGCGCTGCTCGGCGCCGCCGAACGCGCCGCGTTCGTGGCCGAACAGCATGCTGTCGAGCGAGCGATTGAGGCCGCCGGCCGCCGCGCCGCGGCAATCGAAGGTGACGAATGGGCCTTTGCGACGGCGGCTCATGTCGTGCAGCGTGTGCGCGGCGATCTCCTTGCCGGTGCCGGCTTCGCCGGAGATCAGCACCGCCGCTTCGGTCGGCGCGAGCCGCTCGATCGTGTCGTACACGTGCTGAATCGTGCTGCTGCGGCCGAGCATCGAACCGAAGCGTCCGAGTTGACGCAGCGATGCGCGCAGCGCCTGGACTTCCTCGGTTAGTTCATACGGCCGCGGAATGCGCGCGAGCAGGCTGCGCAGACGCGGGATGTTGACCGGCTTCAGCAGATAGTCCCAGATACCGTGCCGCAAGCCCTCGATCGCACTCTCGACGGTCGCATTGCCGGTCATCACGATCACCGGAAGCGCGCCGCCTGGCGGATGCGCGGGCAGATGCTGCAACAGATCGAGTCCGCTGCCATCCGGCAGATTCAGGTCGACGAGCACGACGTCCGGAATGAAGCGCGTCAATGCGCCGCGCGCCTCGGCGAGCGTGGTCGCGGTGTCGACTGAAAAGCCGTCGGCAGCGAGGATTGCCGACAGCCCGGACAGGCTATTGGGATCGTCTTCAACAATCAGGGCGTGTGGCATGGCGAGCGCAATTTTATGAATGGGTTGAATGCCCGGCGCGCCGCCAACGCTGATGGCGCGCACCGCGGGCTCCTGGGGGCTCGATGACAGGGCTAAACGAACGGTCCTCGTACGGTGAAAAAACGACAGCCGCCGGCACTGCGTCTTGAGCGGCGCGGGCCGGCGCCTGTAGTTCCTGCACTGCTCCTGTCAGAAATCCCGGTTGCTATCGAAAAACCGGCGCACTTCGAGTTCCGCCTCTTCACGGGTTTTGCCATAGCGTTCCTGAATCAGACCGGCGAGCTTGTCGGCCCGGCCTTCGGCCTTGGTCAGTTCGTCGTCGGTCAGTTCGCCCCATGCGGCCTTCGCCTTGCCGACCATCTGTTTCCATTTACCTTCAGCAATGTCGTTGTTCATGGTGGCTCTCCCAAGGTGGAAATTGAGCGGTACTCGCGTAACTCTCTCCACCTAGCAGGGATCGTGCCAAAAAGCTTGGATGAAATGGATCAAGGGCCTGCCGCGCGCGCGACGCGAATTCAGGATGTCGCGATGGCAATTTTGAGAAATTTGCCGGTAAAGTTTTCCTAAACCATACACGGCGCGACAGAAAAGAAAAAGCGCCCAAAATTGAGCGCTCTGGGCGCAGGCCGGCAGGGCGCCGGCGCTGGCGGGGTGACGCAGGCCGCCGTTTAGGCGCGGCTGCGGTACTCGTGCGTACGGGTGTCGATTTCGATCTTGTCGCCGATGTTGCAGAAGAGCGGCACTTGCAGTTCAAAGCCGGTGTTCAGCTTGGCGTTCTTCAGGACCTTGCCCGACGACGTGTCGCCCTTGACTGCCGGTTCCGTGTAGATGATTTCGCGAACCAGCGTGGTCGGCAGTTCGACCGAGATGGCCTTCTCGTTGTAGAACACGACTTCGCAAGCCATGCCGTCTTCGAGGTAGTTCATCGCATCGCCCATCATTTCGGCTTCGACTTCGTACTGGTTGTAGTCGGCGTCCATGAACACGTACATCGGGTCGGCGAAGTACGAGTAGGTCACTTCCTTGCGCTCGAGCACGACGACGTCGAACTTGTCGTCCGCCTTGTACACGGTTTCCATGCCTGCGCCGGTCAGCAGGTTCTTGAACTTCATTTTGACGACGGCGGAGTTACGGCCCGATTTGTTGTATTCGGCCTTTTGCACGACCATTGCGTCTGCGCCGATCATCACGACGTTGCCGGTGCGGAGTTCCTGTGCGGTCTTCATAAAACTGTCCTGTACGAGATAAATAGCTTAACTGTTGCTCAACGGCATAGGTGCCAAGCGGCTTCGGCGTTTCGCCACCGCCTGCCGCGCGCCGCTCGAAGCGACCGCAGCCCGGATGCGTGAAACGGGACCGGCTCACGGCGAAAATCGCGGCGTGATGCCCCGGCGTTTCCACCTGTCCGTTACCTGAGTTTTTACCCTGTTCGGGCGTGTACACGAGTGGCGCCGATCTGCAACACGCCCAAACATACGTCCCTTTTTTGACATTCGCGTGCCCGACCAGGAGATTGGGACACGTGCTGTGTTTTTCGAGGGGACCGGTCAGACGGGCTGACCATGGGGTTATTGCTCGAATCGGGCCGCGCTTGCGTCGTCGGCCGTTGGATAACCGCTTATTTTAACTGAGTTTTTGCGAACGAGGTCAGATTTCCGGCGAGATCGCCGACTTGCGCGAGTTCGACCGCCCAAGCGGCGGCGCGCCGCTTAAGCGCCGGATAGTGGCGCTGGAAATCCGCCCAGTCCGGCTGGCCCGCGCCGTTCCACGCGTGCCAGAAACGCCCGAGCGCGGCGCGGGCGTCCTTGGTCAGCGTGCGCGTGTAGTGCGCGAGCGCGGCGTCGAGCTTTGGCAGATGGGCGTCGTCGGCCTGCGGATAGATGTGCCAGACGAACGGCTTGGCGGCCCACTGCGCGCGCACGAACGAGTCCTCGCCGCGGACGAAATTGATGTCGCTCGCCCATAGCAGTGCGTCGTAGCCCGGCTGTTCGGTGAAGGCGAGTGCGTGCGCGCTGAGGTTGCCGCGCGTCGCATAGGTGCCCGCCGCAAACGACGGTAGGCCGAAAAAACGCGCGAGCGCGCCGGAAATGCGACCTTCGGGCACCAGCAGCACGATCGGGCCTGCGCTGTCGCGCCATTGTTCGAGCAGGCTGTCGACGGCCGGGTTTTCGTATGCGAACAGCGAAACGACGGTCGCGTCGGGGGGCGGCGGCGCGTGGCCCGTGACGTTGCGCCACCAGTCGGTGCGCGCGGCCGGCGAGCCTTCGAACGCGGCGCGCGCCGCGTCGAGATCGCGCTCCTTCAAGACGCCACCGGTGCCGGGGCCGAGGCCGGGAAAAAAGAAGATCTTGCTGAGCGCGTAGCGCGGATGCGGCGACGGCCGCAAATGAAAATCGGCGATCCAGTCCTCGGCGCTCAGATATTCGAGGTTGAACCACAGCGGCGCGCGCGCACGCTCGGCCATCGCCGTGATATAGACCGGAGGCAGTTCGCAGCCGAACGCCTCGATCACGACGTCGGCGACTTCGAGCGTGTTGCCCGCATGAGACGGCTCGTGCCAATGCTCGATGACAATGCCGTCGAGCGTCTGCCGCGCACGCTGGAGCACGAGCGACGGGCACAGCCTCTTGAACGCATGCAGATCGTCGACGAACACGCGCACCTGCCAGCCATGCTCGTGCGCGAGTTGGCGCGCGAGGCGCCAGCACACGCCGATGTCGCCGAAGTTGTCGATGACCGCGCAGAAGATATCGCAGGCGATCGGGTTGGCAGGGGCGGCGGGTGATCCGGAGGCGGGTGCGACGGAGGACATGGCGGCTCGGCTGGCTCGGTGACTCCGGCGACGCGGAGCGGGTTCGAACGAACGCGGAATGTTCTAAACTGGCGATTCTAAAGCCTCGTTCGCGATCCCGCGCGCCGTTTGTCCGCCACGCGGGCCGCATGGCGCGACGCGCGACACGACCCCCGGTGCATGGTGCCGGGCACCCGCCGGCGCAATCGGTGCAATCGGTGCAAGCGGCGAGGCAGCGCGAGACAGTCCCACCCCAATCGATCCCGCATGACCGAACCCGAAGCAAACGACGCCCCCGACACCTTCGAGCCGAAAAAAGTGCTCGCCCAACTGCCGCATCTGCCCGGCGTGTACCGCTATTACGACATGAGCGGCGTGGTGCTCTACGTCGGCAAGGCGCGCGATCTGAAGAAGCGCGTATCGAGCTATTTCACGAAGACGCAGCTGTCGCCGCGTATCGCGATGATGGTCACGCGCATCGCGCGCATCGAGACGACGGTTACGCGTTCCGAGGCCGAGGCGCTGCTGCTCGAAAACAACCTGATCAAGGCTCTCACCCCGCGGTACAACATCCTGTTTCGCGACGACAAGTCGTATCCGTATCTGAAGCTGACCGGCCACAAGTTTCCGCGCATGGCCTATTACCGCGGCTCGGTCGATCGCAAGAACCAGTACTTCGGTCCGTTCCCGAGCGCGTGGGCGGTGCGCGAGAGCATCCAGATCCTGCAGCGCGTGTTCCAGTTGCGCACCTGCGAGGACTCGGTGTTCAACAACCGGACGCGGCCGTGTCTGCTGCACCAGATCGGCCGCTGCACGGCGCCGTGCGTTGCGAATATCAGCGAAGAGGACTACGCGCGCGACGTCGCCAACGCGTCGCGCTTTCTGCTCGGCCGCCAGGGCGAGGTGATGAAAGAGCTCGAGCAGAAGATGCACGCGTTCGCGAGCGAGCTGAAGTTCGAACAGGCCGCGGCGGTGCGCAACCAGATGAGCTCGCTGTCGACGGTGCTGCATCAACAGGCGATCGAAGTCGGCAGCGATAGCGACGTCGACATTCTCGCGGTGGTCGCGCTGGGCGGCCGCGTGTGCGTGAATCTCGCGATGGTGCGCGGCGGGCGGCATCTCGGCGACAAGGCGTACTTTCCAGCGCACGTGGAGAGCGCGTTGACGGCGGAAGAAGGCGGGTTGGAAGAAGACGGCGATCAGGACGATGCTTCGGCGGGTGGGCAAGCGGTCGCGCCGTCGGCCGCAGCGGCGAGGGCCACGGCCGATGCGCTCGCGATCGCGCAGGACATGCCATCGGAAGACGAAGACACCGATGGTAGTGACGAAGAAGCGCTCGACGAGGCTACCGAAGCGACCGCGGACGCCTTCAGCGACGAAGGCACGGACGAAGGCGCCGACGGAAACCCAGAATCCGGCCCCGCGGCGAAGGGGCGCAAAGGCCGCGCGCCCGGCGGCGTCGAATCCGAAGTTCTCGAAGCGTTCATCGCGCAGCATTACCTCGGCAATCGCGTGCCGCCGGTGCTGGTGGTCAGCCACGCGCCGGCGCGCGAACTCGTCGACGGGCTGATCGAACAGGCGGGCCACAAGGTGAGCGTGCTGCGTCAACCGCAGGGACAGCGGCGCGCGTGGCTCGCGATGGCCGAGCAGAACGCGCGGCTCGCGCTCGCGCGGCTGCTCTCCGAGCAGGGCTCGCAGCAGGCGCGCACGCGCGCGCTGACCGACACGCTCGGCATGGAGTGCGACGACCTCGCGCATCTGCGCATCGAATGCTTCGACATCAGTCACACGATGGGCGAGGCGACGCAAGCGTCGTGCGTCGTCTATCACCACCACAAGATGCAGTCGTCCGAGTATCGCCGCTACAACATCACCGGCATCACGCCCGGCGACGATTACGCGGCGATGCGCCAGGTGCTCACGCGCCGCTACGAGAAGATGGTCGCGCAAGCCGCCGCGAATGCGAGCGACGAAGCCGCCGAATCGCAAAGCGACGCGGCCGCCGATCCGTCGCTCGCTGCCGATGCCGCCGAGCCGGCCGCGGCCGGCGGCGTGCTGCCGACCATCGTGCTGATCGACGGCGGCAAGGGGCAGGTGGAGATCGCGCGGCAGGTGTTCACCGAGTTGGGGCTCGATACCGGCATGCTGGTCGGCGTCGCGAAGGGCGAGGGGCGCAAGGTCGGTCTCGAGACGCTGATTTTCGCCGACGGCCGTGCGCCGCTCGAACTCGGCAAGGAAAGCGCCGCGCTGATGCTGGTCGCGCAGATCCGCGACGAAGCGCACCGCTTCGCGATCACCGGCATGCGCGCCAAACGCGGCAAGACACGCCAGACCTCGCGGCTCGAAGAACTCGAAGGCGTGGGGGCCAAGCGGCGTCAGCGCCTGCTCGCGCGGTTTGGCGGCTTGCGCGGTGTGGTGGCGGCGAGCGTCGAGGATCTCGCGAGCGTTGAAGGTATTTCGCAGGCGCTCGCCGAGCAGATCTACCGGCAACTGCATTGAATCGACGAGCCGCGCCGCGCTGTTATCGGCACGACGGCTCGCCGGAGCTGACGCATAGCGCTGCGCAAGCGCCGGCTGGCGCCGGGTCCGCACCCGTGCCGGGCCCGGCCCGCTTGCCGCTTCCGCGCGGCCATGCCCGGGCCGCTTGCTTGTGGCAGGCCTTGTGACACGGCACAATTGCAACTCACTTGTCAGACGCTGCGCCTGCCCCCATGCCGTTTAATTTCCCGATATTCCTGACCTGGCTGCGGATCGTGCTGATTCCGCTCGTCGTCGGTGTGTACTATTTACCTGACATGATGATGAGCCCCGCGCACCGCAATCTCGCGGCCGCGACGATCTTCGTTCTGGCGGCGCTCACCGACTGGTTCGACGGCTTTCTGGCCCGCAAATGGAATCAGACCTCGGCATTCGGCGCGTTTCTCGATCCGGTCGCCGATAAGCTGATGGTCACTGCGGCGCTGCTCGTGCTCGTGCAGCTCGCGCGGATCGATTCGGCGATCGCGCTCGTGATCGTCGGACGCGAAATTGCGATCTCGGCGCTGCGCGAATGGATGGCGCAGATCGGCGCATCGAAGAGCGTTGCTGTGAACTCGCTCGGCAAGTTCAAGACCGCTTGCCAGATGGTCGCGATTCCGATGCTGCTGTTCTATGGTCCGCTGCCGCTCGGCGGCGGCGTGACGGTCGACACACGGGTGTGGGGCCTGTGGCTGATCTATCTGGCCGCGTTCCTGACGATCTGGTCGATGCTGTACTACATGAAGCTCGCGTGGCCGCAGATTCGCGAGCGCGGTGGTGTCGCGTGATGGCGTGAACAAAAGGAGCGCGCGGACGCAAAAGTGTGTTCGCCCGCTTCGCTACTACGAGCGAAATATTTCTTTAAAACAGATGGGCCAAAAGGGGTTGACACGTTTCAGTCGTTTCTCCATAATCTCGTTTCTCCGATGCACGCAACGCGAAACACCGGAGACGCGGTAAAGCAGTAGCAGTAAATGCAGTACGACGCGGGAATAGCTCAGTTGGTAGAGCGCAACCTTGCCAAGGTTGAGGTCGCGAGTTCGAGCCTCGTTTCCCGCTCCAGTTTTCGAAGCATCGCGTTGTTTGGCGAAGTAAAAAACGCAGCGCGGTGTGAAGCAGTTCAATGCGGGAGTAGCTCAGTTGGTAGAGCGCAACCTTGCCAAGGTTGAGGTCGCGAGTTCGAGCCTCGTCTCCCGCTCCATACATCAGGGGAAGCAACGCTTCCCTTTTTGTTTGGAAGGCCGGTCGTTCTGAACTTTCCAGAGCTTCGGTTCTTCTGGTGACCACCAGATAAATCTGCGAACCCGTGTCTAGGTTCCAGTCCGCTTGCGGCGCGATAGCAAAGCGGTTATGCAGCGGCCTGCAAAGCCGTTTAGGCCGGTTCGACTCCGGCTCGCGCCTCCAGTCTTTGATGTAAAACAAAAGCCCCGACTTGTCGGGGCTTTTGTTTTTTCTATTCCTCTTTCGCCAGCTTTTGTCGACCGTCATCTGCGATGTGTGCGGACCGGTCGATCCCATCGCGCGCTGTAGACGTTGCTTCGAATCAATCAGAAATGGAGCGCGGATTTGATCGACGGCAGGGCAGCGTTGTTCTGGACGTAACACGACCGCATTTTTCGGCGTATCGCTATTGCCGGGTTTGACTCCGGCTCACACATGAGCCGCGCATTCTGATTAATGGCGTGTCCGGCTCGCGGAGAAGGACAAAGCACGTCGGCGCGCCGCATCGGGAACGGACGATAGAATCACAGCATCGTCATCGCCCGCTCTTATCGAAGCCGCATGTATTTCCACCTCACCGGCACACAGGTCCGCTTGCTCGGCTCGATGCATCTGTTTCCCGCGACGAGCCGTCGAACGCCGCCATGGATCGCCGACGCCTATGACTGGGCTGAGACGCTTGTATTCGAGTCCGATCCAGCGACGATCCTGCCGTTTCTCAAAGCCGACGCACACCCCGCTGCCGCACAACTGCGGCCCTTGATGCGCGATGAAGCCTGGATGCAACTGCAGGCGCTATGGCCAACCGATGATCGGCTCGCGCCGCTTGAAACACTGCGCCCGTGGGCCGCGCTGATCGTCGCGCCCACGCTGCTGCAGCAGGTCGTCGAGGGTGTC
This sequence comes from Paraburkholderia sp. BR14374, assembly GCF_040948685.1. Lineage (NCBI taxonomy): Bacteria > Pseudomonadati > Pseudomonadota > Betaproteobacteria > Burkholderiales > Burkholderiaceae > Paraburkholderia > Paraburkholderia sp. BR14374. The sequence continues at coordinate 599,378 of NZ_JBFPKF010000002.1, read as the reverse complement.
GAGCCGCGCATGTTGCGCTCGGCGCTCGCGCAGGCGAAGCCGTATCGCTATCTCGAGTACGCACAGGACGTCGCTGTCACGCTCGAATCGATTCCACTCGAAGCGATTGCCGCCGCGCTCGAGATGCTGATGGCCGATCGCGGCGAGCCGCAGCGCACGCTCGAACGGATGCACGCGGCGTGGCTGGACGGCGATCTGCAAGCGATACAGCAAATCGCCGTCGAATCACCGATGTTCAATCTGCCCGGCATCCGTCAGGCGATCCTCGACGTTCGCAATCGCGCATGGGCCGCGCGGCTGAACGAATTGCTGGACGTGCGCGAGCGCACGCTGGTGGTCGTCGGCGCGCTGCATCTGTGTGGTCCCGACAATCTGCTCGACTGCCTCGCGCGACCCGTGCAAGCAGTGTTCTGAGCGCGTGCGCGGATTTCGCGACTGCACACGGCCGTGTCGACCGCCCGGACGACTGGCCGTTTCCTCAATTCCACGCGCCGGAATGCCGCTATACACTAATCCTTACCCTTAGAACATCCGACACCCGCAGACCTCACTCCATGCTCGTTCCTCCGATCCCCAGCAATGAAAGCGCCCGTCTCGACGGATTGCACGCACTGCATATTCTCGACACGGCGCCGGAAGAGCGCTTTGATCGCCTGACCCGCCTCGCGCGGCGGCTATTCGGTGTACCGATCGCCGTCGTTAGTCTCGTCGATGCGAACCGGCAGTGGTTCAAATCGTGCATCGGCCTGGAGGTGAGCGAGACCTCGCGCGACGTGTCGTTTTGCGCGCACGCCATTCTCGGCGACGATATTTTCCTGGTGCCCGACACGCTCGCCGATTCGCGCTTCAACGACAATCCGTTCGTCACCGACGAACCGCACATCCGCTTCTACGCAGGCTGCCCGCTGCAGGTTGCGAACGGCGGCAAGGTCGGCACGCTGTGCCTGCTCGACACGAAGCCGCGCATGCTCGATGACGAAGATCGCGCGTTGCTGCGTGACCTCGCGCGCATGGCCGAACAGGAACTCGCCGCGATCCGGTTGGCCACGCTCGACGACCTCACGCTGCTGTCGAACCGACGCGGTTTCGAAGTGCTCGCACAACACGCGCTGAACGTCTGTCGGCGCATGGATAAGCCGGCGTCGCTGCTGTTCTTCGATCTGAACGACTTCAAGCAGATCAACGACACGCTCGGACACGCCGAGGGCAACCGCGCGCTGCAAGCCTTCGCCGAGGTGCTACGCGCTGCGCTGCGCGAAAGCGACGTGATCGGGCGGCTCGGCGGCGACGAGTTCGTCGCGCTGCTGACCGGCGCCAGCAACGCGGAGACGCATGAAGTGACGCAGCGTCTCGAGCACCTGCTCGACCGGCGCAATGCCGAGTTGCTGCGCGGCTATCAGATCCACTTCAGCGTCGGCCAGGTGACGTACGAGCCGACGCGCCACGGCACGGTCGCCGAACTGCTCGCCGCGGCCGATGCGGCGATGTATAGCCACAAGCAGGCGTCGAAGGTGCGCTCGGCGCAACGGCACTGACGGGCGGCCGACTCGCGGTCAATCTCAAGCCGACCCGCGCGATAGCCCAACACCGGCACGCGCGGCATAATTGCGGATCGTTGCCCGCGCTGTCGCGCATTGACCTGAAAGCTACCGATGACTGATTTGCAGCACACCGCCGCCGCGCGGCTCGCCCAACTCGAATGGCGCTGGAAGCCGTTCGCGGACCTCACGAGCGTCGAAGTCTATGAGATGCTGGCCGCCCGCAGCGCGGTGTTCGTCGTCGAACAGAACTGCGTGTATGGCGATATCGATGGGCTCGATGTCGAAGCTTGGCATCTGCTCGCGTATGGCACCGGCGGCGACGCGGCGCTGCCGCCGTTGGCCGGCTATTTGCGCGTGTTGTTGCCCGATGCGACGGATGCCGACATACGGATCGGCCGGGTGCTGACCACCGCGTCGTTTCGCGGCATCGGTCTCGGCAATACGATGCTCGAACGCTCGCTCGCGCATATTCGTGCGCAGTGGCCCGATACGCCGATCCGTCTGCACGCGCAGGCGCATCTGCAAGGCTTTTACGGTGCGTTCGGCTTCGAGCCGGTCTCGGAGATTCACGACGAAGACGGCATCCCGCATGTGTGGATGCGCTCGCCCTGAACGCGAGTGGGTCAGCGAGACCCGTTCGCGGTCGTCGACGCGGCATGCGCGAGCCCGTGCGCCGCTTTCGCACGCCGCTCCGCGCGCAGGCGTCCGCGCGCCGACAGCCGCATCCAGTGACGCAGCGCGATTAGCGCGCCGACCACGCTCATCATCGAACCCGGAATCCATAGCAGGAGCCCGCCGATCTGCTGATCGCGGATCGGGCTCAGCCATGTGAACGCGCGGCCGCAGATCGAATAGATCGGATACAGCTCGTGCGGCGTAAAGAAGATGAACGCGCCGAGAATGATCTGCGGCGGAATCGCCGCAATGACGACGAGCACGCGCTTGCCCGGCGACAGACGCGCGGGCGGCGCCGGACGCGGATCGAGCACGAGCCACCAGAACAGCAGGCCGTCGATCGCCATGCTCCAGTTCATCACGCGATAGATCCGCCAGTCGAGCATCGCGATGAAATGGATCGGCGACAGCAGCCAGAAATAGATCAGCCCGACGAACAGCGTGACCGCCACGACCGGGTGCATGACCACGTCGAGCGCCCCGCGCACGAGCGGAGTTTGCAGCGCGGGCCGCACGAAGCGCGGTCGCCAGCGCAATGGAATGCCCGCGCGCAACGCCGCGCCTGGATACGACAGCGCAATAAAGAACGGCCCGAGATGATGCAGCACCAGATGCTGCAATCGATGCATGAAGAACTCATGCTCGAAGAAATAATCGAGCCGTGTATGCAACACGACATACAGCGCGACCAGCCCGAACCAGAAAGACACACGCCGCGCGAACGACAGCCGCGCTTTGCGCGCGCCGCGTACGAACAGGATCGCGGCAATCAGCAACGCGATCACGACGGTCGGCGAAAACTCCCAAGGATCGAGCCAGTAGAGCGGGTTCATGGCGATGGCGTGTGCGGTGGCGGCGGCCCGTGTTGCCGCTTACTTGGTCTCGCCCGGCCCTTTGACCGCGAACGGCGCGCTCAACGTTTCGCCATCGGAAAACTTCAGCGTCAGATGCACGGTGTCGCCCGGTGCGACCTTGTGCTTAGCGTCCTCGAGCATCAGGTGATAGCCGCCCGGCGTGATCGCGACCTGGCCATGCGCGGGCACCGTCAGCTTGTCGACCATCACCATCTTCTGGGTCGAGCCGTTCGATACGGTTTGATGCAGCATCGCGTCGCCGTAGTCGTCGCTCGATACGTCAACGAGGTCGATCGGCTTGTCGCTCGCGTTGACGAGCGTCGCATAGCCGGCCGCGGGCAGGTTGTTCGGCAGCCAGCGCACCCACGCGTCCTTGATGCTGATCGCGTGAGTATCAGCCGCGTGCGCGGCGGACGCGACGCCGAAAGACAGCACGAGCGTGCAGGCGAGGGAAGCGAATGGTCTGAGCTTGATCGTCATGGTGGATTGAGTGGGATCAAAGAAGAATCAGGATTGGTCATCGATGATGCGGCGCAAGTCCTGCGCAATCGCATCGGGTGTGTCGTGATCGGTGGCGAGCAGGCGCGCGCGGCCCTGACTGTCGAACACATAGACGGCGGAGCTGTGCGTGACCTCGTAATTGCCGTTCGGGTCGCGCTTTTCCATCTGATACGCAACACGATAGCGCTGCGCCAGCGACTCGATTTGCCAGTCGGTGCCGGTCAGCCCTTCGGCGTGCCGCGCGTCGAACGCGCCGACATAGTCGTGCAACGCCTGCGGCGTGTCGCGCGCGGGATCGACGGTGATGAACAGGATGCGCACTTTCTGCGCCTCGGGGCCGAGCTTGCCCAGCACCTGCATCAGACGGCCCATCGTTTCGGGGCAGACGTCCGGGCAATGCGTGTAGCCGAAGTAGACCAGTGAGGTGCGGCCCTTGAACGAAGCGGCGCTGACGGGCCGGCCGGTGTCGTCGGTCAACGAAAAGTCCAGATCCGGCAGGTGCCCGGTCACGTTGGTCAACCGCCATGGCTCGGCGCGCTGCGTGCAACCGGTCAGTGTGGCGAGCGCGACCAGCGTGCCCAGCGCCGCTGCCGCCGCAAACTGGCGCGCCACCCCGTGCGTCAACCGATGCATGGACCGGTTGGATCGTGAGCGGGACAGGTTTGGCCGCGGGCGCTGGAGCGGAAAGATCGGGAACAAAGCAGGGTTCAATGACTCGATTGGGGAGCAGGCCACGCGAATCGATGGAGCGGGGAGGTGCTCCGTCGCCCGATCATGCCGTGCAAGATTTGCGCGCGGCACGCAATTGAGCGGCAGGTGCAACGATGCGCATTACGCCGACGGTCCGTGTGGCAGCGACTGTAGCGCAAAATTGGCGCCAGCGTCGCGCGGCGCGCCGGGCGTACGATTGGCGAGTCAATATGACGCAGCAGGCTGAAAGTCGGGCGAAGCCCGATGGTTGCGCTTTTGAATGCAATCACCGCGAGCGGGCGGGCAAACGGCCCGCCGGGCTTGAGGCCGGCTTACTTCCTCGAAAAATTGACCGATGCGCGGTAAGATGCGCACACTTTTCCGGCCCCAGATGGCTGAAAGGCGAACCCAGGCAATGCAAGCACTTCCGGCTGTTCTGTCTCCGAGCGAGACGGCATTTTTCTTCGACTTCGATGGCACGCTCGTCGAACTCGCCCCCACGCCGGACGGTGTGCTCGTGCAGCCGCGCGTGATCGACCTGCTGCGCGAACTGCGCAGCCTGACGAATGGCGCGGTCGCGGTGGTGTCCGGGCGCGGCATCGACAGCATCGACAGTTTTCTCGGCATGCCCGATCTGCCGGTCGCTGGTCTGCACGGCGCCGAGCGGCGCGATGCGAACGGCGACACGCAGCGCATCGGCTTTCACGACCAGCGCCTGTTGCGCATGGAGCAGGTGCTCGCGCAAGTCGTCAACGAGCATCCGGGCATGCTGCTCGAGATCAAGGGCGCTGCGCTCGCGCTGCACTACCGCAATGCGCCGGACCGCGAGCCGGTCGCGCGCGAAGCAACCGAGCGGCTCGTCGCCGATTACCCCGCGTCGTACGTGCTGCAGCCCGGCAAGATGGTCTACGAGATCAAGCCGAAGGACGTCGACAAGGGCCGCGCGACGCGCGCGTTCTTGGAGGAGCTACCGTTCACCGGCCGCACGCCCGTGTTCGCCGGCGACGATCTGACGGACGAAAAGGGCTTCGCGGTCGTCAACGAACGTGGCGGTCTGTCGATCAAGGTTGGCGCGGGCGAAACGATGGCGCGCACCCGCGTCGAGTCGGTGTCGTCACTGCTCGACTGGCTCGAAACGATTGTCGCGGCGGCGCGCGGCGCATGACGCCGGCGCGACGTTCAACGAAAACAACATACTGCATCGGGAATCGCGCTTCATGAGCCGACTGATCATTGTTTCGAACCGGGTGGCGCCCATTTCGGAGGGCGGCCCGGCGGCGGGCGGTCTGGCCGTCGGCGTGTACGACGCGCTGAAAGAGACCGGCGGCATGTGGTTCGGCTGGAGCGGCGACGTTCTCAGCTCCGGCCAGCCGCAGATCAAGCTCGAGGAGCGCGGTCCGGTGACTTTCGCGACCGTCCCGTTGATGCGCCGCGACTACGACCAGTACTACCGCGGTTTCTCGAACGCGACGCTGTGGCCCGCGTTCCACTATCGTTCCGACCTGCTGCACTACGACCGGCACGACTTCGAAGGCTACTGCCGCGTCAACGCGTGGCTCGCGCAGCAACTCGTGCCGCTCTTGCGCGAAGACGACGTGATCTGGGTGCACGACTATCACCTGATCCCGTTCGCGCAGGCGCTGCGCTCGGCAGGGGTGAAGAACCGCATCGGCTTTTTCCTGCACATTCCGTTTCCGGCCGCGCAGGTGCTGCTGACGGTGCCGCCGCATCGCGAGCTCGTCGAGGCGCTGTGTTCGTTCGACCTGCTCGGCTTCCAGACCGGCCCCGATCTGCGCGCGTTCTGCGACTACGTCATCAACGAGGCGGGCGGCTCGATCGACGCGTCGCCGAAAGGTCCGCTCACCGTGCATGCGTTCGGCCGCACGCTGCGCGCGTCGGCCTATCCGATCGGCGTCTATCCGGACGAAATCGCCGAGCTCGCGAGGGCGGGCGAGCGCGGCAAGCCGGTGCGCACGATGAAGGCGACGCTGCATTCGCGCAAGCTGATCATGAGCGTCGACCGGCTCGATTATTCGAAGGGGCTGGTCGAGCGATTCCGCGCGTTCGAGCGCCTGCTCGAGCATACGGCCGCGCAGCGCAACAAGGTGTCGTTCCTGCAGATCGCGCCGCCGACGCGCGCCGACCTGCACGCGTATCAGGACATCCGGCTGCAGCTCGAAGGCGAGTCGGGACGGATCAACGGACGTTTCGCCGAGCTGGACTGGACGCCGATCCTGTACATCCACAAGCAATACGAGCGCTCGGTGCTGGCGGCGCTGTTCCGCACCGCGCACGTCGGCTATGTGACGCCTTTGCGAGACGGCATGAACCTCGTCGCGAAGGAATACGTATCGGCGCAGGATCCGGAGAATCCCGGCGTGCTGGTGCTGTCGCGCTTCGCGGGCGCGGCGCAGGAGCTCGACGGCGCGCTGATCGTCAATCCGGTCGATATCGACGGCATGGCGGAGGCGCTGGCGCAGGCGCTCGACATGCCGCTCGCCGAGCGCGAGGCCCGCTATCGCGACATGATGGCGCAGCTGCGCGAGAACAACGTGTCGGTGTGGCGCGATAACTTCATGCGCGATCTGCAGAGCGTCGATGGCGCGAAGCGCGCTAGGAGCGGGAAGGCGCGCGCGGCCACGGGTGCGGCTCGCGCCGGGCGGAAGAGGGCGGCGCGCGAGAGCGTGACCGGCTAAGCTAGCCGCGAAGCCAGACAGCAAAAAGCCGCTCCCTGGAGCGGCTTTTTGCATGCGGCGCGCAGCGCCTGGAACCTGCGTGGCGTCAGGCCACGTGCTGTTCGTCGACTTTCTTGCCGCCGATATGCAGCGTCTGGCCCTTGCCATACTGCTTGGCGAGCAGGTCGCGATAGAGGCCCGGACGCTGACGCAGTTCTTCCGGCGAGCCGTCGTCGATGACCTTTCCGGCGCTCATCACGATGATCCGGTCGAAGTTGTTCAGCGTCGATAGACGGTGTGCGATCGCGATCACGGTACGACCGACCATCAGGCGGTCGAGCGCCTTCTGGATCGCTTCCTCGGACGCGCTGTCGAGCGCTGACGTGGCTTCGTCGAGCAGCAGGATCGGCGCGTTTTTCAGAATCGCGCGCGCAATCGCGATTCGCTGGCGCTGGCCGCCCGACAGCTTCACGCCGCGGTCGCCGACGATCGTGTCGTAGCCTTCGGGCATCGCTTCGATAAAGTCCGCGCAACGCGCCTCGCGCGCTGCGGCGAGCACTTCCTCGCGGCTCGCTTCCGGGCGGCCGTACGCGATGTTCTCGTACACCGTGCGATGGAACAGCGAGATGTCCTGGGGCACCAGCGCGATCGCGTGACGCAGGCTGTCCTGCGTGATCGACGCGATGTCCTGGCCGTCGATCTTGATCGCGCCGCCCTGGGTGTCGTAAAAGCGCTGCAACAGCGCGAGCACCGTCGATTTGCCGGCCCCCGACTTGCCGATCAGGCCGACGCGCTGGCCCGGCTCGATATTGAGGTCGAAGTGATCGAGGATCGGCCGGCGGCGCGGATAGGCGAACGTGACGCCCTCGAACGTGACGCGGCCGCCCTGGGGCACGAGTTCGGTCGAGTCGTCGCGATCGGGCATGCCGTGCGGTTCGAGCAGCGTGCGCACCGCCTCCGCGAGTCGCGCGACGTGCTGGGTGACGTCGACGAGCGCGACCGCGAGATCGCGCGTGCCGTGCAGGATCGTGAAACCGAGCGAGCTGACGAGCACGATGTCGCCCGAAGTCGCGCGGCCCTGGTCCCACAGCCACAGCGCCCAGCCGAGCAGGCCGGCCGACAGCAGCGCGGTGATCACGGCGTGCAGCAGACGCAGCTTTTCCAGGTACAGCAGGCTTTGCTGGCGCGCGTCCATTTCCGACTTGACCGTTGACGCAAAACGTTGCTGTTCGCGGAACGTCATGCCAAACGCGCGCACGAGGCCCATGTTGCTGATCACGTCGACGAGCTCGCCGTCGACCGATGCCGCCTTGGTCGCAAAATTATGGTGACGCGCGGAGCCGCGGCCCGCGAGCTTGTACAGCACGACCGCCAGGATCGCCGAGCACAGCATCAGGCCGGCGGCCATCAGCGGGTTCACCGAGATGATCATCACGATCGCGCCGAGCACGGCGATACACGGCGGCAGCACGTTCCACGCGGTGGTGTTTTCGGCGGTGTAGACGGCGTTCGAGGTCGCGGTGATCCGGCTTGCCAGCATGCCGGGCTGCTTTTCGGCGTAGTAGGTCGGTGAATGGCCGCTCAGGTACTGGAACAGGTCGCGCCGCAAATCGCCCGTCACGGCGACGAACGTGTGCGCGGCGAACCAGCCGCCGAGCCGCCATAACAGGTTATCGGCGGCGATCAGGCCGACGAGGATCGCGAACGCGCCCCACAACGGCCCCGGATGATGGCGGCCACCGCCGAGCACGTCGATCAGATGTTTGATCGCGTATTGCGAAGCGAGTGCACAGCCCACGGCCGCAAACACACTGCACAGCACGATCGCGTGCGCGACCGGATGGCGGCGGATAAAGCGGAAGAGAAACGCAAGCGGCCGGTGCGCATAGCTCGCGAGCTTTGCGTTCTGGGCGTTTCGCTGGGCGATGGTCAAGTGTTCCAATTGAGCTGAGATCGATGTGTTGCGGGTTGTGCATGCAATGCGCGGACCACACGGACAAGCATGGCTCTCCGTGAAGCCGATGCTTCGCATTGTAAACATGCAAAGACGATTGCGCCCTGTGTATCCGGGCTTTGACGCGTTTGATTTCGCGATAGACCTCCGCGATCTGCGTCGCCTCGACACGCCAGCCGACGGGCCCTTCAGGCAGATTGCGGAAAATTTCGAGATATAATTACAGTTTGCATTCAACCGGGCCGAGGCAATTTTGCAAATTCCTGCCGGCAACGTTTGATGCACGAGAGTTCACCGCTCGGTACGTCGTGCCTCGCCGAACCTCCCGGACACTGTAGAACTGTCTTTGAAAACAAGGGTTTGCAAAGTGTTTCGCGTTTGTAACAACGTAAAGACTTTGAAATGTTGTGGTGCGGCGACAATTCGGGCATCGATAATGCGTGCTCGTTAGCCCGGGCAAATTTTCTGACAGTTTGTCAACGTAGGTGCCCCATGCGCGTTTACTCGCACATGCGCAGACGATGATCCACTTGTCTGGGCTCTTGACCCAAGCGATCCATCGCAGGATTTCTCAAAAGAATCAGGCCCGCGCCGGTATCTCCGGCCAGACTGCCCTGGCGAGCAAGCGAGTCGCTTTTTCCAAATGCAGTACCTTTGCCTGATTTTTTACTAGGAGTTCGTCAATATGCGAATCGCTCAAATCGCTCCGCTGCACGAGGCGGTTCCTCCCAAGCTGTACGGTGGTACGGAACGCGTGGTGTCCAATCTGACCGAGGCGCTGGTCGAGCAGGGCCACGACGTCACGCTGTTTGCAAGCGGTGATTCGCAAACCTCGGCGAAGCTCGAAGCATTCTGGCCGCAGGCGCTGCGCCTCGACCCGACGATCCGCGACGTGATGGCGCCGCATATGCTGCTGCTCGAAGAAGTGCGCCGCCGCGCGGACGAATTCGACGTGCTGCATTTCCACATCGACTACTACCCGTTCTCGCTGTTCGCGCGTCAGCCGGTGCCGTTCCTGACCACGATGCACGGCCGTCTCGATCTGCCGGAACTGCAGCCCATCTTCAATACGTTCAAGGACGTGCCGGTCGTGTCGATTTCCGACAACCAGCGCATCCCGCTGCAACAGGCGAACTGGCTGCAAACCGTCTACCACGGTCTGCCGGAAAACGTGCTCACGCCGATCCCCGACGTCGAGCCGGGCTACCTCGCATTCCTCGGCCGCGTTTCGCCGGAGAAGGGCCTCGACCGCGCGATCCGCATCGCCGGCCAGGCAGGCATGAAGCTCAAGGTCGCCGCGAAGATCGACAAGGCCGACCGTGCTTATTACGAAGAAGTGATCAAGCCGCTGATGGCGCTCCCGCATGTCGAGTACATCGGCGAAATCGGCGAAGCCGAAAAGCGTGAGTTCCTCGGCAACGCGCATGCGCTGGTGTTCCCGATCGACTGGCCGGAGCCGTTCGGCCTGGTGATGATCGAGGCGATGGCTTGCGGTACGCCGGTGATCGCGTTCAATCGCGGTTCAGTGCCGGAAGTGATCGAAAACGGCGTGTCGGGTTTCGTCGTCGAAGACGAAATCAGCGCGGTCGCTGCGCTCAAGCGTCTGCACACGCTGCCCCGCGCTGGCGTGCGCAAGGCGTTCGAAGCACGCTTCACGTCGAAGGTGATGGCGAAGAACTACGTCGCCGTCTACGAAGACCTGCTGCGCAGCAAGCATCGCACGGTGCTGCGCGAAGTCAACGCGGGCTGATTGGCGGTTGATTCGCCGCGGTTGTTTCGCGGTAGATGAGACGCCGGCAGCAGGAATCACGCTTCCTTCGCTGCTCTGAACGCCCCGCCGGCATGTTGCCGGCGGGGCGTTGTTGCATGCGCGCCGCGTTTTTCGTCGGTGTACCGATGAAAATACCGGTTTCCGCGCGGCGCGAACGAGCCAGGCTCGGTAATATCCCTATAATTGCCGTGCCGCAAATTGGGCTGCGGCGCCGCCGACGACAGGAGGATGCCTTGGCGAGAACGAAAGAGACGCGCGCGAACGCCGCGCCCGGCGCCGGAACGATTTTTACGTTGCGCGCCATCGGTCTCGTGCTCGCCGCCCGCTGGCTTTTCTCGATGTCCGAGATGAGGCTGACCACCGCGCTGACCGCGATGGCGTCTTCACCGTGGGCATGTATCAACCTCGTCTTTCTGTTCCTGCTGATCTTCCTGCCCGGCGCGCGCGCCGTCGCCGAGCGTCCGTTCCATCCGTTGCCGCAATGGCTGCGTCAGGCGCTGCGCCTGTTCGCGTTCCTCGGGTTTCTGTTTGCGCTGTGGTCGGTCGGCGCGTTCGTCGCGAGCGCGGGCTGGCGCCGCGCGATGCAGGCGGTCGCGGCCACCAACGGTTGGCTCGTCGCGGCGCCGGTGCTGTATGCGATCGTCTTGTGGATCTGCCGGCCGCTGCCGTTGTGGCGCACCAATGTGGCGGCGCGGCGCTTTGCGATCGGCCGCTATGCGGTGTCGCTCGATCCGGTGACGCGCACCGTCGTCGTGTGGGCCGAGCGGCGCAAGGTGGGGCAATACGATGCGCGCGAATTGTCGGTGCGCTGGGCGAGCGGTTCCGATGCGCGCGCGACGCCGGCGCCCGCGCCCGCAGTTGCGTTCGGCGCGGCGGGCGAGGCCGGTGCATCGGCGGCGCCGATGCCGTCGGTCGCGGCGCCTTCGCTGGCGCGCAGCACGTTCGGCGTTCGTCCGAAGGTCGAGTTGCTGTGGGATTCGCCGGCCGCCGCGGGGCACAACCGGCAGACCGTTTTCCGCGCCGCGCTGACGACCGAAGGCGATCGCGTCGCCGCCCGCGCGCTCGACACGACGCTGCGCCAGGTCTGACGCTGCACGTTTTGTGCTATCGGTCACACCGCGTGGCCGTTGCACGCATCCCGAAGCGAAGCTTCGTCGATAATGCAATCAAGGCGCCCGGCCTGCCGGCGGGCGAGTGGGACACTCATCGATCGTATCGCGTCTTTCGCAGGAGTCGCTATGCTGGTTCGCTGGTTGCTTGCCGCCCTTCATCTGCTCGCTTATGGCTTTGCGCTCGCGTCGATTCTCAGACGCACGTGGTCGCTGCGTCGCGCGTCGGTGCCCGCCGCGCTGCGTTCGGTGTTCCGCGCCGATTCACGCTGGGGCATCGCCGCGCTGGTGCTGATCGTGACCGGCCTGATGCGCGTGTTCGGCGGCTATGAGAAGGGCGCCGACTACTACCTGCACGAGCCGCTCTTTCACGTGAAGATGACGTTGCTGGTGCTCATCCTGATCCTCGAAGTGCCCACGATGCTCGGCCTGATGCGCTGGCGCGCGTCGATCCGCAGCGGCGCGGCGCCGAATCTGAAGAAGGCGCGTTCCTACGCGCATTTCAGCGTGATCCAGACCGTGCTGCTGGTTCTGCTTGTGTTTGCGGCGACCGGAATGGCGCGCGGCATCGGGCTGCCGGCCGGCGCGGTGTAGCGCGGCAGGCCTTCTTTCCATTGCGACGGGCTGGTGGCGCGCGCCAAGCGTTGCGCCTCGTGCAGGCCTGCGTCGCGCTAGCCGACCAGCAAGCCAGAATCGTCGACCCGGTCGGCTTTGACCTCTGCCGACTCGCGCACGAGTTCCGGCTCGCCGAGACCCTTGATCAACTCCAGCGCCTGACGCTCGAACAAGCGACGGTACAAGCCGTTGTCGCGTTTGATCAGCGCGTCGTGGCTGCCTTCCTCGATCACCTTGCCCTTGTCCAGCACGAGCAGCCGGTCCAGCGCGCGCACCGTCGACAACCGGTGCGCGACCACCAGCGTGGTGCGCCCCTGCATCAGCCGCTCCATCGCGCGCTGGATCAGTACTTCGCTTTCGCTGTCGAGGCTCGACGTGGCTTCGTCGAGAATCAGGATCGGCGCGTCGGCGAGAAACGCCCGCGCGATCGCGACGCGTTGACGCTCGCCGCCCGATAGCTTGATGCCGCGTTCGCCGACCAGCGTGTCGTAGCCGTTCGGCAGCGCGGCGATGAAGTCATGCGCGCTGGCGAGCCGCGCGGCGCGCTCGATGTCGGCGCGGCTCGCGCCGGGCCGTCCATACGCGATGTTCTCGGCAAGCGAGCGGTGAAACAGCACCGGCTCCTGCTGGACGATCGCGATCTGGCTGCGCAGCGACGCTTGCTGGACCTGCGCTATGTCCTGGCCGTCGATCGTGATCCGCCCGCCCGAAATGTCGTGAAGGCGCTGGATCAGCTTGATGAAGGTCGTCTTGCCCGAGCCTGAATGACCGACCAGCCCGACGCGCTCGCCCGGCGCGATGCGGATGGAGAAGTCGTCGTAGAGCGGCCGGCTGTGCGCGCCATAGTGAAACGACACATGCTCGAAGCGGATTTCGCCGTTGCGGATCGCGATCGGACCCGCACCGGGACGATCCTCGATGCCGAGCGGCTGGCTTTCGAGCGACACCAGTTCCTCCATGTCGTTGACCGAGCGCTGCAGGTTGCGGATGTGCATGCCGATGTCGCGGAGGTAGCCTTGCAGCATGAAGAACATCGTCAACGCGAACGTGATGTCGCCGACGCTCGCTTCGCCGCGTGCCCACAGCAGCAACGCAACGCCGAGAATCGCGGCCTGAATCGCGGCCAGCATGCCGCCCTGGAGGCCGCCGTTGAGCGTGCCGCGTACCCACGTGCGGCGCGTGCGCTGCCGCCATTTGCCGATCACGTACCCGAGGCGCGCTTCCTCGCGCGCTTCCGCGCCGAATGCCTTGACGACGCCGTTGCAGCTGACCGCATCGGCGAGCGCGCCGCCCATGCGCGTGTCCCACGCGTTCGCGAGACGCGCGGACGGCGCGACGAAGCCCAGCGACACCGTCACTGTCACGCTGATGTACAGCAGCGAGCCGATGCCGACGACGACGCCCATCATCGGCCAGCGCGAACCGAGCAGCAGCGTCGCGCCGACCAGCATCACCAGCGACGGCAGCAACGCGATCAGCAGCGTGTCGTTCAGCAGGTCGAGCGCCCACATGCCGCGCGTGATCTTGCGCACGGTCGAGCCGGCGAAGCTGTTCGCGTGCCAGTCGGTCGAAAAGCGCTGCACGCGATGAAACGCGCGTGCGGCGATCTCGCTCATCATTTTCAGCGTGAAGCGGATGATGTTGAAGTACACGCCCTGACGCAGCAGCGTCGCGGTCAGGCCGAGCGCGGCGAGCACGCCGAAGGCCTCGAGCGCGTGATGCCAGATGGGCGCCGACGACGCCGAACCGGCCGCGATCGCGTCCACCAGACGTCCGGCGAAGACCGGCGTCAGGATGTCCGCGCCCGCCGTGAACAGCGCGAGCGCCGCAATCACGACGATGCGCCACGGCTGTTGCGCCCAGTGACGGAAGGTGAAGCCGAGGACATCCTTGAAGGCTTGTCCGCGAAAGTCGAGTTTTTTGTTGGCCATTTGCTTTCGACCCGGCGACGCACGAGCGCGCCGAGGTTCCAGTCAGAAGCGAAAAAGGGTAGACAGCCAGCGGATGCCGGAATGCGCGCGGGAACACGCGAAAAAGTACGGCGGCAAACAACGGCAACGGAACAACGGACTGTCGGGAGTGAACGCGGCGCGCCTGTCGAGGCGGCTGCGCATCTGCTGCGATGCTGCGGCGTTTAAGGTCGCAGCGGTCGTGGCGGACGGGCTGACGGTCGTGGGACCATGCGAGGGAGCGCGCGATGCACTGCGAACATGTGGCGCCTCCCTGAGATGGTTCAAGATGGAGAAACCGGACAGAGCCGGACCGGGCGAATGCCCGTCTGCCGAATATAGCAACAGTGCGGGGCGCTCGCCAACCTACGGAACGACGTGGTTCTACACAGCCGACGATGCTGCCTCGTGCGGTGCACGCGACGTTTTTGCCGGCAAATAGAAAAAGGGCTTACGCATTTCTGCGTAAGCCCTTTTGTCTTCGGTGATCGACACACCAAGAATCTGGTGGGTAGTACTGGGATCGAACCAGTGACCCCTGCCGTGTGAAGGCGATTTGTCCCGCCCTTCAGGCGGTCCCAGTGCTCTACCACAAGGCTTTGCGTCATGGCCCTACTTACGCTGGAGACACTCATTGTCCCCGCATCGTCCCCGCTTTTCAGGGCCGGGACAGGGCTCCACTGTAGACGCCTCCGACCGGACCTGTCAACTGCCTCCGACCAGTGCCGTGCCGAGCTGTCCCGAGAGGGCTGGCCGGGACAGTCATAGGATGTCTCAGGGACAGTTGTCAGGTGTCCCGACCCGGACCCAATTTTGCTGTGCTTATGCGTGGGCAGTTACGCCGCCCGCTCGCGCCTGCGCTCCCCCGTGCGCGCCATCTCCAGATCACGATAGACGCGGGCAGGCGGGTGCGCGTGCGATTGCTCCTCTGTGGCGCTGGGTCGGCGGCTAAGCCCTGCCTGCGCAAGGCAGTGGACACAGAACGCCCAGCAAGGGCTCTGGCGGGCTCTGAGACAGGCTAGGGACAGGCATGGTAGGCAAGGGTAGCCAGAAGGGACGCGGGGCGCTGTACGGGGCTCTAATCGCGTGGCGGGCTCAGTGTGCAGTCTAGCAGGCTGTAAGCCTTGATGTGATCCTTGCTGATGTAGCCACCAGCGAAGTTGAAGCTGAAGGTCTTGGTCACGCCGTCGCCGGGAATGACCAGCATGGAGTTACGCAGGCCATCCTGCCCTGACGCCTTCAGCCACGGAACGAGATAGTCTGCTGCCATGTAAGCTCCTGTTGTTCGTGTCTGTCAGAGGGTCATGAAATCGGAGAAGCCCGCCCAGCAAGGGCTGGACGGGTTCCGGGTTACTGATTTAGCTCATTGGCGATTGCCGAGCCGATGATGGTGTTAGCGCCGGGAAGCACGCGCATGGCGGTGCGGACGTTCTTCACGTAGTCCACGGGCTTGCCGGTCAGCGGGTTGGTCTCGTCCGTGTACTTGCCGCCGAACTTGTCAGCGGGCACCGCCAATGCAGCCAGCTCGAAGTCCGACACGGCAATCGGCACCGCCAACACGGCGCTGAACACCGCGAATGACGCCAAGACCACGGCACAGGGCATCGACGGCAAGGCGCAGAGCGCGCTCGACACGGCGGCTGGCGCAGTGACCACTGCGAACGGCGCGGTAGCCACGGCGAACGGTATCGACGCGAAGGCATCGAGCGCCCTCACTCAGGCAGGCAATGCCGTCACCACGGCGAACGCAGCCAGCACGAAGGCAGACAACGCTGTGTCCACGGCAAACTCCGTGAGCGGCACGGCGACCGACGCAAAGACCACGGCGGCGGCTGCGAAGGCGACTGCCGACGCAGCAAGTGCTGCGGTAGCGACCGCTGTCCAGAAGGGCGGCGATACCATGACCGGCCCGCTGACACTGAAGCAGACCTCCGGTGCGTATAGCCCGCAGGTGTACTTCAACGCCAATGGCTACGCACCGTTCATCCGCGCCAACAACGCAGCAGGGCAGGGAGGCTCTATTGAGATCGTCAACGGCGCTGGCAGCATGGTGAACGTCCAGATCTACGACAGCGGTAGCGTGAACGTCCGTGGTGGCCTGTACATCGGCGGCGACATCATTGTCACTGGTCAGCTATACGCGAAGCAGCGCATCCACCTGTTCCGCGATGGTATCTACGGTGAGATGGGCATTCGCTCCACTGACGGCTCGTATATGTATTTGCGCGGTCGCGAGGGAAACGGTGGGATGCAGCTCGTCAACAACGCGTACAACGCAGTAGTCGTCGATGTGAATGACGGCGGTGACATCGTCGCTGGGAGCATTACCTCGCGGGGCAACATCTTCCTGCCGGGGCACGTAACATCTGGCAACGGGAATGGCACGCTCGCAGAGGATGGCAACACACTCGGCGGTGCATGGAACAATCGCGGCGGCTCCGCTGCCGGTGGATACGACGCCCTGAACTCCAACAAGGCCGACCGCTATGCGAACTGTGTCTACAACAGCGGGCTGATCGAGCTGGGCGGCTGCAACGTCGGCGGCAACAACACGAGCGACTGTGGCAACCCGTACGTGCTTGTCGGACTGCGCACGCAGGCAGGCACCAACAACGTGTGGCCCCGCGCCATCTACTTGAGGAACAACTGATGCTCACACACGATCAACTGATCTTCGTCATCCGCAATGAGATTCCCGGCGTGGAGCACGGCAAGGATTTCCTCGTCGGGCACCCGCTGGATGACGACGGCAATCAGTGCGGCCCCGCCTTCATGGTGCAGTGGAAGCGTACTGACATCCCCGTGCCAAATGTGGCGCTGATGACGGACCTGTACCCGAAGTACGAGAAGGACTTCCAAGCGGCGCAGGTTCGCGAGCGGCGTGACTGGACTATCGCAAAGTCGGACTGGACACAGAACCCCGACATCCCCGAGGCCACCCGCCAGAAGTGGCAGGCGTACCGGCAAGCTCTGCGCGACATCACCGCTCAGGAGGGCTTCCCGCTCTCCGTCGAGTGGCCTGTCGAGCCTCAATAACTTAGGAGAACCTATGACTGTCCGTGACGTAGCATCGGCAGTAGTTCAAGCATCACCACCGGTCGGCGTCACGGGTACGTCCCTGTACTTGGGGCACCCGCTACCCGACTGGATCATGTGGGGCACCGGGCTGTACCTAGTGTGCCAGTTCATCGTAATCGCACCGAAGGTGTACCGAACTCTCACAGGCAAGGAGAAGAAGTGACCAAGACCGCCAGCACCGACAAGCTGGCGGAACTGCACGCAATGGTAGCCGACACGTTCATGGAGCTGGTGAAAGACCCTGAGCTGTGCAACGCGGCTATCCTTGGGGCGGCGACGAAGTTCCTGAAGGACAACAGCATCACAGCAGTGGTCGAGGACAACTCGACGCTGACCGAGATGCAGAAGAAGATTCAGGAGCGGCAGAGCAAGCGTCGCTTCCAGAATGTAGTTCCGCTCGTACCCGATCCCGTAGTAACCGACGACGAGGCGCAAGCCGCAGTCGATGCAGCCATCGCAATGAATGGCTCGTGAGTCCGCCGAACTCGCCCTCCAGCGATTCGAGCAGCTAGAACTCCTGCAAGAAGCCTACCCACACTTCGTCCCGTTCTGCGAGGACGTGATGGTGGAGCTGGGCTTCTCGCTCTCGGAGGTTCAGGCGGACATCGCTGAATTCCTTGAGTACGGCCCGCACTACCTCATGGTGCAGGCTCAACGTGGTCAGGCAAAAACCACCATCACCGCAGCGTTCGCTGTGTGGTGTCTCATCCACGACCCGAAGTTCCGCGTGCTGATTATCTCGGCGGGCGGCACACAGGCCAACGAAATCTCAACCCTCATCGTCCGCGTCATCATGACGATGGACATTCTGGAATGTCTCCGCCCTGACCGTAACGCAGGCGACCGAACCTCGGTCGAGGCATTCGACGTTCACCACACCCTCAAGGGTCTGGATAAGTCGCCATCCGTGGCGTGCGTAGGCGTCACCGGCAACTTGCAGGGTAAGCGCGCCGACCTACTTATTGCGGACGACATTGAGAGTGCGAAGAACTCCCTGACCGAACACCAGCGTCAGGCGTTACTTCAGCTCACACGTGACTTCCCTTCAATCTGCTCGACCGGGCGAATCATCTACCTCGGTACGCCGCAGTCCATCAACTCCATCTACAACACCCTGCCGGGTCGCGGCTACACCGTCCGCATCTGGCCCGGTCGCTTCCCTACGGCAGCGCAGATGGAGAACTACGGCGACATGCTCGCACCGTACATCCGGCGCAGGCTCGAAGCCGACCCGACGCTCACCACGGGCGGCGGGATGCTGGGCGACCAAGGCCAGCCGGTAGACACCGAGCTGCCAGCAGGCACCGAGGAGTTCCTCGCGAAGAAGGAGCAGGACCAAGGCCCGAGCTACTTCCAGCTCCAGCACATGCTGAACACGAAGCTGGCGGACAGCGAACGCTTCCCGCTGCGCCTCGCGAAGATCATGTCGATGCGTGTGTCCGAGGTGTTCCCTCTGACCGTCACGCCCGGTCTGCTCGCGCACGAGATCATCAAGTACCAAGTCAACGGCACGACGTACACGATGGGCGTGCCCTCGTCGGTATCGCCCGACCGCGCTCCGCTACAAGGCATCGTCATGTACGTGGACCCGGCAGGCGGCGGCAAGAACGGCGACGAGACAGGCTACGCCGTGGTCGGCTTCCTGAACGGCACGCTGTACGCGCTCGAAGTGGGCGGCATCAAGGGCGGCTTCGACCCGGAAGGATTCAAGTTCCTCGCCCACGTCGCCCGCAACTGGAAGGTGAACCGCATCCTCGTGGAGAAGAACTTCGGCAACGGTGCGTACCTGCACACGTGGCTCCCGATCCTCCGCGCCGAGTACCCGCAAACCATAGGTGACGGCTGCGCCATCGAGGAGACGTGGGAGTCGGGCCAGAAGGAGCTACGCATCATCGACGTGCTCGAACCGATCATCGCCCGTGGCTCGCTCGTCTTCAACGACGACATCGCCCGCGACGAGGAGAAGTCACTCCAGCGCTACCCGGTGGAGAAGCGCCCCAGCTACTCCCTGCTGCATCAGATCGCCTTCATCACCCGAGAGAAGAACGCACTACAGCACGACGACAGGCTCGACGCGCTGGCTGGTGCGTGCCGCTATTGGGTGGAGCAGATGGGCATTAATCAGGAGCGTGCGATCCAGCACCTCCGCGAGAAAGAGTTTCAGGACTGGATCAAGAACCCGCTCGGTCGAGTGGACTACCGACAAGACCCACGCCAGCGCCAACGCGGCGGCGGGAGCGTCTTCAACAAGTACAGGAGATAAGCCGAATGGCACTCGTAACTTCCCTTCCCAACATCAGCAACATCGTCAGCGAGGGCGACGACCTTCGCCAAGACACCGCCGATGCAATCACGGCTGTCGAGATCGTGGCTGCGTACGGCGCTGGCGGTAAGGCGTCGGCAGGCCAACTGCGAGACTTCTTCATCGCTGCTGCGAACGCCGCACACAAGGCGACCGGCGACAAGAACTTCACCGTGGGCATGGTCCCGGTCAGCGGCAGCTAATGGCTCGCGTATCGCCGCGAGTGATTGCGGCGGCGCTTGCTATCGCTGTCCCACTCACACTCCACTTCGAGGGCACCCGCACCACCGCTTACGCCGATCCTGTCGGCATCCCTACGGCCTGCACCGGGCATACCGGCAAGGACGTGCGGGTAGGGCGGGTGTACTCCCCAGCCGAATGCACGACCCTGCTGAACGCGGATTCCGCCGAGGCAATGGGAGCCGTGCTTGACCTCACCACCGGCCCGATCAATGCGAACGAGCTGGCTGCACTCACCGACTTCACATTCAATGTGGGTAGGGGCAACCTAGCCTCCTCCACGCTCCTGAAGAAGTTCAACGCTGGCGACCATGCCGGTGCTTGTAAGGAGCTGCTGAGGTGGGTGTACGCCAAGGGCGTGAAGCTGCGTGGCCTTGAGCTTCGGCGTCAAGCCGAGTACGAGGTGTGCATCAAGTGACCCTCATCGACCGTATCCTGCTGGCGCTCGCTGGCCTGCTCGTCCTCTGTGGCCTCGGTGCCGCTATATATATAGAGCACGAGAGGGCCAATGCTGCCGAGCAGCAAGTCCTAACCCTCACCGCGAGTCTAGCCGCCTCCCAAGCTGCACTGGACGCCTACACGGCCTCCGCGCAGAAGGCGGCGAAGACAGCCGCAACCAACCAGACCAAGGTGAACAATGCCCTACAAGCGCACCCTGACTGGACTAGCACTAGCGTTCCTGATGATGTGTGGGACAGCCTGTACGGCAACCGGCCCAGCAAAGCCAGCGGCGTCGTTGCTGCTCCCGTGCGAGGAGCCAGCGCCCCCGGCTGACCACACACTCGGCGGGCTGGTGCAGTCCGTCCATGACTATCAGACCGCCCTCGACTTCTGCAATGCGCAGCTCGACGGTCTGCGAGCCTTCTACGAGAAGCTGAAGTGATCTACGTCTACGCCGACCTGTGTGTGGACGAGACAGGCGAGTACACCGCTGTACCCGCCGAGCCTCTGCCGGACGACACCTTCTCGGTGTGGCCGGTGGCGGACCACGTTCTAGCCGTGTGGCTGTGGTCCGAAATGACCATGCACTAGCCCAGCTTCTTAGCCAAGTCCTTCGCCCGCAAGTGGGTGTACCGGCGCATCATGCTCTGCGTCTTGTGCCCGGTGATCGACATGACCTCGGTGTCCGTCAGACCCAGCTCGACGAAGCTGGTGGTGGCGTCATGCCGGGTGTCGTGGAACTTCACGTTCTCGATCCCAGCCCGCTCACGCGCCCGGATGAAGGCTTTCTTCACCGCCTCGCTGGTCAGTCCCGGCCATACCCGGCCCTCGGTCCTGTCGCCAATGGCTTCCTTCAGGATCGCGTTCGCTCGGGTGGACAGCGGCACCGTGCGTGCCTCATCGGTCTTCGTGGCTCCCGCCTTGAGGCTGACCACACTATCCTTCAGATCGACTTGCTCGATCATCAGGGAGACTATCTCTCCCTGCCGCATCGCGGTTTCCAGTGCCAGCTCCACGATTTGTGGGAGGTACGGTTTCCGCGTATCGCGGCACGCTTCCAGCAGAACTGCCTTCTCCTCATCCGTCAGACGACGGTCGCGGCTAGGGTTGTTCTTCGGGCGGCGTACCTCGGACACCGGATTGACGGCGGTGCCGATGCCCCAATCCTTACGGGCCGTTTCCAGCACGTGATGGAGTAGGTTCATCTCCCGATTGACAGTCGAGCCACTCACAGCCCTGCCATCAGCCCCTTGGAGCCGCTCGTCGCGCCACTTGGCTACGATGGTACTGGTTAGCTTACCGACCTGTGTAGAGCCGATCCAGTGCCTCTGGATGGCCTTGAGACGCCACTCCTCGGAGTCGGCACCCTTCTTGCTAGGTGTGACTTCGGCTAGATAGCGGGTGATGATTTGGGACAGAGTGGGTGTCCCGTCGAGCTGACCGAGTACGCCCTTGTCAACCTTGTGCTCCTGCTGGCGCTCAAAGGCTTTGGCGTCTTCGTACGTGTGGAATGTGGCGCTGAGTGGCTTTGTCCCGGCTCGCCGGATTTTGACCTGCCATTTGCCGTTCTCGCGCTGGGTGATCGTGCCCATTTGATGTTCTCCGGTTTCCGCCACTGTCCCGAGATTGTCCCGGTAAGTGGTGGGTAGTACTGGGATCGAACCAGTGACCCCTGCCGTGTGAAGGCAGTGCTCTACCGCTGAGCTAACCACCCGAAGAGATTGAGATTATGTCAGGGAATTTGGGGTTCGTCTAGTCTTTTTTAAGCAGTTTGCTCATCAGTTGCTGGCGCGGGTTCAAGGCGCCATACGCTCGCGCCCTTGATCGCCTTGTCGAGATCGTCGAGCACGGCTTCATGCGCGGCGCGTTCGTTGTCGCTCGCGGTGATCACGACGAGTTCCAGCGATTCGAGCGCTACACGCGGCGTATCTGCAGCGCCGCCGGTCTGCGCTTCGCCGAGCATGTCGATGACGAGGCTTTCCTGGCCACGCGTCATCGCCAGATAGACCTCGGCGAGCAATTCCGAGTCGAGCAGCGCGCCGTGCAGCGTACGGTGCGCATTGCTGATGCCGAAGCGGTCGCACAGCGCATCGAGCGAATTGCGCTTGCCGGGGAACATCTGCTTGGCTTGCGCGAGCGTGTCGATGATCTCGCCGCAGTGCGTGCTCACCGGCGGCAGACCGAGCAGCGCGAACTCGGCGTCGAGAAAGCCGATGTCGAATGGCGCGTTGTGGATTATCAGATCCGCACCCTGGATGAAGTCGCGGAACTGGTCGATGATCTCCGCGAACTTCGGCTTGTCGCTCAGAAATTCCGTCGTGAGGCCGTGCACCGCGAGCGCGCCCGGATCGCTGTCGCGCTCCGGGTTGATATAGAAGTGCAGGTTGTTGCCGGTCAGTCGGCGGTTCACTAGCTCGACGCAACCGAGTTCGAGAATCCGGTCGCCGCCGCGGGCGTTCAGGCCGGTAGTTTCGGTGTCGAGGATCAGTTGACGCATGTCGGATTAGCCTGCTTCGAAAAAAGTGCAGTAAAAGCGAAGAGGGCGGCGCGCGTCGTTGGCCGATGCGCGCACGCTCCTTACATCTCGGCGAGCGACGCCACGCCGCGATTGGCCAACTGATCGGCGCGCTCGTTCTCCGGGTGGCCGTTGTGGCCGCGCACCCAGCGCCATTCGACTTCGTGCTGCGCGACGAGCGCATCGAGCCGCTTCCATAGATCGGCGTTCTTGACCGGCTGCTTCGCCGCGGTGACCCAGCCTTTCTTCTTCCAGCCGTGAATCCACTCGCTGATGCCTTTCTGCACGTACTGCGAATCGGTATGCACGATCGCCTTGCACGGGCGCTTCAACGCCTCGAGCGCGGAAATCACGCCCATCAGCTCCATGCGATTGTTGGTCGTGTTGGCCTCGCCGCCGAACAGTTCTTTTTCCTGGTTGCCGAAGCGCAGCAGCGCGCCCCAGCCGCCAGGGCCGGGATTGCCCTTGCAGGCGCCGTCGGTATAGATGTCGATGTGGTCCGGTGTCATTCGGTGTGGTTACGTGTGTTCGGGGTAGCGGCGGGCGCGAGGCCTGCCGCGAGCACGGGCTTTTTCACTTTGAGCGGCCCGACGAGACGCATGCCGCGCACGCGCTTGATCGCCTTGATCATGTAGGTTGCGCCGAAAATCGGCCACCAGCGGTCGCCGGCGGCTTCCATGAAGCCGTAGCGCGCGAGCCATTGATCACTCGCGAGCGGCGGACGATAGCAGCCGAAGCGCCCGCGTTCAAGATCGAAGCCGAGCAGCTTGATCCAGTCCTTCAGACGCGTGAACGCGATCAGGTCGACGGCCGAAGGCACGAACGGGCGGCCTGTCATCTTGCCGATCGATTGCCGGACGCCCCACAGCGACAACGAGTTGAAGCCGAGGATGATCAGTTGGCCTTCGGGCACCAGCACGCGTTCGGCTTCGCGCAGCAGCCGATGCGGGTCGCTGGTGAATTCGAGCGTGTGCGGCATCACGAGCAGGTCGACGCTTTGCGCTTCGAACGGCAGATCGAGCAGGTCGCACCAGACCGCGCTGCGGCCGGCCGGCGCGTGCAGCCCCGGCGCGCCTGGCGCTGCGTTGACGGGATTGTCGCCGTCAGGGTTGCCCGCGCCGCCGATGCCGCCGGCGGTGCCACGACGTGCCGCCGGCGGATACGTGTACGGCGCGCTCGCGCCGCTCGCCGCGTCGAGCACGAGGCCGCGGCACGGCATCCGGTTTTCGCGCAGCGCGTCGAGCTGCGGCAGGCCGAGTTGCAGCGCATGATAGCCGAACACGTCCGACACCACGCGATCGAGCTGGGTTTGCTCCCAGTCGAGCACGTAGCGGCCTGGCGGCGAATCGGTCCAGGCGGGCCAGTCTATAATCGCTCGGTCAGTCATATTAAAAATGCGTCGCCTATGAATGCGCTCGAGTACGTACCGGTCCCGGCGTTTGAAGACAATTACATCTGGGTCATTGCCGACGGACACCATGCGGTCGTCGTCGATCCGGGCGAAGCCGCCCCTGTGCGCGCCTGTCTGGCCCAACGAGGCTGGCGGCTGAGCGCTATTTTACTCACGCACCATCATCAAGACCACGTCGGCGGGGTGGCCGACCTGCTGAACGGCCAGGACGTGCCTGTCTACGGCCCCGCCGGCGAAGCGATCGCGCACCTTAAGCATCGTCTCAAAAGCGGCGATCACGTGACGATCGCGGCGCCCGCACTCGAATTCAGCGTGCTCGACGTGCCCGGTCACACCAGCGGACACATTGCCTATTTCCAGGCGGCCGATACGCGCGGCACGCCGCACGTGTTTTGCGGCGACACACTGTTCGCGTGCGGTTGCGGGCGCCTTTTCGAAGGCACGCCGCAGCAGATGCTGAATTCGCTCGATGCGCTCGCCGCGCTGCCCGGCGCAACCGAAGTGCATTGCGCGCACGAATATACGCTGTCGAACATCCGCTTCGCGCTCGCTTGCGAGCCGCACAATGCGGAACTGCAGGCGTGGCGCGACAAGGCGAACGAACTGCGCTCCCGCCACCAGCCGACGCTGCCGACCACGATCGCGCACGAGCGCGCGGTCAATCCGTTCCTGCGCGCAGACGAGCCGGCGATCCAGTCGAACCTCGAAGCACAATTGCATGAAACGGTCTCTGACAGGCTGAAGGCCTTCACCTTGATGCGCGAATGGAAGAACCGCTTCCGTTGATCCGGAGCGTATTCGGCAGTTCTTCACGCGATGAATCGGAAAAATTCGCCAAGCCCCAGATTTAGTTGATTTTTTTCTTGATTTTCCAATTGACGGAAACGTTGACGTTTCGTACTATCGGCTGCAAATTCCAGCCCTTGTGGAAACCGAGACGTTCATGCGATTTATCTTAAGCGCGTTATTGGTCTTGACACTCGCCGCGTGCGCGAGTCAGGGACCGACGACGAATACCGCCAATAACCCCGCCAGCCAGCAAGCCGTAGCCGACGCACTTCGCAAGAACGCCACCGCTAAAGAAACCATCAATGTCGACCAGGGCTCGGTCAATCAGTTGACGAGCGAGGACGCCGATCTGTGGGGCCGCATTCGCCGTGGCTTCCAGATGCCCGATCTGCAGAGCGACCTCGTCGACATGCAGCTCAACTGGTATCTGCAACGCCCCGATTACGTGCAGCGCATGACCGAGCGCTCGCAGAAATATCTCTATCACATCGTCGAGGAACTCGAGTCGCGCCATATGCCGACCGAGCTCGCACTGCTGCCATTCATCGAGTCCGCGTATAGCCCGCAGGCTTTGTCGGTCGCCAAGGCGGCGGGCATGTGGCAATTCATGCCGGGCACGGGCCGTACCTACAACCTGAAGCAGAACATGTGGCAGGACGAGCGCCGCGACGTGCTCGCGTCGACCAGCGCCGCGCTCGACTACCTGTCGAAGCTGCACGATATGTTCGGCGACTGGCAGCTCGCGCTCGCCGCGTACAACTGGGGTGAGGGCAACGTGCAGCGCGCGATCGCGCGCAACGAGGCGGCGGGTCTGCCGACCGACTACCTGAGCCTGCGTATGCCAAACGAAACGCGCAACTACGTGCCGAAGCTGCAGGCGGTCAAGAACCTCGTGATGAACCCGCAGGTGTACGGGCTCGCGCTGCCGGCGATTCCGAACCACCCGTACTTCGTGACGGTCACGACCTCGCACGATATCGACGTCGACGTCGCCGCGCGGCTTGCCAACATGTCGACCGACGAGTTCCGCTCGCTGAACCCGTCGTTCAGGAAGCCGGTGATTCTCGGCGCGACGCAGCCGCAGATTCTGTTGCCTTTCGACAACGCGTCCGCGTTCGAGCGCAATCTGAAAACGTACTCGGGCTCGCTGTCGTCCTGGACCACCTACACCGTCGACGCACGGGCGACACCTGCGGCGATCGCACAGAAGATCGGCGTCGACGCAGACACGCTGATGGAAGTGAACAAGATTCCGGTCGGCATGCGCCTGAAGCCAGGCTCGACGATCGTCGTGCCGCGCGGCTCGGACGACGACGAGGACATCAGCGCCGACATCGCCGAAAGCGCGGTGCTCGCGATGGAACCCGACGTGCCCGACACGCGCAAGATGCTGATCCGCGTGCGCCGCAATCAGTCGATGGCCGCCATCGCGCTGCGCTACGGCGTGTCGGTTGGTCAACTGAAGGCATGGAACAAGACACATCGCGATCAGGTTTCGCGCGGCCAGGTGGTCGTGCTGCACGTGCCGGTCGGCAAGCCAGTACCGAGCGAGCCGGGGCCGGAAAAGATCGCCGCCGATGTGCAAGGCGGCAGTGTGCAGAAGATTGGCGTCCATGCCGCAGACGCCCGCGGCGATTCGCGCTACGATAAGAAGAAAGGGCGCGGCCACTCTGCCATCGTGAAGGTCTCCCAGCCGGGCGGCAAGGGTGACAAACCGGCGGCGCCTGCCAGCAAGGGCAAGGTCGAGAAGGTGTCGACCTCGGTGTCCGGCAATGCGTCGAAGGCCGCGGCTGAGAGCCGCCCGAAGACCGTGGCCAACGCGAAGAAGAAGGGTAAATAGACCAATAGCGGCTCTCACGGTAGTGACCACATGCGTTGCGGGGGCAGCGCATGGATTGCGCTCCGATCACGCACCGTGTTCATCCAACGCCGTCACCTCAGGGTGACGGCGTTTTTCATTGCGCGGACACGGTTCCTGCGGGTTTGCCGTATTTACTTTATTGTTCGTGCTTCGGCCGCGTTGGCCGCGGGACGCCGTCCTATCCTGATCCGTCGGGACCTCGGGCAAGGTTCTTGAGGTCCATTTCCAGGTTTTCTTCCTGATTTATGTCGTCGACCCAACTGCGCGTCTTTCTGCTTTTTTCCGCCGGCTACTTCGTCTCTTACGTGTTTCGCGGCGTCAATCTTGGTTTCGCGCCGTTCATCACGCGCGATCTCGGTCTGTCAGCCGCCGATCTGGGTGTGCTGACGAGCCTGTATTTCCTCGGCTTCGCGGGCGCGCAGACCCCCGCTGGCGTGCTGCTCGACCACTTCGGCGCGCGTCGCGTGACGGCTGTCACGCTGCTCTTCGCCGCGCTCGGCATCTGGGTGTTCGGCGCGGCGCACAGTCTCGGCATGATGATGGTCGGGCGGTTGCTGATCGGCGTCGGCGTCTCGGTATGCCTCGGCGCCGCGTTCAAGGCGCTCGCGCAGCATTTTCCGGTCTCGCGTTTGCCATTGATGAACGGGCTCGTGATGGCGATCGGCGGTTTCGGCGGCGTGATGGTCGGTTCGCCGCTCACGTGGGTGCTCGGCTTCTCCAGTTGGCGCTCGGTCTGCGTGGGGCTCGGGGTGCTGACGGTGGTGGTCGCGCTCGCGCAATGGACGCTCGCGCCGGACGCGCGCGACACGCATCGCCAGACGAGCCTCGTTGCGCAGTTCAAGGGGACGTGGCATATCCTGCGCAGCGCGGCATTCTGGAAAATCGCGTCGTTCTCGGTCGTTACGCAGGGCGTTTTCTACGCGATGCAATCGTTGTGGGTCGGAGCATGGCTGCGCGACGTACAAGGCTTCGAACCGCACGAGGCGGCGGCGCTCGTGTCGATTCTCGGCTTCGCGATGATGGCGGGGTGCGTCGGTTTCGGCGCGGCGGCGCGTAGTCTCGAGCGGCGCGGTCTCTCGTTGTACGCGTTCTGCGGCATCGGCATGGCGTTGTACGTGCTGACGCAGATGCTGATCATGTTCAATGCGCCATTGCCGGCGAGCCTGTTGTGGGCCGCGTACGGAATCTTCGGTGGCACTGGCATTCTGAGCTACGCGGTGATGGCGCGACATTTCCCGCCGCAGATGATCGGCCGGGTCAACACGACGCTGACGCTGATTATTTTTCTGCTGATCTTCGGTTTTCAGATCGGCGTTGGCGCGGTGCTTTCTCACTGGCCGGCGAGCGGCGGGCACTATCCGGCGGTCGCGCATCTGAGCGCGTGGGCAATCCTTGTCGCGCTGCAGGTACTGAGCGCAGTCTGGTACGCATTGCCGGGACGGCAGCTTGCCGGGTCCGGCGAAATGCGCGCGGAGCAGGAAGCCTGAACGGCCGCGCGGCACGCTGCTGCAAGTCCGCGTCCTATGTCAGATTTGGAAGGAAGGGCGGTTTCAGGCTATAATTTCAAGGTTTGAGCTTATCAACCCGCACCCTAGCGCCTACCTCCCCCATACCGTTCATCCGCCGCGCGCCATTGGCGTAGCAAGAAGGGCCCCGCATCCAGCCGAAGTCGTCCACACAATGGACTCATCGCGCCCCTTGCATCGTTACCGGCAGCTCGCGAGCGAGTCTGCGCGCGCATCCAGAATGTGTTCCGCTGCGGCTCGAAATCGGATAGACAGGTGGCAACAGGGTGTTCCCCCAAGGAGTCTCCCGTGTTGCCGTCATTTTCTCCCGCTCTTCTCGCGCTCGCCGACGGCACGGTCTTTCGTGGTTATTCGATCGGGGCCCCCGGGCACACCACCGGTGAAGTCGTGTTCAACACCGCCATCACCGGCTATCAGGAAATCCTGACTGACCCGAGTTACGCGCGCCAGATCGTGACCCTCACGTACCCGCATATCGGCAACGTCGGCGTGAACGCCGAAGACGTCGAAGCGACGAAAGTCCATGCCGCTGGCCTAATCATCCGTGATCTGCCGGTTCTCGCGTCGAACTTCCGCATGGAGCGTACGCTCCCACAATATCTTCAGGACGAAGGCGTAGTCGCCATCGCCGGCATCGACACCCGCAAGCTGACCCGCCTGCTGCGCGACAAGGGCGCGCAAAACGGCGCGATCCTCGCTGGGTCCGACGACGAAGCCAAGGCCATCGAACTCGCGCGCTCGTTCCCGGGCCTCGCCGGCATGGACCTCGCGAAGGTCGTGTCGACCGGGCAAACCTACGAGTGGACCAAAACCGAATGGCGCTTGGGCACGGGCTACGGCGACCAGAAGGCGCCGAAGTACCGCGTGGTCGCATTCGATTACGGCGTCAAGCAGAACATCCTGCGGATGCTGGCCGAGCGCGGCTGCCATGTCACCGTGCTGCCGGCGCAAGCGAGCGCCGCCGACGCGCTCGCGCTCAACCCGGACGGCGTGTTCCTCTCGAACGGCCCCGGCGACCCGGAGCCGTGCGACTACGCGATCGCGGCGACGAAGGAGTTCATCGAGCGCGGCATTCCGACCTTTGGCATTTGCCTTGGCCACCAGATCATGGGCCTCGCGGTCGGCGCGAAGACGATGAAGATGAAGACCGGCCACCACGGCGCGAATCACCCAGTCAAGGATCTCGAAGACGGCCGCGTGGTGATCACGTCGCAGAACCACGGCTTCGCGGTCGATGCCGACACGCTGCCCGCCAACGCGCGCGTGACGCACGTATCGTTGTTCGACGGCACGCTGCAAGGCTTCGCGCTGACCGACAAGCCGGCGTTCTGCTTTCAGGGCCACCCGGAAGCGTCGCCTGGTCCGCACGACATCGCGTACCTGTTCGACCGCTTCACCGCGTTGATGGACGCGCAGAAGAGCGGCAAGAGCGCAGCGGCTTGAAGCACTAAAGGCCGGCCGCAAAGCCAGCCCGAGACGGAAACGAAAGCGGCTCGCGGCGGCCGCGGCGCCCCGCGGCACGATGCGGCGGACGCGCCGCAAACAGCGCGCGCAACGTGAAAACGGCGCGCGCCGACGGAAAGAATTCAGGAATACATTAGCGAGAGCGTTATGCCCAAGCGGACAGACATCAAGAGCATCCTCATCATCGGCGCGGGTCCGATCATCATCGGCCAGGCGTGCGAGTTCGATTACTCGGGCGCGCAGGCATGCAAGGCGCTGCGTGAGGAAGGCTACAAGGTCATTCTCGTCAACAGCAATCCGGCGACGATCATGACCGACCCGAACACGGCCGACGTGACCTACATCGAGCCGATCACGTGGGAAGTGGTCGAGCGCATCATCGCGAAGGAGCGCCCGGACGCGATCCTGCCGACGATGGGCGGCCAGACCGCGCTGAACTGCGCGCTCGATCTGCACGCGCATGGCGTGCTGGCGAAGTACGACGTCGAGCTGATCGGCGCGTCGCCGGAAGCGATCGACAAGGCGGAAGACCGCCAGAAGTTCAAGGACGCGATGACCAAAATCGGCCTCGGTTCGGCCAAGTCGGGCACCGCGCATTCGATGGAAGAAGCACTCGCGGTGCAGGCGAAGATCGCCGCGGAAACCGGCAGCGGCGGCTATCCGGTCGTGATCCGTCCTTCGTTCACGCTGGGCGGTTCGGGCGGCGGCATCGCCTACAACCGCGACGAGTTCGAAGAGATCTGCAAGCGCGGTCTCGACCTGTCGCCGACGCGCGAGCTGCTGATCGAAGAGTCGCTGCTCGGCTGGAAAGAGTACGAGATGGAAGTGGTCCGTGACAAGGCGGATAACTGCATCATCGTCTGCTCGATCGAAAACCTCGACCCGATGGGCATCCACACCGGTGACTCGATCACGGTCGCGCCGGCGCAGACGCTGACGGACAAGGAATACCAGATCCTGCGTAACGCGTCGCTGGCGGTGCTGCGCGAGATCGGCGTCGACACGGGCGGCTCGAACGTGCAGTTCTCGATCAATCCGAAAGACGGTCGGATGATCGTGATCGAAATGAACCCGCGCGTGTCGCGTTCGTCGGCGCTGGCGTCGAAGGCAACCGGCTTCCCGATCGCGAAGGTCGCGGCCAAGCTCGCGGTCGGCTACACGCTCGATGAACTGAAGAACGAAATCACCGGCGGCCAGACCCCGGCGTCGTTCGAACCGACGATCGACTACGTCGTCACGAAAATCCCGCGTTTCGCGTTCGAAAAATTCCGTGAAGCCGATTCGCGCCTGACCACGCAGATGAAGTCGGTCGGCGAAGTGATGGCGATCGGCCGCACTTTCCAGGAGTCGTTCCAGAAAGCGCTGCGCGGCCTCGAAGTCGGCGTCGACGGTCTCGACGAAAAGACCGCCGATCGCGACGAGATCATCCGCGAGATCGGCGAAGCCGGTCCTGATCGCATCTGGTATGTCGGCGACGCGTTCCGCGCCGGCATGAGCGCGCAGGAAATCTTCGAAGAGACTGCGATCGACCCGTGGTTCCTCGCGCAGATCGAACAGATCGTGCTGAAGGAAAAGGCGCTGGCGGGCCGTACGCTCGCGAGCCTGTCGAAGGAAGAGTTGAAGTATCTGAAGCAGAGCGGCTTCTCGGATCGGCGTCTCGCCAAGCTGCTCGGCGCGAAGCCGGCGGACGTGCGCGCGCGCCGTATCGAGTTGAACGTGCGTCCGGTGTATAAGCGCGTCGACACGTGCGCTGCCGAGTTCGCAACGAAAACCGCGTACATGTACTCGACCTACGAGGAAGAGTGCGAAGCGAGTCCGACGGACAACAAGAAGATCATGGTGCTGGGCGGCGGCCCGAACCGGATCGGCCAGGGCATCGAGTTCGACTACTGCTGCGTGCATGCCGCGCTCGCGATGCGCGAGGACGGCTATGAAACGATCATGGTCAACTGCAACCCGGAAACCGTGTCGACCGACTACGACACGTCCGACCGTCTGTACTTCGAATCGCTGACGCTCGAAGACGTGCTCGAAATCGTCGACAAGGAAAAGCCGGTCGGCGTGATCGTGCAGTACGGTGGCCAGACGCCGTTGAAGCTCGCGCTCGATCTCGAAGCGAACGGCGTGCCGATCATTGGTACGTCGCCGGACATGATCGACGCGGCCGAAGACCGCGAGCGTTTCCAGAAGCTGCTGCAAGACCTCGGCCTGCGTCAGCCGCCGAACCGTACCGCGCGCACCGAAGACGAAGCGCTGAAGCTCGCTGACGAGATCGGCTATCCGCTCGTGGTGCGTCCGTCGTACGTGCTGGGCGGCCGCGCGATGGAAATCGTCCACGAGCCGCGCGACCTCGAACGCTATATGCGTGAGGCCGTCAAGGTATCGAACGATTCGCCGGTGCTGCTCGACCGCTTCCTGAACGACGCGATTGAATGCGACGTGGATTGCATTTCCGATGGCGACGCCGTGTTCATCGGCGGCGTGATGGAGCACATCGAACAGGCGGGCGTGCACTCGGGCGACTCGGCCTGCTCGCTGCCGCCTTATTCGCTGTCGAAGGCGACCGTTGCCGAACTGAAGCGCCAGACCGCCGCAATGGCGAAGGCGCTGAACGTGGTCGGCCTGATGAACGTGCAGTTCGCGATCCAGCAGGTGCCTTCCAAAACAAATGCGGCTGATGGGTCGAAGGACGACATCATCTACGTGCTCGAAGTGAACCCGCGCGCGTCGCGCACGGTCCCGTACGTGTCGAAGGCGACCAGCCTGCCGCTCGCGAAGATCGCGGCGCGCGCGATGGTCGGCCAGAAGCTCGCCGCGCAAGGCGTGACGAAGGAAGTCCAGCCGCCGTACTTCAGCGTGAAGGAAGCGGTGTTCCCGTTCGTCAAGTTCCCGACGGTCGACCCGGTGCTCGGACCTGAAATGCGTTCGACCGGCGAAGTGATGGGCGTCGGTCAGACGTTCGGCGAGGCGCTGTTCAAGTCGCAACTCGCGGCGGGTTCGCGTCTGCCGGAGTCGGGCACGGTGCTGCTGACCGTGATGGACGCCGACAAGCCGAAGGCGGTCGAAGTCGCGCGCATGCTGCACGAGCTCGGATACCCGATCGTCGCGACCAAGGGCACGGCTGCCGCGATCGAAGCGGCCGGCGTGCCGGTCAAGGTCGTCAACAAGGTAAAGGACGGCCGTCCGCACATCGTGGATATGATCAAGAACGGCGAGATCGCTCTCGTCTTCACGACCGTCGACGAAACGCGCGCGGCGATCGCCGATTCGCGTTCGATTCGCATGAGCGCGCAGGCGAACAAGGTCACCTACTACACGACGATGTCGGGCGCACGCGCGGCGGTGGAGGGTCTTCGTTATCTGAAGAACCTGGAAGTCTATGATTTACAAGGACTCCACGCTCGCCTAAACTAAGGCTTCATACCTGTCCAAGATGTAAGTGCCGCGGTTAAGCGGCGTTCCGCAGGTGCTGCGGCCCGGGTCTGTCCATGGGCGGCGGCTTTCGCGGAATGCACTTAACCGCGGTGATTTTTTTATGGCCGTTTTTTGCCTCCAGAGTTGTTTATGAGCACTATCCCATTGACGAAGCGCGGAGCAGACATGCTGCGCGATGAATTGCAGCGCTTGAAATCGGTTGAGCGTCCGGCGGTGATCAACTCGATCGCGGAAGCGCGCGCCCAGGGCGATCTGTCGGAAAACGCGGAATACGACGCTGCGAAGGAAAAGCAGGGCTTCATCGAAGGCCGCATCGCCGAAATCGAGTCGAAGCTCGCGGGCGCGCAGGTGATCGATCCGGCGCAAGTGGAAGCGGACGGCCGCGTGGTGTTCGGCGCGACGCTCGAGCTCGAAGACCTCGAGTCGGGCGCGTCGGTCAAATATCAGATCGTCGGTGACGACGAAGCGGACATCGACCACGGCCTGATCTCGATCAGCTCGCCGATCGCGCGTGCGCTGATCGGCAAATCGGAAGGCGACGTCGCGTCGGTGCAGGCACCGGGCGGCATTCGTGAATACGAAATCATCGCGGTCAGCTACATCTGAGGATCGCGCCGGTGTCTCTGATGCCGCATCGTTTATTCCGCCTGTTGACGGTGGTGTGGGTCGGTAGCCTGTTGACTATCGGCTACGCGGTTGCGCCCGTGCTGTTCACGTCGCTCGACCGCATGACGGCGGGTGCCATTGCCGCGGAGCTGTTTCGGATTCAGGGAGTGATTGGCGTCGTGTGCGGTATTTTGCTGCTCGGTCTTGCCAATCTGCTCGTGCGGCGCGGTAGTGGCGTGTATCGCCGCCTGCGCTGGCTGCTCGCCGGTATGCTCGTATGCGTGCTGGTTGGCTATTTCGCGTTGCAGCCGTTCATGAACGCGATGCGCGTCGCGGCGCTCGAGGCGGGCGGCGACGTCGGACATTCCGTTTATGCGACGCGCTTCGGCATCCTGCATGGCGTGTCGAGTCTGTTCTATCTGATCGAGAGCCTGCTAGGTGCTGCGCTCGTGTGGCTGCTGCCGGTGCATGTCGGTACCGCGGCCGACGAAGAGGGCGCGCGCGGAGTCACGGGGAAGGTGGCGGGCTGAGGCTCGCGGGTGGCTGGTGGTGTGACGCGGCGCTATGTCCTCCGGTCGATGCCGAACCGATGCCCGCGATGAACTTCATGTTGCGACGAATCGTCGCTATTCCGGCGGCCAGCTACGGTTCATTGGCGCCGTTTCGGGCCTTGCGCCCAAGCCCGCCAACGCGCGGTGCGGACCCGGTCCGCACCTTCGCCGCGTGTGCTCTTACTTCGACTGATGCGAACGCTTC
Source organism: Paraburkholderia sp. BR14374 (assembly GCF_040948685.1). Lineage (NCBI taxonomy): Bacteria > Pseudomonadati > Pseudomonadota > Betaproteobacteria > Burkholderiales > Burkholderiaceae > Paraburkholderia > Paraburkholderia sp. BR14374. The sequence goes on along the minus strand of NZ_JBFPKF010000002.1, from coordinate 564,620 downwards.
GCGCTGGTTTGACGCTTCTTCGCGCGCTTGATGTTGCCGCCCTGCGTCACGCGTTCGTTGCCGCGCACCAGCACCGCTTTCGCTCGCGGCTTGCGCATCGGCACGTCGGTCGGTTTCACCACTTTGACGATGCGCGGTGCGCGGCCCTTGGCCGGCCGGGTTTCTTCAACTGCCGCTTCACGGGCGCTCGGCAACGCGCCGCGCTTCGCTTTTGCCGCCGGCTGCGCGGATTCTGGCTTCCAGATCACGAGCAACTTGCCAATATGCTGAATCGGTGCCGCGTTCAGCGTGTCGCAGATTTCTTCGTAGATGGCGATGCGCTCCTCGCGCTCGTCACCGAACACGCGGATTTTGATCAGTTGATGCGCTGCGAGGTGCACCTTAATTTCGGCGAGCACAGCGTCGGTCAAGCCTTCGGCCCCGACGAGCACGACCGGTTTGAGCGCATGTGCCTGGGAGCGCAACTCGGCGCGTTGGTCGGGAGAGACTTTGAGGGCTGGCATGGAAAGTGGAAGACTCGACTAAAATGGCGGCTCCTGCGCTTTTCGTCCCATCGCCGAGCGATTCGGGCGGGTTGATTCAGCAGGGTGCGCGTCAGAACAACAGAATCGCGGATGGCCGCCAGTCTGGCGGTGACCGCGCGAATTAACCGCGTATTATCCCCTAAAGCGCGACTTGACGCAGCAATAGTTCAATCTTTAATGGCAAAAAACAAGTTCAATACCGCGTGGCTGCACGACCACATCAACGATCCGTACGTCAAAATGGCGCAGCGGGAAGGCTATCGTGCCCGCGCGGCCTACAAGCTCAAGGAAATCGACGAACAGGACAAGCTGATCCGCCCCGGACAGGTGATCGTCGATCTCGGTTCCTCGCCGGGCAGCTGGAGCCAGTACGCGCGTAACAAGCTCGCCGGCGGCTCGCAGCGCAACGCGGAGCGCGAAGGTGGCATCGACGGCACGATCATCGCTTTGGACATTCTGCCGATGGAGCCGGTAGCCGACGTGCACTTCATCCAGGGGGATTTCCGCGAAGACTCGGTGCTGGTCCAGCTCGAAGAGTTGGTCGGCGCGCGCCAGGTAGACCTTGTAATTTCGGATATGGCACCCAACCTGTCCGGTGTGGCGATCGCGGACGCGGCGCGGATCGAGCATTTATGCGATCTCGCGCTCGAATTCGCACAGAATCACCTGAAGCCCGATGGTGCCCTTTTAGTCAAATGCTTTCACGGCAGCGGATATAGTCAGATTGTCGAAAAGTTCAAGCGCCAATTCAAGGTGGTGGCGGCCCGCAAGCCGAAGGCGTCGCGGGATAAATCGTCAGAAACATTTATTTTGGGTAAGCATTTGAAGCGTCTCGCGTAGGGATGCGGCGAGCCGGTTCCATTTCTGCCAATAGCCAGCCCGATGCGTCGGAGACCGGCGTCAAGCTGGCCCGCTACCCTATTTCCGTGGTAGTGAAACGCTATGGCAGGGGTCTGCGGACTGGATTAGAATGCTTTCGTGGTGCCGCAAGGCAAATGTAGGCGCCCGTCTAAGTGAAGGAGTGGTGCTTTGAACAACAATATGTTTTCGAAAGCAGCAGTGTGGCTGGTAATCGCACTGGTGCTGTTTACGGTGTTCAAGCAGTTCGACAAGCCCCGTGTCCAGGAAGGCGTTTCCTATTCGCAGTTCATGGACGACGCGAAGAACGGCAAAGTCAAGAACGTCATTGTCCAGGGGCGGAACCTCACGGTCACTCCGGCAGACGGCCAGAAGTACCAGATCGTGTCGCCCGGCGACATCTGGATGGTCGGCGATCTGATGAAGTATGGCGTACAGGTGAGCGGCAAGGCTGACGACGAACCCAATGCACTGATGTCCGTGCTGTATTACCTCGGGCCGACGATCCTGATCATCGGTTTCTGGTTCTACATGATGCGACAGATGCAGGGGGGCGGCAAAGGCGGGGCCTTCTCGTTTGGGAAGTCGCGCGCGCGGCTGATCGACGAGAACAACAACGCAATCAATTTCACCGACGTTGCCGGTTGCGACGAAGCCAAGGAAGAAGTGTCGGAACTCGTCGACTTTTTGCGCGATCCGCAGAAATTCCAGAAGCTCGGTGGTCGTATTCCGCGCGGCGTGCTGCTCGTTGGCCCGCCGGGAACCGGTAAGACGCTGCTCGCACGCGCGATCGCCGGCGAGGCGAAGGTGCCGTTCTTCAGCATTTCGGGTTCGGATTTCGTGGAAATGTTCGTCGGCGTCGGCGCGGCTCGCGTGCGCGACATGTTCGAGCAGGCCAAGAAGCACGCGCCGTGTATCGTGTTCATCGACGAAATCGACGCGGTCGGCCGTCATCGCGGCGCCGGCATGGGCGGCGGTAACGACGAGCGCGAACAGACGCTGAACCAGATGCTCGTCGAAATGGACGGCTTCGAGGCGAACTCGGGTGTCATCGTGATCGCCGCGACCAACCGTTCGGACGTACTCGACAAGGCGCTGTTGCGTCCGGGCCGTTTCGACCGCCAGGTGTACGTCGGTCTGCCCGATATCCGCGGCCGCGAGCACATCATGAAGGTGCACCTGCGCAAGGTTCCGATTTCGAACGACGTCGATGCGGCAGTGATCGCGCGCGGCACGCCGGGTTTCTCGGGCGCCGATCTCGCGAACCTCGTCAACGAAGCAGCCCTGTTCGCGGCGCGCCGCGGCAAGCGCATCGTCGAAATGACCGATTTCGAGGACGCGAAGGACAAGATCTTCATGGGTCCGGAGCGCAAGTCGGCCGTGATCCGCGAAGAATCGAAGCGTGCGACCGCGTATCACGAATCGGGTCACGCGGTGATCGCAAAGCTGTTGCCGAAGGCCGATCCGGTGCACAAGGTCACGATCATTCCGCGCGGCCGTGCGCTGGGCGTCACGTGGCAGTTGCCGGAGCATGATAACGAAACGTACTCGAAGGACTATCTGCTCGACCGTCTTGCCATTCTGTTCGGCGGTCGCGTCGCGGAAGAGCTGTTCCTGAACCTCATCAGCACCGGTGCGTCGGATGACTTCAACAAGGCGACCCAGACGGCTCGCGCGATGGTTGCCCGCTTCGGTATGACGGATGCGCTCGGACCGATGGTCTATGTCGACGACGAAAACGACGCTTCGCCGTTCGGCCGCGGCTTCACGCGGACCATTTCGGAAGCGACGCAGCAGAAGGTCGATGCGGAAATCCGTCGTGTGCTGGACGAGCAGTACAATCTGGCGCGGCGCCTGCTGGAAGAAAACCGCGACAAGGTCGAAGCGATGACCGCCGCATTGATGGAGTGGGAGACGATCGACGCCGATCAGATCAACGACATCATGGCCGGCCGTCCGCCGCGTTCGCCGAAGAGTTCGCCGCCGTCGGCAAGCGACGCCTCGTCGGGCGGTAGCGCGGGCACCGAAGTCAAGCCGGGCAGCGCAACCGCGCCGGCCTGATAGGTAGCCAGTAGAAAGTGCGGGCCGGTGTGCTACACACCGGCCCGTTTTGCATTGATCCGTTCAAAGTGAAGCATTGTTACGTGTCGAAAGTCGATTGTTCTTCCGTACCCCTTCCAGAGCCGCTACAGTGCGGCCGCTTCAAGCTGACGTTTGAACGCCCGTTGGTCATGGGCATTCTGAACGTCACTCCCGATTCCTTCTCCGATGGCGGCTTGTACGCGATGCGCGGCGATGCGCTGCGCCATGCCGAGCGCATGATGCTCGAGGGCGCGGACATTATCGATATCGGCGGGGAATCGACGCGTCCTGGCGCGCCGCCGGTGCCGCTCGACGAGGAACTCGAGCGCGTGATACCACTCGTCGAGCAACTTCGTGGCGCGAATGTGCCGTTGTCGGTCGATACGTACAAGCCGGAAGTGATGCGCGATGCGTTGAACGCGGGCGCCGACCTGATCAACGACGTCTGGGGCTTGCGCATGCCGGGCGCGATCGACGCGGTGCGCGACAGCGACTGCGGCCTTTGTGTAATGCATATGTTAGGTGAGCCGCAGACCATGCAGCGCGGCGAGCCGCACTATGCCGACGTTGTCAGCGAAGTGCGCCAGTTCCTCGAGGAGCGTGTCGCGACTTTGCAGCAGGCGGGGATTGCGCGCGAGCGAATCAGCGTCGATCCGGGTTTCGGCTTCGGCAAGATCGTCGTCGAGCACAACTACGCGTTGCTTGCGCATCTGCGCGACACGGCGCCGCGCGCCGCGTCGCCATATCCGATCCTTGCGGGCATGTCGCGCAAATCGATGGTTGGCGCGGTGACAGGGCGGCCGGCGCCGGAGCGCGTGGCCGGCAGCATCGCCGCAGCGGTGTGCGCGGCCGAGCGGGGCGCCGCGATTCTGCGCGTACACGACGTCGCGCAAACAGTCGATGCATTGAAAGTATGGGCAACCCTGCGCGACGCTGCCAAGCAGAGCCGCGCGCACGGTTGAGCCCGCAGCCAGATACAGGGAGAACAAATATGGCACGTCGTTACTTCGGTACGGACGGCATTCGAGGCAAGGTCGGCGAAGGCCCGATCACGCCGGAATTCGTGTTGCGGCTCGGCTACGCGGCCGGCAAGGTGCTCGCGGGCGCCGATCAATGGGCGAAGACAGGCGCTCGCCCGACCGTGCTGATCGGCAAGGACACGCGCGTCTCGGGCTACATGCTCGAAGCCGCGCTCGAATCCGGCTTTTCGGCGGCCGGCGTCGACGTGATGCTGGCCGGCCCGATGCCGACTCCCGGCATCGCGTATCTGACGCGCGCGCTGCGGCTTGCCGCGGGCGTCGTGATCAGCGCGTCGCACAACCCGTACTACGACAACGGTATCAAGTTCTTCTCGGCCGACGGCAACAAGCTGCCGGACGACGTCGAGGCGCAGATCGAGGAGCAGCTCGAGCTGCCGCTCGCTTGCGCGGCTTCCGAGCAGTTGGGCAAGGCGCGTCGTCTCGACGACGCGGCCGGCCGCTACATCGAGTTCTGCAAGAGCACCTTCCCGGCCGCCTACGACCTGCGCGGCATGAAGCTCGTCGTCGATTGCGCGCATGGCGCCGCGTACGACGTCGCGCCGCACGTGTTCCATGAGCTCGGCGCGGAAGTGATCCCGATCGGCGTCTCGCCGAACGGCTTCAATATCAACGACGGCGTCGGTGCGACCGCGCCGGATGCGCTGGTGCGCGCGGTGCGCGCGAACCACGCGGACCTCGGGATTGCGCTCGATGGCGACGCCGACCGTTTGCAGGTCGTCGACGAGTCCGGCCGCCTGTTCAACGGCGACGAGCTGTTGTACGTGCTGGTCAAGGACCGTATCGCGACCGCCGGCCACGTGGAAGGCGCGGTCGGCACGCTGATGACCAACATGGCCGTGGAGGTCGCGCTGCAGAGAGCCGGCGTCAAGTTCGTGCGCGCCGCGGTCGGCGACCGCTATGTGCTCGAACAGCTTCGTGAACACGGCTGGCAGCTCGGCGCCGAAGGTTCGGGCCACATTCTGTCGCTCGATCGCCATTCGACCGGCGACGGCATCGTGTCCGCTCTGCTCGTGCTGGCGGCGATGCAGCGCAGCGGCAAGTCGCTCGCGGATCTGCTCGACGGCGTCACGCTGTTCCCGCAGAAGCTGATCAACGTGCGCATGAAGCCCGGCGCGGACTGGAAGGGCAGCGATACGATTCGTAGCGCGATCAAGGTGGCCGAAGGCGCGCTCGACGGGCGCGGTCGCGTCCTGATCCGCGCGTCGGGCACCGAGCCGGTACTACGCGTGATGGTAGAGGCGCAGAACGTCGCGGACGCGCTTGAGCATTCGGAAGCGATTGCGCAAGCCGTGCGGGTCGCAACGGCCTGATCTGTTCCCCAACAGGCGGCGGGCGGTGGCGACAGCTTGCCGCCTGACGGTCGCTCCGAGAGCTTCGGCGACCCGCGTGCCATGACCTTCGTCGCCGGCTTCACCCAATAAATCCCCACGCTCCAGCCGCCAAAAGGTCGGTGCATCCCGCACCAAACCGTCTCTCCGCACCGAGCGCAAACGTTCGCGCCCCGTCTTTTTCGTCTAACTTGAAGAATGCAATGCAACGAGCATCGCAATCGCGGCAATTTACCGGCTCCTGAACCTTTCATCGGGTAATGTGACTGTCACATCTGATTCACGATCAGTCACGTTTTTGTCATAAAGAGACCCTAAGCTTCGCGGTGTTCGAGTTTCCCGCTCACACTACACGCTCACACTCCATTGGAGGTCTCATGAAATTGATGCAAACCGTGTTCGCTGGCGTCGCTGGCGCGCTTTTCGCAATCGCAGCGCAAGCCGCAGACATCACCGGCGCGGGCAGCACGTTCGCGGCACCGATTTACACGAAGTGGGCCGACGCTTATCAGAAGACCGGCGGCGGCAAGGTTAACTACCAGGGCATCGGGTCGTCGGGCGGCATCAAGCAGATCGAGGCGAAGACCGTCGATTTCGCTGGTTCGGACGCTCCGCTGAAGGACGACGAACTCGCAAAGCAAGGCCTGTTCCAATTCCCGACCGTGGTCGGCGGCGTGGTGCCGGCAGTCAACGTGCCGGGCGTGAAGCCGGGCGAACTGGTGCTGTCGGGTGAAGTGCTCGGCGACATCTATCTCGGCAAGATCAAGAAGTGGAATGACCCGGCAATCGTCGCGCTGAACTCGAAGGTCAAGCTGCCGGATCTGGACATCGCCGTGGTGCGCCGCGCCGACGGTTCGGGCACCAGCTTCATCTGGACGAACTACCTGTCGAAGGTCAACCCGGAATGGAAGACGAAGGTCGGTGAAGGTGCGACGGTCAACTGGCCGACCGGTACGGGCGGCAAGGGTAACGACGGCGTCGCGGCATTCGTGCAGCGTCTGCCGGGTTCGATCGGCTACGTCGAATGGGCGTACGCCAAGCAGAACCACATGAACTATGTCGCGATGAAGAACGAAGCTGGCGCAGTGGTTCAGCCGCAGACGGACACGTTCAAGGCAGCGGCTGCTGGCGCTGACTGGTCGAAGTCGTTCTACCAGATCCTGACGAACGAGCCGGGCAAGAACGCATGGCCGATCGTCGGCGCGACGTTCGTGCTGCTGCACACGACGCAGGAAAAGGCACCGCAAGGCGCGGAAACGCTGAAGTTCTTCGACTGGGCGTTCAAGAACGGCGGTCAGGCTGCGAACGATCTGGACTACATCTCGCTGCCGGAATCGGTCGTGTCGGAAATCCGCACGCAGTGGAAGCAGAAGGTCAAGGATTCGGCAGGCAAGACGCTCGCCGAGTAACAGGCGTAAGCTGGCGCGGTATGTCTGAATCGCGCCTGGTAGCACCCCGGCCGTCCTCGTACGAGGACGGCCTGTGACTTTCACGCGGCACGCGCCGCATGCATCACCGCCCGCCCGACAAGTGTCGTCCGGCAACTGGAAACAGGTCCCTCAGGCTCTCATGTCCGATATTCATTTAGCGTCCGGCACGAGCCGGGCCACTCCGCCTGGCAGCGCGTCGCAGCAAAAAGCGCCTGGCCGCTCCGGCGATGTGATCTTCGGCGGCCTCGCACGCCTTTCCGCGGTCGTCACGCTGCTGCTGCTCGGCGGCATCATCGTGTCCCTGATCATCTCCTCGATGCCGTCGATTCGCGAGTTCGGTCTCGCGTTCCTGTGGACGGCGGTGTGGGATCCACCCAGCAAGCAATTTGGCGCGCTCGTGCCGATCTACGGCACCCTCGCGACGTCGATCATCGCTCTCATTATCGCGGTGCCCGTCAGCTTCGGCATCGCACTGTTTCTAACCGAACTGTCGCCTGCATGGCTGCGTCGGCCGCTCGGCATCGCGATTGAACTGCTCGCCGCGATTCCGTCGATCGTGTACGGCATGTGGGGCCTGCTCGTGTTCGCGCCGATCTTCGCGGTGTGGTTCCAGAAGCCTCTCGGCGCGGTGCTCGGCGGCATTCCGATCGTCGGTGCGCTGTTCTCGGGTCCGCCGATCGGCATCGGCATTCTGTGCGCGGGCGTGATCCTTGCGATCATGATCATCCCGTACATCGCCGCGGTCATGCGCGACGTGTTCGAAGTGACGCCGGTGCTGCTGAAGGAATCGGCCTACGGTATCGGCTGCACGACGTGGGAAGTGATGTGGAAGATCGTACTGCCGTACACCAAGACCGGTGTGATCGGCGGCATCATGCTGGGCCTCGGCCGCGCGCTGGGTGAGACGATGGCGGTCACCTTCGTGATCGGCAACACCAATCTGCTCGACAATATTTCGCTGTTTTCGCCGGGCAACAGCATCACGTCGGCGCTCGCCAACGAGTTCGCGGAAGCGGACCCGGGCCTGCACACGTCGGCGCTGATGGAACTCGGCCTGATCCTGTTCGTGATTACATTCATCGTGCTGGCGATTTCGAAAATCATGCTGCTGCGTCTCGAGAAAGGGGAGGGCGCGAAATGAGCGGGCCGTCCCTGAATATGCCGGGTCTGAAGGACCCCGCGACGCTCGAAGCGATGCGCGTGCGTCTGCAAGGGCGCCGTCGGATGACCAACGCGATCGCGCTGACGCTGTCGCTCGCGGCGATGGCGTTCGGCCTGCTGTGGCTCGTGTGGATTCTCTATACGACGCTGCATCTCGGGATCGGCGGTTTGTCGGTCGAGCTCTTCACGCAGTCGACGCCGCCGCCGAACACCGATGGCGGCGGTCTTGCGAATGCGATCGTCGGCAGCCTGTTGCTGGTCGCGCTCGCGACCTTCGTTGGCACGCCGATCGGCATCATGGCGGGCGTCTATCTCGCCGAATACGGCCAGAAGGGCTGGCTTGCGAACCTCACGCGCTTCATCAACGACATCCTGCTGTCGGCGCCGTCGATCGTCATCGGTCTGTTCGTCTACGCGCTCGTCGTCGCGAAGATGGGCCACTTCAGCGGCTGGGCCGGCGTGCTCGCGCTGGCGCTGCTGCAGATTCCGATCGTGATCCGCACGACCGAAAACATGCTGAAGCTCGTGCCGAATGCGATGCGGGAAGCCGCGTTCGCGCTCGGCACGCCGAAGTGGAAGATGGTGCTTTCGATCACGCTGAAGGCGTCGATCGCGGGCATCGTCACCGGTGTGCTGCTCGCGGTCGCGCGGATTGCCGGCGAAACCGCGCCGCTGCTCTTCACCGCGCTGTCGAACCAGTTCTTCTCGGTCGATATGGGCCAGCCGGTCGCGAACCTGCCGGTCACGATCTACAAGTTTGCGATGAGCCCGTTCGCGCAATGGCAATCGCTCGCGTGGGCCGGCGTCTTCCTGATCACGCTCGCGGTGCTGGGACTGAATATCCTCGCGCGCACGATCTTCTCGAACAAGTAAGGGCGGAGTGAATCCGATGAACATGGCAGAAACCCAACTCAATCCGGCCGGGCACGCAACCGCGCCCGCGGGCTCCGACCCCGAACACAGCGCTCACGCTCAAACGCCGTCGCGTCCGAAGATAGAGGTCAAGGATCTCAACTTCTTCTACGGCAAGTACCACGCGCTGAAGAACATCAATCTGCAGATTCCCGAAGGCAAGGTGACCGCGTTCATCGGCCCGTCGGGCTGCGGCAAGTCCACGCTGCTGCGAACCTTCAACAAGATGTACGCGCTCTATCCGGAGCAGCGCGCGGAAGGCGAGATCGTGATGGACGGCGAAAACCTGCTGACCACGCGCCAGGATATTTCGCTGCTGCGCGCGCGCATCGGCATGGTGTTCCAGAAGCCGACGCCGTTCCCGATGTCGATCTACGACAACATCGCTTTCGGCGTGAAGATGTTCGAGAAGCTGTCGCGCTCGGAAATGGACGACCGCGTCGAATGGGCGTTGACCAAGGCGGCGCTGTGGAACGAAGTGAAGGACAAGCTCGGCCAGAGTGGCTACGGTCTGTCGGGCGGCCAGCAGCAGCGTCTGTGTATCGCGCGCGGTATCGCGATTCGCCCCGAAGTGCTGCTGCTCGACGAGCCGTGCTCGGCGCTCGACCCGATTTCGACGGGCCGTATCGAAGAGCTGATCGCTGAGCTGAAGAGCGACTACACGGTCGTGATCGTCACGCACAACATGCAGCAGGCGGCCCGCTGTTCGGACTACACTGCCTATATGTACCTCGGTGAACTGATCGAATTCGGCGACACAGAAAAGATCTTCATCAAGCCGGTCCGCAAGGAAACCGAGGACTACATCACCGGCCGCTTCGGTTGATCCGCCGGGCAATACAACGGAGTACGACATGTCCGATAAACATCTGTCCAGCCAGTTCGACGCCGACCTGAACCTCGTTTCGTCGAAAGTGCTCGAAATGGGCGGCCTCGTCGAATCGCAGATCGTCAACGCGATGCAGGCGCTCAACGAATTCGACCTCGGTATCGCCGAGCAGGTCATCGCCACCGAAGACCGTCTGAACAAGATGGAAGTCGAGATCGACGAGGAGTGCAGCAACATCATCGCGCGCCGTCAGCCGGCCGCGCGCGATCTGCGCCTGCTGATCGCGATCTCGAAGACCATCACGAACCTCGAGCGCGCCGGCGACGAAGCCGAGAAGATCGCGAAGCGCACCAAGCGTCTGATGGAAGACGGCGCCTCGCGCACCATCAACATCGCCGAGATCAAGCTGTCCGGCGAGATGGCCGTGTCAATCCTGCGCCGCGCGCTCGACGCGTTCGCGCGTCTGGACACGGTCGCCGCCGCGCAGATCGTGCGCGACGACAAGGCGATCGACGAGGAATTCCGCGCGTTCGTGCGCAAGCTGATTTCGTATATGACCGAAGATCCGCGTTCGATCTCGGTGGGCCTCGACTTCCTGTTCATCGCCAAGGCGATCGAGCGGATCGGCGACCACGCGAAGAACATCGCCGAATTCATCATCTACATCGTCAAGGGTACCGACGTGCGGCACCAGTCGCGCGACGCGCTCGAACGCGAAGCGCTCAGCTAATCCAGAGATAAGGAACAGAGGTGCCGATGCCCAGCAGCATTCTCGTCATTGAAGATGAGCCCGCCATTTCCGAATTGATTTCGGTCAATCTTCAACACGCCGGACACTGCCCGATTCGCGCGTACAACGCGGAGCAGGCGCACAACCTGATCAGCGACGTGCTGCCCGATCTCGTGCTGCTCGACTGGATGTTGCCGGGCAAATCGGGCATTTCGTTCGCGCGCGATCTGCGCAACAACGAGCGCACGAAGCATATCCCGATCATCATGCTGACCGCGCGCGGCGACGAGCAGGACAAGGTGCTCGGTCTCGAGATCGGCGCCGACGACTACGTGACGAAGCCGTTCTCGCCGAAGGAACTGATGGCGCGCATCAAGGCGGTGCTACGCCGCCGCGCGCCGCAGCTGACCGAAGACGTGGTCGCGATCAACGGCCTGAAGCTCGATCCGGCCACGCACCGCGTCGCGGCGCATGCGGAAGGCAGCGAGATCAAGCTCGATCTTGGCCCGACCGAATTCCGTCTGCTGCATTTCTTCATGACTCACCCGGAGCGCGTGCACAGCCGCACGCAACTGCTCGACCAGGTGTGGGGCGATCACGTGTTCGTCGAAGAGCGTACCGTCGACGTACATATCAAGCGTCTGCGTGCGGCACTCAAGCCGGCCGGGTGCGATGCTATGATTGAAACGGTACGCGGCAGCGGCTACCGGCTGGCGAAGAGCGCCTGATAGCCGTCGTCGGCGGCGCACTGCACTGCGTAGCTGTTGAGCCGCCGCACCTCCTTCCTGCGCTGTATTTTCTCTTCGATCGCTAGACCATGAACATCATCTGGGCGCGCTCCATCGTGTCGGTCGTGCTGCTTGCTGTTCTGTGCGCGGTGGTCGGCGCACTGGTGAACGTCAAGGCAGGGCTCGCTCTCGCCATCGTCATGCTGCTCGCACAGAGCGTCTTCAGTACCTTCCATAAGCAGCGTCTGTGGCGTCTGCTCGATGCGCCGGTGTACGGCGAAGTGCCGAGCGCCCCCGGCATCTGGGGCGAAATCTACTACCGTCTGCACAAGCTCGCGAAGCGCTGGCACGCCCAGGTGCGCCAGGTCGAGCAGCAGCATTCGCGTTTCATCCAGGCGATCCAGGCGTCGCCGAACGGCGTCGCGATGCTCGACGATCACGATCAGATCGAGTGGTGCAACGCGATTTCCGAAAGCCACTTCGGGCTCGATGCGAAGCGCGATCTGCGCCAGCACATCACGCATCTGGTGCGCCATCCGGATTTCGTGCGCTATCTGAATTCGCATCGGTACGAGGAAATGCTGATCATGCGCGGCATGGGCGACAAGCGCCAGAACGTGCTGTCGGTGCAGGTGTTTCCGTATGGCGACAATCGCAAACTGGTGCTGTCGCAGGACATCACCGAACTCGAGCGCACCGATGCGATGCGGCGTGACTTCGTCGCCAACGTGTCGCACGAACTGAAAACGCCGCTTACCGTGCTGTCCGGTTTTCTCGAGACGATGCGCGAGCTGCCGTTGGGCGAGGCCGAGCGCGCGCGCTATCTCGACCTGATGGAGCAGCAGGCGTCGCGCATGCGTCATATCGTCAGCGATCTGCTGGTGCTCGCGACGCTCGAAGGTGACAACAAGCCGCCGAGCGATCAGATGATCGACATGCAGGCGGTATTGCGGCATCTGCGCGACGACGCGCAGAGCCTGTCCGGCGATCATCACAAGATCGTCTTCGAGGCCGACGAAGCTTTGACCGTCACCGGCGTCGAAACCGAGATTCTCAGTGCGTTCGGCAACCTGGTGACGAACGCGATCCGCTATACGCCCGACGGCGGCTCGATCAAGGTCAACTGGCGTGCGCAGGGTGGCCATGCGGTGTTCTCGGTCATCGATAGCGGCCTCGGCATTCCGGCCGCCGATATTCCGCGGCTCACCGAGCGCTTCTATCGCGTCGATCGCAGCCGTTCGCGCGACACGGGCGGCACTGGGCTCGGTCTTGCCATCGTCAAGCACGTATTGCAACGGCACGATGCGCAACTTGAAGTGAAGAGCGAAGAAGGGCGCGGCAGCACGTTCACGGTGCGCTTTCCGGTGTATCGGACCGCGCGCTGTCAAACCGCGCAGGTATGAGCGCGGCAGTCGTCCGACGGGTCGATCCAACAAAAAAACCGCCTGAAACAGGCGGTTTTTTTATGCGCGCGGATTGTCATGTGCCCGCCGTCGCGGCGAGCACCCGCAACGCGGGCGACTACGAACAGAACTTGCCGAGCAGGCTCATCTGCGCATTGCGCGACGCCTTGCCCGGCCGGCGCCGGCGATAGTGACCATCGCTTTGCATCAACCAGGCCGACTGGTTGTCGCCGAGAAACGCCGATAGCCCTTCCGCGATCACGCGCCGTTTCAGCCGCCGGTTGTTGACCGGGAATGCGACTTCGACGCGCCGGAACAGATTGCGATCCATCCAGTCGGCGCTCGACAGATAGACCTGCTCCTTGCCGCTGTCGTAGAAGTAGTAGATGCGATGATGTTCGAGAAAGCGCCCGACGATCGAGCGCACCGTGATGTTTTCGGAGAGTCCTTGCACGCCCGGCTGCAGCGAGCACACGCCGCGCACGATCAGATCGATCTTCACGCCGGCCTGCGCTGCTTCGTACAGCTCGGCGATCACCGTCGGCTCGAGCAGTGCGTTCATCTTCGCGACGATGCGCGCCTTCCTGCCCGCCCGTGCGTGCTCGGCTTCCTTGCGGATCGCTTCGACGAGCTTCGGGTGCAGCGTGAACGGCGACTGCCACAATTCGTGCAGCGTCAGCTCGCCGCCGATGCCGGTCAGCTGCTGGAATACATGGTGCACGTCCTCGCAGATCTTCTGATCTGCGGTCATCAGACCGAAGTCGGTATAGAGGCGCGCGGTGCGCGGGTGATAGTTGCCGGTGCCGAGGTGCGCGTAGCGCTTCAGGGTCGACTTGCCGCCCGCCAATACGCGTCGCACGATCAGCATCATTTTCGCGTGGCACTTGTGGCCGACCACGCCGTAGACCACGTGCGCGCCGACCGCTTCGAGCTGCGAGGCCCAGTTGATGTTGGTTTCTTCGTCGAAGCGCGCGAGCAGCTCGACGACCACCGTGACTTCCTTGCCGTTGCGCGCGGCCTGCATCAGCGCGTCCATCAGCGGCGAGTCGGTGCCGGTGCGATAGATGGTCTGCTTGATCGCGACCACGTTCGGGTCCTTGGCCGCCTGCAGCAGCAGCTCGAGCACCGGCTGGAAGCTCTCGTACGGATGATGCAGCAGCACGTCGCCCTGATCGATCACGTCGAACATGCTCGTGCTGTTGGCGATCTGCGTCGGCGTCGACGGAATATGCGGCACGAACTTCAGATCCGGCCGGTCGACCATCTCGGGCAGCTGCATCAGCCGCACCAGGTTGACGGGGCCGTTCACGTAGTAGCAGTCCTTGTTCGACAGACCGCTTTCGTCGAGCAGGCGCCGCACCACGTGCGCGGGCGTTTCCGCCGACACTTCGAGCCGCACCGCATTGCCCAGATGCCGCGCCGGCAGTTCGCCCTGCAACGCGACGCGCAGATTGGTGATTTCGTCTTCGTCGACGAACAGTTCGCTATTGCGGGTGATGCGAAACTGATTGCAGCTGCGCACGACGAGGTTCGGAAACAGCTCGCCGACGAAGCGTTGCAACAGCGAGCTCAGCAGCACGAAGCCATGCGGATAGCCCGACAGTTCCTGCGGCATGCGCACGAGCCGCGGCAGCGCGCGCGGCGCCTGCACGATGCCCATCATCGCCTGGCGGCCGAATGCATCCTTGCCTTCGAGTTCGACGACGAAGTTCAGGCTCTTGTTCAGCACGCGCGGAAACGGATGGGCGGGATCGAGACCGATCGGCGTCAACACCGGCAGCAGTTCGTCGAAGAAGTAGTTGCGCGCCCATTCGGTCTGCGCGTCGCTCCATGCTTCGGTGCCGTGGAAATAAATACCTTCCTCCTCGAGCGCGGTGAGCACCGTGTCGTGCAGCATCGTGTACTGGCGATGCACGAGCTTCTGCGCACGCTCGACCACGAGGTCGTACACGTGTTGCAGCGACATGCCGTCCGGCGACAATGCGCCGGGGTTGTCGCGCATCTGTTCCTGAAGCCCGGCCATGCGGACTTCGAAGAATTCGTCGAGATTGCTACTGGTGATGCAGATAAAGCGGAGACGTTCGAGCAGGGGGACGGCGGGATCGGCGGCTTGCGCCAACACGCGCTCGTTGAAACCCAGAATGCCCAGCTCGCGATTCAATAAGGGATAGCGGACGGACATCGGTGGCGAGATTGGAATGTCTGAAATGGCGACGGAAAGACGCTCGGAAATTCTCACGATTTGGTGACGTCCTGATGACATCGGCGGTGTTTTAAACATTTTATGCCGCAATCGTCGGCTGTCGTCAATATGACGCGCTACCTATGCGACGATACCGAACTCCCTGCGCCGCGAGGTGACACCGTGAAGGCTGCTACGCTTAGAATGGCGTCTTTGAACAGTGCGGCCGGCCGCGACGCGCACCATGCGTCGAAGGCGCCGGGCAGGCGCGTGGCGCTGCCAGCGTCCGCCGCCACGCCCGCAGCCGCAGCCGCCGCGCTCGCGCGCATGGAGTACGCTTACCCGATGGTCACTATCCCTCATCTCCTCGCCGCCGTGGATCTCGGTTCGAACAGCTTCCGGCTCATCGTGGGCCGGGTCGAGGAAACCGACGCGGGCAGCCAGATCTATCAGGTCGACGCCTTGCGCGAGCCGGTGCGGCTCGCGGCCGGGCTATCGAGCGACAAAATGCTCGATCGCGCCTCGCAGGTGCGTGGCTGGGATGCGCTGAAGCGCTTCGGCGAGCGTTTGCGCGATTTTCACCCCGACCACGTGCGCGCGGTCGCGACCAATACGCTGCGCATCGCGAAGAATGCAGGCGAGTTTCTCGGTGAAGCGCAGGCGGCGCTCGGTTTTCCGATCGAAGTGATCGCGGGGCGAGAGGAAGCGCGCCTGATTTATGCAGGCGCCGCGCACTCGGTGCCGGCGAGCGCGGGCAAGCGGCTCGTCGTCGATATCGGCGGCGGTTCGACGGAATTCATCATCGGCTCGCACTACACGCCGATCAAGATGGAGAGCCTGTATATCGGCTGCGTGAGCCATAGCCGCACGTTTTTTCCGGCCGGCAACGTCGACGAATACACGATGCGCCAGGCCGAGCTCGCCGCGCGACGCGAAATCCAGATCATTTCCGCCGAATACAAGAAGACCGGCTGGGAGCAGGCGATCGGCTCGTCGGGCACCGCCCGCGCGCTCGCCGAGCTGGTCGAGGCGAACAATTTCAACGATGCCGGCGTCACGCACGGCATTTCGCGCGGCGGCCTCGAGCGGCTCAAGCGCGCGCTGATCAAGGCCGAAAACGTCAACCGGCTGAAACTGATCGCGCTGAAGAGCGACCGCGTGCCGGTGCTCGCGGGCGGCCTGTCGATCATGATCGCGGTGTTCGACGAACTGGGCGTCGACTATGTCGACACCACCGACGGCGCGCTGCGTCTCGGCGTCATGTACGACCTGCTCGGCCGTTCGCAGCACGAGGACATGCGTACGGTGACGGTCGGGGGCTTCATGCGCCGCTATGGCGTCGATCGTGCGCAGGCCGGGCGTATCAGCGATCTGTCGACGAGCCTCTACGACCAGTTCATCGAACCGGACGAAGAACGCCGCGCGGAAAACCGCATGTTCATCGGCTGGGCGGCGTCGCTGCACGAAATCGGGCTGTCGATCTCGCATAGCGCTTATCACAAGCATTCGGCGTATATCGCAAGCAACGCCGACATGCCAGGCTTTTCGCGCACCGATCAGGCGCGCCTCGCCGCGCTCGTGCTCGGGCACGCGGGCAAGCTCGGCAAGCTGTCGCAGACGCGCGACGTCGAATGGCCGCTGCTGTTCTGCCTGCGGCTCGCAGCGTTGCTGTGCCGTCGACGCGCGGACGTCGGCCTGCCGGGCATCACGGTTGCTCAGGCGAACGGCGGTTACGAGGTGCGTTTGCCGAACGAGTGGGTCGCCAACAATCCGTTGACGGACTACAGCCTGATCCAGGAAGCAGCGGAGTGGGAGAAAGTCGGGATTCCGTATCGCGTGGTTTATACGGACGATTGACGCGGCGCCGATCGGCGCACGCTTCGATTCGCGGCGTGAGCGTGCACAAAAAAGCCCTGCAAATGCAGGGCTTTTTCGCTTCCCAGGTGATGCGGCTTATCGGGGCAACGCATCGCCGAGGAAGTGCCGCGCGTAGCGGGCGTTGATATCGGACAGGCGGAATAGAGTCAGGAAGTCCGCGGTATTGAAGTCGGGGTCCCACGCCGGTGCGCCGCAAATCTTCGCGCCGAGTCGCAAGTAGCCCTTCACGAGCGGTGGCGGCGCGACGGCGGCGCCGGTCTGCAGGTCGTCGACCGGCAGCGGCGTATGCGGGAACGCGCGATATTCGGGCGCGGTCAGCGCGTTGTCGCGCAGCGAGCAATACAGGTTCGCAGCATAGTGGCCGCCGTCGGCCATCGCGACGCTCGCGCAGCCGAGCATCGTCTCGTAGCCGTTGTGCTTCATGTACGCGCCGAGCCCTGCCCACAGCGACATGATCACCGAGCCGCTGCGATAGTCGGGATGCACGCACGAGCGGCCGACCTCGACCATCTTCGCGCGCAGATGCGTGAGACGCGACACGTCGAACTCGCTTTCCGCATACAGACGGCCGATGCGCGCGGCCTGATGCGGCGGCAATGCGCGATACGTGCCGACTACTTTCAACGTGTCGAGATCGCGTACCAGCAAATGATCGCAGTACGAATCGAAGGCATCGACGTCGAGGCCGGCGGGGCCGCTCAAGCGCGCGCCCATTTCGTCGGCGAAGACGCGATAGCGTAGACGCTGCGCTTCACGCAGCTCTTCGTCGGTACGCGCCCACGACACTTGCAGGCGATGCTGCGCGGTAACCGTTTCCTCGGCGCGCGGCAGACGGCGCGGTTCGAAAAGCGAGGCGAAGGGCAGGGTGGGCGTCGGCAGTTCTCGCATTGGCTGTCCTAGTCGAAAAGAGGGAGGATTTCTTTTTTCGCCAATGTAGTAACGCGCGGTGACGCTCGCATGGCAAAGCTGTGACGATTGGATGACTGCCCGTAAGCCCTCGCGTGTGTGCCTGTCAAGTCGGACGCGTCGCGCGACGCGTGCGCTCAGATCAGATCGGGACTGATGGCGGCGCGCAACACTGCCTCCTCTTCGCCGTGGCGCTCGCGGCTCTCGATCCACCAGATGCCCCCTTTTTTCAGCGGCCAGCTCGCGCGGCTGTCGCCGAGCAGTTGCGCGGCGACGTGGCCGAGCGTCGGTTGATGGCCGACGATCACCACGGTTTGCGCGATGCCGCCGGGCCAGCCGGCCGCTTCGAGGACATCGTTCGCGCTCGCGTTCGGCGCGAGTTCGCGCACGACGCGATACTGGTCGCTCAACGTCTCGGCGGTCTGGATCGTGCGCACGGCGGGGCTCGCGAGGACGACCGCGTCTTCGGGTAGGCGGGCGCGCAGCCATTTCGCGGCGTTTTGTGCCTGCTTGCGGCCGCGCGTGGTGAGCGCGCGCGAGAGATCGCTCGCGGCGACATCTTCTGCTTCGGCATGACGCCAGAGGATCAGGTCCATGGGAGTCTCCTTTTGAGCGGCTTGAGATGGCGTTGCGGCGGGTTTGCGCGGCTTCGCAACGAGGTACGCGCGCAAGCACTGTCGCATGCACGGATGATGGTTTGCAAGGCGAGTGCCTGATGGATCGGCTGTCGGCGTCAAGGTGAACGCGGGCCCAAAAAGCAAAAACCCGCGAAGCCGGAGGCTTCGCGGGTTTTTGCTTTTCGTGGTCGGAGCGAAAGGACACCAAGACGCGCTGCTTCGGCCTGCGCGTCACGTCGGCAGGCGCGCGTGCCTGCATTGTCGAAGGCCGCCTGCACGGCCGCACGATCCGCTGCACCATTGGCGATCCTGCAACAGGAAACTGGAGGACGCCCGCCAGCATGCCGCCGACCTGCGCATGCTGGTCGACATGGGCATTGACCCGCGCGAACAGGAAGCCCGGCAGCGCGCCGCCGCCGACGCGATGCGCGAGGCGGTACCTGAACGAATCCAAACTACGCGGCGAAAATGCTGGGATATGACCGCGACACGTTCGGCGACATGATTCATGCGATGAAATATGATCTCAAGCTGCGAGGCGATGACAATGTCATTTGGCACGATAGTGGGGACGTCGAATCTAGAAAAAACATCATCGGCAATATGCACGACTATGCAACTGATCTTCATACGATGAACGTACATCAACTCGCACATGCATCATTTTCGATAGCCGGGGATGATTCGGATCCCGATGTTTGGACCAGATATTTCGGCGTTTCGCCGGACACGGCGATAGTCAAGGGGAAGCGGTTTATGACTCCGTCGGGGCGATTGAGCAGCGTGCCGGGGCGTACCGGCGTATGGGGGTAAGAAGCAAAGCCGCCGTTCATAGCAACTCGCTGGAACCGCACCTCCGCTATCTTATTGATCGCCTGAATTTGCCGCGAGATGACTTGCGCCAGCTACTGGCAGACAAGGGCGCACAGATGCGTTTCTTCTGTTATTGGGACAACGAGAGCGGCGACCGCGTGCCTGAAGTGCCCGACGATATTCGCACCATAATGGAAGCCATGGGCGGCACCGTTGAAATTGATGAATATCGATAGAGCCTCGCTCAAATGCACAAGCCGATCCTCATATGCAGCAAGGCCGCGCCTTGACGCTGCACGCGCCGAAAACAACGCGGCTGGCGAAAATGATAGCTTTTGATAGCAGACTTTAGACGAGGGATCGCGACGAAGGCCGATTCGCGTTGGTCGAATTTGCCAAACAGCGCCTGGACGGACCCAGAAAGCAAAAAGCCCAGCCGGTTAAGGCTGGGCTAAGTGCTTGATTCCAATGGTCGGAGCGAAAGGATTCGAACCTTCGACCCTCTGATCCCAAATCAGATGCGCTACCAGGCTGCGCTACGCTCCGACGAATCCGAGAGTATAGGGGGTACGGACAGGAGCGTCAATGCCTTGGCTCGCGCTGGCTCGGCGGTGAGCTATATACGCCCCATCAACAGCAGAATGATCACGACGATCAGCACGACGCCGACGAGTCCAGTCGGTCGATAGCCCCAGCCGCTGCTATACGGCCAGCTTGGCAATGCGCCGATCAACAGCAGGATGAGCACGATTAGCAGGATGGTTCCGACGGTCATGGCGTTCTCCTTTTCGAAGGGCCGCGAAATCGCTGGCCGGATCGTCACGCTGGTTCGGCGCATGCGCGCCGCGACAATCGACGCGCGTATCGCGCGCCTGTTGTTAGATCGGAACCCGCAAGGCATGTGCCAATCACCGATGAAGATCGATGCAGCGAGGCCTTGGACGAAGGTGAAAAAAGGAGGGGGCGGCGCGCGTAGCGTCACCGTTCGATGTAGGTATGTCCAAGGAACTGACAAGGGATTGCGCACGTGCAGCGGACGACGACGCGCGCGGCGCATGCATGCGCCGCAACGCCGGTCATCGCATCACCGAGCGGACGCGCAACTGAGGCACTGCGATGTGCCGGTGCCCCGGTTAGAGGGACTCGATCCGAGTTCGAAGATCACCCGCGTCAATGCCGTGGACGCCTCCAATGCGGCATATGCAGATGCTGATGCGTCCAGTGATGCAGCATGCCCTCGCCGTCGTGTTCTCGCCGGTAGGCCCGCGATTCGAAAATCGACAACGCCGCCAGCACGATCAGGCCTATGGCGAGCCCGATCAGGCCCGCGATCGATTCACCGTCCATGGCAGTCTCCCGGTAGGTTCAGCCATAAACCCATAGTAGCGCAGGTCTCGCGAAATCTCACGAAATGGAACGCCCGCGGCAGGAGCCGGCGTGATGGCATCGCGGAACGCGCTTTGCGGGTAGACTCTCGGCGCCGGCGGACGTCCGCCACCCCATTTGTCCCGGAGAAGATTCCAAAATGAACCGCGTTCTGACTGTTGCCTTGCTGTTGTGCGCCGGCGTCGCCGGTTGTGCGGACAATCCGTCCGCGCATCGCGGCAGCCCGCCACATGATCCCGCCGACTACCACGGCGTGTCCACTGACGATCGGCCCCCCGCGATGGTGCCCGCGCCCGTCGCACAGTAGGCTCTCGTCGAAGTGAAAACGATCGGGAAAGGCCGGGGTGGGAAAAGCGAAGTGCCGGCGCGGGCACGCCGGCACTTCTGACCCGTGCCGACTGTTCGCGCGGAGAGCACGGGCTGAAAACATTCTAGGACGCGCTCGTTATGCGATATGTATGCGCTTGTTTCAAGCCGTAACGTTCCGTCGTCCGCCGAACAGCCAACGAAGAGCGGCGCACGGCGCTACTACGCCGCCGCGATCCCTCGCGACACGCCCGGCAGGTAACGCGCGAGCGTCGCGCCGCGCGTGGCCATGAAGATCAGCAGCGCGATCCACAGCCCGTGATTGCCGTGCCACGCGAGCAATGCCCACGATGCCGCCACGAACACCACGAGCGACACCACCATCGCCATCATCAGTTCGCGTGTGCGCGTCGCGCCGATGAACACGCCGTCGAGCAGGAAGCCCCACACCGAAATGACCGGCGACAGCGCTGCCCACGGCAGATAGGTTTCGGCCGCGGCGCGCACGGCGGCCTGATCGGTGAGCCGCTCGATGATCCATGCGCCCGCGCCCCAGTACACGAACGAAAAGCCGATCGCGCCGAGCCCCGACCATAGCGCGGTGACCTTGACCGCCTGCGCGAACGCGTGACGATCGCGCGCGCCGATCGCCGCGCCTACCAGCGCCTCGGCCGCATGCGCGAAACCGTCGAGCCCGTACGCCATGAAGGTCTGAAAATTGAGCAGCAATGCGTTCGCGGCGAGCGTCGCGTCGCCTTGCCGCGCGCCGAGATGCGCAAACCAGCCGAACGACGACAGCAGGCACAGCGTGCGCACGAAAATGTCGCGATTCAGCACGACGAGCCGCTTCAGCGCGGCGGCGTCGAACAAGGCGGCGCGATTCAGCGCGGGCAGGCCGCGCGGCCTGCCGTGCCATAGCAGCGCGAGGCCGAGCACGAAGCCGAGCGCGTCGGCAGTCGCAGTAGCCGCGCCGATGCCAGCCACGCCCCAGTGAAACGCGTACACGTACAGCAGCACCGCGACGATGTTCACGCTGTTGATGAACACCTGCGACAGCAATGCGAGCCGCACCCGCTGCGTGCCGAGCAGCCAGCCCAGCACCACGTAGTTGCCGAGCGCGAGCGGCGCGGCCCAGATCCGCGCGTGGCAGTAAACCTGCGCGTGCCGCTGCACGGCGTCGCTGCCGCCGATCGCTCGCAGCGCGTAGTCGATCAGCGGTTGCTGCACGAGCAGCACCAGCGCGCCGATCGCAGCCGCCATCAGCAGCGCGCGCACGACGCTGTTGCGCAGCTCGTCGCCGCGGCCCGCGCCGTGCGCCTGCGCGACGAGGCCGGTGGTGCCCATGCGCAGGAAGCCGAAGCCCCAGAACACGAAGTTGAAGAAGAGGCCGCCGAGCGCGACGCCGCCGAGGTACGAGGCGCTGTCCAGATGACCAGCGACGGCGGTATCGACCGTGCCGAGGATCGGCTGCGTCAGATTCGCGAGGACGATCGGGAACGCGAGCGCGAGCACCCGGCGATGCCAGCGCACCGGCAGCGCAGGCGCGCTGGCTGAATGCGCGGCGGTTTCGGAAGGCTCGGCGGGAGGCATGCCGGCGTCGGGGCTCCCGACGTCGGGCGTCCCGGCATCGGACATCCTCGCGTCGCTCAAGACCGCTCCTGCACGCACACCCACGGCGAGACCACGACCGCCCACAGCTCGGGGTCGCGCGCAGCGAAATCGGCGGCCGTCTCCGACTGCACGCGCTCGACGAGGCCGGAAGACAACCATTGGGCGACCTGGGTGGTGTCGTCGTTGGCGATCGCTTCGGCGACGCTCACGAGATCAAGATCGCGCGCGACGTGCAGCAGGATGCCGCGCGCAAAGAAACGTTCGAGTTCGCTCCAGCCGATCTTGGCGGTTTCGCCGAGCAGCTTGGCGTACAGGGGGCTTTGGGGGGCGTCGTTGGAAGTCATCGTAGGCGGGGTCGGACGGGGCCGTCACTATAAACTATTGGCGCACACCGTCGGGCCGCGTGGCGAGCTTCCACAACGCGCCGAGCGGTCTTTTAATGCATCGCCGGACTGAGTCGGATTCTGAACCTGGATGCCGGCGGATTCAACGACGACGGCGCACGAGCCTTGCCGCCAATCAGCGTCCGATTAATCGTCCGAATATTCAAACTTGAAACGCGAGTTTGAATGCGGTTTCACGGTTGTCCGTGGAATTGTTGATGTTAATCTTTCGCTATTCGCGAATTTGTTGTGAGGAAATATCGAGGATTATTCGAAAGTGCTGGCGCGACTAATCGATGCGTTACGTGCGTTTCCGCACCAAGTTTATATTCGCAAGCGAAAACGGTTTATTGGAGAACGAGTTAGTGTTATTCGGACAGATGTCTTTCCTCTGCTGTTTTGCAGGGATTTTCTTCGATCGGCCAGGAACATTGACTGATGCGAGCCTCGGGGAATCCAGTTTGAACGACTTGGCGGGTTGCGTATCCGGCTGCGGCGCATTTGGCCGGTCTCATTCCGACATTTCCGATTCACGGATTGCGTAATCCGTACGCCGTGTAACATTGACCGCAAAATTATTGGATTGCGCTGGTAAATGCAGATTGTTAGATTTCGTTCTGGCGCATGGTGAACCGGTCCTTTGCCGATATGCGCCGAACCCCCGTTAGCCCGGCCTCGTGCCGGGCTTTTTTTTTGAACGGATTTAGGCGGGTGTTTAACCGCTGCGGCGATCTTCACCGCGAATTCACATACATGGCCGATGATGGCCGATTATTTTTTGCGGCGCGAGACTCATGACCGGGGCGATCGTCTTTGTCGGCGTATGGATGATCGCGCTCGCGTTGCTGCTGCGTTTCGCCGCTCGCGTCGATCCGCGCTCGGGACGCCGGCGACGCCGCTAAGCGGTGACGCTATCTCGCTGGGCGGCCGCGCGCACCGCATGGTGTGCCTCCTTTACTGCTTGCAGCGAATGACCATCGAACGGTTTTTCACATTCGCGCCGAAAATCCCGCCGATCGTGCCGCCGGACGTCGCGCCGTTGTCGACGTCTTTCGACACCACGTCGTACCCGTAGTTGCCGCAGGTTTCGCCCGCACGCTTGTAGCACTCGGCCCAGCTCGTGCTCGCGTCGCTGCCGCTGCAGTTGATCGCGAAACCCGTGTCGCCGCTCGGCAGATAGGTCATCGTGGTCGTGGTCGAGCAGCCGCCGAGGCCGCCGAGCGTCAGGAAGCCGAGACTGATCGTTGCGGCCGTCGCGACGCGCGCCAATGGGCTTTTCATTTCAGATTCCTTGCAAATAACGGAAGGGCGTGGCGCGCAGCCACG
Source organism: Paraburkholderia sp. BR14374 (assembly GCF_040948685.1). Classification (NCBI taxonomy): domain Bacteria; kingdom Pseudomonadati; phylum Pseudomonadota; class Betaproteobacteria; order Burkholderiales; family Burkholderiaceae; genus Paraburkholderia; species Paraburkholderia sp. BR14374. The sequence goes on along the minus strand of NZ_JBFPKF010000002.1, from coordinate 540,187 downwards.
CCGCTTCGAATTGAGCGTTTATAGCACGGTGGGGTTCCCGCGCCCGCCGCCGCCTAGCGCGGCGGCAGTTCCTTTGACGGATCGATCGAGCGGCCCTGGTAGCGCAGCTCGAAATGCAGCATCACGCGATCGGTATCGGTGTCACCCATTTCGGCGATTTTCTGGCCGCGCTTGACCGATTCGCCTTCCTTCACGAACAGCGCGCGGTTATGCGCGTAAGCGGTCAGATAGTCGGCGTTGTGCTTGAGGATCAAAAGATTGCCGTAGCCGCGCAGACCGTTGCCTGCGTAGACCACGGTGCCGGGCGCCGCCGCGACGATCGGTGTGCCGGCCGCCGCGGAAATATCGATCCCCTTCGAGTTGCCGCCGTCGAAACGGCGGAATACGGTGCCGTCGGCCGGCCAGACCAGCGAAATCGGCGCGGGCGCGGTGGCCGGCCCAGTGTCCGCCGGCGCGGGACGCGGCGCGGCCGACGCGCTCGCGCTGCCGCTGCTGCTGCCACCACCACCGCCGCCGCTACGGATTGCGCCGCTCGTCGACGCCGTTCCGCTCGGTGGCGCGACACGCAGCACCTGGCCGACCTCGATGTTGTCCGGATTGGTCAGGTTGTTCCAGCGCGCGATGTTCTGCACCGACTGCCGGTTGCCGCGCGCGATTTTCGACAGCGTGTCGCCCCGTTCGACCCGGTAGTAGCCCGGCGCCACTGGCGCCGACCCGCACGCGGCGAGCAGCGCGAACAACGCCGCGCAACCGAGTCGTTTGATTCTTGTCGTTTCCAGCATTGGACCTCGCAAAGCGCTGCCGCGCGCCGATCCCGATCACGCGGCACAGACAGACAAAGCGTTCGATTCTAACGGTTTTGTGTTGCGCCCCCCGCGTGGGGGGCGAGGGGGGTGGGCGGCCGCTTCGAGCGGCTCGCCGCCGCCGTCGGCGTATCAGCTGGTCTTCTCGACGCTAATGCGCAGGGCCGCCGTCTCGGTTTGTCCCGGCTCGAGCCAGCGCAAACCGCGGCCGTTATGGATCGCATCCGGCAGCCCGAGCCACGGCTCCACGCAGTAGAAGTCCGACTGCGGCGTTTCAGTCCACGTCGTGACCGAGTACCAGGGCACCGAGCCGGGCCGCTGCAGATCGATCGTAATCACGCGATTGATGCCCGGCGCCTCGACCCGCACCGGTCTGTCGGGCGTGCCGCTCAGGCAATGGAAGCGGTCGTAGATGCGGTCTTCGTCGAGCGTGTAGCTCGCTTCGCCAGGCTCGGCGGGGCTGATCGAGCCATCCCCGAGCTGGCGGCAGCGTTCAGTGCGCGGCAGCTCGAGCGTCGTCTGCGCGCGCTGCGTGTGCGGCAGCGTGAAGTAGAAGTGATGGCCGGCGTAGTAAGGCAGGCGCGTGTGGCCGGTGTTGGCGGTGGTCAGCGTCACGTCGAGCGTGCGCGGATCGATCAGCTCATAAGCGGCCTCGAAGCGAAAGCCGAACGGATAGACGGCGCGGGTCGCTTTGCTGTCGGTCAGAACCATGCGCAGGCCGGCGCCGTGCACGTCGGCGTGGGGCTCGAACGGCAGGTCGCGCGCGAAACCGTGCATCGGCATCTCGCGCACGATGCCATGCGCGTCACGCCAATAGCCGATCTTGCCGTCGACGAAGTGACGGCCGAGAAACGGAAACAGCAGCGGATTGCCGCCGCGAATCCGCGCGGGCACGCTCCAGTCGGCGTGCTCGGGCCAGTGGATCACCTCTTCGCCGTCGATCGTCCACGACAGCAGGCGGCCGCCGGCTTGCGGCGAAAAGCGGAGCACGGAGGCGTCCTGGGCGATCTCGAGAATGTCCTGTTCCGGGGAGAGGGGCATGGTCAGTAGGTAGCCAGATAGAGGTTGAGGGTCGTCCAAAGCGGTCGGCTGCGTCGGCCGACGCAATCCGCATTGAAGCGGCGTTTTTGCGCCACTCGCCGCGACTGCGTCACGCGCGGTGAAATCGCGATTTTGCGCTGCTTTGCGCTACGGGGAAACCCTTCCCGGGAAATTGCGGGTGTCGGAAAAGGGCGAATCCTATTGATAATCCGTCTGAGCGTCCGGTCTATCCGACTCCCGGGCGAATCGGCTCAGGAGGCATCATGGATCTCGCAATGGCAATGGCCGTTTCTTTGTTCGGCATATTCACGGCTAGCACGTACTACTTCTTCCACTCGCTCAAGCGCTGATCCCGCTGGGTTCATTCCTCGGCGTTCGCACTACGCGCGCGACGAATCCCGCTGCTCGCTTCCTTGCCCTCGCGTAACAACCGTGTCGAGTTGTGACGCAGCGCGTCAATATTTCCCCGAATGTGGTCTAACCGCTTGGCGCTGACTGTGCAGCCAGGCATAATCGGTGCGCCTTTTGACGCGCCGGCTCCCTTTTGTGCGGCGCGCAGTTCCCCGACATTTTCCTTACAAGGACCGCCGCGTGAACCTGTCGTTTCTGATTTTCCTGAGCGTGCTGCAAGGCGTGACCGAACTGCTTCCGGTGAGCAGCCTTGGCCACACGCTGCTCGTGCCAGCCCTGTTCGACATGCACATCGACAAGCATGCGCCGCAGTTGCTGCCGTTCCTCGTCGCCCTGCATCTGGGCACCGCGTTCGCGCTGCTGTGGTACTTCCGCGCGCGCTGGTGCGCGCTGGTGCGCGGTTTCTTCGCGTCGCTCGGCGGCCGCCGCAACGACGACGGTCACATGATGTGGGCGCTGATCATCGGTACGATTCCGGCGGGTCTCGTCGGTCTCGTGCTGGAAAAGCGCCTCGAGGCGCTTTTTCACGATCTGCGAATCGTCGCGTTTGCGTTGATCGTAAACGGCGTGCTGCTGTGGTTCGGCGATCGCCTGCAACGCGCGCGCGCACATCGGGCGCCGGAAAAGCTGACGTTCCGCCAGGCGTTCTTCGTCGGCCTCGCGCAGATCGGCGCGCTGATTCCGGGCTTCTCGCGCAGCGGCCTGACGATGATCGCCGGCAATGCGGCCGGCCTCACCACCGAGAAAGCCGCCGAGTTTTCGTTTTTGCTCGGCACGCCGATCATTTTCGCGGCTGGCGTACTCGAACTGCCAAAGCTGCTCCACGCGCCGAGCCAGCTTGCCGACGCGGCGCTCGGCGGCGTGCTGACCGCGATCGCCGCGTACCTGAGCGTGCGTTTCCTGATGCGCTACTTCGAGGGCCGCGGGCGTCTCGCGTCGTTCGGTTTGTACTGCGCGATCGCGGGAATCGTGTTCCTGGGCTGGTTCATGCTGCATCCGCAGCCGGTCTGAGGGCGGCGGGCGATCGGTTATAATCCGGGCCCGGTTGCTTGCAGGTCAGTTAAAATTTTAGTTTGTGCGAAATCGGGCGGCTCGCCGCGAGTGCCGTTTTCATGCGAATAGCGATCCATACGGCAGTAGCTCAGCTGGATAGAGCATCGGCCTTCTAAGCCGAGGGTCGGGGGTTCGAGCCCCTCCTGCCGTACCAGAATCATCGAAGGGTTACAGGCCTCGCGCCTGTAACCCTTTTTGTCTTTTTGCTGTCTTTTCGCACCTCGCGCGGATCATTGAACGCGACGCCGAGCTTGCTTCGGGTGTTTGCCGACTCAGGAAATCGCGCGCGACGCCGTTAGTTCGACAGAACCGTTTGACGCGCCGCGATGGAGGAATCAGCGTGAACCGACTCAGCCTCAACACCAAACTCTGGCTCGCGCTGCTGATCACGTGGCTCGGCCTGCTCGGCCTCGGCGGCTGGGCCGCGTGGCAGTCGCGCGCGACGATGCTCGCCGAGCGCAAGTCGGCGGTGCAGAACGTCGTCGAGAGCGCGTACGGCATCGTCGCCGACTACGCGCAGCGCGCCGACCAACACGAGCTGACGCCCGATGAGGCGCGCCAGCAGGCGCTCGCCCGCCTGTCCGCGATGCGCTACCCCGGCAGCGGCTACATGATCGTGACGACCGCGACGCCGGTCGTGATCATGCATCCAGTGCTCGCCGATCTGCGCAACAAGGACGTGTCGCACTACGCGGACACCGACGGCAAGCTGCTGTTCGTCGAGATGGTCAAGGTTGCGCAGGCGCAGGGGCAGGGCTTCGTCGATTACATGGGACGCCTTGCCGGCCACAACGAGCACGTGCCGAAGATCAGCTTCGTCAAGCGCTTTGCCGCGTGGGACTGGTATCTGATTTCGGGCGTCTACGTGAACGACATCGACGCGGCGTTCCGCGCCGACCTGCTGCGCTATCTGCTGACGATCCTCATGATCGGCAGTGTCAGCACCATCGCGCTCGTGCTGATCATCCGCAACGTCAAGCGCAGTCTCGGCGGCGAGCCCGCCTATGCGGCGCGCGTCGCGGAGACGATCGCCGACGGCGATCTATCGTGCCCCGTCACACTGGCCGGCAACGATCAGGAAAGCATGCTGTTCGCGATGCAGCGCATGCAAAGCCGCCTCGCCGACGCGATCAGGCGTATTCGCGGCGGCACCGAAACGATCACGGTCGCGGCGGAAGAGATCGCCGCGGGCAATCTCGATCTGTCGGCACGCACGGAACAGCAGGCGTCGTCGCTCGGCGAAACGGCCGCGAGCATGGAGCAGCTGACGGCGACCGTCAAGCAGAACGCCGACAACGCGCTGCAGGCCAACCGCATGGCGCACTCCGCGTCGCAGCTCGCGGGCGAGGGCGGCGAAGCCGTGCAGCACGTCGTCGCGAATATGCAGAGCATCGCGGCGAGTTCGGCGCGCGTCGTCGATATCATCGGCGTGATCGAGAGCATCGCGTTTCAGACCAACATCCTCGCGCTGAACGCGGCCGTCGAAGCCGCGCGCGCCGGTGAGGAGGGTCGCGGCTTCGCGGTCGTCGCGGGCGAGGTGCGCAATCTCGCGCGCCGCAGCGCCGATGCGGCCAAGGAGATCAAGACGCTGATCGAGGATTCGGTCGCGCGCGTCGGCAGCGGCAAGGCGCTCGTCGAGAAAGCGGGCGGCACGATGGATTCGCTCGTCGATGCGGTGAAGCGCGTGACCGACGTCATCAGCGAGATTTCCGCCGCGTCGGACGAGCAGAGCCGCGGCATCGAGCAGGTCAATCTCGCGATCGCGCAGATGGACGAGACCACCCAGCAGAACGCGGCGATGGTCGAGCAGGCGGCGGCCGCCGCGCAGTCGATGCAGGAGCAGGCGCAGATGCTGCGCGACGTCGTAAGCACGTTCCGCCTGCAGGGGGCGGCCGCCGCACGTTGATGGCCGCGTCGATGGCGCGCTGCCTGCAGAAGTGCGCATGCTATGCTTTTGAGGTCAGGATCAAAAGCCCAAAAACCGCGTGCGCCCGTGCGCGCCGTGCGCACTTCAAGGAGAGTCCCACATGTCGACGCGAACCCGTGTGCTGTTCCGCCTTGGTGCCGCAGGCCTGCTGCTCGGCGCGGCGATCGGCGGGCAAGCGGCGAACCTGGCCTTTCTGAACGACACGCCGATCACCTACATGAAGCAGCGCGACAACGACTCGATCAAGCACGCGGTCATGAGCGCGCTCAATGACAGGAAGGACGGCGACAGCTTTACGTGGGTCAACGACGGCACCGGCAATAGCGTGAAGATCGACGCGACCATCACGATGGACAGCACCTCGACCGACGGCGGGCGCACTTGCCGCATCCTCGGCGTCGTACTCAATGCGAAGGGGCAATCGATGAACCTGCGTCCGAACTTCTGCAAGGTAGGCGGCGCCTGGCAACTGCAGAAGCGATGAGCCCGCGAATCGTCTCGTGCGGGGTCGTGCTGCTCGATCCCGACGGGCGCGTGCTGCTCGCGCACGCCACGGAAACGACGCACTGGGATATTCCAAAAGGGCAGGGCGAGGACGGCGAGGCGCCGCACGTCACCGCGCTGCGCGAGATGGTCGAGGAGACCGGCATCGCGCTCGAGGCTGGCCGCTTGAAGGATCTCGGCCTGTTCGTCTATCGGCGCGACAAGGACCTGCATCTGTTCGCGGCGCGCGCGAGTGCCGGCGAACTCGATCTGAGCACGTGCACCTGCACGTCGCTGTTTCCGCGCCGCTCGGACGGCACGCTGATCCCGGAGATGGACGACTACCGCTGGGCGTCGATCGAAGAGGTCCCGCACTATGCGAGCCGTAGTCTGACGCGGCTCTTCGAGACGACGCTGTCGCTCGCGGAACTGCACCGGTCGCTATAGACGGCGCGCGCCGCGTTCAATCGAGCGCGTGGTCGTTAGGATGCGCGAACAATGCGCGGTTTTGCTCCGACAGCGGGAAATTGACATTGATGCCGCGCGGCGGAATCGGCTGCGTGAACCACTGCCGGTACAGACGCTCCGCGTCGCCGGACGTCTGCGAGCGCGCGATCACGCGATTCACGAGCGCCCGGAACGGCTCGTCGCCCTTGCGGAACATGCACGCATACACCTCGTAGCCGAGCGGCGTACCCGTCACGATGAAATCGTCGGGATGCGGGTCGGTCGCCTTGAAACCGTAGACGATCGGCTCGTCCATCACGAACGCCACCGCGCGGCCGTCCTTCATCGCGTTGAAGGCTTCCTGATGGTCGCGCACGCTCATGATTCGCATGTTCAGCTGCTTCTCGGTGTTGAGCCTGCGCAGCAGGCGCTCGTCGGACGTGCCCGCGGTCGTCACGACCGGCTTGCCGGCCAGATCGGGGAAGTCGGTGATGCCGCTGTTCTTGCGCGTGATCATGCGCACCGCGTACTGGAACAAACTGTCCGAAAACGCGGCGACGTTTTCGCGCTCGACGGTGTGCGTGGTCGAGCCGCATTCGAGATCGATCTGATTGTTGAGCAGCATCGGCGTGCGGTTCGACGAAGTCACCGTGATTTCGTGAACCCGCAACTGCGGCATGCCGAGCGTCTTCCTGATTTCATCGACGATCTGCATCGCGATCGCCTGCGAGTAGCCGACCGTGCGCCTGCCGTCGAAGTACGAGAACGGGATCGATGCCTCGCGCACTCCGAGCACGACGACGCCGTCGTCGTGGATCTTTCTCAGCGTGCCGGTCAGTTCATCCGCGCGTGCGGGGCCGGCGAACGCGACCGCGCCGCAGGCGGCCAGCGCAAGCAGCACGCGGCGCATGCCGCGCACGAGATACGGCATGCCTGAGCCGCGCTGGCCCCGTCCGCTCCGAACCATACCTTCAGACCCTTCCCCGCAGCGGCCTGCAACCTTCATCGGGCCTCCCGGACCGGCGCGCCCAGGCGAGCGCGCTGTGATTATCGATCTAACATCCTGCAACCCGGATGGCCCGTCAGCGCCGGGCCGTCGCTGACGCGAGCTTAGGCCGGCTTGCCCCAACTGTCGCGCAGACTGACGATGCGGTTGAATACGGGCTTACCCGGCTTCGAATCGACGCGATCGGCAACGAAGTAGCCGTGCCGCTCGAACTGGTAGCGCTGCTCCGGCAGCGCGTGGCGCGCGCCGGTTTCGAGGTACGCCTGGACCACGCGCTTCGAGTCCGGATTCAGCGCTTCGAGGAAATCGCGCCCGCCGGCGTCCGGTTGCGGTTCCTTGAAGAGCCGGTCGTAAATGCGCACTTCGGCCGGGCACGCGGCCGCCGCGCTGACCCAGTGGATGTTGCCCTTGACCTTGTAATTGTTCGCGCCTTCGGTGCCCGATTTGCTGTCCGGGAAGTAGTTGCAGTGCACCGCGACGATGTTGCCGTTCTCGTCCTTGTCCGCGTGCGTGCATTCGATCACGTAGCCGTAGCGCAGGCGCACCTTGTTGCCCGGGAACAGGCGGAAGTAGCCCTTCGGCGGCGTTTCCGTGAAATCCTCGCGCTCGATCCACAGCTCGCGAGAAATCGGAAACTCGCGCACGCCCTGTTCCGGATGATGCGGATGCACCGGTGCGTGGCACGGCTCGGTGAGGCGTTCGGGGAAGTTGTCGATGATCAGCTTGACCGGATCGAGCACGGCGGCGATGCGCGGCGCCTTCTCGTCGAGATCGTCGCGCAGCGCGCCTTCGAACACGCTCATGTCGATCCACGAGTCGACCTTGGTCACGCCGATGCGCTCGCAGAACAGCTGGATCGATTCGGGCGTGAAACCGCGCCGGCGCACGCCGACGATGGTCGGCATGCGCGGGTCGTCCCAGCCTTCCACATGGCCTTCGTTGACGAGTTGCAGCAGCTTGCGCTTGCTGGTGATCGCATAGGTCAGGTTCAGGCGCGAAAACTCGATTTGCTGCGGCAACGGACGCTTGAAGATGCCGGCTTCGGCGAGCTCGTTGAGGATCCAGTCGTACAGCGGACGGTGATCTTCGAATTCGAGCGTGCACAGCGAATGCGTGATGTTTTCGAGCGCGTCCGAGATGCAGTGCGTGTAGTCGTACATCGGGTACACGCACCAGGTGTCGCCGGTACGGTAGTGATGCGCGAAGCGGATGCGATAGATGACCGGGTCACGCATGTTGAAGTTCGGCGACGACATGTCGATCTTCGCGCGCAGCACGTGCTCGCCTTCCTTGAACTCGCCCGCCTTCATGCGGCGGAACAGGCCGAGGTTTTCCTCGACCGAACGCTCGCGGAAACGCGACGGCGTGCCGACTTCGGTGGCCGAGCCGCGGTTCGCGCGCATTTCCTCGGCCGACTGGCTATCCACGTACGCCTTGCCGCGCTGGATCAGCAGCTCGGCGAACTCGTACAGCTTGTCGTAGTAGTCGCTCGCGTAGTACAGATGCTCGGTGCGGTCCTTTTCCCATTCGAAGCCGAGCCAGCGCACCGAGTCGATGATCGACTCGACGTACTCGACGCTTTCCTTCTCCGGATTGGTGTCGTCGAAGCGCAGATGGCACACGCCGCCGTAGCTGCGCGCGACGCCGAAGTTCAGGCAGATGCTCTTCGCGTGACCGATGTGCAGATAGCCGTTCGGCTCCGGCGGGAAGCGCGTTTCGACGCGCTGGCTCCATTTGCCGGTGCGGTTGTCGTCGTCGATGATGTTGCGGATGAAATTGGATGCCGCGGGCGCGTCGTTGCGGTCAGCGTCTTTGCGTTCGGTATTCATGCGAGAAGATGAGAGTCCGTGGGGGCGCGTGATGCGCCCGCTTAGCCGTCAATTCTACCTGACGAGCCCGCTCGCGGCAGGCGCTTGCGGCGTGCAGCCAACGGCGGGGCGGGTCTGGCGCGGATGCCGCAGTCACCGAGGCAGGCGCGCGGGGCTGTAACAGGAGGTAAAACGGGTTGGCGACGCGCGCCGCGCCGACTTAGGATGCGCTGCTGCGCGCGGCCCGCGCACCCGCGCTGGGCCTTCGCGCGGGGCAGGCTGCCTGAGCTGTCCACGCTGTCCTTCATCGCTTGCACGAGGCTCCTCTGCTCGTGCGCCATGCTCGCCTCGTTGCCGGAGTTCTCTCGGATGTCTCTCCCGATGCACGGCGCGTTTCGCGCGCCTCTTGCCCGCGCTTTGGCTAGCGCCCGATTCTCTTGCCGTACTCGTCGCGTGCTCGCTTCCGCGTGGTTTGCCGCGCTGGCCGTGAACGTGGCCGCGCCGCTGTCCGCCGCTGCGAAAACACCGCTGCCGAAGCCAGCGCTCGATGGGTCGGCCGTCGCCGCGCCGGACGGCTACAGCGCCGACACGGCGCAGCAGATCTTCGCCGAAGGCGGCAACGCGGTCGATGCCGCGGTCGCGATCGCCTTCACGCTGGCCGTCACGCGGCCCGATGCGGGCAACCTCGGCGGCGGCGGTTTCATGACGCTGCTGGTCGACGGCAAGCCGTATTTTCTCGATTATCGCGAGCGCGCGCCGCAGCAGGCGAACCGCGACATGTACCTCGACGACAAGGGCAACGTGGTGCCTGGCATGAGCACGGTCGGCCATCGCGCGGCGGCCGTGCCGGGCACTGTCGATGGTATGTGGCAAGCGCAGCGGCGCTTCGGCAAGCTCAAATGGAAGCAGGTCCTCGCGCCCGCGATCCATTACGCGACCGACGGCTTCCAGGTCGGCCCGCGCCTGCAGCAGCGACGCGACGCGGCCGCGAAAAGTTTCGCCGGCAAGACCAATTTCGACGCCTATTTCGGCAACCTGAAAGCGGGCGCGACGCTGCGCCAGCCGGAACTCGCGCAGACGCTCGGGCGGATCGCGAGCGACGGCGGCCGCGAGTTCTACGAGGGCCGCACCGCTCAAATGATCGCCGCGCAGATGTACGGCCACGGCCTGATCACGAGCCAGGATTTGAGCCAGTACAAGGCACTCTGGCGCGAGCCGCTCGCGGCCGACTGGCACGGCTACCGCGTGATCACCGCGCCACCGCCGAGCTCGGGCGGCATCGGGCTGATCCAGTTGCTGAAAATGCGGGCCGCTCTGCAGCCGGCGTTCGACGGTCTCGCGTTGAATTCGGCGCCGTACATCCATCTGATCGCGCAGATCGAGGATCGGGTATTCGCTGACCGGCAGCGCTATATCGGCGACCCTGACGCATCGCCGGTACCGGTCGCGAAGCTGATCGACGACGCCTACCTCGCGCAGCGCGCGGCCGAAGTCAAAGCCGGCGAAGCGCCCGGAGCGGCCGCGGAGAAGGCTGGAGTCGACGGCGCCGCGGCGACGGAAAAGGCGCAAACCACGCATTTCTCGGTAGTCGACAAGTGGGGCAACGCGGTGGCCAACACCTACACGCTGAACGGCGATTTCGGCTCGGGCGTCGTGGTGGACGGCGGCGGGTTCCTGCTCAACGATGCGATGGACGATTTCCTGATCAAGCCGGCCGGCGCCGGGGCGACGGGCGCGTCGGGCGCGGCCTCGGCATCCGGCGCCGCCGATGCCGACGCGGAGCCGAACATGATCGCGCCGGGCCGCCGCCCGATTTCGTCGATGACGCCCACGCTGCTGCTGAAGGACGGCAAGATCGCGCTGGCGATCGGCACGCCCGGCGGCTCGCGCATCCTGACGACGATCTTCCAGGTGATGACGAATCTGTCCGACTTCGAGATGTCGCCGACGGACGCGCTCGCCGCAATGCGTTTCCATCATCAGCTGCTGCGGCAAAAGACGATTTACTTCGAGCCGTACCATCCCGCGCCGGATGAGCTCGCCACGCAATTGAAGGAGCTCGGCTATACGGTCGAGCAGCAGCCGTTCAACGGCGACGTGCAGATGATCCGCGTGAACGGCGCGACGCCCGAGCCAGCGAGCGATCCCCGTGGTGCCGGCGTGGCACGCGTGATACGGTAGACGCCCCGCTGCGCTATCCCGCGAGCGGGCCATAAGCCGAACACGGGGAAGCACGATGACCGAACAACAACCAACCAAACTAGTACTGCCGGGCTATCTGGACTCCGGCCCAGGCCATTGGCAAACGCGCTGGCAAGCGCTCGATCCCGCGTTCGTCCGCGTGCGGATGCCGGACTGGGACCACCCTTCGCGCGACGCCTGGTGCCGCACGCTGGCCGCCACGCTCGATTCCCTGGACGCGCCGGTCGTGTTCGCCGCTCACAGTCTCGGCTGTCTGACCACGGCGTTCTGGGCCTCGCAGTACGCTAGCGCTGCGCAACTCGCGAAAGTGGCCGGCGCGCTGCTGGTCGCCGTGCCCGATCCGGCCGAAGCGCAATTCCCGCGGGACGCGACCGGCTTTGCGCCGGTGCCGCTCGAGCGCCTGCCGTTTGCGACGATCGTCGTGGCGAGCAGCGACGATCCGTATGGCGGCGTGCCGTTTTCACAAACCTGCGCGAGCGCGTGGGGCAGCCGCTGGATCGGCATCGGCGCGCGCGGCCACATCAACGCCGATAGCGGCCTCGGCGATTGGGACGAGGGGCGGGGCTGGCTGGCTTCGCTAACGCGTGCGCGCTGAGTCTCGCCGCCTCGTTGGTCAGATCACCGCTTTTCGCTTCAACTCCGCAATCGTCCGCGCGTCGTATCCGAGCAGGTCGCGCAGCACAAGCTCGGTATGCTCGCCGAGCAGCGGCGGATGGCTCAGCGCCTGCGGCGGCGTGCCGGTCATGTTGATCGGATTGCGCACGAGCTTGACCGTGCCGCCCGACGGATGCGGCAGAGCCACCTGAAGACCGCGCGCGACCACCTGCTCGTTGTCGAACACTTCGTCGAGGTTATTGATCGGCCCGCACGGCACGCCGGCCGCTTCGAGCGCCGCGATCCATTGCTGCTTGCCCTGCAGACGGACCATGTCCGCGAGCATCGGCACGAGCAGTTCGCGGTTGCGCACGCGCGCGGGGTTGGTCGCGAAACGATCGTCGTCGGCGAGTTCAGGGCGGCCGCCCACCTCGACGAACTTGCGGAACTGTCCGTCATTGCCGACCGCGACGATGATCCAGCCATCGCTCGTCTGGAAGGTCTGGTAGGGCACGATGTTCGGATGCGCGTTGCCCCAGCGCATTGGCGGCTGGCCGCTCGCGAGGTAGTTCGAGTTCATGTTGGCGAGCATCGCGACCTGCACGTCGAGCAGCGCCATGTCGATGTACTGGCCTTCGCCCGTGCGGTCGCGGTGCGTGAGCGCGGTCAGCACGGCGATCGTCGAGTACATGCCGGTCATCAGGTCGGCGATCGCGACGCCGGCCTTCTGCGGGCCGCCGCCCGGCTGGCCGTCGCGCTCACCGGTAATGCTCATGAAGCCGCCGATGCCCTGCACGATGAAGTCATAACCGGCGCGCTGCGCATACGGCCCGGTTTGCCCGAAGCCCGTGACCGAGCAGTAGATCAGGTCGGGCTTCACCGCTTTGAGCGATTCGTAGTCGAGGCCGTATTTTTTCAACTGGCCGACCTTGTAGTTTTCGAGCACGACGTCGCTTTGCGCGGCCAGTTCGCGCACGATCCTCTGGCCCTCGGGCGACGCGATGTCGAGCGTGACCGAGCGCTTGTTGCGGTTCGCCGCGAGATAGTAGGCGGCTTCGCGCGTGTCCGCGCCGTCCGGCGTCCGCAGATACGGCGGCCCCCAGTGGCGCGTGTCGTCGCCGACCTCGGGGCGTTCGATCTTGATGACGTCGGCGCCGAAATCGGCGAGCGTCTGCGCGCACCACGGACCGGCGAGCACGCGGGTGAGATCCAGCACGCGGATGTGACTGAGAGCGCCCATGTTCCTGAATGTCTCCTGATGGTTGCATGCCGCGCGGCGAGCCGCCATGCGCCATTTCGCGCGAGGTTTCGTGGAAGTCATCTTAAGCGATTCCCGCTCGCGGGCGCAGTCAGCCGAACGTCATAGCGCGGCTCGGACGATGGGACACGCGAGTGTCGCAGCGGGCGCATGCCGTGCTGGCCGGATGGCCAGCACGCCGGCGCGCAGTGCCGCGCACGCGTGCCGATCCCGTATAATCAGTCGTTTAAAGAAACAGACAGTTGGCGCATCCCATCGACCGCCAGTCTTCGTCAGGAACCGTCAGGACCGTCCCCCGCACGCTATGAAAGCCGCTGAAATCCGCGAGAAATTCCTCAAGTTCTTCGAATCGAAGGGCCATACGATCGTCCGTTCGTCGAGCCTCGTGCCCGGCAACGACCCGACGCTGCTCTTCACCAATTCGGGGATGGTGCAGTTCAAAGATGTGTTCCTCGGCGCGGAATCGCGTCCGTATTCGCGCGCCACGACCGCGCAGCGCAGCGTGCGCGCCGGCGGCAAGCACAACGACCTCGAGAACGTCGGCTACACCGCGCGTCACCACACGTTCTTCGAGATGCTCGGCAACTTCTCGTTCGGCGACTACTTCAAGCGCGACGCGATCCACTACGCGTGGGAACTGCTGACCGAAGTCTATAAGCTGCCGAAAGACAAGCTGTGGGTCACCGTCTACCAGGAAGACGACGAAGCGCACGACATCTGGGCGAAGGAAGTGGGCGTGCCGGTCGAGCGCATCATCCGCATCGGCGACAACAAGGGCGCGCGCTACGCGTCGGATAACTTCTGGCAGATGGCCGACACCGGCCCGTGCGGCCCGTGTTCGGAAATCTTCTACGACCACGGCCCGGACGTGTGGGGTGGCCCGCCGGGGTCTCCCGAGGAAGACGGCGACCGCTACATCGAAATCTGGAACCTCGTGTTCATGCAGTTCAACCGCGACGCGCAGGGCAACATGACGCCGCTGCCGAAGCAATGCGTGGACACCGGCATGGGCCTCGAGCGTATCGCCGCAGTGCTGCAGCACGTGCACAGCAACTACGAGATCGACCTGTTCCAGGCGCTCATCCAGGCCGCCGGCCGCGAAACCGGCGTGACCGATCTGACCAACAACTCGCTGAAGGTGATCGCCGATCACATCCGCGCGTGCTCGTTCCTGATCGTCGACGGCGTGATTCCGGGCAACGAAGGCCGCGGGTACGTGCTGCGCCGCATCGTGCGCCGCGCGATCCGCCACGGCTACAAGCTCGGCAAGAAGGGTTCGTTCTTCCATCGCCTCGTGGCCGACCTCGTCGCGCAGATGGGCGAAGCCTATCCGGAACTGGCGCAGGCCGAGAAGCGCGTGACCGACGTGCTGCGTCAGGAAGAAGAGCGCTTCTTCGAGACGATCGAGCACGGCATGTCGATTCTCGAAGCCGCCTTGGCCGATCTCGACGCCAAGGGTGGCAAGACGCTCGACGGCGAACTCGCGTTCAAGCTGCACGACACCTACGGCTTCCCGCTCGACCTGACCGCGGACGTCTGCCGCGAGCGCGAAGTGACGGTCGACGAAGCCGCATTCGACGATGCGATGGCGCGTCAGCGCGAGCAGGCGCGCGCGGCGGGCAAGTTCAAGATGGCCCAGGGCCTCGAGTACTCGGGCGCGAAGACCACGTTCCACGGCTACGAAGAAATCGTCTTCGACGACGCGAAGGTCGTCGCGCTGTATGTGGACGGCGCGTCGGTGCAGCAGGTGCAAGCCGGTCAGCCGGCGGTCGTCGTGCTCGATCACACGCCGTTCTACGCGGAGTCGGGCGGTCAGGTCGGCGACCAGGGCGTGCTCGCGAACGCCAGCACGCGCTTTGCCGTTGCCGATACGCTGAAAGTGCAGGCCGACGTGGTCGGCCATCACGGCACGCTCGAGCAGGGCACGCTGAAGGTTGGCGACGTCGTCAAGGCGGAAATCGACGCGGTGCGCCGCGCTCGCACGGCGCGCAACCACTCGGCCACGCACCTGATGCACAAGGCGCTGCGCGAGGTGCTCGGTTCGCACGTGCAGCAGAAGGGCTCGCTCGTCGACGCCGACAAGACCCGCTTCGACTTCGCGCACAACGCGCCGATGACGGACGAACAGATCCGCCGCGTCGAGGAAATCGTCAACGCGGAAGTGCTGGCGAACGCGCCCGGTATCGTGCGTTTGATGTCGTACGACGATGCGGTGAAGGGCGGCGCCATGGCACTGTTCGGCGAAAAGTACGGCGACGAAGTGCGCGTGCTCGACCTGGGCTTCTCGCGTGAGCTGTGCGGCGGTACGCACGTGAATCGCTCGGGCGACATCGGCTTCTTCAAGATCGTGATGGAAGGCGGCGTCGCGGCCGGTATCCGTCGCGTCGAAGCGATCACCGGTGACAACGCGGTGCGCTACGTGCAGGAGCTCGAAGCGCGCGTCAACGCGGCAGCGGCCATGCTGAAGGCGCAACCGGCGGAACTCACGCAGCGCATCGGCCAGGTGCAGGACCAGGTAAAGGCGCTCGAGAAGGAACTGAGCGCGCTGAAGTCGAAGATGGCGTCGAGCCAGGGCGACGAACTCGCCGGCCAGGCGATCGAAGTGGGCGGCGTGCATGTGCTCGCGGCAACGCTCGAAGGCGCGGACGTGAAGACGCTGCGCGAAACGGTCGACAAGCTCAAGGACAAGCTGAAGAGCGCGGCGATCGTGCTCGCGTCGGTCGAAGGCGGCAAGGTCAGCCTGATCGCCGGTGTGACCGCCGACGCCAGCAAGAAGGTCAAGGCGGGCGAACTGGTCAACTTCGTGGCCCAGCAGGTGGGCGGCAAGGGCGGTGGCCGTCCGGACATGGCGCAGGCTGGCGGTACCGAACCGGCCAACCTGCCGGCGGCGCTCGCGGGCGTCAAGAGCTGGGTCGAAGCACAGCTTTGAATCTGATGGTCGGTTGAGTCCGGCTCGACGCGAAGTCGAGCGGGTTCGACAAAGGGGCTACGCGGCGCGCCAGCAGAATCGGCGCGCTACGTGGCCCCTTCGCTTTTGCTGAAGCCAATCGGCTTGCGTCGAACCTCTTTGCCGGCGCGGCGGATTCAACGATCAAACCACATTCGCATCCACGGGCGCCGCCGCATCCGCGTCGGCCGTCCCTTCCTGCGACGCGACCAGCGCGCGCCGCAACGCATTGAGCGCCGACGAAAAATGCCCGCGTCGCCACACCAGCAGCGTGTCGATGATGCCGAGATCGGGCAACTCGTGCACCGCGATATTGCTCGTGTCGGGCTGCAGATCGAGCACCGAGCGCGGTGCGACCGCGACGCCCGCGCCGGCCGCCACGCACGCGACGATCGCGTGATACGAGCCGAGCTCCAGCACGCGCTCCGGCCGCACCCCGTGCTCCAGATACCACTTCTCGATATACGCGCGATAAGCGCAGCCGCGCTCGAACGCGATCAGCGTCGATAGCGCGATGTCGCGCACTTCGCGGATCGGCCGATGGCCGCGCGGCGTCAGCATCACGAGTTCCTCGCGGAAGATCGGCACGGTCTCGAGCACATCGCCGAGCGTCGCGGGGTCGAGCGGCGTTGCGACCAGCGCCGCATCGACCTCGAATTCGCGCACGCGCTCGATCAGCCTGCCGGTCGTGCCGGTCTCCAGCTCCAGTTCGACGGCCGGCCATTGCTGGTGATATTGCGCGAGCAGGGCCGGCAGACGCGTCGCCGCGACGCTTTCCATCGTGCCGAGGCGCAGACGCCCGCTCGGGCGATCCTCGCGCACCGCGTGACGCGCCTCGTCGGCGAGCGCGAGCAGCCGTTCGGCGTAGGGCAGCAGCGTCTCGCCGGCCGGCGTCAGCACGAGCCGGCGGCCGTCGCGGATGAACAGCTCGGTGCCGAGCTGCTCCTCGAGTTGCTTGATGCGCGTGGTCACGTTCGATTGCACGCGATTGAGCTTCGCCGCGGCGCGTGTCACGCCGTTTTCGCGTACGACCGCGCGAAAAATGGTCAGAGCGGCCAGATCCATGATTCTCTCCCGGCGATGAATGACATCCTAATTATTCATTTTTCGTGATCGAAAGGTCAAGCTAATATGGATCCACCCCATCGCTGCCTGACCGTCCGATCATGAACGACCTTGCTTCCCACGCGTACTCGCGCTTCCACGAACCGCACGCGGCCCGGCGCGCGGCGCTCGCCTGCATGGCCGCGCTGGCCGTCGCGCTCGGGATCGGGCGCTTTGCTTTTACGCCGCTGCTGCCGCTGATGCTGCACGGCGCCGCGCTCGGCCAGCCGCACCTCGATATCCAGCATGGCGGCTGGCTCGCGTCGTTTAATTACGCCGGCTATTTCGTCGGCGCAATGACGTGCGCGGCGCTGCGGGCCGAGCCCGCGCGCATGGTGCGCGTCGGACTCGCCGCGACCGTGCTGCTGACGCTCGCGATGGGCGTCACCGGCCAGTTCTGGGTGTGGGCGCTGGTGCGCTTCGTCGCCGGCGCGGTCAGCGCGTGGACCTTCGTGTTCGCGTCGCAGTGGGGCTTGCGGCGGCTCGCCGAACTCGGCGCAAATGCGTGGAGCGGGGTCATCTACACCGGGCCGGGCGTGGGCATCGTCGGGACCGGCCTGCTGGTCAGCGTCGCGGGCGGCTATGGCGCGGTGGTCGGATGGATCGGCTTTGCGTTGATCGGCGCGGTGCTGACCGTGCTGGTGTGGCCGGTGTTCGGGGAGACGCGGGGCGTGGGGCCGGCGAAGCCTGCCGTTGCGAGCTCGTCGACCGCAAAATCCGCCACCGGATCACGCGCTGGCGCAAACCCGCCGCCCCGTACGGCCGGCGTTCGGACGAGTCATGCCGTCCACCGCAGCGACGCGTTCTGGCTGGTGCTGCTCTACGGTATCCCGGGCTTCGGCTACATCATCACCGCGACCTTTCTGCCGGTCATCGCGCGCCACGCGTTGCCGGGCTCGGCGTGGCCGGACCTGTTCTGGCCGATGTTCGGTGCCGCGCTGATCGTCGGCGCGTTGCTCGCCGCGCGTTTGCCCTTGCATTGGGACAACCGCACGCTGCTCGCGGGCTCGTATGTGCTGCAGGCAATCGGCATCGCGTTGGGCATCGTGTGGCCGACGGCGGGCGGTTTTTCGCTCGGCAGCATCCTGATCGGCCTGCCGTTTACCGCGATCACGCTATTCGCGATGCGCGAGGCGCGCCGGCTGCGCGGCGACGACGCGGCCGGGCTGATGGGTTACGCGACGGCTGCCTACGGCATCGGACAGATCGCGGGTCCGTTGGTGGCCGCGCCGATCGCCGCCCACACGGGATCGTTTTGGCTGGCGCTGTGGCTCGCCGCGGGCGCGCTGCTGGCGGGGGCGGCAGGGCTGATCGCGGTGATGCGGGTGCCGCGCGGACTGCGCCGTGGTCGCATGCCGGATTGCGGTTGCAACTAGCACCGAAAACAAATCTCGCACGAGCGCACTAAAATGACCGCTTTCCGTCATTCCCTCGCGCCTGTCGCCGGGCGCGTCGCTCGACCATGCAACATTTCGCGTCCGACAACTATGCCGGCATCTGTCCCGAAGCGCTCGACGCGCTGATCGCCGCCAACAACAGCGGGCACGAACCGGCCTACGGCGACGACTCCTGGACCAACCAGGTCTGCGACCGTCTGCGCGACCTGTTTCAGACCGATTGCGAAGTGTTCTTCGTGTTCAACGGCACGGCGGCCAATTCGCTCGCGCTAGCGTCGTTGTGCCAGTCGTATCACTCGGTGATCTGCCACGACCTGGCACACATCGAGACCGACGAATGCGGCGGTCCCGAGTTCTTTTCAGGTGGCTCGAAACTGCTGACGGCGCCGGGCATCGGCGGCAAGCTCACGCCCGATGCGATCGAGTCCATCGTCACGCGGCGCGCCGATATCCACTATCCGAAGCCGAAGGTCGTCACGCTGACGCAGTCGACCGAGGTCGGCACCGTCTACAGCGTCGAGGAAGTGCGCGCGATCGCCGCGATCGCGAAGCGCCGTCATCTGAAGGTGCACATGGACGGCGCGCGTTTCGCGAATGCGGTTGCCGCGCTCGACGTGCATCCGTCGGAAATCACGTGGCGCGCGGGTGTCGACGTGCTGTGCTTCGGCGGCACCAAGAACGGTCTTCCAGTGGGCGAGGCGGTGGTGTTCTTCGACCGCGCGCTCGCCGACGATTTCGCTTATCGGCTCAAGCAGGCGGGACAACTCGCATCGAAGATGCGCTTCATCTCCGCGCCGTGGCTCGGCCTGCTCGACAACGATGTATGGTTGCGCAATGCGCGTCACGCGAACGCGATGGCGCGTTTGCTGGAGACGCGGTTGCAGGAAATCCCGGGCGTGAGCATCATGTTTCCGAGTGAATCGAACGCGGTGTTCGCGCAGTTGCCGCCGCATGCCGCGAAGACGATGCGCGCGCGTGGCTGGAAGTTTTACGAGTTCATCGGCGCGGGCGGTTGCCGGCTGATGTGCGCGTGGGACACGCAGCCCGAAACGGTCGAGCGTTTCGCCGCCGACGTGCGCGAACTTTGCGTCGCGTGATCGAAGACGCGTGAAGCTGCCGGAACCCGGGTAACAAACGGCGCCTCGACGCACCACTCGGCACACACGCAAAGTCACTCCACTACGACCCGCCAAAAAACACGAAACAACGAGACGTCCCCCGCCATGACCGAGTACCGATTCTGTCCCCGCTGCGCGAAGCCGCTGACCGAACGCACCGACCCCGAGCACGACGGTGGCCGCGTCCGTCAGATCTGTCCCGACACCGAGTGCGGCTACGTTCATTGGAATAATCCGCTGCCGGTCGTCGCCGCGATCGTCGAGTACGAGGGCAAGATTCTGCTTGCGCGCAATGCCGCGTGGCCCGAGGGCAGGTTCGCGCTGATTACCGGCTTCCTCGAAAACGGCGAGACGCCGGAGCAGGGCATCGCGCGCGAAGTGATGGAGGAGACCTCGCTGCATACGGAGTCGGTCGAGCTGATCGGCGTGTACGAATTCATCCGCAAGAACGAGCTGATCATCGCGTATCACGTGAAGGCGCATGGGACGATCGCGCTGTCGCCCGAACTGCTCGAATACCGGCTCGTCGAGCCCGCGAAGCTGCGACCTTGGCGCGCGGGTACGGGGCAAGCGCTCGGCGAATGGATGCGGCGGCGCAATTTGCCGTTCGAATTCGTCGAGCGTCCGGGGCTGTGAAGCGCTGCGCCCACGGAGCTGCAACATTGGCCAGCACACAGACAACGCAGAGAACATAGAGACAGCCCACAGCACAGCCATCGACGCATCACCGAATCGTTCATCCACGTCAATCAGCGGTCAACGAGCGCACGCTCAGGGAGAAGCAACGGCATGGCCTACATCTACTACCTGACCCATATTCATCTGGGCTATGACGCACTGTCGCAACTGTCGTCCGAGTGCGCGCGCATCGGCATCAAGCGGCCTCTGGTGATCAGCGACAAGGGCGTCGTCGCGGCTGGCATCGCGCGGCAGGCACTCGATGCGCTGAAGCTCGGCGACGTGCCGCTGTTCGACGACACGCCGTCGAATCCGACCGAGGAAAAGGTGCTCGCGGCCGCCCAGGTGTATCGCGACGAGCGCTGCGACGGGCTGATCGCGGTGGGCGGCGGTTCGTCGATCGATCTCGCGAAAGGCGTCGCGATCGCGGCCACGCATCCGGGGCCGCTCACGCAGTACGCGACGATCGAAGGCGGCAGCGCGAAGATCACCGACGCCGTCGCGCCGCTGATCGCGATTCCGACCACGGCCGGCACCGGCAGCGAAGTCGCGCGCGGCGCGATCGTGATCCTGAACGACGGCCGCAAGCTCGGCTTTCATTCGTGGAGTCTGCTGCCGAAATCGGCGCTGTGCGATCCGGGTCTCACGCTCGGCCTGCCGCCGGGGCTGACGGCGGCGACCGGCATGGACGCGATCGCGCATTGCATCGAGACTTTCCTCGCGCCGGCCTTCAATCCGCCCGCCGACGGCATCGCGCTCGACGGCCTCGAACGCGCGTGGCACAGCATCGAGCGCGCGTGCGCGGACGGCAGCGATCGTGAGGCGCGCCTGAACATGATGAGCGCGTCGATGCAGGGCGCGATGGCGTTCCAGAAGGGCCTCGGCTGTGTGCATTCGCTGTCGCATCCGCTGGGCGGTTTGAAGGTGAACGGCCGCACGTCGCTGCATCACGGCACGCTGAACGCGGTCGTGCTGCCCGCGGTGCTGCGCTTCAACGAGCGCGCGCCGAGCGTGGTGGCCGAGCGTCGCTATGCGCGCATGCGTCGCGTGATGGGGGTGCCCGAGCATGCGGATCTGGCGCAGGCGCTGTTCGACATGACCGCGCGGCTCGGTCTGCCGACCGGCCTCAGGCAGATGGGCGTCGACGAAAGCATGTTCGACAAGGTCGTGCAGGGCGCGCTGCTTGATCATTGCCATCGCACGAATCCGCGCGAGGCGAGTGCCGACGACTATCGCCGCATGCTGACCGAGTCTTTGTGACCGAGCCCCGCCTCCTCGCATCCACCAACCGCCACGTCCGATGAACAAACCCGCCCCCGCCGGCCGCGCCGCGTATCCGCACTTTCTGTCGATCACCACGCGCTGGATGGACAACGACGTCTACGGCCACGTGAACAACGTCGTCTACTACAGCTATTTCGACACCGTCGTGAACGAGTATCTGATCCGCGCGGGCGTGCTCGATTTCGAGCGCGGCGCGACGATCGGGCTCGTCGTCGAGACGCAGTGCAACTACTTCGCGCCGCTCGTGTTTCCCGATCGCATCGACGCGGGCTTGCGCGTCGCGCGGCTCGGCACGTCGAGCGTGCGCTACGAGGTGGGGCTGTTCCGCGACGGCGACGCCGCGCCCGCCGCGCAGGGGCATTTCGTGCACGTCTACGTGGATCGCGCGACGCGCCGGCCGGTGAACCTGCCCGCCGAACTGCGCGCGGCGCTCGAACCTTTGTGGGTCGCCGGGCCGGCGGACTAGACGCGTGCAGTCGTTCGTCATCACTTTGCTCAACGGCCTGAGCTACGGGCTGTTGCTGTTCATGCTGTCGGCCGGGCTGACGCTGATCTTCAGCATGCTCGGCGTGCTCAACTTCGCGCATGCGAGCTTCTACATGCTCGGCGCGTACGTCGGCTTTTCGGTGGCGGCACGCGCCGGCTTCTGGAGCGCGCTGGTAGTCGCGCCGCTCGTCGTCGGTTTGCTCGGCGCGGCGCTCGAGCGCTGGCTGCTGCGGCGCGTGCGCGGGCACGGTCATCTGCCCGAACTGCTGCTGACGTTCGGCGCCGCGTATCTGCTCGGCGAACTCGTCAAGCTCGGCTGGGGGCTCAGTCCGCTGTCGGCGAGGCTTCCGGCCGTGCTCGACGGTCCGCTGTTCTCGCTGTACGGCGCGGTTTTCACGCGCTATCGCGCGTTCATGATGGCGGTGTCGCTCGCGATGCTTGCCGCGCTCGTCGCCATGCTGCGGGTGTCGAAGACGGGCTTGATCGTGCGCGCCGCGCTCACGCATGCGCAGGCCGTCGAAGCGCTCGGCCACAACGTGCCGCGCGTGTTCACCGGCGTGTTCGCCGCCGGCACCGGGCTCGCCGCGCTGGCCGGCGTGATCGGCGCGCCGCTGTTCGTGATCGAGCCGGCGATGGCGGAGTCGCTCGGCTCGATCGTATTCGTCGTGGTCGTGATCGGCGGGCTCGGGTCGCTGAGCGGGGCGCTGGTCGCGTCGCTGCTGGTGGGGTGCGTGCAGACGCTGGCGGTGGCGAGCGATCTGTCGTTGGGCGACATGGTGTCGCTCGCCGGCGCGGTGCTGCCGCCCGAATGGGACGCGCTGACGCTCGCGCAAGTCGCGCCGCTGCTGCCGTACCTGCTGCTCGTCGCGGTGCTGGCGATGAGGCCGCGCGGGCTGTTCGGACGGCGTGACGATCATGCATAGGCGGAGTGGGTCGTCAGATGCGGTGGAAGGCAGGGTGCCGCCTTGCAGGCCCGGCCGCGCGCTCGTGCCTTGGCTCGCGCTCGTCGCATTCCTAGCCGTGCCGCCTTTCATCTGGCCGCACAGCTGGCTGCTCGCCTACCTTGCGCAAAGCGCGACGATGATCGTGTTCGCGCTGTCGTACAACCTGTTGCTCGGCGAGACCGGGCTGCTGTCGTTCGGACATGCCGCCTATGCGGGGCTCGGCGCGCTGGTCGCCGCGCGCGTGTTCAACGCGACCGGCGTGCCGCTCGTGCTGCTGCCGTTGGTCGGCGGCATCGGCGGCGCGCTGTGCGGTGTGCTGTTCGGCTTTATCGCGACGCGCCGTGCCGGCACCGCGTTCGCGATGATCACGCTCGGTCTCGGCGAACTCGTCGTCGCGGCCGCGTGGACGCTCCCGGGCTGGTTCGGCGGCGAGGCGGGCGTCGCGATCGATCGCGCGAATGGGCCGCCGCTCGGCGGCTGGAACTTCGGTCCGGCGCGCGCGGCCTATGCGCTGATCGCGCTGTGGTGTGTCGTCGCGAGTGTCGCGATGTTTGCGCTGTCGCGCACGCCGTTCATGCGGCTCGCGAACGCGGTGCGCGACAACCCGGCGCGTGCGGCGGCGATCGGCTGCCATCCGCGCCGGGTTCGCTATCGCGTGGTCGTGCTGTCGGCGTTTTTCGCGGGCATCGCGGGGACGCTCGGGCTGATCAATATCGAACTCGTGTCGACCGAGAGCGTCGGCATGATGCGCTCGGGCACGGTGCTGATCGCGACCGTGATCGGCGGCACGGCGGTGTTCTTCGGGCCGGTCGCGGGAGCGATCGTGCTGACGTTTTTCAGCGTGGTGGTCGCAAGTGTTACGCGGGCGTGGTTGTTCTATCTCGGGGTGTTCTTTGTCGTCGTCGTGATGGCCGCGCCGGACGGGCTTGCTGGCTTTGCGTCGCGGCAGGTGGCGCGGATTGCGGCCTATGGCTGGCGAGGTTGCCGGGCCGCCTATCTGTGGAGCGCGGCGGCGGGGCTGCTGTGGCTCGCGGCCATCGTGATCGCGGTGCAGTGGGCCTATGCGGCGCAGTTCGGGGCGGACGAAGGCCCGGCGTTTAGCGCATTGTTCGGCGCGGGTGCGGGTACTGATGTCACCGTCGCACCGACGCTGTCGCCGCTTCCTCTGGCGCTGACACTCGTTGCGCTCGCTGTCCTGGCTACGTTGTCCACACGCCATGCACTGCGCGCGCATGCACGCGTCACCGCGCACGCGCGCGCGGCACGATCCTCCGGAGCCGCACGATGATCCCCGCACTCGCGCTCCACGGCATCGAAAAACGCTTCGGCGCGACGCCGATCCTGCGCGGCGTCGATCTCGCCATCGAACCCGGCGAGCGGCACGCGCTCATCGGCCCGAACGGCGCGGGCAAATCGACGCTGTTCAACCTGATCAGCGGCGGCGCGCGGCCGAGCGCGGGGCGTATCCATCTGTTCGGCGCGGACATCACGCGGCTCGCGCCGGCCGCGATCGCGCGCCGCGGCCTCGCGCGCAGCTTCCAGAGCACCAGCGTGTTCGCGCGGCTGTCCGTGTTCGACAACCTGCGCTGCGCGGCGCAGCTTGCCGAGCGCGATCGTACGCGCTGGTGGCAGCGTCTGACCGGCGCCGCCGCTGTCGATGCGCGCGCTGCCGACGTGCTCGACGCGGTCGGCCTCGGCCCGCGCCGCGACGTCGCGGCCGGCACGCTCAGCTACGCGGAGCAGCGCGCGCTCGACCTCGGCATCGCGCTCGCGAGCGGCGCGCACACGCTGCTGCTCGACGAACCGACGGCGGGCATGAACCGCGCCGAGGCGGCGCGCGCGATCGAGCTGATTCGCGACACCACCGCGGGCCGTACGCTGCTGATGGTCGAGCACGACATGGAAGCGGTGTTCGCGATCGCCGATCGGATTTCGGTGCTGGTGCAGGGGCGCATCATCGCGAGCGGGTCGCCGGCCGCGATTCGCGCGGATGCGGCGGTGCGGGCCGCGTATCTGGGTGAGCGCTTCGATGCCGCCTCAGGCGCGCGGTCCGGTGACGAGCTAGACCACGGAGCAGGCCGATGAGCGCGCTGCTCGACATTCGCGACCTGAACGCGTGGTACGGCGCGAGCCAGGCGCTGCACGGCGTCACGCTGAGCATCGAGCCCGGCGAAGTGGTCGCACTGGTCGGCCGCAATGGCTCAGGCCGCTCGACGCTGGCACGCGCGATCATGGGCCTCGTGCGCTGCGAGGGCGAACTGCGTTTCGCGGGGCGCTCGCTCGCGGGTCTGCGCACGTTCGAGATCGCGCGGCTCGGGCTCGGCTACGTGGCCGAGCATCGCGATGTGTTCGCCGCGCTGAGTGTCCATGAAAACCTGCTGCTCGGCATTGCGCCAGTTGCCGCATCGCGTGCGCGCGGCCGCGCGCCGCGCTTCACGCTCGACGACGCATATGCGCTATTCCCGGTGCTCGCCGAGCGCAAGCGCACGCGTGCCGGCGCGCTGTCGGGCGGCGAGCAACAGATGCTCGCGCTCGCGCGGGCTCTGCTCGGCGACCCCGATCTGCTGTTGATCGACGAGCCCGGCGAAGGGCTCGCGAGTCTCGTGATGAGGCAGGTCGCCGATTGTCTGCACACGTTGCGCGAGCGTGGCGTCGCGATGTTGCTGATCGAGCAGAGGCTCGTGATTGCGCAGGACATCGGGAGCCGCGTCGCGGTGATGGGGCATGGCGAGATCGTGTTCGACGGCGCGCTTGCGTCGTTTCTGTCGCGTGACGATGTGATGCGCGAGTGGCTCGGGGTGGGTTGACGCACAGGCTCGCGCGCGCCTGGAGCGACGCGGGGGCTACGCTTGGACACCCAACGCGTAGCGCATCCCGGATGGTCAAGCATCCTTATTGATGATCCATTCGTGCGCCGGATCGTTATGGAAATGCCAGACCCGCTGGCTACCGGCCATCACGTTCAGATAGTACGAGTCGTACCCGTACGGCACGATGACCGGGTGATAGCCGCGCGGCACCATCACGACGTCGTGATCCTCGACGGCCATCGATTCGTCGATATCGCGCGAGTCGGTGTAGACGCGCTGAAATGCGAAGCCTTGCGGCGGATCGAGCCGGTGGTAATAGGTTTCTTCGAGCGAGCTTTCGTGCGGAATGTTGTCGGTGTCGTGCTTGTGCGGCGGATAGCTCGACGCGTGACCGCCCGGCGTTCTCACTTCGACCACCAGCAACGACTCCGCCGGTTCGGTCTGCGGAAGAATGTCGCACACGTAGCGCGTATTCAGCGACTTGCCCCGCGTCGAGCGCTTCATCGACGCCGGCTCGATCAGCCGCGCCGGATACTCGCCCTTGGCCGGCGCGCTCGCGACACCAATTTCCGCGTCGCGGTTCGCGCGCACCGTCGCGCGCACGTTCGGCGGCAGATACACCGCGTACGGCGCCGCGTCTTCGAACACGCTGTCGCGCGAGCCGACCGAACTCCAAGTCGTATCCGGCGTTTCGATATCGACCGCGCCGCTCAGCACGATGATGCACGATTCGCGCGCCGGTTCGAATACATACACCAGTTCGTTCGTGCCGACCCGGTACGCGGCGAATCCTACATAGCGCCAGCAGGCCGACTGCGGCGTCACGCGCGCGATCGTCTGGCCTTCGCGCTCTGCCTTTACCAATAAGCTCATGCTGCCTCCTTGCCGAGCGGCGCATCGACGAGCGCCCGCAAAGTTCCATACCCCTTCTGCGCATAATCGAACGACGGCGCGACCACGGGGTCCTGCTCCGCCTCGACGACGAGCCAGCCGCAATAACCATGCCGCTTCAGCCGGTCGATCAGCGCCGGAAAATTGACCGCGCCGTCGCCGGGCACCGTGAACGCGCCGGCGATCACCGCATCGAGAAAACTCCAGTTGCGATTGCGCGCGAGCTTCATCACGGCGGGGCGCACGTCCTTGCAGTGCACGTGACAAACGCGCGCGATGTGCTTGTCGAGCACGGCCACCGGATCGCCGCCCGCGAACGTGATGTGCCCGGCGTCGAACAGCAGGCCGACCGCGTCGCTGGTGCGCGCCATCAACTGATCGACGTCGGCTGGCGTTTCGACGTACGCGCCCATGTGATGATGATAGGCGAGCCGAACGCCACGGCTTTGCGTATAGCGCGCGAATTCATCGACGCGTGCCGCGTAGTCGGCCCATTGCGCGTCGCTGAAAAAGCGCGGCCGTTGATACAGCGGGCGCGGCGCGCCCTGGATCGAATCGGCGACTTCGCCATACACCATCACGGTCGCGCCGTTTTGCGCGAGCAATTCCAGATGCGGGCCGACCGCGTCGATTTCTTCCGCGACGCTGCGTTTGGCCAATTGTCCCGAGTACCAGCCGGACACGAGCGCGAGGTCGTATTGCGCGAGCAGCGTTTTCAGCGCTTGCGGCTCGCGGGGAAACTTGTTGCCGAGCTCGAAGCCCTGATAGCCGATCTGGCGACCCTCGGTCAGCGCGACTTCGAGCGGCGTCTCGCCGCCGAGCGACGGCAGGTCGTCGTTCATCCACGATAGCGGATTGATGCCGATGCGTACGTCGAAAGCAGTCATGCCGAAGTCCTCATGGTTCTCAGTCTTGATCGGCGCCCTGTGGCGGCGAAGGCGGTGCGGAGGGCGCCGCGCGCGCCGCGAGCTGCGCGTCGTACTTCGCGCGGGCGTCGCGCACTTCGGTGCGCGTCGAGACTTCGGGCACCGCGACTTCCCACCACCAGCCGCCGTCTTCGGTCGTGCGAGCCGGGTCGGTGTCGATGCTGATCACGTACGTGCCCTTGGCCGCGCGTGCGCGTTGCAGCGCCACTTCGAGTTCGGCGAGATTGCGCGCATGTTCGGCTTGCGCGCCGAGCGCGCGCGCATGCGCAGCGAAGTCGATGCGCGGCACGCCTTCCGGGCCGTGCGCGCAATCGTCGAGCAGATTGTTGAACGGTGCGCCGCCGCAAGCCTGTTGCAGCCGGTTGATGCAGCCGAAGCCGCGATTGTCGAGCACGATGACGATCAGCTTCGCGCCGAGCATCACCGAGCTCGCGATCTCGCTGTTCATCATCAGATAGCTGCCGTCGCCGAGAATCACGATCACCTCGCGCTCGGGCCGCGCCAGCTTCACGCCGAGGCCGCCCGCGATCTCATAGCCCATGCACGAGTAGCCATATTCGACGTGATACGCGCCGGGCCGGCCCGCGCGCCACAGTTTGTGCAGCTCGGCGGGCAGCGTGCCGGCCGCGCAGACGACGATGTCGTCGGCCGGCGAGCGCGCGCTCGAACGCTGCACCGCGCCGATCACGTCGCCCTCGTAGGGCAGCACCGCGTCGCGTTGCGGCGCATGCGTGAGCGTTTGCACGGTGTCGCGCCAACTGGCCGCGAGCTTGTGCGCGCGCGCGGTCCACGCGCGCTCTGCGTGCCAGCCTTGCAGCGGCCCGGCGAGCGCATCGAGCGCGAGCTTCACATCGGCTTCGACGACGAAGCCGCGATGCTTGAGCGCGTCGAAGCCATTCGCGTTGATCGCGATCACGTCGGCTTGCGTGAACAGCGTGTTCGAGCCGGTCGTGAAGTCCTGCAGCCGCGTGCCGAGCGCGAGTACGCAATCGGCGTCATGCGCGAGCGCATTGGCGGCGGGCGACCCGGTCACGCCGAGCGCGCCCGCATTCAACGGATCGTTCCACGCGAGCGAGCTTTTGCCGGCCTGCGTTTCCGCGACCGGCACGCCATGCGCGCTCGCGAAACGGTGCAGCGCATCGGCCGCGCGGCTGTACAGCACGCCGCCGCCCGCGACGATCAGCGGCCGCTTCGCGTGCCGCAAGCGCGCGCACGCGGCGTCGAGATCGTCGCTACGCGGCGCGGGTGCATGAATACGCACGACGCGCGGCGTGAAAAAGTCCTCCGGAAAGTCCCATGCCTGCGCCTGCACGTCCTGCGGCAACGCGAGCGTGACCGGGCCACACGACGCGGCATCGGTCAGCACGCGGATCGCGCGCGGCAGCGCGCTCAGCAATTGCGCGGGCTGCACGATGCGGTCGAAGTAGCGCGATAGCGGCTTGAACGCGTCGTTCGCGGATACGCCGCCGTCGCTGAAATCCTCTAGCTGCTGCAACACCGGATCGGGCGCGCGCGAGACGAAGATATCGCCGGGCAGCAGCAGCACCGGCAGACGGTTCACGTGCGCGAGCGCGGCCGCGGTCAGCAGATTGGTCGCACCGGGGCCGATCGACGTCGTCACGGCCATCATGCGGCGGCGAAAGTGCGCCTTAGCATAGGCGATCGCACTATGCGCCATCGCCTGCTCGTTGTGCGCCCGGAACGTGGGCAGCGCGTCGCGATGCTGATACAGCGCCTCGCCGATGCCCGCGACGTTGCCGTGGCCGAAGATCGCGAACACGCCGCCGAACAGCGGTTCGACGCTGGTGCCGTCTTCGCTGGCGACGCGTTGCGCGGCCAGATAGCGCACCAGCGCCTGTGCCATCGTCAGGCGAATCGTGCCGCCGGTGCGGCCGGGCGATTGCGACGCGCCGCTGATGGATGGAGTGTCGTCATGCATGATGCCCTCGTTCATGCGGCCTGCTCCTGATGAGCGTGATGAGGTGTGCCATACGCCGTCGGTTCGCCGCGCGCACCGCGCCACGCGGCGATCAGCGTTTCGAACGTGTGGCGCACGCGCGCGATCAGTTCGTCATCGCCGATTTCGCCGGCGAGCCACGCATGGCTCGGTTCGTGAAAGATCGTGCGGCCGACCGTGAAGCCGCGGCACGTCGCCGCTTGTGCGGCCGCACGAAAGCCTTCGCTCAACTGCTCGACCGCCGCCGACAAGCCGAGCAGCACGACGCCGCGGCAATAGGGATCTCGCTCGGCGATCAGCGCGTCGATGGCCTGCCATTGCGCGGCGTCCATCGGTTCGAGCTTCCACCACTCGGGGTAGATGCCGAGGTTGTACAGGCGCTTCAACGCGCGATACACGATGTCCGGCCCCTGCGGCAGCGACGCATGCTTCGGCGGAATCACTTCGAGCAGCAGTTCGTGGCCGCTGGCCTGAGTCGCGTCATACAGCGCGCGCAGTTGCGCCTCCTGTTCGAGCCGCTGCTCGATCGGCTCATCCGGATGAAACTGCACGAGGCATTTGACGATGTGCTCCTGCGGCCACGCGATCAGCGTGGTGCCGATCGAGCGGCCATGATCGAACACGAGCGGCACGGAGCCGGGCAACTCGACCGGACGGCCGATCCACCAGCCGCGGCCGGTCGCGGCATTCAGCGCGTCCTGACCATAGCGGTCGTCGATCAATACGCCGATGCGTCCCTGCAGGTTCAATGCGCGCTCGGTCTGCGCGACCGCTTCGACGAACAAGCCCTTCAACGAGGCAATGCGCGCTTCGTCGGCGCCGGTCTGCTGCGCGAGTTCGAAGAACGGGTTGCGATGATCGAATGCGAAGCCGAGCACTTCGCGCCACGCTTTACGCGCCGGCGAAACGCGATGCAGTCTGGCGAGCTTCGCATCGCGGTCGGGCCGGCGCATGCGCTGCGGATCGGCCTGCGCCTCGCGCAGGAAGTAGTCGAGCTCGGCCGGGGTCGGCATCGCGGGGGCGCAGCCGTGGCGTGATACGACCAGCGCGCCGCTCGCATTCGCGGCGCGCGCGCAGGCCTCGAGCGGCTGATCGCGCAGCCACCCCGAGAGGAAGCCGGAAGCGAATGCGTCGCCTGCGCCGAGCACGTTCAGCACTTCGACTTCGACGCCGCCATGAATCGGCGCAGCGTCGAGCGATGCAGGCACGTCGCCGTCGATGATCTGACAGCCGAGCGGCCCGCGCTTCAGCACCAGCGTGGCCGGCGTCACGGCGCGCACCATCGCGAGCGCATCGCGCAGGTCGGTCTTGCCGCCGGCGATGCGAAACTCTTCCTCGGTGCCGATCACCAGATCGAACAGCGGCAGAATCCGCTGCAAATGCGCGCTGACACCTTCGCTCGCGACGAAACGCGTCTCGCCGTCGGCCTTGCCGGTGAGCCCCCACAGCACCGGGCGGTAGTCGATGTCGAGCACGGTGCGCACGTCGTTGCGGCGCGCGTATTCGAGCGCGCGGCGGCTCGTGCGATCGACCTGTGCGGTGGAAAAGTGCGTGCCGGTGATCAACAGTGCTTTCGACGACGCAATGAACGCCTCGTCGAAATCGGCCTCGTCGACCGCCATGTCTGCGCAGTTCTCGCGGTAGAAGATCAGCGGGAACGTGTCGCGGTCCTTCAGGCCGAGCAGCACGAGCGCGGTCAGCCGTTCGTGATCGATGCGCACGTGGCTCACGTCGCAGCCTTCCTTCGCGAGCGTTTCGGTCAGGAAGCGTCCCATGTGATCGTTGCCGACGCGCGCCAGCATGGCTGCGTCAAGCCCGAGCCGCGCGCAGCCGAACGCGATGTTCGCCGACGAGCCGCCGAGATACTTCGCGAAGCTCGACACGTCTTCGAGCCGCGCGCCGACCTGCTGCGCGTACAGATCGACGGCGAGCCGGCCGAGGCACACGATGTCGCGGGCGCGCCCCGGCGCGAACCGGCTGCCCGCTGCGTTAGCGCTGGAGGTGCTGGAGTGAGCCATGAATAGTCCTGAGTAACAGTGCGCGGTGAGTGCGCGGTAGCCGGCCTGGCGAAACCCGTCGAGGCCGGTCGCACCGCGCGAATCGGTCAGATCGTCGCGCCTTCGAGTTCGCCGATCATCTTCTGCATCTCGGCGCCGCCGGCCATCATGTCGAGCACTTCGTCCTTGCTGATCGTCTGTTTGGTGAAGGTGCCGAGCGAGCGGCCGCGATTGAGCAGCGTGAACGAATCGCCGATCGGATACGCGTGATGCACGTTGTGCGTGATGAAGATCACCGAGATGCCTTTGGCGCGCGCCTTATGGATCAGCTTCAGCACGTTGAAGCTCTGCTTGACGCCGAGCGCGGCGGTCGGTTCGTCGAGAATCAGCACGCGCGCGCCGAAGTGGATCGCACGCGCGATGGCGAGGCATTGACGCTCGCCGCCCGACATCGTGCCGATCGGCTGATGCGGGTCGCGCACGTTGATGCCCATTTCGGCGAGCTTGTCGCGCGCGGTTGCGGCGCAGGTTTCGAGGTCCATTACGTTCAGAAAGCCGAACAGCTTTTTCTGCGGTTCGCGGCCCATGAAGAAATTGCGCGCGACCGACAGCAGTGGCACCAGCGCGAGATCCTGATAGACGGTTGCGATGCCGAGATCGAGCGCGTCTTTCGGCGACGTGAAATGCACCGGTTTGCCGTCCACCCGGTAGGTGCCTTTGCTCGGCTGATACACGCCCGCGAGCGTCTTGATCAGCGTCGATTTGCCGGCGCCGTTGTCGCCGAGCAGGCAATGCACTTCACCGCGTTTGAGCCGCAGCGTGATGTCGTTCAGCGCGATGATGTTGCCGAAATAACGGCTGACGTTTTCGAGCGACAAGATGATGTCGTCGCGGTTCTGTTCGGGGGTGCTCATCGTGAACCTCCGTCTAGCGCGATGCCGCGACGCGGCCGCGCACGTAGTGGTTGAACAGCACGGCGAACAGCAGCATCACGCCGAGGAACACGCGGAACCAGTCGGAATCGACGTTGGTATAGGTGATGCCGATCTGCACGACGCCGAAGATCAGCGCGCCGAAGCAGGCGCCGACCACCGAGCCGTAGCCGCCCGTCAGCAGCGTGCCGCCGATCACCGCGGCGATGATCGCCTCGAACTCCGCCTGCAAACCACGGTCCGCCGCGGCCGAACCGATATCGCACACCTGCAGCACCGCATACAGCGCCGAGCAGAACGCGGTCAGTACGAACAGCGAGATCTTCACGCGACGCACCGGCACGCCGACGTTCTTGGCCGCGTTGGCATCGCCGCCGACCGCGAAAATCCAGTTGCCGAAGCGCGTCTTCGCGAGCGTGAACGCGCAGACCACGGCGAGCACGAACCACCAGAGCAGCACCTTGGGAATGCCCGGCACGAGCGGCGCGCCGTTGTCGAGCATCTTCACGAGACCGAGGTGGCCAAGCCATACGAACAGACCTCGGAACGCAACGCCCTGAAAGAACGTGTGCGCGAACCAGTCCTGACGCGCGACGTCGCCGACGCCGGAGATGATCGTGCGATCGGCGAACATCACCGACAGCGCGAGCGTCAGACCGCGCAGAATGAACAGGAACGCGAGCGTGACGATGAACGACGGCAGGCGCGTGCGCATCACCAGATAGCCGTTGAGCGCGCCGAGCAACATCGAGCCGACGAACGCGAACACGATCGCAAGCCAGATCGGCCAGTGGAAGTACATGGTCGGCAGCGCGACCATCATGCCGGCAAAACCGATCATCGAGCCGATCGACAGATCGAACTCGCCGGCGATCATCAGCAGGCATGCGCCGACCGAGATCAGACCGAGATAGGCGGCGACCTGCGACCAGTTCATCACGCCGTCGAGGTTGAACATCCCCGAGTTGCCGGCGGCCAGGCCGAACACGATGAACACCATCACGGTACCGGCGAGCGCCGCGAATTCCGGTCGGCCGAGCAGATGGCGGAACCAGGATTCCTCGCGCACGCGTTCGTCGACGGCAGTGGCTTGCGAGGCGGTCGTCGCGCCAGACTGTGGCGGGTCCTGCGGATCGGACGGCGGTTGCTTGCGGTGATGGGGATGAAACAGGTCGGCGACACCCATTGAAGCTCTCCTTGATACGCCCGCGACCGGCGAGTCGGCGCAATGCCTTGGGCGTTTGCGAATCCGTTGGGCGGCATATCCGCTGGGCGGCATAACCGCTGAGCGGGCGGGTGCCGGCAAGACGCAATGTGTCCCACCGGTCACTGCCTTTTCAACCTTGCCGCCGCGCGGCGGCTTGATCGCGCGATGCGATGCGATGCCGTGCGTTCAGCGGTACTGACCCGCGTACTTCAGCACCTTGTCGACATTTTCCTTGGTGATGAAGCCCGGACCCGAGCCGATATTGCGCGGCCCATACGACGGTGCGAGCCCATAGGTCGCGAGACGCTCCTTGAACTTCGGATTCGCCTGCAGGACCTCGCGGATCTTCACAGGATCGGTGGTGTTGTTCTTCTTCGCGATCGCCAGCACGGCGACCGGGATATAGCCCTGCAAGTACGGTTGCTGGTCGATCGCGAACTGGATCGTGCCGTCCTGGATGCCCTTTGCGATGTCGCTATCGAAGTCGAAGGTCGCGAACCAGATCTTGCCGGCGACGCCCATCTGCTGCAGCGCCTTCAGCGTCGGGTCGGCCGACAGCGGACCGAGCGTCAGCACCGCCTGGGTATCCGGATGATTGCGCAGGAACGCGCTGACTTTCGACTGCACGCCGGTCGGGTCCTGGCCCACGTCGAGCGTCGAGGTCTTGAAGTTGGCGCCGATCGCTTCGGCGAAACCGCGGCAGCGTTCGAACGAAGCCGGGTTCGTCGCGTAGTGGTTCACGCACAGGAACGACTTGATACCGGCGGCCTTGGCCTTTTCGCCGGCGGCTTTGCCGGCCGCGAATTCGGGCTGGCCGACGTGCATGATCGCGCCGAGCTTCGCGCTTTGCTCCTCGGTGCCCGAATTGATCGTGACGAGCGGAATGTGTTTCTCGGTGACCTTCCCGATCGAGCTCTTCAGCACGTCGAAGTCGGCGATCGATACGATCACGCCGTCGTAATTGCGCGCGGCCGCCTGTTCGACGAGACGCGCCATGTCGGCGATGTCGCCGTTCGGCGGGTTGCGGTAGTCGGTCTGAACGTTGAAGTCCTCGTCGGCCTGCTTGATCGCGTTCTTGATCGTGTTCCACCACGAGTCCGAATCCGGCGCGTGGCTGACCAGCACGAAGTGAGCGTCCGCCGCGCGGGCGGCCGAGGCCGCGCCGAATCCCGTCGCCAACGTCAACGCCGTCACCAGAATCCTGAGCGTTGCCTTGCCTCTGCAAAGTCTCATTGTCTCCACCTTTCTCGGTCTGTCGTTCGTTATTGAGGGAGCGCCTGGCGGGTGGCTTGCCATTCCGATGACCCACACAACGAGGCCGAAGCGCCATCGCTCACGACCAAGAGTAGGTCATCTTCCGAAGCCTTGCAAAGAAAATTTCATGACAAATAAAAATGGAAAATACATTCCATTTGATCGGGCGGCCGCCTATACTCGGCAACGTCGGATGCGCGTTGCGGCGGGCCGCGGGCGCGTCTGTCGCATTGCAGGAAACCCCGAGAGGCAGTCATGGCGGAACAGATCACCGAAGAAGCGTTGCCGAGCGTCGACGAATTGATGCAGCGCATCGCGGATACCTACGAGTCGCTGCCGCGGCAGTTGAAGAGCGTGGCGACGTATATCGAGCAGCATCGCTCGAGCGTGATGATGGATCGCACCAGCGATATCGCCGCGAGCTGCGGCGTGCACCCGTCGGCGGTCGTGCGCTTTGCGCAGCGGTTCGGCTTTTCCGGGTTTTCCGATCTGCAGGCGGTGTTTCGTCAGGCGTATACGGGGCAGGGCGTGTCGTCGTCGAGCTATCAGCAGCGCATCCGCAAGCTGATCGACGAGAAGCCCGGCACGCTGTCGGGCGGCGCGGTCGCGCGCGAGTTCATCGCCGCGTCGCGCGGCGGCCTCGAAGAACTCGAAGCGGGCCTCGACGACAAGCAGTTCGACGCCGCCGTGAAGATGCTGCAGCAGGCCGACAACATCTACGTGATCGGCGTGCGGCGCTCGTTCCCGGTCGCGAGCTACATCGTCTATGCGTTGCAGCACACGCACAAGCGCGTGCATCTGGTGTCCGGCTTCGGCGGCATGTATCGCGAGCAAATCCGCAGTGTCAGGAAGGGCGACGTGGTGATCGCGATCAGCTTCGCGCCGTACGGCAAGGAGACGCAGTACTGTCTGCGGGTCGCGCATCATCATCAGGCGAAGACGCTCGTCATTACGGATAGCCAGCTATCGCCGCTCGCGCGCTACGCGAGCACGCAACTCTACGTGAAAGAGGGCAGCGCGTTCGCGTTTCGCTCGCTGACCAGCACGATCTGCCTGTGCCAGGCGCTGTTCATCGCGCTCGCGTACAAGCTCGAACTGAACGTTGAAGAATCCAACGACCCTGGAGGCTACGATGACTGACGCGGTAAGCACGATCGACGTCGCGGTATTCGGCGCGGGACGCATCGGCAAGATCCATGCGGCGAATCTCGCGCGGCAGCCCGGCGTGCGGCTCAAATACGTGGTCGACGTGAATCGCGAGGCGGCCGCCGCGCTCGCCGCGCAGCATGGCGCGCAGGTCGCGGATATCGACGGCGCGATCGGCGACGCTTCGATTGGCGCGACCGTGATCTGTTCGAGCACCGACACGCATGCGGACCTGATCGTCAAATCGGCCGCGCAGAACAAGCACGTGTTCTGCGAGAAGCCGGTCGATCTCACGCTGGAGCGCGCGCGGATGTGCGCAGAAGCCGTGGAGCGCGCGGGTGTGGTGTGCATGATCGGGTTTCAGCGGCGCTTCGATCCGACGTTTGCCGCATTGAAAGCGCGTCTGGACGCGGGCGAGATCGGCACGCCTGAGATGCTCGTCGTGACGAGCCGCGATCCCGGCGCGCCGCCGGTCGACTACATCCGGCGCTCCGGCGGCATCTTCAAGGACATGCTGATTCACGACTTCGACATCTGCCGCTGGATTCTCGACGACGAAGCCGACACGCTGCACGCCACCGGCAGCTGCCTCACCGACCCCGCGATCGCCGACGCGGGCGACATCGATTCGACCGCGGTGACGATCCGCACGAAGCGCGGCCGCCTGTGCCAGATCAACACCACGCGGCGCGCCGCATACGGCTACGACCAGCGCTTCGAAGTGCTCGGCAGCACCGGCATGCTGCAAGCGGGCAACATACGGCCCACCGAAGTCACCGCGTACTCGCAAACGAAGGTATCGACCGACGTGCCCGAGGCGTTTTTTCTCGAACGCTATCGCGCGGCGTACGCGCTCGAAATCGCGCATTTCTTCGACGCGGTCACGCACGGCAAGCCGGTGCGCACCACCGTCGCCGATGGCCTGAAAGCGCTCGAACTCGCGGAAGCCGCGACGCGTTCGTGGCGCGACGGCCGCGCGGTCAAACTCGGCGAGGCCGCGTGATGAAGCCCGCCACGGAGCGCTTGCGGGTCGGCGTGGTGGGCCTTGGGCGGCTTGGCAAGCGGCATGCGGAGAATCTCGCGTATCGCGTGCCGGGTGCGACGCTCGCGGCCGCGTGCAGTCCGCTCGAAGAGGAACTCGCGTGGGCGCGCGATGCGCTACCCGAGCCGCGTCTTTACGCCGATTACGCGGACCTGCTCGCCGATCCGCAGATCGACGCGGTATGGCTCGTCACACCGTCGTCGCTGCACGCGCAGCAGATCGTCGACGCATTGCGCGCCGGCAAGCACGTATTCTGCGAAAAGCCGCTGTCGCTCGATGTCGTCGAATGCGAGCGCGTGCTGGCCGAAGCGGCGCGCTATCCGCATCTGCAAGCGACGCTCGGCTTCATGCGCCGCTTCGATCCGAGCTACCGCGACGCGTTCGATAAAATCGCCGCCGGCCAGATCGGCCGGACGTTCCTCGTGCGTTCGCAGACCACCGATAAAAACGACAACGACGGTTTCTTCGTGCGCTTCGCGGCCACCTCGGGCGGCATCTTTCTCGACTGCACGGTGCACGACATCGACGTCGCCCGCTGGCTGCTCGGCAAGCCGCGCGCGACGCGCGTGTTCGCGGCGGGCACGATCGCGCTGCACGAAGGTCTGCGCGAATTCGGCGACGTCGACAACGGCGTTGCGATCTGCGAATTCGAGGGCGGCAAGCTCGCGATGTTTTACGCGTCGCGCACGCAGGCGCACGGCAACGACACGCATAGCGAAGTGATCGGCACCGCGGGCGCATTGACGATCGGCCGCAATCCGCGCGCGAACCGCGTCGAGATCTACGACTCGGCCGGCATTCGCAACGAGTGCACGCCGAACTTTTTCGACCGCTTCGAGGACGCGTTTCTGCACGAGGCACGCGCGTTCGTCGCATCGGTGCAAAAAGGGCCGGGGAACGGTGATGCGGCATGCAGTGGCGCGACGCTCGCCGATGCGCTCGAAGCGACGCGTATCGGCGTCGCGCTGCGCGAGTCGCTGCAAAGCGGCGGGGCGGTGACGCTGTAGCGGTGTGCTGCCCGGCGCCGCCGCGCCGCCTGCTGTAGAATTTGACCCTCTGTCCGGCGTCGTCAGCGACGCCTCGTCCTGAAGGTCATCGTCGATGCAAATTCAGATTCACAAGGAAGTCGATGCGCGCGGGCTCATGTGCCCGCTGCCCATCCTGCGCGCCAAAAAAGCGCTCGCCGACATGGAAAGCGGCCAGATTCTCAAGGTGCTCGCCACCGATCCCGGCTCGCAGCGCGATTTCGCCGCGTTCGCGAAGCAGACCGGCAACGAGATCGTCGAAAGCTCGGCGCACGACAAGGTATTTACGTTTCTGATGCGGCGCCGTTGAGCGGCATCCGGTAAAACTGTCCGTCCGATGTAAAAAAGAAGGCGCTGTCCCCATTATTCGGGGTACAGCGCCTTCTTCGTTTCAGCCTGACCTTGGCGTCAGCCTTCGAGCACCGGCGAGCGGGTACGCAGATACTCTTCGAAATCCGAGGCCACTTCCGGGTGACGCAGCGCGAACTCGACGGTCGCCTTCAGGTAGCCGAGCTTGCTGCCGCAGTCGAAACGCGTGCCGTGATACTTGTACGCGAGCACCTGTTCATCGGCGAGCAGCGACTGGATCGCGTCCGTCAGTTGCAATTCACCGCCCGCGCCCGGTTTGATCGAGCGCAGGTGATCGAAGATGCGCGGCTTCAGCACATATCGGCCGACCACGCCGAGGTTCGACGGCGCCACGCTCGGCTCCGGCTTTTCGATGATGCCCGACATCTTGATGATCGAATCTTCCCATTCCTTGCCATCGACGATGCCGTACGACTTCGTGTCTTGCGGCGGGATCTCTTCGACGCCGATCACCGAGCTGTGATAGTGATCGAACACCTCGATCATTTGGGTCATCACGGGCGGCGTGCCGTACAACAGGTCGTCCGCGAGAATCACGGCAAACGGGTTGTCGCCGACCAGCTTCTCCGCGCACAGCACCGCATGGCCGAGGCCCAGCGCTTCGGCCTGGCGCACGTAGAAGCAGTCGACGTGGCTCGGCTTGATGCTACGCACGAGTTCGAGCAGCTTGTCCTTGCCGCGTGCTTCGAGTTCGGCCTCGATCTCATAGGACTTGTCGAAATGGTCTTCGATCGCGCGCTTGCTGCGGCCCGTGACGAAGATCATTTCGGTGATGCCTGCCGCCATGGCCTCTTCGACCGCGTACTGAATCAGCGGCTTGTCGACGATCGGCAACATCTCCTTCGGGCTAGCCTTCGTGGCGGGGAGGAAGCGGGTGCCAAGTCCTGCTACCGGAAAAACCGCCTTCGTAACTTTTAGCATGTGAATACCCTGAGTCCTCTGGTTAAATCCTTGCCCGCCGTTGAGGACGGCGGGCGCGTCGATCAGGCCGGCAAGCGAGCCAGTTGGGCTTTCAGCTTGCCGACGGTGGCTTCGAAATCGGCCAGCCGCTTCTGCTCCTGTTCCACGACCGCCGCCGGCGCCTTCGCGACGAACGCCTGATTTTGCAGCTTACCGTTGCATTTCACGATTTCGGCGCTCAACCGCGTGATCTCCTTCGACAGGCGTTCGCGTTCGACCGCCGCATCGATTTCGACCTTCAAAACGAGCTTGTCCGTTCCTACGATAGCAATTGGCGCGCCATCCGCCTGAGCATCGAGCGCGGCCTCGTCGGCGATGATCTGCACCTCGGACAGACGCGCAAGCGCCTGAGCATAAGGCGCGAAAGTACGAAGACGCTCCGCGTTGCCGGTGGCGAGCAACGGCACCTTCACCGCCGGCGACAAATTCATTTCGCCGCGCAGATTCCGGCATGCATCGATCACCGCTTTGAGGTCGCTCGCCCACTTCTCGGCGTCTTCATCGAGCTTCGAAGGCTCCGCGATGGGGTACTGCTGCACCATGATGGACGCCTCGCCCTCGGCCTTGCCTTCCGGGTAGCGTCCCGCGAGCGGCGCCACTTTCTGCCACAGCGCTTCGGTGATGAACGGGATCACCGGATGCGCGAGGCGCAGCACCGTTTCGAGCACACGCAAAAGCGTGCGACGCGTGGCACGCTGCTGGTTCGGCTGCCCCGTCTGGATCTGCACCTTGGCGAGCTCGACGTACCAGTCACAATATTCGTCCCAGACGAACTTGTATATGGCGTTGGCCACATTATCAAAACGATAGTCCGAAAAGCCCTTGGTGACTTCCGCTTCGACGCGCTGAAGCTGCGACACGATCCAGCGATCGGCCTGCGAGAAATGCAACTGGCCTTCTGGCCCGCATTCGCCACATTGCGCCGGTTGGCCGAAACCGCAGTCATGGCCTTCGCAGTTCATCAGCACGAAGCGGGTGGCGTTCCACAGCTTGTTGCAGAAGTTGCGATAGCCTTCGCAGCGCGCAAGGTCGAAATTGACGTTGCGGCCGAGCGTGGCCATCGACGCCATCGTGAAGCGCAGCGCGTCGGTGCCGAACGCCGGAATGCCGTCCGGAAACTCCTTGCGGGTCTTCTTCTCGATCGACGCGGCCTGCTTCGGATTCATCAGGCCGGTGGTGCGTTTAGCGACGAGCGCGTCTAGGTCGATGCCATCGACGATGTCGATCGGGTCAAGCGTGTTGCCCTTGCTCTTCGACATCTTCTGGCCTTCGGCGTCGCGCACGAGGCCGTGCACGTAGA
The DNA here is from genome assembly GCF_040948685.1 of Paraburkholderia sp. BR14374. Taxonomy (NCBI): domain Bacteria; kingdom Pseudomonadati; phylum Pseudomonadota; class Betaproteobacteria; order Burkholderiales; family Burkholderiaceae; genus Paraburkholderia; species Paraburkholderia sp. BR14374. Next base: position 499,380 of record NZ_JBFPKF010000002.1, on the reverse strand, counting down.
CCGTGTCGAACGGCACTTTGCCCGTGAAGTGCGTGGTCATCATGACCATGCGCGCGACCCAGAAGAAGATGATGTCGAAGCCGGTGACGAGCACCGACGACGGCATGAAGTGCTTCAGTTCTTCCGTTTCGTTCGGCCAGCCGAGCGACGAGAACGGCACCAGAGCCGACGAGAACCACGTGTCGAGCACGTCTTCGTCGCGCTTCAACGCGCCCGAGTAACCGGTAGCGGTGGCCTTCGCGCGCGCATCTTCTTCGGTCTTCGCGACGAACACTTCGCCGTTCTCGCCGTACCACGCCGGAATCTGATGCCCCCACCACAGCTGACGCGAGATGCACCAGTCCTGGATGTTTTCGAGCCACTGGTAGTACGTGGTGGTCCAGTTCTCCGGCACGAATTTGATCTGGCCGTTGCGCACGACGTCGAGCGCGGTCTCGGCGATCGACTTGCCCGGATTGAACGTACCTTCGGGCGCCGGCTTGCTCATCGCGACGAACCACTGGTCGGTCAGCATCGGCTCGATCACGACGCCGGTGCGGTCGCCGCGCGGCACCATCAACTTGTGCGGCTTGACCGATTCGAGCGCGCCGAGCGCTTCGAGATCGGTGACCACCAGCTTGCGGGCTTCGAAACGGTCGAGACCGCGGTATTTTTCGGGCGCGTTGTCGTTGATCCTCGCGTCGAGCGTGAGGATTTCGATCTGCGGCAGCTTGTGGCGAAGGCCGACCTGGTAGTCGTTGAAATCGTGCGCGGGCGTGACCTTGACGACGCCGGTGCCGAATTCGCGGTCGACGTAATCGTCGGCGATGATCGGCACTTCGCGGTTCGACAGCGGCAGCGTGACGGTCTTGCCGATCAGGTGCGCGTAGCGCTCGTCTTCCGGGTGCACCATCACGGCGGTATCGCCGAGCATGGTTTCCGGACGGGTAGTCGCGACGGTCAGATGGCCCGAGCCGTCGGTCAACGGATAGTGGATGTGCCACAGGTGGCCGTTTTCTTCTTCGCTGACCACTTCGAGGTCGGACACGGCGGTGAGCAGCACGGGGTCCCAGTTCACGAGGCGCTTGCCGCGATAGATCAGGCCCTGTTCATACAGACGCACGAACACGTCGCGCACGGCGGCCGACATCTTGTCGTCCATCGTGAAGTATTCGCGCGACCAGTCGATCGACGCACCGAGACGACGCACCTGATTCGTGATGGTCGAGCCGGACTGCTGCTTCCACTCCCACACGCGTTCGACGAATTTTTCACGGCCGAGGTCGTGGCGCGACACGCCTTGTGCGTCGAGCTGACGTTCGACGACGATCTGCGTGGCGATGCCCGCGTGGTCGGTACCCGGCACCCACAGCGTGTTTTCGCCGAGCATGCGGTGATAGCGGGTGAGACCGTCCATGATGGTCTGGTTGAACGCGTGGCCCATGTGCAGCGTGCCCGTGACGTTCGGCGGCGGCAGCTGGATCGAGAAATCCTTGCGGTTCGCGTCGAAGGAGGGCGCGGCGTAGGCGCGCTTTTCCCATTCAGGGCCCCAGTGGGCTTCGATGGTGTGGGGTTCGAAGCTTTTTGCAAGCGTCGAGGTCGGGTCGCTCGGGGTGTCGCTCATGTTTCTGGTTTAAAGGCTGGATTTTGGAGGCGGAGAATGGTTGATTATAGCTAACGAGGGGTTTTTGCCTGCTGGCGGCTTGGTTTGTCGTTGTTTTGGCTTCTTTGGCCTTTCCTTGTGGTGTTATCGGTCTATTAGCGTTGCCCCTGTGCGGGGCAACGCTAATAGACCGACAAGCCAGCAAGGAAAGGCCAATAAAGCCAGATCAACGACAAAAAAGCGCCGCCCCCGCCGGGGCATATAATGTCCCCCGAACTGCGCTTCGCGAAAAAAATGCCCGACCTCCTTTCGAATCTAAACCCCGAACAACACGCCGCCGTAACGCTCCCGAATGAGCCCGCCCTGATCCTGGCGGGAGCCGGCAGCGGCAAAACCCGCGTCCTGATCACCCGCATCGCGTGGCTGATCCAGCAAGGCCTCGCGTCCCCCGCGACCGTCCTCGCGGTGACCTTCACCAACAAAGCCGCCCGCGAAATGATGGCGCGCCTCTCGGCGCTCTTGCCGATCGACACGCGCGGCATGTGGATCGGCACGTTCCACGGCCTGTGCAACCGGATGCTGCGCGCGCATCACCGCGACGCCGGGCTGCCCGCCACGTTCCAGATTCTCGACACCGCAGACCAACTCTCGGCGATCAAGCGTCTGATGAAGGGCCTCAACATCGACGACGAAAAGTACCCGGCGAAAAATCTCCAGTACTTCATCAACAACGCGAAAGAGCAGGGCCTGCGCCCCAAAGACGTCGACGCCACCGACAACTTCAACCGCAAGTTCGTCGAACTCTACGAAGCCTACGATCAGCAATGCCAGCGCGAGGGCGTGGTCGACTTTCCCGAACTGCTGCTGCGCTGCTACGAACTGCTCGCGCACAATCCGCCGCTGCGCGCGCATTACCAGGCGCGCTTCAGGCACATCCTGGTGGACGAGTTTCAGGACACCAACAAGCTGCAATACGCGTGGCTCAAGCTGCTCGCGGGTCAGCACAACGCGATCTTCGCGGTCGGTGACGACGACCAGTCGATCTACGCGTTCCGCGGCGCGAACGTCGGCAACATGCGCGACTTCGAGCATGAGTTCAACGTGCGCAATCTGATCAAGCTCGAACAGAACTACCGCTCGCACGGCCATATTCTCGATGCCGCGAACCAGCTGATCGCGAACAACTCGCGCCGCCTCGGCAAGAATCTGCGCACCGACGCAGGCCACGGCGAACCGGTGCGCGTCTACGAATCGGCGACCGATTCGCAGGAGGCCGGCTGGATCGTCGAAGAGATCCGCGCGCTGATCAACACCGGCTTGTCGCGCAGCGAAATCGCCGTGCTCTACCGCAGCAACGCGCAGTCGCGCACGATCGAGCACACGCTCGTCAACGCGGGCATCGCGTACCGCGTGTACGGCGGTCTGCGCTTTTTCGAGCGTCAGGAAGTCAAGCACGCGCTTGCCTATCTGCGCCTGATCGACAACCCGAACGACGACACCGCGTTCGGCCGCGTCGTCAATTTCCCGACCCGCGGCATCGGCGCGCGTTCGATCGAACAGCTCGCCGACGCGGCGCGTCTGTACAACTGCTCGATGGCCGCGGCGATTCCGTACGTCGCGGGCAAGGCGGGCTCGAGCCTCGCCGCGTTTGCGAACCTGATCGGCAAGATGCCCGCCGACACGCAGCAGATGAGCCTGCCGGAGACCGTCGAGTACGTGGTCCGCGCGAGCGGTCTCGCCGACTTCTATCAGAACGAGCGCGAAGGCCAGGAGCGGCTCGAGAACTTGCAGGAACTCGTCAACGCGGCCGCCGCGTTCGTCAGCGAGGAAGGCTACGGGCTCGATACGCCCGCGCGTTCGATTCCGCTGCGCCCAGGCGCCAGCGCCGCGCCCGAACTCGCGGTCGCGACCGACGATCCGAACACGGTGGTCCTCGACGCGCCGGGCATCGCCGATCCCGCACAAAACCCCGACACGATGACGCCGCTCGCGGGCTTCCTGTCGCACGCGTCGCTCGAAGCGGGCGACAACCAGGCGCAGGCCGGCCAGGAAGCGGTGCAGCTGATGACGGTGCACGCGGCAAAGGGGCTCGAATTTACCGCGGTGTTCATCACCGGTCTCGAAGAAGGGCTGTTCCCGCATGAGAACAGCGCGATGGAGACGGACGGCCTCGAAGAAGAGCGGCGTCTCATGTATGTCGCGATCACGCGCGCGAAGGAGCGGCTGTATCTGTCGTTCGCGCAGAGCCGGATGCTGCACGGTCAGACCCGCTACAACATCCGCTCGCGTTTCTTCGACGAATTGCCGCAGGAAACGCTGAAGTGGCTCACGCCGAAGGTCGAGGCGGGTTCGCGCTGGGGCGGCCGCTCGGACAACGCCGGCTACGGGCGCGACTGGTTTGCGCGGCCGGGCTACGGCGGCGGTTCGGCGGCGGCGGTGACCTCGGCGCCGGCGCCCGCCTTCGCGAACGAGCAGCGCGCGGCCGAAACGGGCTTTCGCGTCGGCCAGCAGGTGTTCCACACGAAGTTCGGCGAAGGCACGATCACCGCGCTCGAAGGCAACGGCACCGACGCGAAAGCGCAGGTCCGCTTCAAGCGGCACGGCGAAAAGTGGCTGGCGCTGGCGGTCGCTAAATTGCAGGCGGTCGAATGAGCATGCCCTTGAACGTCAGCCACGGTGCACGGCGACCGCTCGGCATTCTGGCCGCGTTGCCGCAGGAACTCGGCGACCTGATCGAAGCGATGCGCGCCGAGTCCGGCGTGCGCACGGTCAAGTACGGCCAGCGCGACTACCACGTCGGCACCGTGCACGGCACGCCGTGTGTCGTCACGCTCGCGCGCGTGGGCAAGGTCGCGGCGGCCGCGACGGTCAGCGCGCTGATTCACGCGTTCGATGTCGAAGCCGTTGTGTTCACCGGTGTCGCGGGTGGGGTCGGCGTCGATGTGCACGTCGGCGATATCGTCGTCGCGAGCACGCTGATGCAGCACGATGTCGACGCGTCGCCGCTGTTTCCGCGCTTCGAGGTGCCGCTGCTCGGCATGTCGCGCTTTGCCGCCGACGCGGCGCTAGCCGATCGTCTCACGCTCGCATGCGAGCAGTTCGTCGCCGAAGAGGGCGCGGCATGCGCGGCCCGGTTCGGCACGCGCGAGCCGCGCGTGCATCGCGGCTTGATCGTCAGCGGCGATCAGTTCGTCGCGAGCGCGGCGGCCGTCGCTGCTTTGCGCCACGCGCTGCCCGACGCGCTCGCGGTCGAGATGGAGGGCGCGGCGATCGCGCAAGTCTGCTACGAGTACGGCGTGCTGTGCGCGGTCGTGCGCACGATCTCCGATACCGCCGACGACCACGCGCCCGGATCGTTCATGTCGTTTCTGACCGGCATCGCGGGCACGTATTCGAACGCGATCCTCGCGCGCTTTCTGGGCACGCGGCACGCCGCGGGCTGAGCGCCCGCTGGTTTATTTCTTCGTGCCGTCGCCGAGCGCGTCGCGCACCTGCTGTAGCGCGGCCGGATCTTCGATCGTCGGCAGGTCGCCCGGCTCGCGCCCCTCGGCGAGCGCCGCGATAGCGCGGCGCAATAGCTTGCCGGAGCGCGTCTTCGGCAGCATCGATACCATCACCACGCGTGCGGGCCGCGCAATCGAGCCGAGCTGGCGGTCGACCGTCATCGTCAGCTCGGCTGCAAGCCGCGCGCGCTCGCTCGGGTCGCCTTCACTTTGCGCGCCGCGCAGCACGACGAAGGCCATCGCCGCCTGACCCTTGACCGGATCGGTCACTCCGACCACCGCGACTTCCGCGACGGCCGCGTGGCTCGACAGCGCCTCCTCGATCTCGCGCGTGCCGAGCCGATGGCCCGCGACGTTGATCACGTCGTCGGTGCGGCCGAGGATCGTCACGTAGCCGTCCTCGTCCTGCACGCCCCAGTCGAACGTCGAATAGACCTGCTGGTTCGGCACGCTCGACCAGTAGGTGCCGACGAAGCGCTTGTCGTCGCCCCACACCGTCGACATGCAGCCTGGCGGCAGCGGATAGTCGAGCGTCAGCACGCCTTTCTCGCCGGGCGCACAGGGCTCGCCGGTCAACTCGTCTCGCACGGTCAGGCTATAGCCGACCGACGGCACGCCCGGCGAGCCGAGCTTGGTCGGCAGTACCTCGATGCCACGCGGAATCGCGAGCATCGGCCAGCCGGTTTCGGTTTGCCAGTAGTTGTCGATCACCGGCTTGTTCAGCGCGGTCGAGATCCATTCGGCGGTCGGTTCGTCGAGCGGTTCGCCGGCGAGAAACAGCGTGCGCAGGCTCGACAGATCGGCGGCCTTCATCAGCGCCGGGTCCTGCTTCTTCAGCACGCGTATCGCGGTCGGCGCGGTGAACATCAGGTTGATCTTGTGCTGTTCGACGAGGCGCCACCAGATGCCGCCGTCCGGGCGAATCGGCGTGCCTTCGTACATTACCGTGGTGAGCCCCGCGATCAGCGGCGCGTACACGATGTAGCTGTGGCCGACCACCCAGCCGACGTCGGACGCGGTGAACATCGTGTCGCCGGCCTTGCCCTCGAAGATGTATTCCATCGATGCGGCGAGCGCGACCGCATAGCCGCCGACATCGCGCTGCACGCCCTTCGGCTTGCCGGTCGTGCCCGACGTATACAGCACGTACGACGGCTCGTTCGATTCGAGCCATTCGCACGGCACGTGGACGTCGAAGAACTGTTCGCGCAGCGGCTCGTAGGCGACGAGGTAGGGCGCATTCAGGCGCTCGGGCGCGAGCTGCCGGTCGATCAGCAGCACGTGCGGCGTCTTGTGCTTCGCGCGCGACAGCGCTTCGTCGACGAGCGGCGTGTAGTCGACCACTTTGCCGCCGCGCGCGCCGGCGTCGGCGGTCACGATCAGCACCGGCTTCGCGTCGTCGATACGCGCGGCAAGGTTCGGCGCCGCGAAGCCGCCGAACACGACCGAGTGGATCGCGCCGAGCCGGGCGCAGGCGAGCATCGCGAACAGCGCCTCGGGGATCATCGGCAGATAGATCAGCACGACGTCGCCGCGCTTCACGCCGAGCGAACGCATGACCGCGGCCATCCGGTTGACTTCGGCGTACAGCTCGGCGTAAGTGTACTGGCGCTCGATGCCGGTTTCGGTCGATACGTAGAGCAGCGCGTTTTGCTGTGCGCGCTCGGCCAGATGGCGGTCGACCGCGTTATGACAGAGGTTCGTGCGGCCGCCGACGAACCAGCGCGCGAATGGGGGCTTCGAGCGGTCGAGCACGGTGCCGAATGGCGTGTGCCAGTGAATGCGCTGGGCTTCTTCGCGCCAGAAGGCTTCGGGGTGTTCGATCGAGCGGCGGTGGAAATCGCGGTAGCGGGTCATCGGCGGCGATCCTCGTGCGGCGGGAGTGGACGGGGGTATGAAACGGCCGTGCAATTTGCGCGCCCGGCGCGGCGCGGGTTATCCGCACAAGCATAGCTACGGGCGGGAGGGTGAGCAAGCTGGTTCGCCGCAAGGGCGAAGGGCAACAGGAAAAAATCGTTGTTCCTCAGATTCATCCGTCGCCCATATCCAGGTTTCTCGATGCCAGGTAGGGTGGAGACGGCCAACGTGGCACATCGCTTTTACCCAAACATGGAGGTTTGCTTGCCCAATCGATACGCTTCCGAGCGTGGTAGTCCGCGTGTTCCGGCCTGCGCGAGGTCTCACGTGTTCCTACGCTTTGATGGTCGTTTTTTGACCATGAGTGGTCGGGTTTCCCGCAACTATGCGGCAGTGTCTGGCAGAACGGATAGCAGGGGCAAATTCGATTATGGACGCGAAGGGTTCTTTATTCACGGTGGCACGCAGGCGGGAAGCGCGGGTTGTATCAACCTGCATGCTGGGATGGAAACTTTCGTGTGCGACCTGAATGAGGCGGCGACGCCGTCGCCGGATCGCTACATTCCATTAACGGTCAGGTACTGACATGCGGAAAGCCAGGTTTGTCCGTGTTTTCGCTGGCGTAGTTTTACCTGCCATTGCAGTTGCTGTCGTCGCGTTCAACGTGGTCAACCTTAACGAAGCGTATGGAAACGGCGAGCCCTACTATTCGCGTACGACGAACATGGACAAGTGGATTGATCCTTTGCCAGTGCTGGGCGTCGTCGACGGTGTTGCGGTTGTCGTAGTTGCCGTGGGTTTTTTTGCGTGGAGACGGATGCGGGTCTAAGGCGCGGGTGGTGTTCTTTGCGGTGTTGGCCTTTCCTTGCTGGCTTGTCGGTCTATTGGCGTTGCCCCTGTGCGGGGCGGCACCTACTTTCTTTCTGCTGCAAAGAAAGTAGGCAAAGAAGACAGCTCAAACCGCCAGCTCATAAGCGGGTCCCCTGGCTTGGCAGGGGTAGTGGTGCATCTGGAATCCGTGCCCCCGCACATTCGACGGCAGTGACAAAGCCATCATCCATCCCACTCCGCACTTTGTGCGTCGCGGACGGGTCTGCCGGGGAAACCAGCGGGCTTGCCCGCGCAGCGGGAGCCCTCGGCTGCGCCTCGGCGAGGCGCCGAAACAACCAGTGGTTTTGGAGCGGGGATTCGGCGCGCGCAGCGCCGCCGGAAGAATGACTGCCGTGTCACGAACGCGGAATGTGCGGGAGCACGGATTCCAGATGCACCACTACCTCACGCGGACAGAGGGACCCGCTTAAGAGTTAGCGGTTTGAGCGAACCTGTCCGCGTTTTTGTGGGCGAGGCGGTTAAGAGAATTGTCACCCTCGCGCCTGCGTGAATCGGTCGCCGAACAGGATGGCAAACTGGTTCATCGCGGAGTTCCAGTCATAGGCATGGCGAACGGACTTTGCAAACACGTTGCGCAATGCCAGCCACAGCAGCTTGATGGCCGCTTCGTCATTGGGGAAGTGGCCACGCGTCTTGATGATCTTGCGCAACTGCATGTTCAGACTTTCGATAGCGTTTGTGGTGTACACAACCCGTCGGATCTCCGGCGGAAACACGAAGAACGGCGTGACATGCTCCCAGGCGCGCTGCCAGGATTGCGCAATCGTTGGGTATCTGATGCCCCAGGGACCCTCAGCGAACGCCTGTAAAGCCTGCCGCGCAGCCGCTTCACCCGCGGCCGCATAGATTGGCCGCAGCGCCGCCGCGAGGGCCTTACGGTCCTTGTAGCTCGCGTATTCCAGACTGTTGCGGATCAGGTGCACGATGCAGGTCTGTACAGCTGTCCTGGGATAAGCGGTGCCGATTGCCTCGGCCAGTCCCTTAAGGCCATCGACCACGGCGATCAGGATGTCCTGACAGCCGCGCGTCCTGAGTTCGTTGAACACCTTGAGCCAGAACTTCGCCCCCTCGCTCTGCTCGATCCACAGGCCCAGCACGTCGCGCTGGCCGTCGCTCTGGATGCCCAGCGCCAGATACACCGCCTTGTTGCTGACTACGCCGTCATCGCGAATCTTCACCCGCAGGGCGAATCCGCGAAGGCAAACGAGCGCGTGGCTGAAGCGCTGATTGCGCACGACTCGCGCGACGGTGTGAAGAAGGCCTACGAAAGAACGCGTTTCTTCGAGGACCGCGTGCCGCTCATGGACCAGTGGGCGCGCTTTCTTGAAGGCGGCGAGGTTGTGCCGATGGACCGCCCGAAGTCGAAGGCGGCCGCATGAATTCCTATGAAGCGCATCTTGACTCGCTGCGCGAGCAGCTTGGCGCGGCACTCCAAGCCGAGGGCAACCCGGCACTCGCCCGTGACCTGACGAGCGCGACCCGCGAACTCGCGCAACGACTCTTTGCGCTTGATGCGATGGTGCGTTTTACCCGGCAGGCAGGCGCGTGGCGCGCAACTGGTGCTGTCGATCCTGCTGAACGGCGAAATGTCGGTGAGCCTGATGCGCGAAGGCCGGACGCTCGGCGTTCCGTTCATGCTGCTGCGCAATGGCGTCTGGGTTACGCTCGGCCTGCCGCGCTGGACGGCTGACGACGCGGCCACGGCCGGGGCTCCCGCGTGACGGGCGGCGCACGTGAGCGACGACGCCGAACTCGCCGCGCGCATCGCGGTAACTGCGCGGCAGATCGAGCGCTATTGCCGACGCAACGAGATCGCGATCGCTGCCGATGGTGCGATCGATGAAGCGGCCGCGGCGAAGGTGCTCGGCTATGCCGGTCCCGATGCTCTGCGCAGGCAGGCAGCGGACGGCGTGAACCGGGTGCCGTTCCGCCTGCTTGGCAACAGGCGTATGTATCGCACTGTCGATCTGGCGCGCGCCATCGAGCGCAGCTATAACGGCGGCGGATAACGCGGATAACGCGGATATTGCGGCATCGACTTCCGACCCGGCCACGACCATCATTCAGACGTCCGGACGAAGTCAGGCGGGAGGCGGCGTGATCAGGAACAACTCGTTCATCAAGGCGATGCGATGCCTCGCGAGGTCAAACGGCGATCCGGTTGCCGCCGTGGAACTCGCTCGCACGGACTACGGCGAAGGGCCGGTGGTCGGCCTGCTCCAGAAGGCGGTCATCATCGATACATCCGACCTCGGCGGCGATGCCGCGTGGCGCGCGTCGATCGCGGAATTCATGGCTGGCGTGGCCATCTACGACATCCTGCCGCGCATCGATGCGGTCTCGCCGCTGCACACCATCCCGCTGCGCACGCGCGTTCTGGTTCAGGACGAGGAGCCGGTCGCGGTCTGGGTGGATGAAGGCGAGCCGGTCGTGGTGAGCGGCGCGTCGTTCACGGAAACGAAGGTCGAGCCGCAGAAGGCATGCGGGCTGGTCATCGTGACGCGGGAAGTTGTTGCACTTGCAACCGACGCTGCCGAAACATCATTGACCCGCTCGCTGGAGCGCGCCGTCGCGAAGCTCACCAGTGCGGCGGCGTTCGCCGCGGCGCCGGTCGCGGGTGCGCCTGCATCACTGCTTGTCGATGCGGTCGAAGTGTCGTCGACCGGGGACGTGCGCGCTGACATGGCCGCGCTGACCGCAGCATTCGAAGGTGACATCGAGCGCGCGGTGCTGGTGATGTCATCAAACACCGCGATGTCTCTGTGCCTTCAGCCCTCGCTGGTTGGCAGCGCGGCCGGCCTGGGCGTAAAGGGCGGCGTCTTCTGCGGCCTGCCGGTCGTCGCATCGGGTTCGGTCGCTGACGATGTGGTGGCGCTGGTCGATGCGGGCGGCATCGCCTATGGCGACGGCGGCGTGCAACTCGACGTTGCCACGCAGGCGGATGTGACCATCGAAAATGTCACGCATAGCCTATGGCAGGAAAACCTAGTCGGCTATCTGGCTCGCCGCTTCGTGGCATGGCAGGCCGCGCCCGGCTCGATTGCATATGTCGCGAATGCGGACTGGCCCCCGGCATCCGCCGCAACGACACGTACGAAGCAGTGAGGCCGACATGAAAGTCGAAACCTATCAGCCGCGTCAATGCCATGCGGGCGAGTTCGTTCACGCGCAGTCCCTTGTGACGATCAATCGCGCCGTTGACGAAAGTCGCATCATCGAAGGCATCGCGTCAACGCCGGCGACGGACAGGTACGGCGACATCGTCGAACCGGAAGGCGCGGTTTTCCACACGCCATTGCCGCTGCTCGTCAATCACAACCCGGCCGAAACGGTTGGCCAGGTGCTGTTGGGTGCGGCGTCGGTCGCGGGCATCACCTTTCGCGCGCAGCTTGCGAAGATCGCCGAGCCGGGACCGCTGAAAGACCGCGTTGACGGCGCATGGCAGGCAATCAGGGCGGGTCTGCTCGCCCACGTATCAATCGGTTTCCGCGCGCTGAAAACAGAACAGATGCACGATGGCGGCATCCGCTACCTGTCGTGGGAATGGCTCGAACTGAGTTTGACGCCGCTTCCGGCCAATCCCAACGCGAGAATTGAAAACGTGCGCGGGCATCCGGCGGCCGAACTGATCGAACGCGAACTGCAACTGGACCGTGCGCGTAGGCCACACCGGGACTATTCGGCTACGCGCGTGGTGCGGCTCGACGACGAGGGATAGCCCCGGCGCACGTGGCGGGACTCAAAATATCCACGTGCATCTGCGAGTGTCGGTATGAGCCGTGCGGCGCGAACGCTGCACGGTTTTTTTCTGCCGCCGAGACTGCAATCCGTTGCAGGGACACGAGCGAGGCGGCGATCAGGGATAGCGGCGCGGCGACATTCTCACGGCTCGTTTCGGAGGTGGTCTCCGGTCTCGCTTTCTGGGTGGCCCGCCAGCCTGATCGCGAAACCCACCCGGCGCCATTGTCCCTGACGGCCGAGGGCCGCCGCACCTATGATCGCGAACGCAAGCGCCGTCCGCGTGCCCGCAGCGGCAGGCCGACATGAGCGCCGACCGGCATAATTCGACCGACTTTCGCCAGCCTGCGGCATAGCTGCTTTGAGAGCGTAATGCCGACCAATATGCTGGTGAATCGGGCACTTACCGCATGCTCTTCATGCGCCACGAAGCGCGCAATGAGCCGATTCGCGGCGTTGGCAGCCTTATTCGTGTTTACCAAAGAATCTTCCAGACCGGCAGCGCAGCCATCATACTTCGGCGAGTGTCGACAATTCTGTCCGGTTGCAGGCCCTGCTTTACAATAAGTGCTTTGCGGCGCTCTAGGAGCCGGCGTTCGCAGTCCTTCGATAATGAGAGGCAAAATGGCCGAATTAGCGTCACAACCAACGTCGATTCAAACCCTCTACGGCTGGTACAGAGAAAACAAGCTTTTTGTCAACCGGCGATATCAACGAAAGCTGGTCTGGACGCAACTCGAGAAACAGAAGCTCGTCGAGTCAATTCTAAAAAAGTATCCGATCCCTGCGATCTTGGTCGCAGAAAGGGAAGATGCCGCCGGAACATATGAGATCATTGACGGGCTTCAGCGGCTGCCCGCGATCGTATCGTTTATCGAGACCTCATTTCCTACTCTTGACGGCAAGCTGTTTGCGCTCGAGTTCTTCCCGACGGCGAAGAGCAGAGCTGATGAGGGCGCTTTCGTTCCAAACGTCAGTGACTCGCTACTTAGTCAGCGCGAGGTGACGACGCTGCTCGACTATTCGCTTGCCCTCTCCGTTATGCGAAACGCAAGCGAGGCGGAGGTGAATGATGTGTTCGGTCGAATCAACACATACGGACATCGACTGAGTGACCAAGAGCGTCGACAAGCTGGTGTCCAAAATGAGTTTTCCGACATGGTGCGTAGCATCGCGTGCACGATTCGCGGAGATGCTTCTGCTGACGTCCTAGGGTTGGCAGCAATGCCGTCGATCAGTATCGATCTACCGATGACCAAGCATGGCTACGAAGTCCAGGCAGATGAAGTCGTGTGGGTCACCGAAGGGATTTTGCGGTCCACAGACCTACGCGACAGCATGGACGAGCAATGCATTGCGGACATTGCCGCGTGCATTGTAGGGGGGCAGCTCATCGAGCGATCGAAGGATGCGTTGGACGACATTTTTACTGTTGGCAGCGACGAGAGCGATCGGATCCTCAATGCGCTCAACCTATACGGCGCAGACAAATTTTCAGAAGAGTTTAAGTACTGCTTCGACGAGATCCTGAAGATCTGCGCGGCCGACGGAAAGACGGACAAGCTCAGAGACATTGTCTTTACGAAGAATACGACAAACGCTTTCCCGTCTGTTTTCGCAATCTTGTTGATTTCGGTTCATGAGCTTGTTGTGCGCGAGCATAAGAAAGCTGCCGACTACTCGGGTCTTAAAAAGGCGATTGACAACGTCGACGGGAGGCTGTCAATCGGGAGAAAGGCTACGTCACCCGAAGAACGGCGTAAAAACATCGACACAGTAAAGGGGCTCATGCGGGACTTGTTCGTAGACGCCGACGTCGCTAAAGAGATTTATGGGAGCCACGCCACTACGGACATCGATGGGATTATCCGGCGTTCCGAGATTGAATTGGCAGGCTATGAACTCAAGCAAGGGATGCTTTCACTGGGGAAGGATAGAGCAGTCGATCAAAGCCTAGTTGAGAAGGTCATCAAGACCATTGCTACGATCGCCAACAACGGACCCGGTAGGACCGGGAAATTGATCATTGGCGTTACAGACAAGGACGCTGACGCGGCACGGGCAAAGGAACTCGACGCAATCGAGCCCAAACGCATCGGCAAGCGCTACGTTGTCGGGGTCAATCGCGAGGCGAAAGTCATGGGATTGTCCGTTGAAGAATATTTCGCGAAGTGGAAACACGCCATCAAGAACTCGGCCCTTTCTGACCACCTCAAGGACGCGGTGTTGTCGAGCATGGATTTCAACTCGTACTATGACTTGGGGGTGATAGTCATAACCGTGCCGCCGCAAAAAGAGCTGAGCTTCGTTGGCGAAGAACTCTACTGGCGCGATGGGGACGCGACTAAATTGGCGGACCAGCCAAAACAGATTGCAAACATGGCAAAGCGGTTTTTGGCATAGGTCGCCCGGGCCGGTGGTGTGTTCGCGGCCCGCTTGAGCAGAGCTGACGCTCGGGCGCCACCTAGAAATGAGGGCCAACGTCCGTGGACAGCCGATTGTTGTCCGCTTGAGATGGGTACCGCGCCGGGTACCGGGCGGGTGCGGGCCGGTTGGCCCCCGATTGCGGAAGTGCGCCGGTGGGAGAAAAACTTTTCCGACGGTTTCCGTCCGGTCCTCAAAAACTTTCGAAGTACCCCCCGGTGGGCGGTCCCGCCCGCGTCAAGCGGCGGCGCCAATCGGCACCGCCGGTCGCAGCGACGAAAAACGAAGGCGCCGCTCGGCGCCGTCGAGTTGAAACGGAACCCGGCCGTACGCGGGAGAAGATCGCTACGAAAACCGGCGCGTCGCCGCGCACGCGGTACATCTCGCCACAGCGGCGCCCGGCTTCCATGAACAGGCGCGTGGACACGCGATCCTGCCGAACCGCGAAAGACACGCGCAGGGGCCGCAGAACGGCCCGTGGTGACGCTGGCGCGTCGCGGACGTAGTCCACGACAGGCCGGGGCCGCCATCGTCCCCAGCGGATTTTAAAAAATTCGCCGGAAAACCATCAATTGAAAATACAGGCGGGGGTGCGCGCGGGGGTAGGCGCGGCAATTTTCATTGGAAACCACGATGGGCGTGGCTTTGCGGCTTACGGCTCACTTTGCAGCAGCAAAGAAAGTAGGTGCCGCCCCGCACAGGGGCAACGCTAATAGACCGATAACACAACAAGGAAAGGCCAAAGAAGCCAGAACAACGAAAAAAGCCCCATCCCGCACGGAGATAGATCACCCCTTCACCCGCTTCTCTTCAACATCCGGCAACAAAACAGTGAGCACCCCAATCAACGGCAAAAACGAACAAACCTTATAAACAAACCCAATACTCGTAGCGTCAGCCAGCTGCCCAAGCACCGCGGCGCCAACGCCGCCCAACCCAAACGCAAAACCAAAGAACAACCCGGCAACCATCCCCACCTTCCCAGGAATCAACTCCTGCGCATAAACAAGAATCGCCGAGAACGCGGAAGCAAGCACCACCCCGATCACAACAGTCAGCACCCCAGTCCAGAACAGATTCGCATACGGCAGCAGCAGCGTAAAAGGCGCGACGCCAAGTATCGACACCCAGATCACATACTTACGCCCGATCCTGTCGCCAATCGGCCCGCCGATCACCGTCCCCGCCGCGACCGCCGCGAGGAACACGAACAGATGAATCTGCGCGGCCTGCACCGACAGATGGAACTTGTCGATCAGATAGAACGTGAAATAGCTGTTGATGCTCGCGAGGTAGAAGTACTTGGAGAACACCAGCAGCACCAGCACGCTCATCGCGAGGATGATCTTGTTACGCGGCAGCGCCGCATGCGCCGCGTGGCCGCGCGCCTTCTTGACCGACGGATGCCGCTTGTACCAGCGGCCGATCTGCGTGAGCACGACGATCGCGACGAGCGCCGCCGCCGAGAACCACGCAATGCTGCGCTGGCCATGCGGAATCACGATCAGCGCGGCAAGCAGCGGCCCGAGCGACGAACCCGCATTGCCGCCGACCTGGAACAGCGACTGCGCGAGACCGTGACGGCCGCCCGAGGCCATCCGCGCGACCCGCGACGACTCCGGATGAAACACCGACGACCCGCAGCCGACCAGCGCCGCGGCGACCAGCAGCACGCTGAAATTCGGCGCAACCGACATCAGCAGCAGACCAGCAAGCGTGAAGCCCATGCCGACCGGCAGCGAGTACGGCTTCGGGTGCTTGTCGGTATAGCTGCCGACGAGCGGCTGCAGCAGCGATGCGGTGATCTGGTAGGTCAGCGTGATCAGACCGATCTGCCCGAACGACAACGAGAAGTTGTCCTTGAACATCGGGTAGATGGCGAGGATCAGCGACTGGATCATGTCGTTGAGCAGGTGCGAAAAGCTGATTGCACCGAGCACGGAATACACGGTGCGCTGCACCTTGGCGGCCGCCGGCACGGCGGCGGCCGGGGACGCGCTCGCCCCCGTGGCGGATTCACCGGCGAGGGCGCTGTTATCGAGGCTGGTTTCCATACGCGAGTAGAAGAAGATCAGGCAAATGTGAGAGAAAAAATCGGCGCTGGAACCGGTGCGGCAGCGCGCTTCGTAGGCGCGTTCCGCAAACCGCTGCGTCATTTGGTCGCGGCAACCGGCGTTTTGACTATTCAGCCGAAGTTTAATGTGGCCGGAGCGAATTGTAAGGACAAGTTTTGTCGCGAATCGGACATGGGGCCGGATGGCTTCGCTTTCGCTCACAACGGCGAATCGTCTGCTCTGCGCTGTCGAGGCTTTTGGCGGATTTTTGTCTGCGGTATAAAGCGCTCGCGAATGCGCGGCTCACGAAGCGGCGCGTCGAACATGGGACCGGGAACGGCCGGCGGGGCACGACCCGCCGTCGTCTGATCGGGCGACATTCAAGATCGCGCGGCAGGCTGCCGTAGACCCGGAGAGACAAGCGGGGACGCCGGAACCGACCTTTCCGGCGCGTCGACACGTGGGGGTTGGGGAGTATGGAAGCAGTGGCACACAGCGCAACGAAGTTCAACGGCCTGTCGGTAAAGGCGACGCTGCGGATCGCGTTCGCGATCCTGCTCGCCGGCACACTGCTGATCGGCGTGTTTTCGCTGCTGCAGATCGGCCGGCTGAACGCGTCCGCGCAATCGATCTACGATCAGGGCCACGTCGCGAGCCGCGCCGCCGAGGAAGCGCGCGGCCACATGCTGCGCGCGAGCCGCGCGCAAAAAATGCTGCTGACTGCAACCACCGCGAAGGAGCGCGACGAACTCGGCGCCGACATCGAGCGCGGCCTCGCCGGCCTGAACGAGCAACTGCGCACGCTGCAGCAGTATGTCGATCCGTCCGACGCGAAGGCGGTCGCCGCGCAGAACGCGTTCGCCGCGGCGATCGGGACCTGGAGCACCCATCTGCGCGACTTCGTCACGCTCGTGAAAGCGCAGCCGCTCGATCTGTCGCAGATGAACTGGCAGGTCGGCACGCAGGACGTGTCGCTGCTCGTCGAAACCGGCAAGCTCGAAAAGCTCGTCGACGAACTCGTCACCGAGCGCGGCACCGCCGCGAAGGCGACGATCGACGCGTCCGGCTTCATCTACCAGTCGTCGTTCGTGATGATCGCGGTGATGACGCTCGCACTGATCGTGCTCGCGTTCGGCATCGCCGCGTGGGTCGTGCGGCGGCTCACCGCGCAGCTCGGCGGCGAGCCCGCGTACGCGAAGGAAATCGCGCGCCGCATCGCCGCGGGCGATCTGTCGAACCGCATTGCGCTCGGCGGCAAGGACCGTTCGAGCATGCTGTTCGCGCTGTTCGACATGCAAAGCGGACTCGCGACGACGGTCGCCGACATCGCGTCGAGCGCTGATGCGATCGCGACCGCGTCCGGACAGATTTCGATGGGCAACCTGGACCTGTCGCAACGCACCGAGCAGCAGGCGCTCGCGCTCGAGCGCACCGCGAGCAGCATGGAACAGCTGACGTCGACGGTGCGTCAGAACGCCGACAACGCGAAGCAGGCGAGCACACTCGCGAACAACGCGTCGGAGATCGCCGAGCAGGGCGGCGCGGTCGTGAGCCGCGTGGTCGCGACGATGAACGACATCAACGACAGCGCGCACAGCATCGGCGACATCATCGGCGTGATCGAGGGAATCGCATTCCAGACCAACATCCTCGCGCTGAACGCGGCCGTCGAGGCGGCGCGCGCGGGCGAGGAGGGGCGCGGCTTTTCGGTGGTGGCGGCGGAAGTGCGCAATCTCGCCCAACGGAGTGCTGCGGCCGCGAAGGAGATCAAGGGCTTGATCCAGACGTCGGTCGAGCGCGTCGGCAACGGCTCGACGCTCGCCGCGGAAGCCGGTCAGACGATGGACGAAGTCGTCAAGGCCGTGAAGCGCGTGACCGACATCATCGGCGAGATTTCGGCGGCGTCGTCCGAGCAGAGCGCCGGTATCGAGGCGATCAATATCGCGGTCACGCAGATGGACGCGGGCACGCAGCAGAACGCGGCGCTGGTGGAGGAGGCCACCGCCGCGGCCCGCTCGCTCGATGATCAGGCGCGCGGTCTGAAGGCGATGGTGGGGCAGTTCCGGCTGTAAAAAGCGGCGCGGTGGGAGCCGGAACCCGTTCCCGGCCTCACGACCACCGTGCAGGTCGTGCCCGTCGCCGCCATCACATCGGCCGGCATCGAGTCGATCTTCACGCGCACAGGCACGCGTTGCGCGAGGCACTTCGGCCGGATCGCTGACGCGCACGAGCGGCAGCCTGGCTTTCTCGAAATAGCCATACACCCAGAACGAGTGACTATCGACGATCGCGAGCTTCGCGGCGCCGGCGGTCGCATAGTCGCAGCGGAACACCGCGAGGTTCATCGAAAGCCGATTTTGGGCGGTCGCCCATGTACGGACTGCCTGTCGCACGGTAATTATCTGACTGCTGCCAACCCCGGCAGCGACTTCAGATAGACCAACGACACACCTATGTCCCTGTCCGTATTTGAGATGCACTCCGTGGAGCTGTTCTGCCAGCGGCCACCGGGTGCCTGTTATGTCATCTGTGACGAATGGCACTATAAGGCGTGCCTTGGCAAGGCAGCAGACCGTCAGAAGGCCAAGGCAGAGACCCGGGAATTTCTTGAAATTGCCGAACTGAATCACAGGAAGTGGGAGGAGGACCGGGAACTGGGAGGGCGCATCCAGAAGAGTGGCTGGTTGTTTTTCCATAGCGCGCGGCAGCGTAACCCTGACACCGATGGCTGGTGGGTCATCGTTGCTCTTCTCGAAGAGGTTCGCCGCGGTAACCTGCTTGCCATTCGAGGTCCGCGTAATGGCCTGTTTCCGTCACCCCACAGCAGTACGCCGTTAAGGAATCCCATAGCGAGGACCGGCAGTCACCCGGACGGTGAACCCATTCGGTCCGTCCAGTATGATCCGGCCACCTGGCAAGCCCGGCTGAACGCTGCGCGCGCAGCCAGGGCGACACCGCCACACATCGAGATACCACAGGCACTGACCAAGGCGCAGCGGTGGCAGACCCGCAAGGCGCTGATTGCGACGGGCAATGCGGCCATGTCCGGGCGCGTGCGGGCGGCGGCTGAACGGCTCGCGCGCAACAATGTCGCGGTGGAGAAGGCCAGACTCTCCGATCATGTCTACGAGCCGTCCGGGCCGGTGCCCGAAGGGTGGGCGAACCGCAGCGGGGATAGGGAGTTTCTGGATCGGTATGGCTTGAAGCCAAAAGACCTGAAGATCAAGGGCTCGGACTTCAGGGCGCAGCTATACGAACCGGATGCGGCGGTCTTCGGTAACGATATGAAGCCCGCCCTCGCGTTCAAGGGAACCGAAATGACGAGTCTGGCCGACTGGTCGAACAACCTCAGCCAGAGCGTGGATATGGAATCGCCCTATTACAACAGAGCCGTCAATATAGGTAAGAATTTAGCCTTCTCAACAGAACCTATCGACATCACAGGTCACTCGCTGGGCGGTGGCCTGTGTTCGGCTGCATCCGTCGCCAGCGGCAAGGAATGCTGGAGCTTCAACGCCGCCGGTCTGCACCCGAAGACGGTCGAACACTACGGCGGCCAGGTCACGCGATCGAACATCAATGCCTACCATGTGAACGGCGACATTCTGACCGTGGTACAGACGTGGACGCCCCTGCCCGGTGCAGCCGGTACTCCCTATCCCCTGCATGGCAGCGGCTCGCCCGTGTCGCGGCACTTCATCACGCAGGCAATTGATGGCATCGAGCAGCAGAAGGCGGAGGACATCACCGTACTTGAAACACTGTCATAGCGAGGCTGAAAGCGATGAAAACACTCAGCCGAATCCTTATCGTGCCGGTGCTGTTACTGGCGCTATCTTCTGTGGTTCATGCAATGAAAAAATTTCCCGCCACTGATTTCTTTAGCGGCCCGCAACTCGAACTGGCGCAGGCCATCGAGCGCGGCGACATGGAGCAGGTCCGGCGACTGGCACCGAAGACGGATCTGAACACGCCCGGACGCAAGAACATGACGATGCTGTTTTTTGCGTTCCAGGAGGCATTGCAGCGCGACCCGCATCGGCTCGCGGTTGCGTCGGAGGTGGTGAAGGCCGGAGCCGATCCCTTGCAGGAAGTGCCGGATTTTGGTGACCCACTCGGAGTCATGCTCAACAGCTCTCACCCGGAATTCCTGCGTGCCATGCTGGACGGCGGTGTTGATCCAAATTTGATTTCAGAAGGCACCCCGATAATTTTTGATGTTGCAAAGGAGTCGACATCCGGCTCACTCAAGCTGCTGGTGGAGCATGGCGCGGATCTGAACCGGCGCGATTCGTTGCGTAATTCAGTGCTGTTTGAAGCATTAATGAACAATGCACTCGACCAGATCGACTACCTGCTCGATCACGGCGCGAATCCGTCCACTTACAACATCAACGGCGTATCGTTCCCATTCGCGCTTTCTCATGACATCAACAGAAACGCCTCCGCGCCTGATTCACCGGCATACAGGAAGCTGGTCGAAATCCGGGACCGCATCATCATGTTGGGCGTGAAATGGCCCCCGGAGACACCGGCGCAGATACGAGCTCGTTGGGGAGCCAATCCTCCGCGCCGGCTCGATGACAGCAAGCTTCCGCTGCCTTGACACAGCTTCACGCTGGCGAGAGGTTAGAAGTTCTTAACCGCCTCGCGCACGACAAGTCGGATAGGGCTGAAGGCGACGATGAGGCAGTTCCGCCTACAAAAACGATGCGGTCGTCAGCTCGCGTTGGCCGACGCGAAGTGGGAGTTGGACCCCGTCCCCGGCCGCACGACCACCGTGCAGGTCGTGCCCGCCGCCAGCATCACATCGGCCGGCACCGAGTCGATCTTCACACGCACCGGCACGCGCTGCGCAAGGCGCACCCAGTTGAAAGTCGGATTCACGTCCGCGAGCAACTCGTGGCTTTGCGGATTGTCGCGGTCGTAGATGCCGCGCGAGATGCTCTCCACATGGCCTTGCAGCGTGCCGCCGCTCATCAGCCGCACTTCGGCCTGATCGCCGATGCGCACGTGCGGCAGCTTGGTTTCCTCGAAATAGCCATACACCCAGAACGAATGACTATCGACGATCGCGAGCTTCGCGGCGCCGGCGGTCGCATAGTCGCCGCGGAACACCGAGAGGTTCGTCACGTAGCCATCGACCGGCGACACGACGCGCGTGCGCTCGAGGTTCAGCTTCGCGGCGTCGAGCGCGGCGAGCGCCTGCTGATAGGCGGCACCGGCGGCGGACGCGGTATGCGTCGCGTTTTCGCGGGCCTCCTTCGACACCACCTGCGAATCCATGTCGGCACGCCGCTGCGCGTCGTCGCGCCTCATCTGCAATTCGGCCTTGCGGGCGGCAACCGCGGCCTGCGCCTGCTCGACCGCGATCTGATAATGCGACGGATCGATCTGCATCAGCAGGTCGCCCTTCTTCACGAACTGGTTGTCCTTGACCGGCAGATCGACGATCGCGCCCGACACGTCCGGCGCAACGTTGACGATCTCGGCGCGTACGCGGCCGTCGCGCGTCCACGGTTCGTCCATGTAATGGACCCACAGCACGCGGCCAATCAGGATCGCGACGATGAAAATGACGGCTGTCGCGATGAAGCCCACAAGATTTCGGATGGTCATGTTTCGACTCTGATCAACGATAAACGGCGAGGCCGAGAAGGCCGCACACGGACACCAGCAAGCTCGCCCGGAACAGGGAGGGATGCCACACCACGCGATAGAGGCCCGTATAGGCGATCACGCGATCGAGTAGCCAGGTCAGCGCGGCGCCCGCGATGAACAGCAGCAGAATGGCCGGCACATAGGCATCGAGCACGGCGATATCACGCGGCATGAGGAGCTCCTTCTTCTGAGGTGTCCGCGCGCGCGCCGATCGCCGAGGCGAGCGGCGACTGCGGATCGAGCAGCGCGGTACGGATGAAATGCAATTGACTGAGGATGCGCAGCAGCTGATGGCGTTCTTCGCGCGATGGCGTGAAGCCAGCCATCAGCTGCTGCACTTGCGCGATCGCATCGGCAGTCGCCGCGAGCGCGCGTTCGAAGTGCCGCTCCCGCGGCCGCTCGAACAGCGCCGCGAGCGCATCGCGCAGCGCACGCAGTGCGACCCGCCAAGGTGCCGCCTTGTGGTAGCGCGCCTCGTTGGGCAGCGTCGCGATTTCGCGGCGCAGGTCGATCACCGCGTTGCCGACCTCCAGCACAGAAAACAGCCAGCGCAGCGTGTCGCGCTTCGTTTCGGGCTCGTTCTGCGACAGCGAGTTGATCTGGAACATCAGGTCGCGCGCGCCGCTCTCGAAGCGCGAGCGCACGCGCGCAAGACTCGCGCGGCCAGCCAGCACCACCTGGCGGCGCAGGTCGACGAGCAGGCGGTTGCGCAGCCACGGCGTGGACGGCGGCAGCAGCACCGCGAAAGCGATCGACGCCACCAGCATCGACAGCACCAGCGCGAGCGCGTCGTTCATGAACGAGCTCGGGTCGTAGTGAATCACGTTGTCGGGGCCGGCGAGGAAGCAGAAGAAGATGCAATAGCCGACGCCGTAGCCCGCGAGCTTCGCACGCGTGGTCATGAACACTCCGAGCAGCAGGAACGGCGTGAGCGCGACACACAGCATCACGAAGCCGTCGATGTGCGGATACACGCCGAACACCGCGGTCATGCCCATCAGCGTCGCGAGCACCGTGCCGCCGGCCATCTGGAACGCGGTGCGCTTCGGGTTCGGCGACGACGACGCGAGCGCGCACACGGCCGCCGCGTCCAGTGTCAGCGTCGAGCCGCTCGGCCACGCGGTCGCGATCCAGAACGCGCCGAGCACCAGCATCACGATGGCCGCGCGCAGGCCCGCGACGCCGGCCGCGATCGCGTTGGTTTTCGGTTCGTAGCGCTCGATCCAGCGTTCGCGCGCGTGCGTGTCGACCGCGAGCGACGCGTAGGTCGCCGCGTACGCGTGCAGGTCGTCGATGAACCGGTACAGCAGTTCGGCGCCCGTGTCGAAATCGAGCAACGGCGCGTCGGGATGCGTTTCGAGCTCGTCGCGCGTCGCGCGCACGCGTTTCGGCAATTCGCTCCTGTAGGTGTCGAGCTGCGCCGCGGCGTGCGCGGCGTCGACCGCGCTCAGCACCGGCTCGCCCGACTTCGCGAGCAACGGCGCGATCTCCTTGAAGTACGGCTCGAGCGCGTCGATCGCAATCGACGCGCCGTGCGTGCGGTTCTTGCGCAGACGGTTCATCAGCTGATGCAGCGCGTGAAAGCGCGTCGACGCGGTCATGAACTCGCTGTTCAGACGCGCGAGGCGTCCGCCGCGCATCCGCGAATCGGGACCTTCGAACATCGCCATGCTGCGCGCCGCCTCGAAACCGACGATGTCGGCGACGAAGCGCGCATTGGTCGCCTCGATCTGCGCGCGGTCGTTGCGGCCGGCCAGCGACGCCGACACGTATTCGACGAAGGCCGAGAAGCGCGCGCGCACGGTGCTGCGCATCTGCTGGCCGGCGAATTGCGGAAACACGAGGCCGCTTACCGCGCCCGCGCAGATGATGCCGATCACGACTTCGGCGACCCGCGTGAGCGCGCTGAGGAACGCGCCATCCGGATGCTGCCAGGTCGGGATGCCGATCAGCGCGGCCGTGTAGCCGGCCAGCACGAAGCCGTACGAACGGAAGTTGCGATTGCGCGCGGCGCCGGCGGTGCAGATGCCGACCCAGATCGCGGTCGTGATCAGAAACAGCTCCGGCTGCTGCGCGAACAGGCCGATCAGCGCGAGCATCACGACCAGACCGACCAGCGTCCCGCAGATCCGGTAGAAGCTCTTCGCGAACACGGCGCCGCTTTGCGGCTGCATCACGATGAACACGGTGGTCATCGCGGTGCGCGGCTGCGGCAGATCGAGTTTCATCGCGATGCCGAGCGCGAGGAAACACGCGGCGAGCGATTTGAACAGGTACATCCACACGAGGCCGTCGGTGCGCGCCCAGTGGGCGGCGGCATCGTAGAATGCGGCGAACGACGCGGGGCGCGCGGTCGACGGGGAGGGCGACGAGGACATGGCCTTTGTTACTCGGACGCGGGCGCGCTCGGGGCGCGCGAGACGGTGGTGGCGGTGGTGACTACATTTGTGCTGGCGTTGGCATGCGGATCGGCCTTTGCCTTCGCCGCGCCGCTATCCGCCGAGCCGCTTCTGCCTTCGTTGCTGCCCTTGCCATGCGCAGGCAACGTTTCGTTATCCCGCGGACCGTTGGCCGGATCGTCGAGACCGCCGCCGAGCGCCGTCATCAGCGACGCATGCGCGCCAAGACGCTCGGCCTGCACCTTGGCGACGCCTTCCTGCGCACGCAGCAACTGGTTTTGCGCGACCAGCACGTTCAGATAGTCGGTCAAGCCGCGCCGGAAACCCTCGCGCGACAGATCGTAGTTCCTGCGCGCGGCAGCGACTGAGCGGTCGGCGTCGTCGGCCTGGGTGGTCAGAGAACGGATGCGGATCACCTGGTCGGAAATGTCCTTCAGCGCGGTGACGATCGACTGGTTGTAGCGCTCGACCGCTTCGTCGTAGCCCGCCGACGCGGCGCCGAGCTGCGAGCGCAGCCGGCCGCCGTCGAAGATCGGCAGCGTCAGCGCGGGGCCCACGCTCCAGCTATGCGACGGACTCTTCAGGAACTGGAACAGCGGCCCCATCGCCGCATAGCCGCCGATCGACGCGAGCAGGTTGATGTCCGGATAGAACCCGGCCTTGGCGACGTCGATGCCGCGCGCCTGTGCGGCGACCGTCCAGCGCGCCGCGACCACGTCGGGGCGGTGGCCGATCAGATCCGCGGGCAGGGCAGCCGGCAAACCGGCGGGCGCGGCGAGCGACAACGTCGGGCGCTGGATCGCGTCGCCGGCGCCTGGACCCTTGCCCGCGAGCGCGGCCAACTGATTGCGGCCGAGCGCGATCTTTTCCTCGATCGCGTCGATCTGGCGCTCGTACTCGGGCATCGGCGTTTCGGCCTGGCTCACTTCGAGCTGCGTGCCGATGCCGCCCTTCAGGCGCCGGTTCGCGAGGTCGACGATTTGCTGCTGTTGTTGCAGCGTGGCCTTCGCGATATCGAGCAGCGCGTAGTTCAGCGACATTTCGATATAGGTGCGCACGACGTTCGCTTGCAGTTCAAGCTGCGCGGCGCGCGCGTCGGCGGCACTCGCGTGTGCGAGGTCGAGCGCGCGCTCGGCGGCGTTCTTGTCCTTGCCCCAGAAGTCGAGGTGATAGGCGAGGGCGAGGGTGCCGGTGTTGTTCCACGACTGCTCGCCGGCGAGCGGCCCCGGCCCGTAGAACACGTTGTCGGGCCATTGTTCGCGCTGGATCGACAGGCTGCCGTTGACTTGCGGCGCGAGCGCCGCGCGCGCGATACCGGCCATCGACGCCGCCTCGCGCACGCGCGCCTGGGCGACCGCGAGACTCGGATTGCCGGCCTGTGCGTCCGCGATCCACCGGTTCAGCTGCGGATCGTCATAGGCGCGCCACCAGTCGGCGGCGGGCCACTGCGCGTCGGCGTTGGCGGCGCGAATCGCGTTGCCGGCGTCGAGCGATGCAGGATTGATCGTGCGCGATTGCGGCGCCACGCCCCCGGTACTTGCGCATCCGGCGATTGTTAATAGGATCGTAAGAACCGAGGCTGCGGCGATCCCTTTGCGTACCGGAGACTGCACGATTTCCTCCAAATTTGACTATAGAACCCTGTGCGCAATTATATTTTTCGATCAATTGCGGAATAACCGGTAAAGATGCAAGGCATTTTTACGAGACATGAGATAATGGCCATTGCTGATCGTGTAACAATCGCTGCCGATTTTTCACAACTGTGTTGCATGGGATCGGAGCAAGGGCTAGAGCGCAAACTCCCGTCGACAGAGGATAGGTATGGACACGCTTCAAAACATGCGCGTATTCGTCCGCGTCGTCGAAGCGGGCAGCTTCACGGGCGCCGCGCAACATCTGAATACGACGACGGCCTACGCGTCGCGCGCGGTTTCCGATCTGGAAGCGCATCTGCGCACGCGGCTGTTGAACCGGACCACGCGCCGCATCGCGCTGACCGAGGCGGGCGAGCGTTATCTGCAGCGCTGCGAGCAGATCCTCGCGTACGTGGATCAGGCGGAGGCCGAGGCGAGCGACGCGCACGCGCGCCCGTCCGGCAAGCTGAAGGTTCACGCGATGACGAGCTTCGGCCAGCACTACGTGGTGCCGGCCGTGAGCCGTTACCAGCAGCGCTACCCGGACGTGCATGTCGAACTGACGCTCGCGCAGCGCATGCCGGATCTGCTCGACGAAGGCTTCGACGTGTCGCTGACGCTCGCCACCGTCCTGCCGGACTCGGGGCTCGTGTCGCAGCGCATTGGTAGCGCGTTCAGCATTGCGTGCGCGTCGCCTGCCTATCTCGAGCGGCGCGGCGTGCCGCAAACACCCGCGGACCTCGCGCAGCACACCTGCCTGCAGATGGTGACGCCGGTGTACCCGCCCGACAAATGGACCTTCGACGGCCCGAACGGCGAGGAAGTCGTGTCGCTCGGCTCGGCGACGTTCCAGGTGAACGTGGCCGAGGCGATGGTCGTGGCTGTCGCCCAAGGCATGGGCATCGCGCTGATTCCGATCTACTCGGCGATCAGTGGTTTGCGCAGCGGTGAACTGGTGTGGCTGCTGCCCGAGTACACGTCGCAGCAGATGAATCTGTATGCGCTGTATCCGTCGCGGCAGTATCTCGATGCGAAGATCCGCACATGGGTCGAATTCCTGCGCGACGAGTTGCCCTCGACGCTGGCGGCGGATCAGGAAGAATTGCGGCAGTTCGCGCGAACCTGAACGGTCTGCTCGTCAAGCGTCGACGTTCGAGGGACGCGCGGCGTGACAGCCTGTTACACACGCGCCGCGTCGCAACATTTCTTTACTTCTGCCGCGCAGTCGATTTGTTAACGTGTCGTTCACGCGTCGCCGCTCTGGCCGGACGCGCTGGATTCGCCGCCGTTCGGCACCTCGCAACCACTGAAGGACGACACATCCATGGATACGCACCTGATGATCGGCTTGGCCGTCATGTTCGGATTGATCGGCGTCGCCGCGTCGCGCGATTTGCTGCGCCGCATGCGTGTACAGCAGCCGCGGCTCGTGCCGGTCGAAGTCGAGTCACAGGATGCGCCGCGGCGAGAGCGGTGAGCGGGCCCGCTAGAACCAGCTAGATCTCGACGACCTTGTCCCACGCAAACAGCGGATTTTCCCACTCGCGCGTGCGCCGGTCGAAATAGCCGCGCGGATTGCACACCACACGCGTGCCGTCCACCACATAGTCGAACGACGTATGCGTGTGGCCGTGAATCCACAACGCGACAGGCGCGCGCACGAGTTCCGGCAGGTGATTGACGAAGCCCGCCGACACGCGGTCATCGGCAAAGCGCTCGGCGAGACTCAGCCGATGCGGCGCATGGTGCGTGACCACGATCGTTTGGCCGGCGAATGGTTTGGTCAGCTCGCTTTCGAGCCACGCGCGCGCATGCTGGTGCAGCGCGAGCGAATCGGCCGGCGTGAAGTCGCGCGCGGCATCCCGCGGGTCGTGCGGCCAGTTCATCTGGATCAGCCCGCGATAATCGAGCATGACGCGCCGCGCGGCGACGATCGATTCCTCGATTGCTTCGGGCGTCGCGCCGTACAGCGCAAAGTCGGTCCACAGCGTCGTGCCGAGCACGCGCCAGCGCCCCTGGCTATCGACGAGCGTGGCGTTGTTCAGCACGTGCACGTTATCGACCTGTGCGGCCGCGTCGAGCGTCGCGCTCTCCAGCGCGCCGAACTCGCCGTCGTAATACTCGTGATTGCCCGGTACGTAGACGACCGGCACCGTGTCGTCGAACGCCTGCGCGGCCCAGCGCGGGCCGGCCGCGTGGTTGTGAATGTCGCCCGCCAGCACGACCAGATCCGCCTGCGCATGCGGGATCAGCTCAGGCTCGTCGTTTTCCAGATGCAGATCGGACAGCACGCGAATCTTCACGGACGCGACTCCTGCGAAACGCCGCCGCGCCGGATCGCGGTGGCTTCAAACATTAGCGTAGCACCTTGCCCGGATTCATCAGGTTCAGCGGATCGAGCGCCTGCTTGATCGCGCGCATCATCCGCACCTCGACGTCCTGTTTGTAGTGCGCGGCTTCGTCGATCTTCAGCTGGCCAAGTCCGTGTTCCGCGCTGATGCTGCCGCGGTGCGCATTCACGCTGTCGTAGACGATCCGGTTGATCGGGCTCTGGTACTGGCGCAGAAACGCCTTCGCATCGACGCCCTCGGGCGCCTGCACGTTGTAGTGCAGATTGCCGTCGCCGAGATGGCCGAACGTGACCATGCGCGCGCCCGGCGCGGCTTGCGCGATCGCGACATCGGTCGCTTCGATGAAGTGGCCGATGCGTGAGATCGGCACCGCGATGTCGTGCTTGATGTTCAGGCCTTCCTCGGCCTGCGCGAGCGGAATGTGCTCGCGCAGATTCCAGAACGCGCGCGACTGCGCGAGGTTTTCCGCGACCACGGCGTCTTCGACGAGACCCTGTTCGAGCGCGGTTTCCATCAGCCCCTCGAACAGCCTGCGCGCGTGCTCTTCGCTTTCGCTGTCCGAAAGTTCGAGCAGCACGATTTGCGCATGCGGTTCGGCGAACGGATAGCGCATCTGTTCGAAATGCCGGCCAACGAGGCGCAGGCAGAAATCCGACATCAGTTCGAAGCCGGTCAGGAGCGGCCCGGCGACGCGTTGCGTGAGCGCGAGAAAATCGAGCGCCGCATGCGGCGATGCGAGCGCGGCGAGCGCGGTCACGCGCGCGGCCGGCTGCGGATGCAGCTTCATCACCGCCGCGGTGATCAGGCCGAGCGTGCCTTCCGCGCCGATGAACAGGTCGCGCAGATCGTAGCCGGTGTTGTCCTTGCGCAGCCCGCGCAGGCCGTCCCACAGTTCGCCTTGCGGCGTCACCACTTCGAGGCCGAGGCACAGCTCGCGCGTGGTGCCATAGCGCAGCACGCCGGTGCCGCCCGCGTTGGTCGACAGATTGCCGCCGATCGTGCAGCTGCCTTCGGCGGCGAGGCTCAGCGCAAACAGACGCCCGGCCGCTTCGGCGTGCTTCTGCACGTCGGCGAGGATCACGCCGGCTTCGACGGTGATCGTGTTGTTGTGCGGATCGATGTCGCGCACGCGATTCAGGCGGCGCAGGCTGATGACCACCTGCGCGCCGCTGGCGTCAGGTGTCGCGCCGCCTGCGAGGCCGGTGTTGCCGCCCTGCGGCACCAGCGCGACGCGATGTTCGACCGCGAGCCTGACGAGCGCGGCGGCTTGCGCGGACGTGGCCGGGCACAGCACCGCGCAGGCCGCGCCGGTGTAGCGGCGGCGCCAGTCGGTCAGAAAGGGAGCGGTGTCGTGCGGATCGGTCAGGACGTGAGCCGCGCCGATGGCGTCGCGGCAGGCGGCGAGAAAAGCGGTGTGGTTCATGTGGATCGGTTGACGGTTTTGAAGCTTGGACGTCAGGGGGGGCGGAGTTGGTTCGCCGGTGGTTTGCTTTGCAGCCTGCTTTGCGGCTTGCTTCGCGGCTTGCTTTGCAGCCTGCTTCGCGGCTCGTTTCGCCGCGCGCTTGAACGGCCCGACATACGCGAGCGCGCAGGCGAAGAAGACCACGGCGAGCGCCGCTTGCAGCCAGCCGAGCCGCGCGCCCAAGCCATGATCGCTCCAGCCGCGCACGACGCCTTCGGCGAAATACAGCAAGATCAGCATCGGCGCCCATTGCATCGTATAGAGCCGACGTCGCCACACGCCGGGCAACGCGGAGAGCAACGGCAACGCCTTCAGCACGAGCAGCGAGCCGCCGGGCCGCAATGGCGCGAGCCACCATTCCCATGCGACTGCCAGCACGATCATCGCGACCAGTGTGAAAGCGGCGACGAGCGCGGCGGCGGCTTTGGGCTGCGCGGGTACAACGGTTGCGGCTGCCGACGTGCTTGCGAATTCCGCGCCGCTGGCGTCCCGACGGACGTCGTCGCGTTCGGTTGGTTGCGGATGCGGGTCGTTCACGGCTGCGCGCTCACGGCCGTTCGGACATCGACGCCGCCGTGCGCGCAACGCGCGCACCCAGCGCAATGGCCAGCGTCCGTTCGTCGGCGGAGATGCCCTGGCCGGCCGTGCCCGCGCGCGCGAAATGCGACGCGCCGTACGGCGTACCGCCGGTTTGCGTGGTGGTCAGCGTGCTCTCCGTGTACGGAATGCCGACGATCAGCATGCCGTGATGAAGCAGTGGCAGCATCATCGACAGCAGCGTGGATTCCTGGCCGCCGTGCAGGCTGCCGGTCGACGTGAACACGCAGGCCGGCTTGCCCGACAGCGCGCCGGATAGCCACTGCGGCGTGGTGCCGTCGAGAAAGTATTTGAGCGCGGCCGCCATGTTGCCGAAGCGGGTCGGTGAGCCGAGCGCGAGGCCCGCGCATTCTTCGAGGTCACGCAGCTCGACGTATGGTGGTCCTTCGGCGGGGATGTCCGGCTCGCTCGCCTCGCAGACCGTGGAAACCGCCGGTACGGTGCGCACGCGCGCCTGCATGCCGGGGACGCTGTCGACGCCGTGCGCGATCGCCAGCGCGAGCTCGCGCGTGGCGCCGTGACGGCTGTAATAGAGCACGAGAATGTCTTTCATAGGCCTCATCATTGAACGGGTATTATAGGGGTTCGGTCCGTTGCACAGGCCATTCATAGCCGTTCGGCCAGCAGGTTCGGCCAAACGCCGCAAGGGGTTCCCGCAGTCCCGTTCTGACGGTTCAGCAAGCAAGGAGGCAGGTTTGTTGGTTAGGGTGCGTTTCGATCTCGACACGCTCAAACGGCTCGCGCAATTCGCCGCGCAACGCATCGGCGAGGACCGGATTCCGCAGGTCGCGGGCAGCCTGACGTTCACCACGATGCTCGCGCTCGTGCCGCTCGCCACCGTCGCGTTTGCGCTGTTCACCGCGTTTCCGATCTTCAGCTCGTTCCAGGCGTCGCTGCAGTTTTTTCTCGCCGATCATCTGATGCCCGCGCAACTGAACGATCAGATCTTCAAATATCTGAACCAGTTCGCGTCGAAGGCCAAAGGGCTGACCACGATCGGCATGATCATCCTGTTCGTCACCGCGGTGATGACGATGATGACCGTCGAGTCCGCGTTCAACGTGATCTGGCGCGTGCGCAAGGCGCGGCCCGTCGCGCAGCGCATCCTCGTGTACTGGGCGATCATCACGCTCGGTCCGATCCTGATCGGCGTGAGCCTGTCCATCTCGTCGTACCTGTTCACGCAATCGATGTCGTTTAGCGCCGCGCAGCGCATCACACCGCTGATCGAATGGGCGCTCGCGAGCGCCACGCTGCCGTTCACGATGCTCGCGTTCACGATTCTTTACGTTTATTTGCCGAACTGCCGTGTCGAATGGCGCGACGCGGTGGTCGGCGGCGTGATCGCCGCGGTCGCGTTCGAGCTCGCCAAGCGCGGTTTCGGCTACTACGTGCGCCGTATTCCAACATATACGGCGGTGTACGGCGCGTTCGCCGCGGTGCCGCTGTTCCTGGTGTGGATGTATCTCTGCTGGTTCATCACGCTGACCGGAGCGATGATCGCATCGGCGTTGCCGGCGATCCGCATCGGTCAGTTTCACCGCCCGGTGTTCTATGGCAGCAATCTGTTCGATTCGCTCGAATTGCTCGCGCGGCTGTGCGAAGCGCGTGAGGGCGGCAGACGTGGCTACACGATGCCCGAGCTTGCGCGCATGCTTCGCCGCGACAAGGATACGACGCTGATGCTGTTGCAGCGTCTCGAGGAGATCGAATGGATCGCGCGGCTGGAGGAGGACCATACCGGCCCGCACTACGTGCTGCTCGCGAACCCGGCGCAGGTGACCGTGCAGCGGCTGTACGACCTGTTCGTGATCGACCGCGCGGAGCTTACGTATCAGCTCGAACTCGACTCCACGCGGGTTGACGGCGGTATGCTGCTCGCCGCGCTCGACAACGACCAGCTGAAGGTGACGCTCGCCGCGCTCCTTGCCTCGCGCGCGGCGGCAAGGGCAGCGCGACCCGGAAACGAGCGCGCGGCGGCTTCGATGCCGCACCAGGCGGCGTGACAGGGCGGCTCGACTTCGAGCCGCGTTGGTAAAACTACAACGAAATCTTCCCCACGCAGATGTCCTTGAACATCACCCAGTCGCCCATCAGGCTGTAAAGCGGATGACGGAACGTGGCCGGCTTGTTCTTTTCGAAGAAGAAATGGCCGGCCCACGCGAAGCCATAGCCGCACACGACGGCCGCCGGCAGCCATACCCAGTTGCCGGTGGCGAGCGCCATCGCGAGAAAGCCAATTACTCCGAGCGAGCCAACGAAATGCAGCCGCCGCGACGCGATGTTGCGATGCTCGCTCAGGTAGTACGGATAAAACTCCGCGAAGCTCGCGAAGTGATCGGTATGTGCTGTATGAGCCATAACGGCCTCCGGAGGCTGAAAAAGACAGCTTCAATCATTTTCCGGCGATCGCCTGCCTAACGCAACCTGGCCATTCGGCCGATGGCGCGGCGGGCTCGGCGTGGGTATCGTCGTGATTCAGCGCCCTTCGTGCGGTGCCCGCGTGGCGAAGCTGTACAGCGCATCGAGTGTCGCGTCGGGTTGCTCGGTCATCAACGCGTGGCCCGCATCGAGCGTGACGGTGTCGACCGGCGTGCCCGCCTGCGCGAGCGCATCGGCGAGCGCTTTCGCCGCGCGCGGCGGCGTCATCGCGTCGCGGCGGCCGACGATCAGGCGCGTCGCGCAACGCACCTGCGCCGCGCGGGCGAGGCCGTCCGCATAGGTATGGCAGGCGGTGAAATCGGTGTGGAACAGATGCGGCTCGCCGCTGGCGGACACATGCTCCATCAGCCGCTGGTTCATACCGTGCAGCCAGAAGCCGGGGCCGGGGCACGAGGGCTTCGCGGCGAGCGTCGAATGCGACCACTGGTTGACCATGTCGATCGCCTCGGGCTCGCGATTGAGCGCCGCGTCGAGCAGCGCGTCGGAGACCGTCATCGGCAGCGCCGTCGCGAGCAGCGCAAGATGCGTGGCGCGCTGCGGATAGCGGCCGGCGAAGTCGAGCGCGATCAGCGAGCCCATGCTGTGACCGGCGACGAACGCACGCGTGACGCCCGCGGCATCGAGCAGCGCGGCGAGCCAGTCGGCCAGCGCGGCGATGCTGGCGAGCGCGGGGCCGACGCTGCGTCGGTGGCCCGGCAGGTCGAGCGCGAGCACGCCGAAGCCGTGATGCGCGAAATAGCGGCTTTGCAGCGCCCACACGCTGTGATCGTGCTCGGCGCCGTGGATGAACACGGCGGTTGGCAGGCCCGCGTCGAAGGGTTTGCCGCCGCTGTAGGCGTAGGCCGGTTTGCCTTGGACGGTGACGATCATGGGGACTCCGGGCGGGCGGGGGCGTTGGTGGCGGCGGGCGCCGCAGCGGCGGTTCTTTGCGCGGCCTTCAGCGCGCGCTTGAGATCGTCGATCAGGTCATCCGGATCTTCGAGCCCGATCGACAGACGGATCGTGCCTTCGGTGATACCGGCCGCGGCGAGCGCGGCGGCATCCATGCGAAAGTGCGTCGTCGATGCCGGGTGGATCACCAGCGAGCGCGCGTCGCCGACGTTCGCGAGGTGCGAGAACAGCGTCAGCGCTTCGATGAAGGCGCGCCCGGCCGCGCGGTCGCCGCGCAGGTTGAAGCTGAACACCGCTCCGGCGCCGCGCGGCAGCAGCCGCTTCGCGAGCGCGTGGTCGGGATGCGTCGGCAGCTCGGGATAGGCAACCGATTCGACCACCGCATGAGCGGCGAGAAACTCCACCACGCGGCGTGTGTTGGCGACGTGCCGCTCCATGCGCAACGGCAGCGTCTCGATGCCCTGCAGCAGTTGCCACGCGGCCTGCGGATGCAGGCACGCGCCGAAATCGCGCAAGCCTTCGCGCCGCGCGCGCAGCAGGAACGGCGCGACGGTGCTTTCTTCGGCGAACACCATGCCGTGGAAACCGTCGTATGGCTCGGTGAATTCGGGGAAAAGGCCGGAAGCCTCGAAATCGAACGTGCCGCCGTCAACCAGCACGCCGCCGATCGTCGTGCCGTGGCCGCCGAGAAACTTGGTCGCCGAGTGGTAGACGAAGTCGGCGCCGTGCTCGAACGGGCGCAGCAGGTAGGGCGTCGTGAAGGTCGAATCGACCAGCAGCGGCACGCGGTGCGCGTGCGCGATCTGCGCGAGCGCGGCGATGTCGAGCACCTCGAGGCCCGGATTGCCGAGCGTTTCGCCGAATAGCAGGCGCGTGTTGGGGCGCAGCGCGGCGCGCCACGCGTCGATGTCGCCGGGCTTCACGAAGGTGGTCTCGATTCCGAAGCGCCGCAGCGTGTAATGCAGCAGATTGTGCGAGCCGCCGTACAGCGCGCTCGACGCGACGATGTGGGAGCCGGCGCCCATCAGCGTCGCGATCGCCAGATGCAGCGCGGCCTGGCCGCTCGCGGTGCCGATCGCGCCGGCGCCGTTTTCGAGCGCGGCGACGCGCTCTTCGAACACGGCGACGGTCGGATTCGAGATGCGCGAGTAGACGTGGCCGGCGCGCTCCATGTTGAACAGCGCGGCGGCGTGGTCCGAGTCGCGGAACGAAAACGACGTGGTCTGGTAGATCGGCGTCGCGCGCGCGCCGGTGGCGGGGTCGGGGGCAGCGCCGGCGTGCAGCGCAAGCGTATCGAAACGGTTGGCGGACATCGTGTGCGGCGGGCCGCGAGGGGCCACGCGAATGATCAGGGTAGGCCGGCCATCCTATCATTGGCGCGCGCCGCTTCAAGCGCGGTTTTCCCGTGGGGTGGACCGCGGATTTGTGCGGCTCGTGCCGGGAGCGGGGCATGCTCGCTATCTGGAAGTCAGATGAATTGGAGCCCCCGAAACCCCGCCGAGCCTTGGCTGGCGGGCCGCTTTCCTTTTATGGGCCTTTCCGATAGGATCGAAACAACCATTTAATGCACTGCAAGATTGGCGGTACCAGGAGATAGATCATGCGAGTCAGCGACATTCTTAAAGTCAAGGGCAACACCCTTTTTACGGTCACGCCGGATACCACGCTGCATGACGCCGTCATTACCATGGCCGAGCACGACATCGGCTCGCTCGTCGTGATGGAGTACGGCGACCTCGTCGGCATGCTGACGTTTCGCGAAATCATTCTGACCTTGAAGGAGAACGGCGGCAGCGTCGGTACTTCGACGATCCGCAAGGTGATGGACGACCATCCGCTCACCTGCACGCCCGAAACCGACGTCAACGAAGTGCGCCGCATGATGCTCGAGCATCACGTGCGTTATCTGCCGGTCATGGAAAGCCGCACGCTGATGGGCGTCATCTCGTTTTACGACGTCGCCAAGGCGGTGGTCGAGGAGCAGGGGTTCGAGAACCGCATGCTGAAGGCCTATATCCGCGACTGGCCGGAAGAGCAGGAAGGACAGGATCAGCAGCCGGCGCGTTGATGCGCGTGGCTCGAAGGTCGCGCTCCGGCCGTCGCCGCGAGCGCGAATCCGCCGGCAGGGCGCGCGCGCAAGCGGGCGCTTTTTTTGTGTCCGGGCCGGTGCCCGGATCTGGAGCGCGCGTCGCACCGGCCCGTTTGTCCGCCGCTCCGCGCGCTTCATCGCCATTTTCCGCGCCGTTGTTCTGACTTCATGAACGATCGTCCGTTGCCTGCCGCCCGCCGCGCCGCTCGCGCGCACGAAGCGCACGAATCCCAGTTCCGCCTGCTCCGCCAGCGCCGTTTCGCGCCGTTCTTCTGGACACAGTTTCTCGGTGCGATGAACGACAACGTGTTCAAGATCGGCTTCACGTCGCTCGTCACCTATCAGGCGGCGCGCTTTTCGGGCGTCGATCCGAAAACCGCTGCGTTCCTGATCTCCGCGATTTTCATTCTGCCGTTCGTGCTGTTCTCGGCCACTTCCGGTCAGATCGCGGACAAGTACGACAAGGCCTTGCTCACGCGTCTCGTCAAGACTTTCGAGATCGCGGTGATGCTGGTCGGCGGCGCGGGCTTCTGGCTGCATAGCGCGCCGTTGCTGTATCTGTGCACGTTCCTGATGGGCGTGCATTCGACCGTATTCGGGCCGGTCAAGTACTCGTATCTGCCGCAGCATCTGTCGAAGGCCGAATTGGTCGGCGGCAACGGCATGATCGAGATGGGCACCTTCGTCGCGATCCTGGTCGGCACGATCGTCGGCGGCGCGGGCGCGGGGTTTGCCGAGCATGGCGCGGTGGTGCTCGCTGGCGCGTGTATCGCGATCGCGCTGATCGGGCGCGGCGTGTCCGGCTTCGTGCCGGCTACGCCCGCGCCGCAGCCCGGCTTGCGCATCAACTGGAACCCGGTCAGCGAAACGTGGCGCAATCTGAAGCTCGCGCACGAAAACCGCACGGTGTTTCTGAGCCTGCTCGGCATCTCGTGGCTGTGGTTCGTCGGCGCGACGTTTCTCGCGTCGTTTTTCAATTTTGCGAAGGACGTGCTGTCCGCCGATCCGGACGTCGTGACCGTGCTGCTCGCCACGTTTTCGATCGGCATCGGCATTGGCTCGCTGCTGTGCGAACGGCTGTCGAAGCGGCGGATCGAAGTCGGCCTCGTGCCGCTCGGCTCGATCGGCATGAGCGTGTTCGCGATCGATCTTTTTTTTGCGAGCCATGCGCTGCCGCCGGCGGGGCATCTGCTCAGCGTCGCGGAATTTCTCGCGCGGCTCGCGCATTGGCGCGTGCTCGCCGATCTGTTCCTGCTCGCGATGTTTGGCGGCTTCTACAGCGTGCCGCTGTATGCGCTGATTCAGAGCCGTAGTCAGCCGAGTCATCGCGCGCGCATCATCGCCGCGAACAATATCCTCAACTCGCTGTTCATGATCGTGTCGGCGTTGATGGCGATGGGCCTGACCGCCGCGGGCTTCGGCATTCCGGCAATTTTTCTCGTCACCGCGCTGCTGAACGTGGTGGTCGCGGGCTACATCTATTCGCTCGTGCCCGAGTTTCTGCTGCGCTTCGTTGCGTGGCTGCTCGTGCATACGTTTTACCGGATCCGGCTCGTGCACGCGGAGCGGATTCCGGAGCGCGGCGCGGCGGTGCTCGTGTGCAACCACGTCAGTTTCGTCGATGCAATCGTAATCATGGCCGAAAGCCCGCGGCCGATCCGCTTCGTGATGGACCATCAAATCTTCCGCTCGCCGTTCGTCGGCTGGCTGTTCCGGCACGCGAAGGCGATTCCGATCGCGCCCGCGCATCAGGATGCGACGCTGCTCTCGCGTGCGTACGATCTGTGCGCGCGGGCGCTCGCGGACGGCGAACTCGTCTGCATCTTTCCCGAAGGCAAACTGACGCGCACCGGTGAGCTGAACCCGTTTCGCCACGGCGTCGCCGAGATCGTCAGGCGCACCCCGGCGCCGGTTATTCCGATGGCGCTGCGTGGTCTGTGGGGCAGCGTGTTTTCGCGCGCGGTCGATGCCCACTGGCCGCGTCCGCTCAGGAAGGGCGTGATGAGCCGGCTGAGCCTCGCGGTCGGCGAGCCGATCGACCCGGCGCTCGCGACGCCGGAAACACTGCAGCAGATCGTGACCGAGCTGCGCGGCGCGCGCAAATAGCCTTGGGCCGGTGCGCGGATGCCGAGGTCGCTAGCTCGTCCACTATCCTCCGCATTCGGCAGCGCTGTCGCCACGCCCGTCTTCGGGGCGAGCGGGCTGGCATAATAGCGTTCTCCCCGAATTTCCTTGGACGACGCTCATGTCCGGCAACACGCTCGGTACGCTTTTCACTGTCACGACCTTCGGCGAATCGCACGGCCCCGCTATCGGCTGCGTGATCGACGGCTGCCCGCCGGGCATGGCGCTCAACGAAGCCGATATCCAGTTCGAACTCGATCGCCGCAAGCCGGGCACGTCGCGCCACGTGACGCAGCGCCAGGAAGAGGACAAGGTCGAGATCCTGTCGGGCGTGTTCGAAGGTCAAACCACCGGCGCGCCGATCGCGCTGCTGATCCGCAATACCGACCAGCGCAGCAAGGACTACGGCAACATCGCCGAGACGTTCCGCCCGGGCCACGCCGACTACACGTACTGGCAGAAGTACGGCATTCGCGATTACCGCGGCGGCGGCCGCTCGTCGGCACGGCTGACGGCGCCCACGGTCGCGGCGGGCGCGGTGGCGAAGAAGTGGCTGCGCGAGAAGTTCGGCACCGAGATTCGCGGCTATATGGCCGCGCTCGGCGAGATCGACGTGCCGTTCGTCGATTGGGCGCAGGTGCGCGAAAACCCGTTCTTCGTGCCGAATGCGCAGATCGTTCCGCAGCTCGAGGCGTATATGGACGCGCTGCGCAAGGACGGTGATTCGATCGGCGCGCGCATCAACGTGGTCGCCTCCGGTGTGCCGGTCGGCCTCGGCGAGCCGCTGTTCGACCGCCTCGACGCCGACATCGCGCACGCGATGATGGGCATCAACGCGGTGAAGGGCGTCGAGATCGGTGCGGGCTTCGCGAGCGTCGCGCAACGCGGCTCGGTGCATGGTGACGAGCTGACGCCGGAGGGCTTCGTCGGCAATCACGCGGGCGGGGTGCTCGGCGGCATTTCGACGGGACAGGACATCACGGTGTCGATCGCGATCAAACCGACGTCGAGCATTCGCACGCCGCGCCGTTCGATCGACAAGGCGGGACAGCCGGTGGTCGTCGAAACCTTCGGGCGGCACGACCCGTGCGTCGGCATTCGCGCGACGCCGATCGCCGAGTCGATGCTTGCGCTCGTGCTGATCGATCATGCGCTGCGCCATCGCGCGCAATGCGGCGATGTGGCCGTGAGCACGCCGAAGATCGCGGCGAGCGCGCCGTAACGCTGACGCGGCCCCGAGATTGGCGGCGAACGAGCCGCCATGAAAATGAATAGGGAAGGGGACGGACGAAACGCGCGAGAATGCGCGCAGACGAAGGCGCGAGCGCGCTATCGGAATTTGCCTTCGCGACGCTGCCGCTTATCGCACAGCGCCGCAAAAGCAAACAGCACAACAATTACATGTTCGGATAGTTCGGCCCGCCACCGCCTTCCGGCGTGACCCACACGATATTCTGCGTCGGGTCCTTGATATCGCAGGTCTTGCAGTGCACGCAGTTCTGCGCATTGATGACGAGCCGCTCGTTGCCTTCGTCATTCTTCACGAACTCGTACACGCCAGCCGGGCAATAACGCGACTCCGGTCCGGCGTAAGTCTGCCAGTTCACGTTGACCGGCACGGTCGGATCTTTCAGCGTCAGGTGCGCCGGCTGATTTTCCTCGTGGTTCGTGTTCGAGATGAACACCGAAGAGAGCCGGTCGAACGTCAGCTTGCCGTCCGGCTTCGGATAGGGAATCGGCTTGCACTGCGAAGCCGGCTTCAGCATCTCGTGATCGGAATGCTGGTGATGCAGCGTCCAGGGCACGTTGCCGCCGAGCAGCTTCTGCTCGACGCCGACCATCAGCGTGCCGAGGTAGAGACCCTTGCTCATCCACTGCTTAAAGTTACGCGCGCGATACAGCTCGGTGTAGAGCCACGACGTCTTGAAGGTTTCCGGATAAGCGCTCAGTTCGTCCGACTGACGGCCGGCCCGTACGGCGGCGAATGCGGCGTCGGCGGCGAGCATGCCGGTCTTGATCGCGGCGTGTGAACCCTTGATGCGCGATGCGTTCAGGAAGCCCGCGTCGTCGCCGACAAGTGCGCCGCCCGGGAACACCAGCTTCGGCAGCGACATCAGGCCGCCCGCGGTGATCGCGCGCGCACCATACGACACGCGCTTGCCGCCTTCCAGAATCGCGCGGATCGCCGGATGCGTCTTGTAGCGCTG
Source organism: Paraburkholderia sp. BR14374 (assembly GCF_040948685.1). NCBI lineage: Bacteria > Pseudomonadati > Pseudomonadota > Betaproteobacteria > Burkholderiales > Burkholderiaceae > Paraburkholderia > Paraburkholderia sp. BR14374. The sequence goes on along the minus strand of NZ_JBFPKF010000002.1, from coordinate 459,471 downwards.
GAATTCCTCGAACGGTGACAGATACGGATTCGAATAGCCGAGGCCGACCACGAAGCCGACCACGACCTGGTTGTTGTCCATGTGATAGAGGAACGAGCCGCCGTAGGTGTCGTTTTCGAGCGGCCAGCCGGCCGTGTGCATCACCAGACCCGGCTTGTGCTTCGCGGGATCGATCTCCCACAGCTCCTTGATACCGAGGCCGTACACCTGCGGATCGACGCCGTCGCGCAGCTTGAACTTCTCGTTCAGCTGGCGGCCGAGGTGGCCGCGCGCGCCTTCGCAGAACAGCGTGTACTTCGCGTGCAGCTCCATGCCGAGCTGGAAGTTCTCGGTCGGCTCGCCGTCCTTGCCGATGCCGAGATTGCCGGTCGCGACGCCCTTGACCGAGCCGTCGTCGTTGTACAGCACTTCAGCCGCCGGAAAGCCCGGGAAAATCTCGACGCCGAGCGCCTCGGCCTGTTGACCCAGCCAGCGCGTGACGTTCGCGAGGCTGATCACGTAGTTGCCGTGGTTCTTGAAATTGTCCGGGAGCGCCCAGTTCGGCACGCTCTTCGCGCCCGTCGCCGACAGGAACAGGAAGCGGTCTTCGGTCACCTCGACCGTCAGCGGCGCGCCTTTCTCCTTCCAGTCCGGGATCAGCTCGGTCAGCGCGCGCGGGTCCATCACCGCGCCCGACAGGATATGCGCCCCGATCTCAGAGCCTTTTTCGAGTACGCAGACGCCAAGCTCGACGCCTTGTTCGGCGGCACGCTGCTTCAGACGAATGGCAGCCGACAGGCCCGCAGGGCCGCCGCCGACGATGACGACGTCATACTCCATCGACTCGCGCGGGCCGTACTGCTCAATGAGACTTGCGGGGGTCATTGATGCTCCTCTTACCGTTAGAATGCTTTTTTCGGGTTCGTATTGTGGGCGATCGATCCCTACGCCGCAACCCAAAAGCCGAAGATTAGCACGAGCGTACTATTTCATGATACGGTATAGACCCTTATCGCGGTCGTACCAAACCCCGTCAACCGCAGTTGTCACTACAACCGAGCAAGGAAAGACAATGGGCCGTTCGATCAATCTGGAAGGCAAGGTCGCGCTGATCACTGGCGCCTCGAGCGGGTTGGGCAAGCGCTTCGCGCAGGTGCTCTCGCAGGCGGGCGCGAAGGTCGTGCTGGCGAGCCGACGGACCGAGCGGCTCAAGGAGCTGCGCGCGGAAATCGAGGCGTCCGGCGGCGCCGCGCACGTGGTGTCGCTCGACGTGACCGACTACCAGAGCATCAAGTCGGCGGTCGCGCACGCGGAGACCGAAGCCGGCACCATCGATATCCTCGTCAATAACTCGGGCGTGTCGACTACGCAGAAGCTGTCCGAGGTCACGCCGGCGGACTTCGAATACGTGTTCGACACCAATACGCGCGGCGCTTTTTTCGTCGCGCAGGAGGTCGCCAAGCGCATGATCATGCGTGGCAACAACGCGCAGAAGCCGTCGTACCGGATCATCAACATCGCGTCGATGGCGGGCTTGCGCGTGCTGCCGCAAATCGGCCTGTATTCGATGAGCAAGGCCGCGGTCGTCCACATGACGAAGGCGATGGCGCTCGAGTGGGGCAAGCATGGCATCAATGTGAACGCGATCTGCCCCGGCTATATCGACACCGAGATCAACCACCACCACTGGTCGACCGATCAGGGGCAAAAACTGATTGCGATGCTGCCGCGCCATCGGGTCGGCAAACCGGAGGATCTCGACGGGCTGCTCCTGCTGCTCGCGGCGGACGAATCGCAGTTCATCAACGGCTCGGTGATCGCCGCCGACGACGGTTTCGGGCTCGCGTGAGCGCGCAGTCAAACGTTTCAACAGTCAGGCAGCAAAGGAAGAACGGAAGTAAAGCATGAGCGATTTTCACGCAGTTTTCGAAATGACGATGCCGATCCGCTGGGGCGACATGGACGCCTTCGGTCACGTCAACAACACGGTTTATTTTCGCTACATGGAGCAGGTGCGGATTTCCTGGTTCGAACATATGGACTTCCTCGGCGAGCGCCCGGACGGGCAGGGGCCGGTGATCGTCAATGCGTCGATGGAGTTTCTGAAGCAGCTGCACTATCCGGGTGACGTGATCGGCCGGATGTCGGTGGCCACGCCGGGGCGCAGCAGCTTCGATACGGCTTTCGAGCTTTTGCGTGCCGATGAGCCGGATACGCTCTATGCGCGGGGCGCCGCGCGATGCGTGTGGATCGACTACGCGGCAGGCAAGTCGATGCCAGTGCCCGACGTGCTGCGCGCGGCCATCGAGAGCGCGGCTCTCGTCAAGGCTGCCTGACGGCGCTGCCCTGAGCGCGGTCGCGCGCCTCATACTCTCTTTCTCCGTCAATCCCCGAGCAGCCGTTGCAAGAGCTCGGTCGCATTGCCCGTATCGTATTTACGCATGAGCCGCGCACGGTAGACGTCGACCGTGCGCGGGCTGATGTCGAGCACGCGGCCGATCTGCTTGCTGGTCTTGCCGGTCACCAGTTGCGCGGCGATTTCGCGCTCGCGCGGCGTCAGTTCCACCGCGACCCGGCGGGTCGCGCTCAGATCCTCGAAGGTCCAGACACCCGCCGCGTGCGGGTCGGTGCGCTGCTGCGCGCGGCCCGTCACGTGACACCAGAACAGCTCGCCGTTCGCGCGTTTCATGATGCGGTCGTCCGCGTAGCTGCCTTGCGCGGTCATGATCGGCGGAATGCGTGCGCCGATCCGCTCGAACTCATCCGCCGATGGGTACAACACCTGGAATGACTGACCGATCAGCGCGTCGCGCGCGTAGCCGAAAATCGATGCGAGTTCGTCGTTGCAGTCTTCGATGGTCCGCTCGCGCGACAGCACGAGTCCGATCGGCGCGAGGTGAAACGCAGTGCGGTAATCCAGGGAGGGCATGGGCGGGGCGGCAAGTACTTATGTATTTTTGCGTATTGTGCCGTATGGCGGGCCCAGCGTACTCTTTCGGGCAGATGACAACGCGGCGCATGCCGCGGATGACTACTAGAATGACGTAGCGGTATCGTGAGGCGACGTGAAGTTCGCCAGTTGCGATATCAGCCGCAATGATCCGGCGGCCTGCGTACAGGTTTCGGGTTTCCATAGAGGAAGGGACATACAGATGAACAAGGTCTATCCAGGCGCCGCCGAGGCGCTGAAGGACATCGTCAAGGACGGGCAGACGTTCGCCGTCGGCGGCTTCGGCTTGTGCGGCATTCCCGAGGCGCTGATCGCGGCGCTGCGCGATTCGAAGGTGCGGGGCATCACCTGCATCAGCAACAACGCGGGCGTCGACGGTTTCGGCCTCGGCCTGCTGCTCGAGACGCGTCAGATCAGGAAGATGATCTCGTCGTACGTCGGTGAGAACAAGGAGTTCGAGCGCCAGTACCTGGCCGGCGAACTCGAGCTCGAATTCACGCCGCAAGGCACGCTCGCCGAGAAGCTGCGCGCGGGCGGCGCGGGCATCCCGGCGTTTTTCACGAACACCGGTTTCGGCACGCAGATCGCCGAGGGCAAGGAAACCCGCCAGTTCGGCGAGAACCACTACGTGCTCGAACATTCGCTGACCGCGGATATCGGGCTCGTCAAGGCATGGAAGGCCGACAAGGCCGGCAACCTGATCTATCGCCGCACCGCGCGCAATTTCAATCCGATGTGCGCGATGGCGGGCCGCATCACCGTCGCGGAGGTCGAAGAGATCGTCGAAGTGGGCGAGCTCGATCCGGACGCGATCCACACGCCTGGCATCTTCGTGCAGCGCATCGTACTGAACGCGCATCCGGAAAAACGCATCGAACAACGCGTCGTCCGCGCGAAAGGAGACTGATCATGGCATGGACTCGTGACGAAATGGCCGCGCGCGCGGCGAAGGAACTGCAGGACGGCTTTTATGTGAACCTCGGCATCGGCTTGCCGACGCTGGTCGCGAACCACGTGCCGGCGGGCGTCGAAGTATGGCTGCAGTCGGAAAACGGTCTGCTCGGCATCGGCCCCTCGCCGACCGAAGACGAAGTCGACGCCGATCTGATCAACGCCGGCAAGCAGACGGTGACGACGCTGCCCGGTTCGTCGATTTTCTCTTCGGCGGATTCCTTCGCGATGATTCGCGGCGGCCACATCAACCTGGCGATTCTCGGCGCGATGCAGATCAGCAAGAAGGGCGATCTCGCGAACTGGATGATCCCGGGCAAGATGATCAAGGGCATGGGCGGCGCGATGGACCTGGTCGCGGGCGTCAAACGCGTGGTCGTGCTGATGGAGCACGTCGCCAAGGGCGATCAGCACAAGATCCTCGAAGAATGCACGCTGCCGCTGACGGGCGTGGGTGTGGTCGATGAGATCATCACCGATCTCGGCGTGATCGAAGTGACCGAAAACGGCTTGAAAGTGACCGAACTTGCGCCGGGCGTGAGCGTCGACGAAATCAAGGCGAAGACCGGCGCGCCGCTCGATGTGAGCGCGGTGAGCTGACGCGGCTTGAGACGCCGCTGCGCGCGTCGATGCGAGCGCGGCGGCAACGATGGTTTCCGGACGGGCGAGACGCGAGTCTCGCCCGTTCTATTTTTGGCGCGCGGCGCCGGATGCGCCGGACGGTTTGCACGATCTTCCTAAGCCTTCTGGCCGATGCTTGCCGCGCGACGAAGCGGTTTACAATCGTTCGCAGCCCAATCCGCAGCGTCTTTGCAAGGACACCAGATGACCGCAACGACTTATGCTTCCACCACCGGGCGGCCCGCGCCGCGTCAACGTTACGTGCAGTGCGCGAGCGCGGCCGGCCTGCATCGCGTCGCCTATACCGAGTGGGGCGATCCGGACAATCCGCGCGTGCTGCTGTGCGTGCACGGACTGACACGATCGGGGCGCGACTTCGACCGACTCGCTGCCAACTTCGCGGACATCTATCGCGTGGTGTGCCCGGACGTGGTTGGCCGGGGCTTGTCGTCGTGGCTCGCGAACCCCAACTTATATGCGGTACCGCAGTACGTCGCCGACATGGTCACGCTGATCGCGCGGCTCGACGTCGACACCGTCGACTGGTTCGGCACCTCGATGGGCGGCCTGATCGGCATGGGGCTCGCCGGCCTGCCGGACACGCCGATCCGCAAGCTGCTGCTGAACGATGTCGGGCCGCATCTGGAGCCGGTCGCGGTCAAGCGCATCGGCGATTATCTGGGCAAGCCCGCACGCTTCGATACGCTGCAGCAGGGTGTCGACTACGCGGCGCAACTCGCGCAGGGCTTCGGCCCGCTGACGCCTGACGAATGGCGCGAAATCAATACGCCGTTGCTGCGCGAAGAGGAGGGTGCGTGGGTGCTGCGCTATGACCCGCGCATCGCCCAGCCGTTCGCGGCGGTCAACGAGGAAGCGGCGAAGCTCGGCGAAGCGGCGCTGTGGCATTCGCTCGCGTCGTTCCAGGGGCCGGTGCTCGTGGTGCGCGGCGAGCAGTCGGATTTGCTGTCGCGTGAAACGGTCGCGAAGATGGTGGCGGCCGGGCGTGCCGTATCGAGCGTGGAGATCGCGGGCGTCGGTCATGCGCCGGCGTTTCTCGCGGCGGACCAGATCGCGCTCGCGAGGGAGTTCTTCATCGGTTCGGCCGCGAACGGGTCATAATATTGAGTTCCGTATGAAGGTCTATTAGCAGTGTCGTGCGGCATGTAGTTCGATCAACCCCTCAGCTCAGGACATTTCATGGCAGTCATTCGTTATCACGTCGGCAAGCGTCTCTCGGAAATGGCCGTGCACAACGGCACCGTGTACCTCGCGGGTCAGATCGCCGAGGACGACGATCAGGACATCACCGGCCAGACGCGCGAAGTGCTCGGCCACATCGACCGTCTGCTCGCTGAAGCGAACAGCGACAAGTCGCTGCTGCTGTCGGTGCAGATCTATATCTCGGACATGGCGCATTTCGCCGGCATGAACGCCGTGTGGGACGAGTGGGTCGCGCAGGGTGACACGCCGCCGCGCGCGACCGTCGAGGCAAAGCTCGCGAATCCGAAGTGCCTCGTCGAAATCGTCGTGATCGCGGCGCAGCGCAGCTGATTTGCGGTTGAGAGGCCGCACCGTTGTTGATTTTCCGTTGAATCGTCTGGCCCGGCGGGCCGTCGCACCATGAATACCGAAACCGTTCCGAACGCGCCTCATCCCCATCGTTCCTTCGACGAAGCGATGGCGTTCGTGCGCGAACATGCGGGCGAGGTGCGGCTGTCGCCGGGCGAATTGCTCGCGGACCACGCGGCGGGCACCGCGTCGATCATGCGCAAGCTCAACGTCGATCCGCCGGCGGTGCTGGCCGCGGCCCTGTTCGCGCTGACACCGCATCTGCACGATCCGGAGCGCGTGATCGCCGACAACTTCGGCGAAGAAGTCGCGCAACTGGTCGGCGACGTGCGCAAGCTGCTGCGGCTCGGCACGGTCAGTTTGCGTGCGGCGCAAAACGCGATGCCCGAGGCCGGGCGTGACGCGCAGGCTGCGCGCCGCGCGCAGGTCGAGGCGCTGCGCAAAATGCTGCTCGCGTTCGCGAAGGACATTCGCGTCGTGCTGATCCGCCTCGCGTCGCGGCTGCAATCGCTGCGTTACTACGCGGCCGCGAAGATCACGCCGTCGCCCGACGTCGCGCGCGAAACCCTCGATATCTACGCACCGCTCGCGAACCGCCTCGGTATCTGGCAATTGAAGTGGGAGCTCGAGGACCTCGCGTTCCGTTTCGAGGAGCCGGACACCTACAAGCGCATCGCGAAGCTGCTCGACGAGAAGCGCATCGAGCGTGAGAGCTATGTCGCACAGGCGATCGAACGCCTGCAGCAGGAGCTGGCCGCCGCGCACATCCGCGCCGAAGTGAGCGGTCGGCCGAAGCACATCTACAGCATCTGGCGCAAGATGCGCGGCAAGCAGCTCGACTTCGCCGAGCTGTACGACGTGCGCGCGTTTCGCGTGATCGTGCCGGACATCAAGGACTGCTACACCGTGCTCGGCATCGTGCACAACCTGTGGCAGCCGGTGCCGAAGGAGTTCGACGATTACATTTCCCGGCCGAAGCCGAACGGCTACAAGTCGCTGCACACGGTCGTGATCGGCGACGACGGCCGCGCGTTCGAAGTGCAGATCCGCACGCAGGAAATGCATCGCTTCGCCGAATACGGCGTGGCCGCGCACTGGCGCTACAAGGAAGCGGGTGCGCGCGGCTATGGCGGCACGTTCACCGCGAGCGAGAAATACGACGAGAAGATCGCCTGGTTGCGACAGCTGCTCGCGTGGAAGGACGAGGTGTCCGAGGGCGAGCATGGCGAAGCGGGCGCGGTGCAGCCATGGGAGCAGTTGCGGCAGGCCACGCTCGACGACGATCACATCTACGTGCTGACGCCGCAGGCGCGCGTGATTCCGTTGCCGCACGGCGCGACGCCGATCGACTTCGCGTACCACCTGCACAGCGAGCTTGGGCATCGTTGCCGCGGCGCGCGCGTCGACGGCGTGATGGTGCCGCTCAACACCGCATTGCAGAATGGCCAGACGGTCGAGATCGTGGCGGTGAAGGAGGGTGGTCCGTCGCGCGACTGGCTCAATCCGCAGCTTGGCTATCTGCAAAGCGGGCGAGCGCGGCAGAAGGTGCGCGCGTGGTTCAACGCGGTCGAGTTGCAGGAGCACATCGCGAACGGTCGCGCGATGGTTGAAAAAACCCTGCAGCGCGAAGGCAAGACCTCGGTCAATCTCGATCAGCTGGCCGCGCGGCTTGGTTTCAAGACCACCGACGACCTGTTCTCCGTGGTCGGCAAGGAGGAATTCAGCCTGCGGCTCGTCGAGCAGGCGCTGCAGGACGCGCCGCCGCCCGAGCCCGAGCTCGAGGCGCCGGAAAAATTCGAGAAACGCAGCAGTGGCGCGAGCGTCGCGCGCGGCGCGTCGACCGGCGTGCTGGTGGTCGGCGTCGATGCATTGCTCACCCAGCTCGCGCGCTGCTGCCGGCCCGCGCCGCCCGACGACATCTGCGGCTTCGTCACGCGCGGCAAGGGCATGTCGGTGCATCGCAGCGACTGCGCGACGTTCCGCCGGATGGCAGAGCGCGCGCCGGAGCGCGTGCTGCAGACCGCGTGGTCGGCGGACGTGATGAGCGGTCGCGGCCAGTCCGTCTACCCGGTCGATCTCAGCATCGAGGCGACGGACCGACAAGGCTTGCTGCGCGATATCTCCGAAGTGTTCGCGCGGGAAAAGATGAACGTGATCGGCGTGAAGACGCAAACGCGCCGCAATGCCGCGTTCATGCAATTTACCGTCGAGGTTTCCAGCTCTGCGCAGATCCAGCGCGCGTGCACGTTGCTGGGCGAAATCACGGGCGTGGTGCGGGCGACGCGCAAGAACTGAGGCGCGGACGATCGGAAAAGGGCCTGCCGACGGTGAGACGAATTAAAGTCGCTGCATAAAGGTACTTGCCAGGCTGGGCTGTACCCGATATACTCTCGTTTCTTCAGGCTCGTAGCTCAGCTGGTTAGAGCACCACCTTGACATGGTGGGGGTCGTTGGTTCGAGTCCAATCGAGCCTACCAACGAAATGGAATTCCGGTCTCGCCGGGGTTTCGCAAGCTGCAGTAAGCGCTTTGAGCGCAAAAAGGCGAATACGGTTATGACACCGCGAACGTTGACCGAAACCACTTCGGAGCGACGCTAGTCGAGGACCTCTTTCGCCAGTGATGTTTGCGTAAAATGTGAATGCGGCCTCTCGAAAGTGGGGCCGCATTTTTTTTGTCTTTTTGACCCTGGTTGTATGTGCCGCCGCCGGTCGGCACCACGGAGAACGCAATGGTTTCGATACGTTTGCCTGACGGTTCTGTTCGACAGTACGAGCATCCGGTGACCGTCGCCGAAGTGGCCGCCTCGATCGGCCCCGGCCTCGCGAAAGCCGCACTCGGCGGTAAGATCGACGGGGAGTTGGTCGATACGTCTGCGCTGATCGATCGCGACGTGGTGCTCGCCATCATCACGGAGAAGGATGCAGACGGACTCGATATCATCCGCCACTCGACGGCACACCTGCTCGCGTATGCGGTGAAGGATCTGTACCCCGAAGCGCAGGTTACGATCGGCCCCGTCATTGACAACGGTTTCTATTACGACTTCTCGTACAACCGTCCTTTCACGCCGGAAGACCTCGAAAAGATCGAAAAGCGCATGCAGGAGCTCGCGAAGAAGGACGAGCCGGTGTCGCGTCGCGTGGTGTCGCGCGACGAAGCGGTCGAGTACTTCAAGAGCATCGGCGAAAAGTACAAAGCCGAAATCATCGAATCGATTCCCGTCAGCGACGAAATCAAGCTGTACTCGCATGGCGGCTTCACGGACCTGTGCCGCGGCCCGCACGTGCCGTCCACCGGCAAGCTGAAGGTCTTCAAGCTGATGAAAGTCGCGGGAGCCTACTGGCGCGGGGACTCGAAGAACGAGCAGTTGCAGCGAATTTACGGCACGGCCTGGACGAAGAGGGAAGACCAGGAAGCATATCTGCACATGCTCGAAGAGGCCGAGAAGCGCGATCATCGGAAGCTGGGAAAGCAGCTCGACCTGTTCCACATGCAGGACGAGTCGCCGGGCATGGTGTTCTGGCATCCGCGCGGCTGGACGCTGTGGCAGCAGGTCGAGCAGTACATGCGCCGTCGCGTGAATGACGCCGGCTACCTTGAAATCAAGACGCCGTTGATCATGGACCGCTCGCTGTGGGAAGCGTCGGGACACTGGCAGAACTATCGTGAAAATATGTTCACGACCGAATCGGAAAAGCGCGACTACGCGATCAAGCCGATGAACTGCCCCGGTCACGTGCAGGTGTTCAACCACGGTCTGCGCTCGTATCGCGATCTGCCGCTGCGTTACGCTGAGTTCGGTTCGTGCCATCGCAACGAATCGTCGGGCGCTCTGCATGGACTGATGCGCGTGCGCGGCTTCGTGCAGGACGACGCCCATATTTTTTGTACCGAAGACCAGTTCATCAGCGAATCGATCGCGTTCAACACGCTGGCGATGAGCGTCTACCGCGACTTCGGCTTCGACAACGTTGAGATCAAGCTGTCGCTGCGTCCGGATGCGCGCGCCGGCACCGACGAAACGTGGGATCGCGCGGAGCAGGGGCTGCGCGAGGCGCTGACGGCCTGCGGCGTCACGTGGGAAGAACTGCCCGGCGAGGGTGCGTTCTACGGCCCGAAGGTCGAGTATCACATCAAGGACGCGCTCGGCCGCTCGTGGCAGTGCGGTACGCTGCAACTCGACATGGTGCTGCCGGAGCGTCTGGGTGCCGAATACGTCGCCGAAGACAATAGTCGTCGTCGCCCGATCATGCTCCACCGGGCAATCGTCGGATCGATGGAACGCTTCCTCGGGATTCTCATCGAGCACCATGCCGGTGCAATGCCCGCCTGGCTCGCGCCGATCCAGGTCGTCGTGATGAATATCGCGGAAAGTCAGGCCGAATATGCGCAGTCGCTAGCCCAATCGTTGCAAAAACAAGGGGTTAGAGTCGAGGCCGATTTGCGCAACGAGAAGATTAGCTATAAAATACGCGAGCACACGCTGGAAAAGGTGCCGTACCTGCTGGTGGTCGGCGACAAGGAGCGTGAAGCGCAAACGGTAGCCGTGCGTGCCCGTGGTGGTGTCGATATGGGTGTGATGCCTGTTGACGCCTTCATTGAGCGTCTGCGCCAGGACGTGCAGTCGTTCAACTAACCACTCGGTGCCCGGCTCGTTTTTTTTAATTTTTAGAGGAAACGTAACATCGCTACTGATAAGTCTGCGCACCGCATCAACGGTGAAATTACAGCACCCGAGGTGCGACTGGTCGGCGTCGAGAACGAACCGCTCGGCATCGTGAAACTCGCTGATGCGTTCCGCATGTCGGAACAGCAGGACGTGGATCTGGTCGAAATCGCCCCGCAAGCGGTTCCGCCGGTTTGCCGCTTGATGGACTACGGCAAGTTCAAGTACCAGGAAGCGAAGAAGCAACACGAGGCCAAGCTCAAGCAGAAGGTCATTCAGGTCAAGGAAGTCAAATTCCGCCCGGGTACCGACGACGGCGATTACAACGTCAAACTGCGCAACCTCGTCCGCTTCCTCGAAGACGGCGACAAGACGAAAATCACGTTGCGTTTCCGTGGCCGCGAAATGGCTCACCAGGAAATCGGCATGCGCATGCTCGAACGCCTGCGCACCGACCTCGACGAAGTCGGTCAGGTCGAACAGATGCCGAAAATGGAAGGGCGCCAGATGATCATGGTGCTTGCTCCAAAGAAAAAGAAGTAAGCGCGAAGCAGTTGGCCGGAGTGGCGGCGTGCCATGCGGCCCGCTCTCCGGTAGCGCAAGGTTGTTTGATGCTGTGCTGGGTGTCTGGCGCGGTGTTGGAAAATTTCGGAACGTCGCGCAGGCAAGCGCGCAGTCGTTCCCGAAAAGCGGCCGCTGGCGGTATCGGCGGTCTGCATACCAAGTGGAATGGGTTTCGAAGGGCGGGAAATGGCCATCTGGCCGACCGCACACCCATGTCCATCTAATAATGGAGTTGTCATGCCGAAGATGAAGACCAAGAAGAGCGCTGCAAAGCGCTTCGTGGTGCGTCCGGGCGGTACCGTTAAGCGCGGTCAGGCCTTCAAGCGTCACATTCTTACCAAGAAGACCACCAAGAACAAACGCCATCTGCGCGGCTCCACGGCAGTTCATGATTCCGATCTGAACTCCGTTCGCGCAATGCTGCCGTTCGCTTAACCCTTAACCGACACTCATAGGAGCGAAACATGCCTCGAGTAAAACGTGGGGTTACCGCACGGGCCCGTCACAAGAAGATCATCAAGCTGGCCAAGGGTTACCGCGGCCGTCGCAATAACGTCTATCGCATCGCCAAGCAGGCGGTCATGCGCGCAGGCCAGTACGCCTACCGCGATCGCCGCAACAAGAAGCGTGTGTTCCGCGCACTGTGGATCACGCGTATCAACGCGGCGGTGCGTCAGCACGACATGACGTACAGCGTGTTCATCAACGGCCTGAAGAAGGCGTCGATCGAACTGGACCGCAAGGTGCTGGCCGACATGGCTGTATTCGACAAGGCTGCTTTTGCTGCGATCGTTCAGCAGGTGAAAGCCGCCGTTGCAGCCTGATTGCGCTTCTGGCAATTAAAACTGCGTGGTTCGTTGCAGCGAACATCTGGTAGTCTCGGTGACGCTGCAACAAAAACGGGGCTCCTCACCGAGCCCCGTTTTTGTTGGTAGAACCAGTTTTGTTTCGATAGAACACTGACGTTGAAATGATGGGATCAATGGATCTGGACCAGATTGTCGCCGACGCGCAAAAAGCCTTCGCAGAAGCCCCCGACGTCACCACCCTCGAGAACGAGAAAGCGCGCTTTCTCGGTAAGGCGGGTGCGCTGACCGAGATGTTGAAAGGCCTTGGCAAACTCGATCCCGAAACGCGCAAGACAGAAGGCGCTCGGATCAACCTCGTCAAGCAACAGGTCGAAGCCGCGCTGACGGCACGTCGTCAGTCGCTCGCCGACGCGCTTCTGAACCAGCGCCTCGCCGCTGAGGCGATCGACGTCACGCTGCCGGGCCGCGGCGCCAATGCTGGCAGCCTGCACCCGGTGATGCGCACCTGGGAGCGCGTCGAGCAAATTTTTCGTACGATCGGATTCGACGTGGCCGACGGCCCCGAGATCGAAACCGACTGGTACAACTTCACTTCGCTGAACAGCCCGGAAAACCATCCGGCGCGTTCGATGCAGGATACCTTCTACGTCGACGGCAAGGACGCCGACGGTCGCCCGCTGCTGCTGCGTACGCATACGAGTCCGATGCAGGTACGCTACGCGCGTACCAACACGCCGCCGATCAAGGTGATAGTGCCCGGCCGCACGTATCGCGTGGATAGCGACGCCACGCATTCGCCGATGTTCAACCAGGTCGAAGGCCTGTGGATCGACGAGAACATCAGCTTCGCCGACCTGAAGGGTGTCTATACCGACTTCCTGAAAAAATTCTTCGAGCGCGACGACATTCTCGTGCGCTTCCGTCCGTCGTATTTCCCGTTCACCGAACCGTCGGCCGAGATCGACATGCAGTTCGAAACGGGCAAGAACGCGGGCAAGTGGCTCGAAATTTCGGGTTCCGGCCAGGTGCATCCGACCGTGATCCGTAACATGGGTCTGGACCCGGAGCGCTACATCGGCTTCGCTTTCGGCAGCGGCCTCGAGCGTCTCACGATGCTGCGTTACGGCGTGCAGGACCTGCGCCTGTTCTTCGAAAACGACCTGCGTTTCCTGCGTCAATTCGCGTGAACCGGCGCGCGCGAGCGCTACAAAGCAAAGAACGCGGTAGCGCACCCGGTGCGCGCCGCGAGCGTCCCCGGCAGAGCTCGCTGAACCGGCGCAAGACCACCGGCTTTACGAAGCATCTGCCGGACGTGGACCTAACCTGATCAGAACGTACACAGAATCATGCAATTTCCGGAATCCTGGCTCAGAACTTTTGTCGATCCCCGACTGACCACCGACGAACTGTCGCACGCGTTGACGATGGCGGGTCTCGAAGTCGAGGACCTGCGGCCGGCCGCGCCGCCGACCTCGAAGATCGTTGTCGGCCAGGTGCTGGAAGTCGTCAAGCACCCGGATGCGGACAAGCTCAACGTGTGTCAGGTCAACGCCGGCACCGGCGCGACGCTGAACATCGTATGCGGCGCGCCGAATGTCGCGCCCGGCATCAAGGTGCCGGTCGCGCTGGTCGGCGCGCAACTGCCGCCGGCCGAAGAGGGCGGCGCACCGTTCGCGATCAAGCTGTCGAAGCTGCGCGGCGTCGAAAGCCAAGGCATGCTGTGTTCGGCGCGCGAGCTGAAGCTCTCCGAAGATCACAGTGGTCTGATGATCCTGCCGGAAGATACCCCGATCGGCCAGGACATCCGCGAGACCCTCAACCTCGACGACACCGTTTTTGAAATCAAGCTGACGCCGAACAAGGCCGACTGTTTGTCGGTATTCGGCGTCGCGCGCGAAACGTCGGCGATTACCGGGGCACCGCTGCGCTCGCTCGACATCAAGCCGGCTCCGGTAAAGCTGAATGAAACGCTGCCCGTGAAAATCTCGGCGCCCGATCTGTGCGGCCGTTTCTCGGGCCGCGTGATCCGCGGCGTCAATGCGCGCGCGAAGTCGCCGCAATGGATGGTCGAGCGTCTCGAGCGCTCGGGCCAGCGTAGCATCTCCGCGCTCGTCGACATCTCGAACTATGTGATGCTCGAGCTGGGGCGTCCGTCGCACGTGTTCGATCTCGACAAGATCCACGGCGGCATGGACGTGCGCTGGGGACGCAAGGGCGAAACGCTGAAACTGCTGAACGGCAACACGGTCGAGCTCGATGAAACGGTCGGCGTGATCGCCGACGAGCAGCATATCGAAAGCCTCGCGGGCATCATGGGCGGCGACAGCACGGCAGTCACGCTCGACACAACCAACATCTATCTCGAAGCCGCGTTCTGGTGGCCCGATAGCATTCGTGGCCGCTCGCGCAAGTACAACTTTTCGACCGATGCAGGCCATCGCTTCGAGCGCGGCGTGGATTACGCAACGACCGTCGATCATATCGAGCGCATCGCGCAGTTGATCCTCGACATCTGCGGCGGCGAAGCGGGTCCGGTCGACGATCAGATCGTCAACGTGCCAAAGCGCGCGCCCGTGAAGATGCGCGTTTCGCGCGCGAACCGCATCATCGGCGTCGCGATCGGCGCCGATGAAATCGGGCAGATCTTCACGCGCCTCGGCCTGTCGTTCGAGCGTGACGGCGATACGTTCTCGGTGATGCCGCCGTCGTACCGCTTCGATATCGAAATCGAAGAGGACCTGATCGAAGAAGTCGCACGTATCTACGGCTTCGAAAAGATTCCGGCGCGCCCGCCGGTCGCGACCAGCGAAATGCGCGCGAGCAGCGAGACGCAACGCTCGATCCATGCGATCCGGCATGCACTCGCCGCGCGCGACTACGCGGAAACGGTGAACTTCAGCTTCGTCGACGCCGAGTGGGAGCAGGACTTCGCGGGCAATAGCAACCCGGTGCGTCTGATTAACCCGATCGCAAGCCAGCTGTCGGTGATGCGCACGACGCTGTTCGGCAGCCTGATTCATGTGCTGCGCACGAACCTGAACCGTCGCGCGGCGGACCGCGTGCGCGTGTTCGAAGCGGGCCGCGTGTTCCTGCACGATCCGTCGATCAAGGCCGGCGAGCTGACGGTCGAAGGTTTCGCGCAGCCGAAGATGATCGGCGCGCTCGCCTATGGTCCCGCGCTCGACGAGCAGTGGGGCGCACCGACGCGTGCCGTCGACTTCTTCGACATGAAGGGCGACATCGAAGCGCTGGTCGCACCGGCGCTCGCGCGGTTCGTAAAGGCCGAGCATCCGGCGCTGCATCCGGGACGCAGCGCGCGTATCGAATTGAATGGTCGCCCAGTGGGCTGGATTGGCGAATTGCATCCGCGCTGGATGCAAAAATATGATTTGCCGCATGCGCCGATTCTGTTTGAAATCGAAGCGGAAGCATTAATGCAACGGGTATTGCCGGTTCCGTCGGAAGTTTCAAAATTCCCGCCGGTACGACGTGATATTGCGGTGGTCGTCGATCAGAAAATCGAGGTTCAGGCGCTGCTCGACGAGCTCCAGAAGGCCCAGTCCGAACCGGCCTGCAAGGCTGTCCAGAAGGTTGCGCTTTTCGATGAATTTCGTCCAAAATCAAACACTTCCGGTGGTCTGGCCGCGCACGAGAAAAGCCTTGCGTTCCGGGTGACCTTGCAAGATACTGGCGGAACCCTTCAGGATGAAACGGTCGATCTGGCTATTCAAACTCTGGTGGAACGTCTGGCTCGAGTATATGGCGCACGGTTGCGCGGATAATCCGCATTTAACATTTGCACGGCTGTTTCCGCATCCATTGTTTTACGCTTGGCGCGCCATTTGATAGATATGAATGAAATGAACTCGAGTGATTTCGAAGCCCTTCTTACGGCGCAACGCAGCGCCATGATTCGAGAAATTCCGACATCACCCGCCGTCGTTTCCAATGAGACGCCGACGCTCACCAAGGCGGAACTTGCCGAGTTGCTGTTCGACAATGTCGGGCTCAACAAGCGGGAAGCGAAGGACATGGTCGAGGCGTTCTTCGAGGTGATCCGCGATGCGCTCGAGAGCGGCGACAGCGTCAAGCTGTCGGGCTTCGGCAACTTCCAGTTGCGCGACAAGCCGCAGCGTCCCGGCAGAAATCCGAAGACGGGCGAGGCGATTCCGATCGCGGCGCGTCGCGTGGTGACGTTTCATGCAAGTCAAAAGCTGAAGGCGCTCGTCGAAAACGGCGCCGAAGCGAGCTTCGCGCGCTGATCGACTGGCGCGCTTTCGGGCAACCCATCACGGCTAACTGACGATGACAGCGACGATCGAAAAAGTCGTCTTGCCTCCGATTCCGGCGAAGCGATACTTCACGATTGGTGAGGTCAGCGAACTTTGCGGCGTGAAGCCCCACGTGCTGCGTTACTGGGAGCAGGAGTTCACCCAGTTGAGGCCGGTCAAGCGGCGCGGCAATCGTCGGTATTATCAGCATCACGAGGTGCTGCTGATCAGGCGGATTCGTGAGTTGCTGTACGAGCAGGGTTTTACGATCAACGGCGCCCGCAACCGGCTCGATGCGCATGGCAGCGGTGGGCCGGATGTCGTCATCGAAGAGGGTGAAGCTGCCGCCGGAGCCGCGGGGCAGGTCCAGGCATCGGCGGCCACGGTTGCTGTCGATGTCGAGAAGTTGCGCGAGGAACTGCAGAGCGTAATCGATCTGCTGGGCCACTAGTTAATGGGCTCGTTCGCTTTGTTCGTGTCGGGCAGTTCTAATCGAATGAAGTGTCTGTTATAATTTTTCTTCTGTTCGGGGCGTAGCGCAGCCTGGTAGCGTACCTGCATGGGGTGCAGGTGGTCGGAGGTTCAAATCCTCTCGCCCCGACCAAGATCAAAAAGGACTTACGGTGAAAGCCGTAAGTCCTTTTTTCTTGCCCGTCGCCGATAACTGCGACGCCCCGCGTCTCCGACAAGCAGGCGCCTGATGATCAGGCCTGCGCGAGCGACGCCGCAGCTCCCAGCGCCACAAACCGCTCCAAATGATGATCCTCATCCCCAAGCTGATGATCGATCATCACGAGCCGCTTCGCGTAATGCGCAAGCGGCAACTCCCATGTCATGCCGATCCCGCCGTGCATCTGGATGCATTCCTCTGCGACCCGGGTGCCGATCCGGCCGATGCTGTACTTCGCCGCCGACACCGCGCGCTCGCGCGCATTGCGTTCACCATCGAGAACCGCCGCCGCATTGATCACCGCCGAGCGCGCCTGCTCGATTTCGAGCAGCAAATCGGCCATGCGATGCTGCAACGCCTGGAAGCTGCCGATCGGTACGCCGAACTGCCTGCGCGTGCGCAGATAGTCGAGCGTGCAGTCTTTCGCGACGTCCATGGCGCCGACCGCTTCCGCGCACAGCGCGAGCACGCCGCAGCTCATCGCAAATTCGAGCGTCGCAAAGCCCTGGCCGACTGAGCCGAGCACGGAGTCGTGGTCGAGCGTGACATTGTCGAACGTCACTTCGGCCGCGCGTCCCCCATCGATCTTCCGATAGCCGCGCACGCTCACGCCCGCCGCGTCCCTCGGCACCAGAAACAGCGTGATGCCGGCTTCGGCATCGTCTTCGCCGCTCGTGCGTGCCGAGACGAGGAACACCTGAGCATGCTCGCCATGCTGAACGACGGCCTTCGCGCCATCCAAAGTCCACGCGCCGCTGTTGCCGTCAACGCTGCGCCGCGCGCGCGTCGCTGCGACACGAGCCAGTTCGTAGTGACTGTCCGGTTCGCCATGCGCGAGCGCAACGATTCGCGAGCCGTCGATCAACGAACCCAGTGCCGATTTTTGCGCGTCACTGCCGCTGCGAGCGATCGCCCGGCCGACGATCAGCGTATCGAGAAACGGCTCGACCACGAGCCCCCGGCCGATACTCTCGAACATCACGGAAATATCGAACCCGCCGCCGCCAAAACCGCCGCTCGCTTCGTCGAACAGTGCGCCGATCACGCCAAGCTCTGCGAAGCGCGCCCACAATTCGGTGCTGAAGCCTTGCGTCGAGCGCGCGATCTGGTCGCGCGTCGCGAAGCCGTACTGCTCGCTGATAAACCGGTTCAGCGTATCCGCCAGCATGCGGCGGTCTTCGGTGTGCTGGAAATTCATGACGCGCGCCTCTTACAGTCCGAGGATCGTTTTGGAAATGATGTTCTTCTGGATTTCGTTCGAGCCGCCGAAGATCGACAGCTTGCGATTATTGAAGTACTGCGACGCGGCACTCGCGGCTTCGTCGGGGCCGACCGGCACGCCGTCGAAGCCTTCGTACAGCGCTTCCTCGACGAATGGCTGCGCATAAGCGCCCATCGCGCGCCGCATCAGCGACGAGATTTCCTGACGGATTTCGGTACCGCGAATCTTCAGCATCGAACTCTCGGCACCGGGCACGCCGCCGCCCGCCACTGCCGCGATCACGCGCAGGTTGGTCGTCTTCATATTCTCGAGATCGATCTCGACGCGCGCCATGCGCGCCGCGAACGCGGGATCCTCGGCGAGCGGCCGGCCATTGCGCAGCTGTTTCGCGGCGATCTTGCGCAGACGGTTGAATGCGGCGACCGAAAAGCCCACGCCCGCGATGTTCGTGCGCTCGTACGTCAGCAGATATTTCGCGTATGTCCAACCCTTGTTCTCTTCGCCGACGAGATTGGCGGCAGGCACGCGCACGTCCGTGAAAAACACTTCGTTGATTTCATGCTCGCCGTCGAGCGTGATGATCGGCCGCACTTCGACGCCCGGCGCGTTCATATCGACGAGCAGAAAGCTGATGCTTTCCTGCTTGCGCACGTCGTTGGCGGTGCGCACGAGGCAGAAGATCATGTTCGCGTGCTGCCCGAGCGTGGTCCACGTCTTCTGGCCATTGACGATGTAATGCTCGCCCTGATCGTCGATACCGCGCACGGCTGTCGTCTTCACCGACGCGAGGTCGGAGCCCGCGCCCGGCTCCGAATAGCCCTGGCACCACCAGTCGGAACCATCGAGAATGCGCGGCAGCCAGTGACGCTTCTGCGCGTCGCTGCCGTACCTGATCAGCACGGGCCCGAGCATGTTGACGCCGAACGGTACGACGCGCGGCGCGCCGGCCAGCGCGCATTCGTTCTCGAAGATGAACTTCTGCACCGCGTTCCAGCCCGGGCCGCCGAACTCCTTCGGCCAGTGATTCGCGAGCCAGCCCTGCGCGTTCAGAATCGCGTGCCAGTCGGCCATGTCGTCGCGCGTCAAACGCCGGCCGGCGTGCACCTTGCCGGCGAGGCGTTGCGGCAGCTTGTCGCGCAGAAACGCCAGCACGCTGGCGCGAAACGCTTCTTCTTCAGCGGTGAAGTTCAGATCCATCGCAGTCGTTCCGTCCGGGTTCGTGGCGGCTCAGGCCGTCGTGTTCAGGCTCGCGAAATCCGCTCCGCGCTCGACCAGTTCGACGAGCAGCGGCGACGGCCGCCAGAACAGCGGGTCTTCCTTCGCGTACTCGCGGATGTCGGCGAGGATCGTCGCCAGGCCGACGCTGTCCGCGTATTTCATCGGACCGCCGCGGTAGCGCGGAAAGCCGTAGCCGTACAGCAGCGTCACGTCGACGTCGAGCGGGCGCAGCGCGATGCCTTCGTGCACGACGTTCGCGCCTTCGTTGATCATCGCGGCCATATAGCGGCGCATGATCTGCTCGTCGGTGAAGCTGCGCGGCGTGACGCCCGCGCGCTTACGCTCGGCGTCGATGATCGCCTCGACTTCGGGATCGGGCATGCCGCCGCGTGATCCTTCGGGGTACAGATAGAATCCGCGGCCCGTCTTCTGGCCGAACCAGCCACGCTCGCACAGGCGGTCGGCGATCTGCACGTAGCGTGCGTTCGGATCGCGCGTGGCCGCGCGGCGTTTGCGCGCCGCCCAGCCGATGTCGCCGCCCGCGAGGTCGACCACCTGGAACGGGCCCATCGGCAAGCCGAACGCGCGCACGGCCGCGTCGATCTGATACGGCGATGCACCGTCTTCCATCAGCGCGTCCGCGGCGGCGCGATAAACGGCGAGCAGGCGATTGCCGATGAAACCGTCGCACACGCTCGCGCGCACCGGCGTCTTGCGCAGCTTCTTCGCGAGCTCGAACGCGGTCGCGACGACGTCGGCGCTGACCTGCTTCGGCACCACGACTTCGAGCAGCTTCATGATGTTGGCGGGCGAGAAGAAGTGCAGGCCGATCACATCGGCGGGGCGCGAGATGCTGGCCGCGATCGCTTCGATGTCCAGATACGACGTGTTGGTCGCGAGCACCGCGCCGGGCTTGCAGACGCGATCGAGCTCGGCGAACACGGCCTTTTTGACGTCGAGATCTTCGAACACGGCTTCGATCACGAGGTCGACGTGAGCAAGCGCATCGTACGACGTGCTGCCGCTCCAGCGCGCCATGGTCGCGGCTTTCTTTTCGGCGGTGAGGCGGCCTTTGGCGATCAGCCCGTCGTAGACCTTGTCGATGTGCGCGCGGCCGCGCGCGAGCGACGCTTCGTCGCGTTCGATCATCGTGACGGGCAGCCCCGCGTCGAGCACAGCGACCGCTATGCCCGCGCCCATCGTGCCGCCGCCGATCACGCCGATCGCCTCGAGCGCGCGCGGTTTCGCGTCGCGCGTTTCAGGCGCTTTCAGCACTTCGCGCTCGGCAAAGAACGCGTGCACGAGACCTGCGCGCTGCGGGCTGTCGAGGCATTGCAGGAACAGCGTGCGTTCGAACTTCAGGCCTTCGTCGAAGGGCTTTTCGATCGCGGCTTCGACGGCGTCGACGATTTTCAGCGGCGAGAACAGGCCGCGCGCTTTCTTCGCGGTTTCGTCACGCGCTTTCGCGACGGCGGCGAGGCTCGCGACGCGATCGTTCAATGCGGCGGCGTCGCGCGTGCGGCGCACCGGCGCGTGCGCGGTGAGCAATTCGTGCGTGTAGGCGAGTCCTTCGGCGAGGATGTCGTCGCTGTCGCCGAGACGGTCGATCAAGCCCAGCGCGAACGCTTCCTTCGCGCTCGCATGACGGCCGCTCAGGATCAGATCGAGCGCGGCCGGCGCGCCGATCAGGCGCGGTGTGCGTTGCGTGCCGCCCGCGCCGGGCAGCAGGCCGAGCTGCACTTCGGGCAGGCCGAGCTTCGCGCCCTCGACGGCGATCCGGTAATGCGCGGCGAGCGCCACTTCGAGCCCGCCGCCGAGCGCGGCGCCATGCAACGCGGCAATCACGGGTTTCCCGCAGGCCTCGATGCGATTGCACACGTCCGGCAGCGAAGGCGGCAGCGGCGGCTTGCCGAACTCGCGAATATCGGCACCGGCGATGAAATTGCGCCCCGCGCCGACGATCAGCACGGCTTCGACGGCGCGATCGGCGTCGGCGGCTTCGATCGCGGCCAGCAGGCCGCGCCGCACGTCGGCAGAGAGCGCGTTGACCGGCGCGTGGTCGATCGTGACGAGCAGGACCTTGCCGCGCAATTCGCGCATGACGACGTCTGCTGTGGGGGAATGGTTCATCGTGGGTGTCTCCGTATGAGGGTGGCGAAGTGCGCCGGATCGCCCCATTCTGGAGTGGTCAATGTTCATTGACAATCACATGGCTGGTTGACAGACTGTCAAAATTATTTTGACAACGACATGCCAATGGACGTCAACTCGCTGACCCTGCTCGTCGACATCCTCGATGCCGGCAATCTGAGCGAAGCGGCGCGCCGGCTCAAGATGAGCCGCGCGAACGTTAGCTATCATTTGAACCAGCTCGAGCGCTCGGTGGGCCTGCAATTGGTGCGGCGCACCACGCGGCGCGTCGAGCCGACCGAGATCGGTCTGCGGCTCTACGAGCACGGCCGTACTATTCGCCACGCATTGCTGGCCGCGCGCGAGTCGGTGACGACGCTGGGCCAAAGCCTGCAAGGGCGAGTGCGGCTGAGCGTGCCGAGCGGCTATGGCCAGCTCGTGATGTCCGACTGGCTGATCGCGTTCAAGCGGCTGTATCCGGGCATCGTGCTCGACGTGATGTTCGAGAACCGCGTCGAGGATCTGATGCGCGACGAGATCGACATCGCCGTGCGCGTGATGTCGGAGCCGCCGCAAAACCTCGTCGCTCGGGACATGGGGCCGGTCCGGTACGTGGCCTGCGCATCCCCCGAATTCGCGCGGACGCACGGCATGCCCGCGACGCTCGACGACCTGCGCACCGCGCCGTTGATTACCGCGGCCGTGATCGGCAAGCAATTGCGGCTTGCCGCGTATCTGCGCGACGAGCGTCATGAAGTGCTGCTCGAACCGACGATTATTTCGGAAAACTTTCTATTTTTGCGGCAGGCGGTGCTGGCCGGTCTGGGCGTCGGACTCGTGCCGGACTACGTGGTGCAGGACGATCTGAAGCGCGGCGCCGTGCTGAGCGCGCTCGATGCCTGGCGGCTCAGCATCTTCGGCACCCACATGTACATGCTGTACATGCCGAACCGGCACCACACGCGCGCGGCCGCGACGTTCATCGACTTCGTGCTGGAGCAGGCGCAGGGCTCGGGCAGGGGCGGCGCGAACTGAAGCGGCGAACTCAGGCGCCGAGTCTGCGCGCAATGGCCGTCCTGACCATCGGCACGCCGACGCGCAGCAGCTTGCGCACGCCTTCGTCGCTGCCGACTTTCTCCACCGCGTTATCGATCATCGCCTGCATCACGCTTGCCGGATAAAACTCGCGAAACAGTTCGTTGGCGCCGATTTGCTCGAACACATGATGCAGGAACGACCCAACGGGCGGGCCGATGCGCTTGAAGAGCCCCATCTTGACGACACGGTTGTTGCACAGATGCAGCGTGTACGCGTCGGAACAGAGCTCCGCGCACTCTTCGAAATAGCGCGGCAGGAACACCTTGTAGTAGTCGTTGAAGTGCACCGGATAGAACAGGCTTTCGGGAAGACCGGCCTTCACGCCGTAGACCGCGGTCAACAGACGAGGGCCGGTGTCGCCCCACTTCAGTGCGGTACCTTTCATCGCTTCGACCCGTTCGATCGCCTCGTGCAAGCGCGGCTGATCCGGATCGAGCCTCAGAATCGCATTGCCGATGCTCGTCTGGGTTTCCCGCCCGATCAGGTCGCCCTTGGCGTTGAGGTCGAAATCACGAAGCAGCAGCATGTCGGTGTCGACCCAGATCTCGTCGGTCTTCGTGAACATCACGAAGCGGAAATAGTCGGTGAAATGTTGCATCGACGGCATCCCGCGAATCGGAAAGTCGTTCAGCGAATCGCGCGGCAGTATGGTGGTCGCGTCTTTCGCGCTCACGCCGGGCGGCAATCCGGCGATCGGCTCGTAGCTATAAAGCGCGACCTCGCTGCCGTACTGCGTGAACGAACTTAGACAGGCGACTTCATAGGGAGAAAGTTCCGGACCGTGCCAGAACGATGCAAATCTTGCCTTGCGCATATGTCATCCGGGGTAGCGATCATGCGGCGCAACATAGGCGCCGAACCTGTGTAACGATCCTAGACGGGGACGGCACAGGTCAGACTTAAAGGGCTTGAATCACACAGGAGTTGTCGCAAAACGCTGAGTTCAGCGCGACGGGTCGGCGATTATCGGCGGGACTATGTCGTATTTGGCGAATCCAATTGCGCAAGGCGATGCGGCGAACGGCACAGGCAAGATCGTGGGCTAAACTGCGGAACACCGGCCATGCGCGGGCAGAAGAAGCAAGCAATGGGCCATGCATTACTCCATGCAGCGATAGCGACGATATTCAGGAGACGCGATGAACCTCGACGGCGAGACGTACGATTCGCTCACGGCCAATTTCTCGTGGCACATTCCACCGCGCTACAACATCGGCGTCGATGCATGCGACAAGTGGGCCGATGGCTCGGGGCGTCTCGCGCTGATCTACGAAGATGCCGACGGCCGCGCGACCCGCTATACGTTCGACGAACTGAAAGCCCTGTCTGACCGCTTCGCCAATGCGCTGCTCGCGGCGGGCGCGCGGCGCGGCGAGCGCGTCGGCATCTTCCTGTCGCAATCGATCGAAACGGCCATCGCGCATCTCGCGGCCTACAAGGCCGGCATGGTCGCCGTGCCGTTGTTCGCGCTGTTCGGCGTGGACGCGATCGAGCATCGGCTCGGCGATAGCGGTGCGGTCGCACTTATCACCGATCACGCCGGCGTGCAAAAGATCGACGAAATCCGCGGCGCGCTGCCGGAGTTGCGACACGTGTTCAGCGTCGATATCGAGCAGGACGACGAAGCATCGGACGCGCCCGTGAGGTCTTTCTGGCAGGCGTTGCATAGCGCTTCGCCTGAGTTCGCGCCGGCCGATACCGCCGCGGACGATCCGGCGATCATCATCTATACGTCGGGCACGACCGGAAAACCGAAGGGCGCGCTGCACGGGCATCGCGTGTTGCTCGGCCATCTGCCCGGCGTCGAGATGTCGCAGCAGGGCTTTCCCGCGCACGCGACGCTGATGTGGACGCCCGCGGACTGGGCGTGGATCGGCGGCCTGTTCGATGTGCTGCTGCCGTCGTGGCATCACGGCGTCGCGGTGCTCGCGCGCCGTTTTGCAAAATTCGACGGCCACGCCGCGTTCGATCTGCTCGCGCGTCACGCGGTCTCCCATGCCTTTTTACCGCCGACCGCGCTGAAGATGATGCGCGGCGTCGAGCGGCCCGCTCATCTGCGGCTCGGGTTGCGATCGGTGGCGAGCGGCGGCGAATCCCTTGGCGAGGAACTGATCGGCTGGGGGCGCGATGCGCTCGGCGTGACGATCAATGAGTTCTACGGGCAGACCGAGTGCAACGTCGTGGTGTCGTCGTGCGCGGCGCTGTTCGAGCCGCGCTTCGGCGCGATTGGGCGCGCGGTGCCGGGGCACCATGTCGCGATCGTCGATGCCGCCGGCAACGAACTGCCGCCCGGCGCGATCGGCGATATCGCGGTGGCCGCGCCCGATCCGGTGATGTTTGTCGGCTACTGGCGCAACGAGGCGGCGACGCGCGAGAAATTCCGCGGCAAGTTTCTGCTGACCGGCGATCTCGGCACGCGCGACGCGGACGGCTTCATCCGCTTCGTCGGCCGCGGCGACGACGTGATCACGAGCGCCGGCTACCGGATCGGGCCCGCGTCGATCGAGGATTCGCTGCTGCGTCATCCGGCCGTCGCGATGGCCGCCGTGGTCGGCGCGCCCGATCGAGAGCGCACCGAAATCGTGATGGCGTTCGTCGTGCTTAAAGCGGGCTTCGTCGGCGACGATGCGCTGGTGCGCGAGATCCAGCAGCACGTAAAGACGCGTCTGGCTGCGCACGAATATCCGCGCGAGATTCGCTTCGTCGAAAGTCTGCCGATGACGGCCACCGGCAAGGTGATCCGCAAGGCGCTGCGCGAGGCGCTGGGGGAGACCGGCGCGCACGACCCGGACGCGATCCCACCGGCGAAAAACTGAGTCTGCTACGATGACCCACCCACGATGAGAATCACAGCGGAGACATGGAATGCGCCCCGAGAGTGCAATTCGTTTCGACCAGGAGTTCGCGCCGCGCATTGCCGAGGCGATCGCCGCGTGTGTCGCGAAGACCGTTCACACCGACGTGCTGCCGCATGGTGAACCTGGGCAGCCCACCCGCGTGCGGATTCACGCAACGCCGCTCGATGAACTCGGTCATTACCCGCATCCATTGAATCTGTATCTGACCTGGGACAGCGATGAAATAGAAAGACTGATGGGCGAGCAGGGCGCGACGCGTTTCGCCAGATATCTGGCCGCGTTGCCGCGCAAGCTCAACGCGTGGACCCAGGCGCGCGAACTCGATTTCTCCACGCACACGCAGGGTGAACCGGTTACGTTGATCGGCGGGCTCGATTTCGAAGCGTAGACGCTCGCGCGCGTTTGCGGGTTTGCGCTCGAGACAGCTGGATAAAAAAGGCCGCTGTGCTCGAAGAGCCAGCGGCCGTTGCTTTTACAGCGTTGGGTGACAGCGACGCTCAGCCGCCCAGCGCCGGATCGCTGATGCTGTCATTGCCCGTCTCGACGTGACCGGCGATGCGGCGGGCAAACGTCGGGTCCGTATCGACGGTGATCGCGAGATCGTACCAGCCGTATGCTTTGCGCAGATCGAGGTACAGATTGTCGGTGTCGCCGCCGCGCACCGAATGCTTGATCACATGGTCCTTGTCGTACGCGTTGACGATCGTGAACTGGCATCGCGTGCTGCCGACGTTCTCGAGCCGCAGTTGCAGATTGCCGTTCGCGACATCGTAGCCTTCGACGACGGCCGGCCGTGCGGTATCCGAACCATTCCACCAGTTCCGCGCAACCACTTTGCCCGCGAAGCGGCGCAGGAAGCCGTTCGGTCCGTGCACGCTGAAGTCGTAGCTGCCATCGGCGTTGAGCATCAGCGTGTCCTGCAAATGCTTGCCCGCTTCGACGGTATAGCTGCGCGGCGCGTCGGCGCTATTGGCCGCGTACACGAGGAACACCGCGCCCGCGCGGCCGGTGTTGACGAAGCGCATCGTCAGCTTGCCGTTCGAGCCTTCGTCGACGCGCACGAACAGTTCGTACGGCAGCGCGCGTGCCGGGCGCACGCCCGCTTCCTGCTTCGGCACCGTCTGCACCGTCGGCGTTTGCGGCACGTAGTCCGGGTGACGGTTCCGGTCTGGCGGCACGTAGCCGCTCGTGCTCGGCAGCGACGGCACCGACGCGTTCGGATTCGCGAAATTGAACGCAGAGGTCAGATCGCCGCACACCGCGCGACGCCACGGCGTGATGTTCGATTCGCCGAGATTGTGCCGGTGGCCGAAGCGCTTTTCGATGAAGCGAATCACCGACGAGTGGTCGAACACTTCGGAGCAAACGTAGCCGCCTTTGGACCACGGCGACACCACCAGCATCGGCACGCGCGGTCCGAGCCCGTACGGCCCGGCGACGTTCTTCGGATCGCCCGGATAGATCTCATTCGCGATATCGACGGTCGACAGACCGTTCGCGCTCGACGCGGCCGCGAACGGCGCGGCGATGTGATCGAAGAAGCCGTCGTTTTCGTCGTAGTTGATCAGCAGCACGGTCTTGCTCCACACCTCCGGGTTCGACGTGAGGATCTGCAGCACCTGATCGATGTACCACGCGCCGTAGTTGGTCGGCCAGTTCGGGTGTTCGCTGTACGCTTCGGGCGCGACGATCCACGACACCTGCGGCAGCGTGCCGTTTTGCACGTCGCGCTTCAGGATGTCGAAGTAGCCGTCGCCGTTCGCCGCGTTGGTGCCGGTACGCGCGTTGTCATACAGCGGGTTGCCCGGCTGCGCGTTGCGATACTGGTTGAAATAGAGCAGCGAGTTGTCGCCGTAGTTGCCGATGTACGCGTTCTGCGTCCAGCCCCAGGAGCCGTTCGCGTCGAGCCCGGTGCCGATGTCCTGATAGATCTTCCAGGAGATGCCCGCGTTCTGCAGCACTTCGGGGAAGGTCGACCAGCCGTAGCCGAGCTCCGAATTGTCGATCACCGGACCGCCGCCGCTGCCGTCGTTGCCGACCCAGCCGCTCCACATGTAATAGCGGTTCGGATCGGTCGGACCCATCAGCGAGCAGTGGTACGCGTCGCAGATCGTGAATGCGTCGGCGAGCTGATAGTGGAACGGGATGTCGTCGCGCGTCAGGTAGGCCATCGTGGTCGCGCCTTTCGACGGTACCCACTGATCGTTGCGGCCGCCGTTCCATGCGGCGTGCGTGGTGCCCCAGTCGTGAGCGAGATCCTGCAGGAATTGCAGGCCGAGGTTCGGCGCGCTCGGACGGAACGGCAGCACGTAGCTGGCGCCGGTGGTATCGGTTGTGAGCGGCTGATACCACACCGGCTGGCCATTCGCGAGGTTGATTGCACGCGTGTCGCCGAAGCCGCGCACGCCCTTGAGCGTGCCGAAGTAGTGGTCGAACGAGCGGTTCTCCTGCATCAGCACGACGATATGCTCGACGTCGCGGATCGTGCCGGTGCGGTTGTTGGCCGGAAGCGCGAGCGCATTGCGGATGCCGGGCGGCAGCATGCTCAACGCGGTAAAGGAACCGGCGGCTTGCGCGGCCGAGCGCAGAAAATCACGGCGATTTGTTGAGGTCATGGTTGTGGCTTTGATCTTCGGTGGAGGAAAAGGCACGGGGAAGACGAATTGCGGTGCTGAAACGGCAATGCTGCGCCGGACGCGCGAAGGCAGGCTGGTCTTTCGCGCGCGGCGCAATGCTCAATCGACGGTATGGATGACGGGGCGGGCAAGCGGCGGTGAGGCGGCGGACAGCGCCGTGTCGGCTTCGGATGCCGGTGCCGCCGGTGTCTGGATCGTCAGTGTCGGCGGCGCGGAGTCGGCGGGCGGCGGGGCGATCGATGGGGCGCCGGGGTTAGCGGCGGAATGTTCCGTTGAACTGATCGTATTCGTGCTCGGGGGCCGGTCCTCGTTGCTGCATGCTCCCGCTAGCGCGCACAGCGCGATGACCGCCACGGCGCCGGTCAAACGTTTGCGGCGCGGCGCACGAATCGGCTTCGACACGAAAGGCATGGCACAGTCTCCGGGCGAGGAAGGGATGCCTCGCCATCGATGTGCCGAGGTCAGCGATGCGCAAGCATAATCGCCGATCCGTGTAATTTTTATGAAGTATCGGTACAGCCAGGGCGCCGCTTATCGCTGCGCGCGAACGAACGCAGCGATCGCGTCGTTGAGCGCCGCGGGCGCATCGCGATGCGGCGAGTGTCCGCATGCGTCGAGCTTCACGAGTTGCGCGTGTGGCACGCGCGCGGCGATCGTATCGATCTGCGCCATCGTGCCGTAGTTGTCGTCGTGGCCCTGGATCGCGAGCAGCGGTCGGCGGATCCGCGCGAGCGCCTCGACGATCGACCACTGCCTGAACCCGGGATCGAGCCAGATATCGTTCCAGCCGTAAAACGCGGAATCGACGTCGGCATGGTAGCGGGCGAGCTTCGCGCGCAGATCGGTGCTTTCGTAAAGTTGCTTCGTCTGGGCGATGCTTCGCACCGAGATGTCTTCGACGAAGACGTGCGGTGCGATTACGACCGCGCCCGCCAGGGCATCCGGATACAGCGCCGCGTACAGCAGCGCGATCGAGCCGCCGTCGCTATGGCCGATCACCCACATGCGCTGGCGTTGCCGCAAGTCGATATCGAGCGCGTCGAGCAAGTCCGGGAGAATGGCGCGCGCTTGCGCAGTCATGAAATCGACCGGCCATTTCTCGTCAGGCGCACGCGGGGTCGAGAGTCCGTAACCGGGCCGCGAATAGACGAGCCCGCGCATGCCGAGCCGCTCGCACAACGTCTGTGGCCAGTCGCGCCACATCGCGATCGAGCCGAGACCTTCGTGCAGGAAGACAGCGATCGGCGGATCGTCCTGTTGAGCATTCGCCTGCTCGTTGACCCACCGGTACTCGATCCGCAGCGGCTCATGCGACGCGGTTGCCGGCAGTTCGGCGAAGCCGCTGGCGGCATTCACGAAGGAGGTGGCAGGGACGGTACCTCGGTTCTGCGTCAATGAATCACCTATGACAGTTCGCGTAGTTTGAAACGTTGTATCTTGCCGGTGGCGGTTTTCGGCAGATCGTCGGTGAACACGATATCGCGCGGGTACTTGTGCGGCGCGAGCCGTTCCTTGACGAAGGTCTTCAGTTCGTCGGCGAGCATCTCGGACGGCATGAAGTCGCGCTTGAGCACGACGAACGCGCGCGTCTTCACGAGTCCGCCATGATCGACGCCGACCACCGCCGCTTCGAGCACCGCCGGATGCGCGACGAGCACCATTTCGACCTCGATTGGCGACACATACTGGCCGCTTACTTTCAGCATGTCGTCGCTGCGGCCCGCGTAAACGTAACAGCCGTTCGCGAGACGCCGATACTTGTCGCCGCTTCTGATCCATTCGCCGAGAAACGTCGCGCGCGTTTTCTCGCGATTGCTCCAGTACATCAGCGCCGCGCTCGGCCCTTTGATGAACAGATCGCCGACTTCGCCATCGGGCACCACCCGCCCGGCCTCGTCGCGCAACTCGACTTCGTAGCCCGGCACAGGGCGTCCGGTCGTGCCGTATTCGACTTCGCCCGCGCGATTCGACAGGAAGATGTGCAGCATTTCCGTCGAGCCGATGCCATCGAGAATCTCAGCACCGAAGTGCGCGGTGAAGCGTTCGCCGACATCGCGCGGCAACGCCTCGCCGGCCGACGCGCACACGCGGATCGCGACGTCAGCGCGCGCGGGCAGATTGGGCGACACCAGCATGTTCGCGTACAAGGTCGGCACGCCGCAGAACACGGTCGGGCGCTCCTTGACGAGGCGCGCGAAGATCGCGTCGGCGGTCGGGCGCTCGGCCATCAGGATCGCGGTCGCGCCGACCGACAGCGGAAACGTCAGCGCGTTGCCGAGCCCATACGCAAAGAACAGCTTCGCCGCCGAAAACACCACGTCGCTCTCGACGATGCCGAGCATCGGCTTCGCATACAGCTCGGCGGTCCAGTACAGATTCGCGTGCGTGTGGACGGTGCCTTTCGGCTTGCCGGTCGAGCCCGACGAATAGAGCCAGAAGGCGATGTCGTCCGCGTTGCTCGCGCAGCCTTTGACGGCCGGTGTGGCGGTATCGACCAGCGTTTCGAAGTGGGGCGCCCCGGGCGGCTTTCCGGTGGAAGCGTCTGGCTGCGAGACGATCAGCTGGCAGCCGTCGTCGTCGATGCTGCTCAGCGCCTGCGTCACGTTGGGTAGCAACGGTTCCGACACGATCACCGCGCGCGCATGGCTGTGCGTCAGCATGTACGTATAGTCGGCGGCGCTCAGCAGCGTGTTCGCGACGACCGGCACGATGCCGGCGTACAGCGCGCCGAGAAACGCGACCGGCAACGATACGGTGTCGAGCATCACGAGCAGCACGCGCTCCTCGGGATGCACGCCGAGCGCACGCAGTGCGCTGGCGCAGCGCCGAGCGCGCTGTTCGAGTTCGCCGTAAGTCGTCGCGCCGTGATCGTCGATATAAGCGACTTTGCTCGCGCGCGCTTCGTTCAACTGGAACAGATGCCTCGCGAAGTTGAACAGCGGGGGCGGCGGCGCAACCGGCTCGCGCGCGCTCGTTTCCAGCAGGGCTTCCATATGTCTCCTCCGTCCGTGGACGCGGTCCGGCTTTTGTGTGCGCGTGATCCGCTCGATGCTGGCCGCTCGCGTCTCACGCGCGCGTGAATTCGATCGCTCCTTGCGGCAGCAGATACAGCACCAAAGCCTGGCCGTTCGCGACGGTCGGCCGATGCGCGGAGCCGGGGCCATACACGCACCAGCCGGCCGGATGCCCGTCGAACGTCGCGCCTTCGGTGAGCGGCATGATCAGATCGATCTCGCCGTGCGGATGGACGTGGTGCGGACCGGCAATGTCCTGCATGTCGACGACGTCGACGGAAAAGCCGTGCGTGTCGGGCAGCGCCTTGAAGATGCGGCCGTAGCGGATGCCGCCGGCCTCGCGGTTGCACAGCCAGCCTTCGGCGGCGCCTGTGCGGCATGCGTTCGCGAGTTCGTGAAAGGTGGGACTGTCGGCGGGCCAGGTGTCGTTCAGCCAGTCGGCGAGCGCGGCGTCGAGCGGCCGCCCGGCGAGTTGCCCAGTGACGCCTGCGATCAGGCGCTGGAATTCCTGTGCGGACATGCGAGCCTCCAGAAGCGCGCTCACGCAGGCCGGACGGCCGGCCCCCAGATGGCCGGCCCTCGGAACTTTGATGCATGCGTGGTGCGGCGCCGTCTCCATGACGCGGCCGGAATACAAGGGAGGCGCGCGACTGTGTTTGTGATTGGATCAGCTTTTGGCGAAAATTAAACCGTTCACCTGGTGCGTGTCAAGCACTATAGTACATATATCGTAGTCAAGAGGTCGCAAAACATGAACCAAAAGTACCCTCCCGCACCGTTGAATGAAGCCGATGACGACGCGGCCCGCACCGAACGCCTCGAGCGCGCAGGTGACCGAACGGCCGAACGCGGCGTGGAGCGCGAAGAACGCGACCCGTTCCTGACCGCGATGGGCGAGCGCGTGCGTTTGCTGCGCGCTCGCCGTGGCATGACGCGCAAGACGCTGGCGGCCGAAACCGGTTTGTCGGAGCGGCATCTAGCGAACCTCGAATCGGGCGTCGGCAATGCGTCGGTGCTGGTGCTGCGGCAGCTCGCGGCCGCGCTGAACTGTCCGCTCGCCGAGGTGATCGGCGACGAAACCACTGCGTCCGCCGAATGGCTGCTGATCCGCGAACTGCTGGAGGGGCGCGACCAGGCGGCGCTGCAGCGCGCGCGCATCGCGCTCGCGGAGATGTTCGCGCAGGCGCCGCGCGACCCGCACCGCAAGGACCGTATTGCGCTGATCGGTCTGCGCGGCGCGGGCAAGTCGACGCTCGGACGCATGCTCGCGCAGGAGCGCAAGGTGCCGTTCATCGAACTCACGCGCGTGATCGAACAGCTCGCGGGTTGTCCGCCGTCGGAGATACATTCGCTATACGGCGCGAGCGCGTATCGACGCTACGAGCAGCGCGCGCTAGAGGCGGTGATCCACGAACATTCGCGCGCGGTGATCGCGTCCCCGGGCGGGCTCGTGTCGGAATCGGGCACGTTCAACGTGCTGCTGTCGCACTGCTTCACCGTATGGTTGCAGGCGACGCCCGAAGAACATATGCGCCGCGTCGTCGCGCAAGGCGATCTGCGGCCGATGTCCGGCAACCGCGAGGCGATGGACGACCTGAAACGCATCCTCGCCGGGCGCGCGGAGCTGTACGGGCGGGCCGACATGACGTTCGACACCAGCGAAAAGACGCTCGCCGATGCGTACCTGCAGTTGCGCGACCGTCTCGCCGCGCGTCTCGCGGCGGAAGCGCCCGACGAAGCGCGCGCGTGAACTGACCTATCGGGAGTGCCAGGGTTTCCCCGTAAAAGTGCACTAAAGTGCTTTACGCTGGTATGTTGATGCACTATTGTTCAAAAAAACAGATTGCATCGTCCAGTCAGGAGACGCCCCATGTCCACAGCACCTACCGTCGTTGCCGAGGCCGCGCCGGTCGACTACCGCACCGAGCCGTCGCAGTACAAGCACTGGAAGCTGAGCTTCAACGGCCCGGTTGCGACGCTCGGCATCGACATCGCCGAGGACGGCGGCATTCGCGGCGGCTACACGCTGAAGCTCAATTCGTACGACCTCGGCGTCGACATCGAGCTGCACGATGCGATCCAGCGGATTCGCTTCGAGCATCCGGAAGTCCGCACGGTGGTGGTGACGAGTCTGAAGGACCGGGTGTTCTGCTCGGGCGCGAATATCTTCATGCTGGGGCTGTCGTCGCACGCTTGGAAGGTCAACTTCTGCAAGTTCACGAACGAAACGCGCAACGGGCTCGAAGATTCGTCGCGCCATTCGGGGTTGAAGTTTCTGGCCGCGGTGAACGGCGCATGCGCGGGCGGCGGTTATGAGCTCGCGCTCGCCTGCGACGAAATCTATCTGATCGACGATCGTTCCTCTTCGGTGTCACTGCCGGAAGTGCCGCTGCTCGGCGTGCTGCCCGGCACCGGCGGTCTCACGCGCGTGACCGATAAACGCAAGGTGCGCCACGATCGCGCTGATATTTTCTGCACGGTGGTCGAGGGTGTGCGTGGCGAGCGTGCGAAGGCATGGCGTCTCGTCGACGAAGTCGTGAAGCCCAACCAGTTCGAGCAGGCCATTCAGGCGCGCGCGCTCGAACTCGGCGCGCACAGCGATCGTCCGGCCGATGCCAAGGGCGTCGCGCTCACGCGCATCGAACGCACGGATCGCGAAGACGGCCTCGGCTATCAAACCGTGGACGTGACCATCGATCGCGCGAAACGTGTGGCGACCTTCACCGCGCGCGCACCGCGCACCGAGCAACCGACCGACCTCGCCGCGATCGTCGCGGCCGGCGCCAACTGGTGGCCGCTGCAATTCGCCCGTGAACTCGACGACGCGATCCTGTCGATGCGCACCAACGCGCTCGACATCGGCACCTGGGTGTTCAAGACCGAAGGCGACGCCCGCCATCTGCTCGCCGTCGACGCGACGCTGCTGCGGCACAAGGATCACTGGTTCGTGCGCGAAACGGTCGGCATGCTGCGCCGCACGCTCGCGCGCCTCGACGTGTCGTCGCGGTCCATCTTCACGCTGATCGAGCCGGGTTCGTGCTTCGCCGGCACGTTCGCCGAACTCGCGTTCGCTGCCGATCGCACCTACATGGCGGCGCTGCCCGACAACGAGGACGAGGAGCCGTCGATCACGCTGTCGGAAGTCAACTTCGGTCTGTATCCGATGGTCACGCATCAATCGCGGCTCGCGCGGCGCTTCTACGAGGAAGCCGAGCCCCTCGACGCGGTGCGCGCGCTGATCGGCCAGCCGGTCAAGGCGCTCGACGCCGAGCGCCTCGGTCTCGTCACCGCGTCGCCGGACGATATCGATTGGGCCGACGAAATCCGCATCGCGCTCGAAGAGCGCGCGGCGATGTCGCCCGATGCATTGACCGGCCTCGAAGCGAATCTGCGCTTCAACGGGCCGGAGACGATGGAGACGCGCATCTTCGGCCGTCTCACCGCCTGGCAGAACTGGATCTTCAACCGGCCGAACGCAGTGGGCGACAAGGGTGCGCTCAAGGTGTACGGCAAGGGCAGCAAGGCGCAATTCGATGTGTCGCGCGTGTAATCGGCATCGCGCTCGCACCGACTAAACGACGCCGCCTGCCGATACGCGCCTTTCGCACTGCAGCTTCCGAAAAGGGAATTGACCCAGGGAACCGACCATGTCCTCGATCAACTACAGCGAAAAGATTCCGAACAACGTCAACCTCGCCGACGACCGCGCGCTGCAGCGTGCGCTCGAACAATGGCAGCCGAATTTTCTGTCGTGGTGGGGCGATATGGGCCCGGAGGGCTCGCACGGTTACGACGTGTATCTGCGGACCGCGACCAGTGTCGACCCGAGTGGCTGGGCGCACTTCGACTACGTGAAAATGCCGGAGTACCGCTGGGGTATTTTCCTCACGCCGGGCGATCAGGATCGCAAGATCCACTTCGGCGAGCACAAGGGCGAGGCCGCGTGGCAGGACGTGCCCGGCGAGCATCGCGCGAACCTGCGCCGCATCATCGTCACGCAGGGCGATACGGAGCCGGCTTCGGTCGAGCAGCAGCGTCACCTCGGCTTGACCGCGCCGTCGCTGTACGATCTGCGCAACCTGTTCCAGGTCAATGTCGAGGAAGGCCGGCATCTGTGGGCGATGGTGTATCTGCTGCATCGCTACTTCGGCCGCGACGGTCGTGAGGAAGCCGAAGCCTTGCTCGGCCGCCGCTCGGGTGACGACGACAATCCGCGCATTCTCGGCGCGTTCAACGAGAAAACGCCGGACTGGCTCGCGTTCTACATGTTCACGTACTTCACCGACCGCGACGGCAAGTTCCAGCTGTCGGCGCTCGCGGAGTCGGGCTTCGATCCGCTCGCGCGCACCACGAAGTTCATGCTGACCGAGGAAGCGCATCATATGTTCGTCGGCGAGTCGGGCGTGTCGCGCGTGATCCAGCGCACCGCGCAGGTGATGAACGAGTTCGGCACCGACGACGTCGCGAAGATCCGCGCGGCCGGCGTGATCGATCTGCCGACCATCCAGCGCTATCTGAACTTCCATTACTCGGTCACGATCGACCTGTTCGGCGCCGATCATTCGTCGAACGCGGCGACGTTTTATAGCTCAGGGCTGAAGGGGCGCTACGAGGAAGGCAAGCGCGACGACGATCATCGCCTGAACGAGCATAGCTACAAGCTGCTCGACGTGCAGGACGGCAAGCTCGTCGAGCGCGAAGTGCCGATGCTCAACGCGATGAACGAAGTGCTGCGCGACGATTACATCAAGGACTCGGTCGCGGGCGTCGGCCGCTGGAACAAGGTGCTCGAGAAGGCCGGCATCGACTTTCGCATGACGGTGCCGCACAAGGCGTTCAACCGGCAGATCGGCACGTTCGCGGGCACGCGGGTGTCGCCCGATGGGCGCGTCATCAGCGAAGCCGAATGGGCCGCCAACGAAGCGAAGTGGCTCGCCACGCCGGAAGATCGCGCGTTCGTCGCTTCGCTGATGGGTCGCGTTGCCGAACCGGGCAAGTTCGCGAACTGGATCGCGCCGCCCGCGATGGGCGTGAACCGTCAGCCGGTCGATTTCGAATACGTGCGCTTCAACTGAAGCAAGCGAAGCACGAAAGGCACGCCACACGCGCGCCGTATTGCCAGGTGGAGGAAGTCATGAACGGCCCAGTATCGATCGAAGTGCTGCGGCAACATCTGATCGATCCGGAGATCTGCATTCGCTGCAACACCTGCGAAGAGACCTGTCCGATCGATGCGATCACGCATGACGACAACAACTACGTCGTGAACGCCGATGTCTGCAACGGCTGCATGGCCTGCGTGCCGCCTTGCCCGACCGGCGCGATCGACAACTGGCGCACGGTGCTGAAGGCCGACGCGTATTCGATCGACGAGCAGTTTACATGGGACGTGCTGCCGGAGCAGAACACGATGGCGGTGCCGGCTGAAGAAAATGCGGCCGCGTCCGCCGCGGGCGACGGTTCCGACGAAGCGGACGGCCTCGAAGTCGATATCGTGCGCGGCGCGGTCGTGCCGCCGTGGTCGGCTGCGAAGCCGTACGTGAATCTGTACACGCACAAGGCGCCGACGACCGCGACGGTGGTCGGCAACTACCGGCTCACCGACAGTGCGACGTCGAGCGACATCCATCACATCGTGCTCGACTTCGGCTCGATGCCGTTTCCGGTGCTCGAAGGCCAGTCGATCGGCATTCTGCCGCCGGGCACCGCCGCCGACGGCCGCG
Organism: Paraburkholderia sp. BR14374; assembly: GCF_040948685.1. Lineage (NCBI taxonomy): Bacteria > Pseudomonadati > Pseudomonadota > Betaproteobacteria > Burkholderiales > Burkholderiaceae > Paraburkholderia > Paraburkholderia sp. BR14374. The sequence continues at coordinate 422,520 of NZ_JBFPKF010000002.1, read as the reverse complement.
TGCACCACGCGCGCCAGTACTCGATCGCGAGTCCGCGCGACGGCGAGCGGCCCGGCTATAACAACGTGTCGCTGACGGTGAAGCGCGTGTCGCAGCAGCACGGCGACGCGATCGACGGCGTCTGCTCGAACTATCTGTGCGATCTGAAGAAGGGCGACGTGGTCAACGTGATCGGTCCGTTCGGCAGCACCTTCCTGATGCCGAATCATCCGAACTCGCATCTGCTGATGATCTGCACGGGCACCGGTTCCGCGCCGATGCGCGCAATGACCGAGTACCGCCGGCGCAAGCGCCTCAAAGGCGCGACCGGCAAGCTGATGCTGTTCTTCGGCGCGCGCACCAAGGAGGAACTGCCGTATTTTGGACCGCTGACGAATCTGCCAAAGGACTTCATCGACACCACGCTCGCGTTTTCGCGCACGCCGGGACAGCCGAAGCGCTACGTGCAAGACGCGATGCGCGAGCGTTCGGCCGACGTTGCGAACCTGCTGAAAGACGACAACGCCTATATCTACGTGTGCGGTCTCAAGGGCATGGAGGACGGTGTGCTGCAGGCGCTCAAGGACATCGGCGAGCAGCATCAGCTCGATTGGCAAGCGTTGTGGGCGAAGCTGAAGCGGGAAGGGCGGCTGCATCTGGAGACGTACTGACGTACTGACGGACTGATCGCGCGCGAATCATTTTGAAAATCGCGGACGGTTTGCTACAGTCGGCCCACGCAGTCGGCCGCGCGCCGGCGTCCCCTCGCCGAACGCGGCGGCCCGCCACCTGCGCAGCCACTCAGACGGAGCCGTCCGATGAAGCCGATTCGTTCACTCGCGATGCTCGCGCTATTGCAGGCCGTGCTGGCGCATCCGGCGAGCGCCGACGACCTCGCGCAGATCAAGGCAGCGGGCGTGTTCCGGATCGGCACCGAAGGCACGTACGCACCGTTCACTTATCACGACGACACGGGCAAGCTGACCGGCTTCGACGTCGAACTCGCCCGCGCGATCGCGCAGCGTCTCGGGGTCAAGCCGCTATTCATCGAAGCCAGATGGGATGGGTTGATCGCCGGTCTCGACGTCGATCGCTACGACGCGGTGATCAACGAGGTTGCGATCACCGACGAGCGCAAGCTCAAATACGATTACTCGGACCCGTACATCACGTCGCACGCGGTGCTGATCGTCGCCTCGGACAATACGACGATCAAATCTTTCGATGACCTGAACGGCCGCAAGTCGGCCAATACGCTGACCAGCAACGTCGGCAGGATCGCGGCCGCGCACGGCGCGCAGGTGATTCCGGCGCAGGGCTTCGACGAATCGATCGATCTGCTCGTCAGGGGCCGCGTCGATGCGACCGTCAACGATTCATTGTCGTTTCTCGACTATAAGAAGCGCGTGCCCGACGCAAGGATCAAGGTCGTCGCGGTCGATACGTCGCCCGATAGCAGCGACAAGTCGGCGGTACTGATCCGCAAGGGCAATCCGAAGCTGCGCGTCGCAATCGACGACGCGCTCGCCCGTATGCGAAAAGACGGTACCTATCAGCGGATTTCGCTGAAGTACTTCGGCCGGGACGTGTTTCAGTGAACCTCGGCCGACTTTGACGCGGATATATTCACGTCAAAAAAGAAGGGGCGTCGTCGAGACGCCCCTTCTTCATTGCCATCAGCCCGTTGAACATGTGGCGGGACGCGCGTTCAACGCGGCAGACTTAGGACTCACACCGTCGCGTCGCTCAGCGCTGCGTCGAAGAAACGCTCCTGTGCATCCGCGTTCACGCGTGCATACGCGCGGTTCACGCCGCTGATCACCGCGCGAATCGACGCGGTAATCAGGTTCGCATCGACACCGACGCCGAACGCGCTGCCGGCCACATCGGCGCCGGCCATTTCGGCGATCGCGATCGCGCGCGCATCGGCGCCCTGCGTGAGCGCGCGTTCCTCGTAGTGCTGGATGCGCACGGGCACGTCGAACGCGTGCATCAGCGCGTCGAGCGGGCCGTTGCCGGCGCCCGTCAGCACGCGCGGCGTGCCGTTGATTTCGACGTTGAGCTTGATGTGCTCGCGGCCGTCATGCTCGGACAGGCTGTGGCTGACATAGCGGACCGGCTCGGCCGTGCGCACGTATTCCTGCTGGAACAGTTCCCAGATCTGCGCGGGCGTGACTTCCTGACCGCTGTCGTCGGTGAAGCGCTGCACGGCCGAGCTGAAGTCCACCTGCAGGCGGCGCGGCAACACGACGCCGTAGCTCTGCTCGAGCAGATACGCGATGCCGCCCTTGCCCGACTGGCTGTTCACGCGAATCACGGAGTCGTAGGTGCGGCCGAGGTCGCTCGGATCGATCGGCATGTACGGCACTTCCCAAATCGCGTCCGGCTTCTGCGCAGCGAAGCCCTTCTTGATCGCGTCCTGGTGCGAGCCCGAGAACGCGGTGAAGACGAGGTCGCCGACATACGGATGACGCGGATGGATCGGCAACTGCGTGCACTCTTCGGCCGTGCGCGCGACTTCGTTGATGTTCGAGAAATCGAGCTCGGGATCGACGCCTTGCGTGTACAAATTCAACGCGAGCGTGACGAGATCGACGTTGCCGGTGCGCTCGCCGTTGCCGAACAGGCAGCCTTCGACGCGATCCGCGCCCGCCATCACGGCGAGCTCCGCGGCGGCGACGGCCGTACCACGGTCGTTATGCGGATGGACGGAGACGATCAGCGAATCGCGGCGTGCGAGATTGCGGTGCATCCATTCGATCTGGTCCGCGTAGACGTTCGGCGTGGCCATTTCGACGGTGGCCGGCAGATTGACGATCGCCTTGTGCTCGGGCGTCGGTTGCCAGATGTCGAACACCGCGTCGCAGACTTCCTTCGCGAATTCGAGTTCGGTGCCGCTGAACACTTCCGGGCTGTATTGCAGCGTGAAGTGCGTTTCCGGCTGCGCGTCGGCGAGGCGCTTCACCGTGCGCGCGGCCTTCTGCGCGAGTTCGATCACGCCGCTCTTTTCGAGGCCGAACACGATCTTGCGGAAGTCCGGCGCGGTCGCGTTGTACAGGTGGACGATCGCGCGCGGGGCGCCGCGCAACGATTCGAACGTACGCTCGATCAGATCGTCGCGCGCCTGCGTGAGCACTTCGATCGTCACGTCGTCGGGAATATGGCCGCCCTGGATCAGCTCGCGCACGAAGTCGAAATCGGTCTGCGAGGCTGACGGAAACCCGACTTCGATTTCCTTGAAGCCGATCTGCACCAGCGTCTTGAACATGCGCATCTTGCGCTCGGCGTTCATCGGCTCGAACAGCGCCTGGTTGCCGTCGCGCAGGTCGGTGCTCATCCAGATGGGCGCGCGCGTGATGGTGCGCGACGGCCACTGGCGATCCGTCAAATTGATCGGCTTGAACGAACGGTACTTGGTAGCGGGGTTTTTCAACATTTTCATCATCCGAGGGAGAGACCGTGGAACGGGTGTCGACCGGACGACGAAAACGCGATACTGGGCCGCCGGTCGGAAACCGGGGCTGGGTCAGTTACTGGGGATTCAAGCGATGCTTCGGTGTATCAGAGAGAAGCGGACGCGCGCAGCAGCAGACCTAGCCCGGTAGAGCGGGCTAGTAGTAGCGATAGGGTGGTCTGGGCGCGGTACATAGTGCGCAATGGGAACATATTATTGAGATTGCGTCAAGGGCACGCAGTGTGCTCGTGCCGCGTTCGATTCACGGGTGAGCTCACGAGGCATCGTCAATTCACTGAGCAGGAGGCGAACATGAAACGAGTAGCGTGGATATCCGCTGTCGCAAGGACCGGCGCGTGCGCGGCGTTGGCGTGCGGGTTCGTCGGGCAGGCCGGCGCGCAGGGGCTCAGCGCGCAGAACGACATGAACGCGCCGCAGAACAGCACGCGCCTGATGCCACATGCGGCGCTCGGCAGCGAGTATCCGACGCACGGCAACCAGCAGGCGGGCGAGTTGAATCTGAATCCGACCGATCCGCGCGCGCAACTGGTCAACGGCTTGCCGAACAACCCGAGCGCGGGCGGCTATGGCGCGCCGCTGGCCGGCGTGCGTACTTACGTGCAACCGCTGCGGCCGGCAAATTGACTTCGTCGACGCCTGGACAGTGTTTCGACCGAGCCCCGCGTTGCTCACCCGCCGGACAAAAGCCGCAGCGTATCGCTGTTCAACAACACCGATACGCCTATCGCGAGCAGGATCAGCGGCAGCACCGCCGAGCCGTACCGCCGGATCGGCCCGCCGAGCAACGGATGGTCGACGAGCCATGCCGCGCCCGCGCACCACAGCCCGATCATCACGATGAACACGAGTGAAACCAGCGCGTTCTCGGCGGGTGTATGACTGGCGTACAGCGGCACGTAGACGGCGAGGTTGTCCGAGCCGTTGGCGATGGCGACGCTCGCGACGGTCCAGCTCGATGAACCGCGAATGGATGGCGGAGCGCGTGTGCGGCCGTCCACGTTATCTTTATTCAGTGCGTGACCAGAACCGAAGCGCTGCCACGCCTTGTGCAGGCCCACGACGATCGGCAGCAAGCCGAGCAGGCCGACATACCCGGCTGGCAGGCGCGTGAGCAAGGCCGCGAGCACGAGCGCCGCGGCGACGAGGATCAATGATCCCGCGTACTGTCCCGCGACCACGCGACGCCGTTTTGCGCCCGCTTCGGCCAGAAAGCCGAGCAGGACGAACAGGTTGTCGATATTGGTCGCGGCATAGGCGACGGTTGCGAGCAGGACGAGGCTGAGCATGAAGAAGCCGGAATCGTTACCGGGGGAGTCGCTTGGAATTCGCCGCGCCATGTGGGCAACCGGGCGGCCGGCCAACACGATGCCGATGCGCCGCGTCAAGGTCAAGCGGCTACAATGGCCGGGACCTCGAACAACGGAATATCGATGAAGATTCGCCTTCTCTCTGTCGCCTGTCTCGCGAGCGCCGCGGCGCTGCTGGCGGCCTGCACCATCGTCACCCGCAACTCGAGCGCCTGTGAACAATTGATGCGCAGCAAGCTGGCCGAGCCGTCGTCGGGGATGTCGTCAGATCGGCTGCGGGTCACGCATCGCGGGGCCGCGATTCGCGGCTCGCGGGTCGTGGTGGAGGGGACCATCGAGCATGCGGTGAGCGCGTCCGCGACCGGGGCTTCCGCGCCGCTCACGGCATCGGCGTCGCAAGCGGCCTCCGAGGCCAAGGTGGCCGCGAAGCCGGCCCAGCCGTCGAGGGTCCGCACGCCGGCCGCCGCCGAATGCACATTCCACGGCGAACAGCTCGACGTATTCCGCTGGCTCGCGCCGCCGCAGCTGGCCACGCCGGCAGCACAACCGGACAGCGCGGCGGGCTGAGTTCGCAGCCGCGCGCGCCGCACCGTCGCTGCGCATCCAACCCAGGCAACCCTCAGAACGCGTAATACGGTCCCTGGCCGGCCGACGTATTGCGCGTCGCAATCGCCGTGTAAATGCGTTTGCCGTAAAAGAACGGCAAGCCCCAGCCGAAACCCAGACTCGAATTGCCGGCGAGATTGTCGAACGCGTTGTTCGACGACGAAAACAGCGTGTTCGAATTGGCGATGTCGAACGAAACCGTGCTTGACACGCCATCGATGCCGGTGATCGACGCGCTTGCCGACTGCGTCGAAGTCGGGCAGTACCAGAAGCCGCACAACGGGAACTGCGTCGAGTGGAAGAAGAGGCCGTTCGAGCCGCTGTCGAGATAGCTCACCGCATAGGTCAGGCCGCCGGTGTTCGTCGTCACGTAACCGGTCGCCGAGTTCGCTCTCAGAACGTTCGTGCCCGTCAGCGTATTGTTCGACTGGGTGCCGATGCCGAAGATCAGCGAGCCTGACACGCTCGCCGCGCCCGCATCGGCGACGGCGGGCAGGTCGATCACGACGCCGTTGTTATCGAGCGGGAAGCTGCTGACCGGATTGGTCACCTGCTGCGCTAGCGGCTGCGCGGTCGGGCTGCAGCCGCTCGTCGTGCAGCTGTAGTACCAGCGCGGCAACGCGGAGTTCGCGCAGCCGTTGCCGCAGTCGACCGGGAACAGGCCCACGCCAAGGATGCCATTCGCGTGCAGGCTCGATACGGTCAGCAGCGACGCGCCGCCGGAGTTCGCGCAGTCGGCGGGTGCGCCGGGCAGCGCGCTCTCGGCGATCAGTTGGATCGGAATCGATGACGCCTGTTGGCCAGCCATGCGTACGTCCGCGGTGTGAATCGAGCCCCACGCGTAGCCGCTGCCGAATACCGCACATTCGGCGCTTACGCCGCTGCCCGCGGCGATGGTCGGCAGCGACAGGGTGGTCGGCAGCGCCGATGCGAGGATGCGCAGGCCGTTCGAGCCGGTGTCCACCTGGATGTCGTCGATCGTTGCGCAGTTGCCGGTGCCGGCCTGGCAGACGGTGACGCTCGTCATCAGCATATTGCGCGTATTGCCGGGCGATACGCCGACCGTGACCGGCTGCACGTTGGGCGTGGTCGATTGCGGCACGTTCGCGCTGGGAGTCGGCGCGGTCGCGGAACTGGTCGGCGCGCTCGCGGACGGCGTCGAGCCGGAGCCGGACGAGCCGGACGAGGAACTGCCGCCTGCGCCGCCGCAGCCGACGAGGGCCGCGCAGACGATCATAAGCAGGGCATGGAAACGCAAGGCGGATTTCATGGCGTGGCGGTCCGTCTGGTGGAACTCAGGCGTGAAAGGGGGCGCGAGCGACGCGTGCGGGGCGCGCGCGTCACTGGATGTCGTCGGAGGTGACGCCGGCGGGCAAAGCCGCCGGCAGCCACGCGCGGCCGACGTAGCCACGCATCGGTCCGCCGGACTCGACGATCACGTCGGAGCGCGCGACCCGCGACGAATGCAAATTGCCGCTGCCGGCCGCCGCCGCCGCGCCGGTCTTGTACGAGTCGCCGTGTTTGCCGAGCAGCGCGCGCAGATCCGGCATCGTCGGGCCTTGCCATGCGTAGGCGACGATCAGGCCGGTGCTGGTCGCGTATTCGTTGATGGTGGTATTGCCGGCGTCGGTCCACGTGCGCGCGCGCAATGCGCCATTGAGCAGCGTGCGCGGAGCGCTCGCGCCCGCCACCGCCTGGCTCGGCATTGTGCCGCCCAATTCGGCATGCGCGCCGAAGCTCGCGCAGCACGCGACGACGGCGATCATTGAGGCGATCGCGGATGGATGGAGATTGAACCTGGACATGAGGCCTTCCTCGTTTGGTGCCGGATTTTTATTGAGATAACTCGATTAACGTAGCACCGGTTTTCTTCTGGTCTTTGCACACCTGCGGCGGACAGGACCGCACGCCATGTGGAAAACAAGCCGCATGCAAACCGGAAGCCCTTATGCGGCGGGCATCCGGCGAAGACTTTGGGAATACTCCCAAGGTCAACTCGAAAGTGTCATTGAGTGTTAAATTTACCTCATAAGAGGGCAAATAGCGTGACGCGCACGGCCTTTTTTCCGTGGCCGTTGCGTCGCCGTGGCATGTGGCGAGTCCCGGGCAAACCCCAGTTTTTGCACACGCCTCGCCGGGACCGGTAAAATGTTGGGTTGATCCACGGAAACTTGCCGTGGCGTAGCGGAAGGATTCCCCGAACATGACTGATTTTCGTCTCACCAAGCGGTTTGCAGTAATGCTCATGGCAGGCGGGCTGGTCGCCGGCTGCGGTACCTCGTCGCCGACCAAAATCGACTATAGGAGCGACTCCCGTTCGAAGCAGGTATCGCTTGCCGTACCGCCGAACATGATCGACGAGACGGCCGATCAGCGTTCGCTGCCGCCGCAGGGCGGCGAAACCTCGTTGTCCACGCTGAAACAGGTGCAGGCGCAGGCGCCGGCCGGCGACGCGGTTGCGGTCGTGCCGCCCGTCCAGGGCATCCACATCCAGCGCGACGGCACCGAAAGCTGGCTCGTGATCGACAACAAAACGCCCGATCAGGCCTGGCCGCAAATCCGCCGCTTCTGGCAGGAGCAGGGCTTCCTACTCGTCGTCGACCAGCGCGACAAGGGCGTGATGGAAACCGACTGGAACGAAACCCACGCGCAGATCAACGACGGCTTTATCCGCAACACGCTGTCGAAGGCGATGGGCAACAGCTACGTGAGCTCGGAGCGCAACAAGTTCCGCACGCGTCTCGAAGCCGCGCCGAAGGGCGGCACTTACGTGTTCGTCAGCCAGAAAGGCATGCGTGAGGCGATCACCGGTACGAACAACGAGTCGACCCAGTGGCAACCCAAGCCGAACGACCCGGCGCTCGAGCAGGAATATCTGAAGCGCCTGATGGCCTCGCTCGCGCGGGCTGAATCGGGTGCGGGTGGCACGCAGAATGCCGAGCTGTCGCCTGCGGGCACGCAGTTCGCGCCGAACGCGGCGACGGCGGGTGCCAAGTCGGCGACGGCCGCCGTTGTCGCGCAGAACGTCGCGCTGGCGGCCCAGCCGTCGACGCCGGACGTGGATTCGGCCAACAACACGTCGGCGCAGCTGTCATCGACCGAGCTTACGCTCGGCGAGCCGTATGACCGTGCGTGGCTGCGCGTGGGCCTCGCGCTCGATCGCAGCAATTTCACGGTCGACGACCGCGACGTGAGCCGCGGCCTGTATTTCGTGCGCTACGTCGATCCGAAGGATATGTCGTCGGCCCAGCAGGGCTTCTGGAGCCAGGTCTTCCACGGCCGGAAGGAGAAGGTCGCCAAGGAGTATCGCGTGAACGTGCGCGCGGTGACGCCGGATCAGACCCGCGTGGCTGTGGTCGACGACAAGGGCCAGGTCGACGAAAGCTCGCAGGCCAAGCAGATCATGAGCCTGATGGCCTATCAGCTGCGCTGATACGAGAGCCTCGCGGCCAACGCCGCCGGTTCGACGAAAAAACCGCCCGGAGCAATCCGGGCGGTTTTTTTTTCGACCGCTTACTCAGGTATCCGCGCGCCGCCGCGAGCCGACCCACGGCAAGCGCTTGATTACGCCGGTCGCCAACGCGGTGCCGACCAGAATCACCGCGCACCCTTCGAGCATGCCGGGCGACACCGTCTCGCCGAGAAACAGCGCGCCCCACAGAATGCCGAAGATCGGAATCACGAAGGTCACGGTGATCGCGCGTGTCGGCCCCGCGACCGCGATCAGATGGAAGAACAGCATGTACGCGATGCCGGTGCAGGCGACGCCGAGCGCGATCACCGCGCCCCACGCGCGCAGCGAGATCGGCGCGGCGGGCCAGTAGATCACCGCGAGCGGCAGCAATACGATCGTCGCGCCGATCATCGTGCCGGTCGCGACAGTGAGCGCGTCGACGCCAGTCAGGTGACGCTTCGTGTAATTGGCCGCGATGCCATAGAGCAGCGTGGCGCCAAGCGCGGCGCCGGCCGCGAGTGCGACGGTGAGCGGCGAGGCGGCCGAGCCGTCCGGCGTCGCGATCTGGTCCCACACGAGCATCAGGACGCCGAGAAAGCCGACCACGAGGCCGAGCGTGCGCAGCGCGCTGAGCCGGTCGCGCAGCCACAGAAAGCCGACCAGCGCGCCCCACAGTGGCGCACACGCATTGATCACCGACGTGACGCCCGCCGACAGCGTCAGCTCGGCATACGCGAACAGACAGAATGGCGCCGCCGAATTGAGGATGCCGACCACGAGCAGCGGCACCGCGTGCGTGCGCAACACCGTGGCGGACTGTTGCAGCGGTCGTCGCGCGATCAGCACGATCGCGAGAAAGAGGGCGCCGATGCCGACGCGCAGCGCCATCAGCGGCGCGACGCCGAAGTCGGTCACGCCGACGCGGATGAACAGGAACGATGCGCCCCACAGGGCGGCGAGGATCAGCAGTTGCAGAAGGTTTCTGGCTTTCATTGGAATGGCGCCGCGCGCAGTTGAGTCGAGACGCCAGCTCATCCTAACAGTGCGATCGCGCGATTCGTTTCAATGCGGGATGAAACGGCAAGATCCGGGAGACGGCCGCGTCCGGGTAGGTCGATCGTAAACGCCGCGAGGGTGCGCGCCAAACGAGCAATTCTCACCGATATGTGAGAAAAATTGCGATGCGGAGGAGCGGTAGCGGGGACGGAATTGCAAACGGCGCCCGCGATGCGCGGGCGCCGTCCGAAACAATGTGAATTGCGTTGCGCCGTCAGCGGCGCGAGCTCAGTGCGGAATCATCCATTGCAGGAAGTTCTGCTGCGCCCACACGAGAACACCGAGCAGCACCGTGAGCAGAATCGAATGCTTGAAGGTCTTGGCGAACACGACGCCTTCCTTGCCCTTCAAGTCGGTGGTCGCGACGCCGGTTGAAATGTTCTGCGGCGAGATCATCTTGCCCATCACGCCGCCCGACGAGTTGGTCGCCGCCATCAACACCGGATTCAGGTTCAGCTGCTTGGCCGCCACCACCTGCAGATTGCCGAACAGCGCATTGCCCGACGTATCGCTGCCCGACAGGAACACCGCGATCCAGCCAAGGAACGCCGACACGAGCGGAAACACCGGCCCGACCGACGCGACTCCGAGGCCGAGCGTGTAGTTGAGGCCCGAGTAGTTCATCAGATACGCGAGGCCGACGATCGTCGCCACGGTCAGAATCGCGATGCGCGTTTGCACCCACGTGTCGGAGATCGCCTTGCCGAAGTCGGCGGGGGAGAGCCGCACGACGAACGCGGTGATGAGCGCCGCGACGAGGATCGCGGTGCCGGTCGCAAGCGGTTGGAAGTCCCAGATCGCGCCGTACGGCGTGTTGTACAGCGTGATGAACACGGCCTTGTCGAGACCCGGCCACGATACCTTGACGTCGCCGATCGTGAAGATCCTCGCGACCGTCCAGACGATCACGACAACCGACACGATGATCCACGGATACCAGCCCTGCACGCCGCTGATTTTGCCGCGCACCTCGTTGATGCGATCGACGTTGATCGCGAATTTCGGATCGGCGACGGGCTTCCAGACCCGCAGGAACGCCACGGTCAGGATCAACGAAACCAGCGAAGACAACACGTCGGTCAGGCTGTAGTTCACGAAGTTCGAGACGACGAACTGGGTCAGCGCGAAACTCAGGCCCGACACCAGCAGCACCGGCCAGATCCGCAGCATGTTGCGAAAGCCCGCGTACACGCCGATCACATAGAAGGGCAGCAGGACCGCAAAGAACGGCAATTGCCGCCCGACCATCTTGCCGAGCACATCGGACGGCAAATGCGTGACCGCGCCGAGGACCGTGATCGGCACGCCGAGCGCGCCGAACGCGACCGGCGCGGTATTGAAGATCAGCGTGAAGACCAGCGCTTCGAGCGTTGGAAAGCCGAGCATGATCAAGAGTGAGCTCGTGATCGCGACCGGAGTGCCGAAGCCCGAAATGCCCTCGAGCAGCGCGCCGAACGAAAAGCCGACGACGACGAGCACGATGCGCCGGTCGTTCGGCAGGTTGTCGATCATCCACAGGCGGAAGGCCTCGAAGCGTCCCGAGCGCTGCGCGATGTTGTACAGCAGGATCGCGGTGAACACGATCCACATCACTGGCCAGATCGCAAAGACGACGCCGGCCGCGACCGAGTTCAACGCGAGCCCGACCGGAAACTGCCAGATGAAAATCGCTACGATCAAACCGACGATCAATCCCGCGAGCGACGCCTGCCACGCTGGCCTGCGCGCCCAGCCGAGCAGCGCGAGCACGACGATGATCGGCAGCGCGGCGACGATAAACGACGCAAAAAGCGAATTACCGACTGGAGTGAGCAGTTGATGAAACATCATCTCTCCTTCGTTGTTGTGTAATTCGACGCGGGAGATTGCGCATGACGGCGCGTCGCTCTGCCACGCCGGACGCTCGCGAGTGGCCTCGACCAAGCGGCGGCGCCTGATTTAAGCGGGTGCTGCGTGCAACCTTTGAAGAATAGAGCGCCATATCGGCGAGTCAAGCCGGGAAAGTACGGGCGGGTGTGCGCGGTGGCGGGCGAACGAAAGACAGGTCAATGCCAGTGGCCGCCCCAATGGCCTCCCCAGTAGCCACCAATGCCGATCGCAATCGACGGTCCATAGTAGGCGGGATAGCCGTAATAGGCGGGATAAGGATAAGCGGGCGGCGGATAGTAGGCGGGATACGCCGGCGGCGCCACATACACGGGCGCCGCGGCTGCATAACCGGGCGGCATGTCCTGCGGCGCGACCTGCATTTGCGCCTGGGCTTGAGGCGTCTGCTGTGGATCGGTGGCCGGTGCGGTTTGGTCCGCTGTGGTCGCGGGCGCGGTCGAATAGTAAGACGTGTAATAGCCCGCGGGATAGTAGCCGGCGGGGTAATAGCAGCCGGCTAAAAACAGACTGGAGGCGAGCGCGGAAATCGCGGCGGCGGGCCGCGCGAAACTTGCGAAAAAACTGGATGCCTCGCGTGGCGTCGAGAGGCGCACCGCGCGAAGATGGGTGACGACGCGGGACTTCATAACGCGCTCCTCGATGAACCGATGCCGCCTCGCGCGACGTCGTTATGAGGAGCTTACGCTTCTGCCGCGGCAGCGCTGTGGCAAAACCGCAACCGCATATTTCAGTCTATTTCCACGCGCGCTGTCGGGACGAGGGCGCACCGCATTCGCGGCCCTCGTCAGTCCGGTGCGTGGTCGGAATAAATGCTTGGCTGTCCTGTATGAATCGTCAGACGCATCATCGGACGCAACGCTCGCTTGCCGCTCACTTGCCGATCTGGTTACCGATGACACCGCCCACGGCCGCGCCGCCCAACGTCGACAAGCCGCTGCCGCCGATCGCCGCGCCGGCCGCGCCGCCGACACCCGCGCCGATCGCGGTATCACGTGTGCGTGGGGACATGTCGCCGCATGCCGCGACACCCGCGACGAGCGAAAGCGCGACTGCGGCCGTGCCAAGACGAGTGCCGAGTTGACGGATCGATTTCATGATGCTGACTCCCTTCGTTGTTGGAACTAGTTGTTTCTTTCTGTCAGCACACAACGTGCCTGCTCGACGCGGCGGAATAAAAAAAGCCCGCCATGCCGGCGGGCTTCGATACTGCAGGGCGCTACTTCGCGCGCGCGTCGCGCAAGCCGCTTATTGCCGCTGATAAATCTCCGCGCCTTGCTTCATGAACTCGATCGACTTGACTTCCATGCCTTTCTGCAGCGCTTCGTTATCGCTGACGCCCTGTTGCGCGGCGAACTCGCGCACGTCCTGGGTGATCTTCATCGAGCAGAAGTGCGGGCCGCACATCGAGCAGAAATGCGCGACCTTGGCCGAATCCTTCGGCAGCGTCTCGTCGTGGAATTCACGCGCCTTGTCCGGGTCGAGACCGAGATTGAACTGGTCTTCCCAGCGGAATTCGAAGCGTGCCTTCGACAGCGCGTTGTCGCGTACCTGCGCGCCCGGATGACCCTTCGCGAGGTCCGCTGCGTGCGCCGCGAGCTTGTACGTGATGATGCCGGTCTTCACGTCGTCCTTGTTCGGCAGACCGAGGTGTTCCTTCGGCGTCACGTAGCACAGCATCGCGGTGCCGAACCAGCCGATCATCGCGGCGCCGATGCCCGACGTGATGTGGTCGTAGCCCGGCGCGATGTCGGTGGTCAGCGGCCCGAGCGTGTAGAACGGCGCTTCGTCGCACCAGTCGAGCTGCAGGTCCATGTTCTCCTTGATCAGCTGCATCGGCACATGGCCCGGACCTTCGATCATCACCTGCACGTCGTGCTTCCACGCGATCTGCGTGAGCTCGCCGAGCGTCTTCAGCTCGCCCAGTTGCGCTTCGTCGTTCGCGTCGTAGATCGAGCCGGGACGCAGGCCGTCGCCGAGCGAGAAGGCTACGTCGTAGGCCTTCATGATTTCGCAGATCTCTTCGAAGTGCTCGTACAGGAAGCTTTCCTTGTGATGCGCGAGACACCACTTCGCCATGATCGAGCCGCCGCGCGACACGATGCCGGTCATCCGGTTCGCGGTGAGCGGCACGTATTGCAGACGCACGCCCGCGTGGATCGTGAAGTAGTCGACGCCCTGCTCAGCCTGTTCAATGAGCGTGTCGCGGAAGATCTCCCACGTCAGATCTTCAGCCTTGCCGTTGACCTTTTCCAGCGCCTGGTAGATCGGCACCGTGCCGATCGGCACCGGGCTGTTGCGGATGATCCATTCGCGCGTTTCATGAATGTGCTTGCCGGTCGAAAGATCCATCACCGTGTCGCCGCCCCAGCGGATCGCCCACGTCATCTTGTCGACTTCCTCGCCGATGGAGGAGGTCACCGCCGAGTTGCCGATGTTCGCATTGACCTTCACGAGGAAGTTGCGGCCGATGATCATCGGCTCGCTCTCCGGGTGATTGATGTTGTTCGGGATGATCGCGCGGCCGCGCGCGATTTCCTCGCGCACGAATTCCGCGGTGATTTCGCTGAGACCGTTCGGACCGAACGCGCTCGCGCCGAACGCCTGGCCGGGGTGCTGGCGGCCCATCATCGCGGCGAGCTTCGCGCCGTTCGGGCCGCTCGCCTTCAAGGTCTCCAGATACTCGGCACGACGCTGGTTCTCGCGAATCGCGATGTATTCCATTTCCGGCGTGATGATGCCTTGCTTCGCGTAGTGCATCTGCGTGACGTTCTTGCCGGGGATCGCGCGGCGCGGCGTGCGATGCAGGCCCGGGAAACGCAGCTGCGCGGTGGCCGGATCGGCGGCGCGCTCGCGGCTGAAGCTGCTCGACAGACCGGTCAGCGGCTCGGTGTCGCCGCGCTCCTCGATCCACGCCTGACGCAGCGCGGGCAGACCCGCGCGGATGTCGATCTTCGCGTCCGGGTCGGAGTAGGGGCCCGACGTGTCGTACACGTAGATCGGCGGATTCTTTTCGCCGCCGAAGCTGTCGGGCGTGTCTGCCTGCGAGATTTCGCGCATCGGCACGCGGATGTCGGGGCGTGAGCCGGTCACGTAGACCTTGCGCGAATTCGGCAGCGGCGCGACGGCGGCCTCGTCCACATGGGCTTCGGCGGAAATAAACTTCGGATTGGCGTTCATGAAAGTCTCCGTACAAAGTGGGGCGGCTAAGCAGGAGACTGAGATGGAAGTGGTCGGAAATCGCTAAGAGGTGAGGCTGTTGAGGCTGGTGCGAGATCCGTACGCTTCCCTGCGCTGGCATTATCCAGATCAGGTTCAAAGGGTATTTCTCACCCACGCAACACGGACCTCCAGCTCCGCGCTACGCAGGACCCCCGCGTTAGCAGCGCACACGATACACCGCCCGCCCGCGGTTTGGCAACCTGTCTGAGTGATTCAAAAAACTGGTCCAGATGAATCCAGACATCTCCTATGCTTATTCCGAGACCGCATCAGACAGGGCAACTTACAGCAATGGAACAGCCGGCTTACAGCGAAAAATCGTCGGCGGCTTCGGGCTGATACAGAATTTTGTCGATCTTGAGCACTTGCTGATCGCCGCTGGGTGGCGTAAAGCTGATGCTCTCGCCGCGGCGCGCGCCGAGCAGCGCGAGGCCGGCCGGCGAGAATACGTTCAGCCGCCCTTGCGCGAAATCGGCGTTGGGCGGATAGACGACGGTCCACGTCATTTGTTCGCCGCTCGCCGAATCGATCAGCGTTGCTTGCGAGTTCATCGTGACGACGTCGGCCGGGATGTCGTGCGAGTCGACGATTACCGCGCGTTCGAGCACATCGTCGAGCATGTGCTGCAGCTTGGCGTTAGCGGCCGCATATTTCTCGAGGCGGGCCACGTCGAGTTCGGTCAGATAGCAGGTTTTGATCTTCTTCATCATCAGGACTCCGATAAGGCGGTGAAGGATGGCCGCGTGCGACGATCCCATGCGGGTGGTCGGCGAATGAGTGCGAATGGGAAAGCCCGGAGCCCGGCGACGCGGCCCCCGGGTATCGGCAGGCTACGTCAGCGAGGGCGCCGGGCGGCGTGAAGCGGGAGCATTCGGGACGTCTCGCCGGTGCCGTGCGGCGCGACGCCCGCGCGCGCGCAGCCGCCTGCGCGGCATGGGCGCAAGCGGGCGAGAGCACGAAAAGTCGGACGACGCAGCGAAGTCACGGGCAAAACGACCAGGTGATGGGAATAGCGAACGGCAGGTTGCCGCGCAGCAAAACGTGAAGCCCGCGACACCAGCGACGAAAGCTTGATGTTAGCACGCTGTCTCGGGCACTTCCGTTGGAGACATCGCGCTCCGTCGATCGGCCGTCTTTGTGCGGTGCCAGAAGAAAGCGACCTGATCCGCATTGCGTTCAAGCCAGTCAAAGGATTGCCGTTAAACAAAGTGCAGCGAAGGCCGCGCTCCAGCGAAGCGATTCGCGGGATGGCGCGTGAATGGCGCGACGCGACTCGCGCCGATTGACAGAGAGGTGCACATGAAAGCGGAAACAATGCGGTGGCGAACGTTCGGTCGCACAGCCGCGGTGGTGGCATTGTTTGCCGCGCCGCTGGCGGCGCCGGCGGCATCGACGGTGACGGGCGGCGTGATCCGGTTCGTGGGGATGATCGTCGCACCGCCGCTGCAGATCAGCGCGGATACGGCGCCCACTGGCGTCGCCGTCGATAGTGCGAGCGTGGCCGGTCAGCGCTTCTCGCGCACGGTGACGTTCAGTGCGCCGCCGGGCGTCGTCAGCGGGGCGGATGTCGCGCTCGAAGTGAACGGCGGTACGCAGTCGCGCGATCTGTTGGCAGCGCGTTTCGTCGATGGCGCCGGGCACGGCGTGCTGGCCCGCGACGGCCACTACGCGCTCGATCGCGCGGGCGGCGTGCTGTCGCTGAACGCGCGGCGCACCGATACGGACACGCGCGTGACGGTAGTGGTCAGTTACGACTGAGTCGCGGGCGAGCCTGGGCTCGCTCCCCCTGCCGGAAAAAAATTAAAAGAGGCTTGTCATAACCGGCCGCGCGGTTCGACAAACGTGCAGATTACGATCGGAGCACGTCATGTCGACCGCGCACAATCGCTCGCTACTTCAGCGCTTTACGAGTTTTTCCAGGCCCGCCGCCGGCCTCGCGCTCGTTGTGCTCAGCGCTTCGGGCATCCGTGCGGCCGATGCGGTCGCGGCCGGACCCCAATGCGCGACGCACAGCCCCGCGCACCGGTTAGCGCTCGTCGAGCTGTACAGCAGCGAGGGCTGCGATAGCTGCCCGCCCGCTGACCGTTGGCTCGGTCAATGGAAAAGCAACGGCGCCGCCCACGGCATTGTGCCGCTCGCACTGCACGTCGACTACTGGAACAGCCTCGGCTGGAGCGACCGGTTTTCCCAGCATCGCTTCACCGAACGTCAGGAGACGCTGACGCATCTCGCGGGCGCGCACACGATCTATACGCCGGAAGTGTTCGTCGCGGGCCGCGAGTTGCGCGACTGGTCGCAACGCGACAGTTTCGAGCGCCGCATCGACGAACTCGTCGCCGCACCTGCGCAGGCCAATGTCGCGCTCGCGCTGAGCCCGCGTGCGCCCGGCGCGTTCGATGTCGATGCGCAGTTCAGCACGACGGCAGCCGCCATCACGGGTCCGTTGAGCGCCTATGTTGCGGTCTACGAGAACGCGCTGACGACGCAGGTCGGCGCGGGCGAAAACCGCGGCGCGACGCTGCATCACGAGCGCGTCGTGCGCGCATGGTTCGGGCCCGTGCCACTCGTCGCCGGTCACGCGCGGATTCGTCAGGACATCGATCTACGCGAAGCGAGCGTCGACGCGAAAGCCGATCCGATCGACAATGCCGCCGATCGCTTCGGCGTGGTCGCGTTCGTCGAAAGCGACGCGAGCGGCGACGTGCTGCAAGCGGCCGATCTTCCCGCGTGCCGTTGATCGACATCGCACGCGCCGCATTCTCTACCGCTGCCTCGAGGAGAGCCGCCATGTCCACACCCACACCGCACGCGTTGCGCCCCGGCGCACCCTCCGCGCCGGCCGCACCCAAGCGCGGCGTCATTCACCCGCTGTGGCTGCGCATCACGCATTGGCTGAACGCGCTCGCGGCAATCGTGATGATGCTGTCGGGCTGGCGCATCTACGACGCGTCGCCGATCTTCCCGGCGTTCAGCTTTCCGACCGCGATCACGCTGGGCGGCTGGCTCGGCGGCGCGCTGCAATGGCACTTCGCGGCGATGTGGCTGCTGGTGTTCAACGGCCTCGTGTATATCGCGCTGAATCTCGCGAGCGGGCGTTTCGTGCGCAAGTTCCTGCCGCTGACGCCGCGCGCGGTGCTGCGCGATTTCATCGCCGCGTTGCGCGGGAAGCTGTCGCACGACGATCTGCGCGTCTACAACGCGGTGCAGAAGTTCGCCTACCTGTTCGCGATCGCCGATCTGATCGTGCTGGTGCTCTCGGGGCTCGCGATCTGGAAGTCGGTGCAGTTTCCACTGCTGCGTGAACTGATGGGCGGCTACGACAACGCACGCGTCGTGCACTTCACCGCGATGTCGCTGCTGGCCGCGTTTCTTGTGGTGCATCTGG
This sequence comes from Paraburkholderia sp. BR14374, assembly GCF_040948685.1. Classification (NCBI taxonomy): domain Bacteria; kingdom Pseudomonadati; phylum Pseudomonadota; class Betaproteobacteria; order Burkholderiales; family Burkholderiaceae; genus Paraburkholderia; species Paraburkholderia sp. BR14374. The sequence goes on along the minus strand of NZ_JBFPKF010000002.1, from coordinate 404,152 downwards.
CGATGGTCGCGCTCGTGCCGCGTTCGTTGCTCGCGATGCTGCGCGGACGTTGAGCCGCGGCTGCTCACGGCCATGCCGATATTCACGCTCATCGACGAGCCACGCGAACCCCTACGGATACCGAATCATGAACAAGCCGATCGACAAACCAGCAGACCAGCCCACGCAGCGTGTTAGCCGCACGCTCGACCGCGCATCGATCCTGCTCGATGCGAAGCGCGAACTGGCGATGCCGTCGCGCCGCCTGTTCGGCAAGCAGCTATTGACGCTCGGCGGTCTATCGATGCTGAGCGGCTGCTCGCTGACCGACGACGCTTCCGTGAACCGCTTCCTCACCGCCGTGTCGCGGCTGAACGATCGCGCCCAGGCCGCGCTGTTCGATCCCAAGCAGCTCGCGCCGACCTACACGGAAGCGCAGATCACGCGACCGTTTCCCTTCAACGCGTACTACGGCATCGACGACGTGCCGCACGTCGACGGCTCCGATTATCAGCTGAAGCTGAGCGGCCTCGTGACCGGCAAGCGCGTGTGGACGCTGCCCGAACTGTACGCGCTGCCGCATGCCGAGCAGATCACGCGGCATATCTGCGTCGAAGGCTGGAGCGCGATCGGCCGCTGGGGCGGCACGCCCTTCGGCGATTTTCTGCGGCGTGTCGGCGCGGATACGACGGCGAAGTACGTCGGCTTCAAATGCGCGGACGACTACTACGAAAGCATCGACATGCCGACCGCATTACATCCGCAGACGCTGCTGACGTTTTCTTACGACGGCGAGCGACTACCCGCGAAATACGGCTACCCGATGAAGCTGCGCATGCCGACCAAGCTCGGCTACAAAAATCCGAAGCACATCGTCGAGATATTCGTCACCAACACGTATCCCGGCGGCTATTGGGTCGACCAGGGCTACAACTGGTTCGGAGGCTCCTGACGCATGCGGGCGCACGCGCGCTTGCGGCAGCGGCTTCGGAAGCACGCCGGCACGGGCCGGTTTCGATTCATCCACCACCAACGGAGTCATCCCATGAAGAAGATTGCAGTCACCACGATCGCACTGCTGATGCTGGCAAGCGGCGGCGCCGCATTCGCGCAGGCGAGCGGCGCGATGTCGAACGATGCGATGTCGAAAGACACGATGTCGAAAGATTCGATGTCCAAAGACAGCATGTCGAAGGACGGCATGAAAAAGGACGCGATGAAACACGATTCGATGAAAAAGGGCGGCGGCGAGATGGGCATGAAGCACGAAGCGTCGGGCGCGATGGGCAACTGAGTCCGCGTGCGGGGTGCTTAGCGATCCTGCCGATGCGTGGAGCATCGAACGGATTCGACGCTGAATGGAAGCCGGGGATGCGTCCCCGGCTTTTCTGTTGCAGGAAACCAAAAAGTTACGATTCTGTCGCGCAGCGCACTCGGCGCTTACTGCATAATGCGTTGCGCGCCGCGGCTTTCGCCCGCGGCGTCGCCGCGCATCGCGGCCGCGTTGCATCGCGTCGTTTTGACCGATTCCGCCGCCACAGCCGTTTCTGGCGCTTCCTGCGCCGCCCATCGTCTTACTGTTCCACCGACATGTCCGCCAGCCTCACCCGTCAGACCGCATCGCCGATGCGGTGCCCGCCATCCCGTCCGAAAGGCATCGAAGCAGGCGCGGGGCCTCGCCGGCATCGAGCGCAGCGCGCGGGTCGAGTGGCGACGGCGGGCTGAACGCATGTCGCTGCAACGCTCGGTTTTTTCTCCGTCTGGCTGGTCGCTGCGTCTGCCGCAGTCGCGCAAAGGGCGGGTCGCGCTCGCGCTTGCCGTCGTTTATCTGGTGTGGGGCTCGACCTATCTCGCCGTGCACGTCGCGCTCGGCTCGTTTCCGCCGCTGCTGATGTCGGGCTTGCGCAACCTGTTCGCCGGCATCGGTTTGTTCGTGTTCGCCGCGCGCCGCAAGCCGGTCTGGCCGAGCGTCGCCGAAATTCGCAACGCGGGCCTCGTCGGCACGATGCTGGTGGGTCTGTCGAGCGGCATGCTCGCGTACGGCATGCGCACGGTCGGCACCGGCACCGCGGCCGTGATGGTCGCGACCGTGCCGCTGTTCGCGACCGTGATCGCGGCCGTCGCCGGACAGAAGATCGGTCGCGGCGAATGGTTCGCGGTCGGGCTCGGGCTCGCCGGCATCGTGATTCTGAGTCACGGCGACAGCACGCCGGGCTCGGTGGGAGGCAGTCTCGCGATTCTGTGCGGCGCGCTGTTCTGGGCCGGCGGCGCGCATCTGGCCGGGGTGTTGAAGCTGCCGTCGGACCTGTTTCTATCGACCTCGCTGCAGATCGGCCTCGGCGGCGCGATCTCGACGCTGGTCGCGTGGGCGGCGGGCGAGCGGATGCTCGAGCTGCATTTCCTGCCGCTCGTCGCGTTCCTGTATCTGATGCTGATCGGCACGATGGCCGCGTTCGTCGCGTACGGTTATCTGATTCGCCACACGAGCCCGATCATCGCGAGCAGCTGCATGTACGTGAATCCGATCGTCGCGGTTGCATTGGGTGCGCTGCTGCTCGGCGAGCCGGTCACACGCTCGACGGTGATCGCGACTATCGTGATCCTGAGCAGCGTCGGCTTGTCGTTCTGGTTCGATTACCAGAAGAAGGGCAGCGCCTAAGCGGCGCGGTTCTCGTCGAACCGCGCCGCCGTTGTCAAAGCGCGGCCGCCAGCTCCGCGCCCTCGCGGATCGCGCGCTTCGCATCGAGCTCGGTGGCGAGCTTCGCGCCGCCGATCACATGAAAACGCGGGCCGCCGCTGCCGTGCTTGCCATCGACGGTCGACGGCATTAGCTCGCGCAACGACTCCTGCCCCGCGCACACGACGACCGTATCGACGTCGAGCCATTCGTCGGCACCGTCTCGCGCGATCCTCAGACCGCGCGCGCTGATCTCCCGATACTCGACGCCGCCTAGCATCTGCACGCCGTTCCTCGCGAGCACCGCGCGATGCACCCAGCCCGACGTCTTGCCGAGCCCCGCGCCGAGCTTGCCGGCCTTGCGCTGCAATAGCCAGATCTGCCGCGCCGCTTGCGCGGCAACGGGCGGCTTCAGGCCGCCGCGCTCGCGCACCGCGAGGTCGACGCCCCATTCGTCGAGCCACGTATCGCGCGGCACCGGCAGCGGCTCGCCCGCGCGATGCAGCAGAAACTCGCTGACGTCGAAGCCGATCCCGCCCGCGCCGATCACCGCGACGCGCGCGCCGACCGGCGCACCGCGCAGCACGTCCACATACGACAGCACGTTGGACCCGTCGATGCCGGCAATCGCCGGCCGCCGCGGCACGATGCCGGTCGCGACGATCACGTCGTCGTAGGCGCCCGCGGCGAGCAGCGCGGCATCGACGCGCGTGCCGAGCCGCACGTCGACGCGATGGCGTTGCAACTGGCTGCCGAAGTAGCGGATCGTTTCGCTGAACTCTTCCTTGCCCGGCACGCGCATCGCGAGATTGAACTGGCCGCCGAGCGTGTCGCAGGCCTCGAACAGCGTCACGCGATGCCCGCGCGAGGCCGCCACCGTCGCGGCCGATAGCCCGGCCGGCCCGGCGCCGACCACTGCGATCGCGCGCGCCTGTCGCGCGCTCGCTAGCGGCCGGTAGATGAGCTCAGTTTCGCGTCCCGCGCGCGGATTGACGAGGCAGCTCGCGCGCTGATTCCTGAACGTGTGATCGAGGCAGGCCTGATTGCACGCGATGCAGGTGTTGATTTCGTGCGCACGGTCCAGGGCGGTCTTCAGCACGAACTCGGGATCGGCGAGCAGCGGCCGCGCCATCGACACGAGATCGGCCGTGCCGTCGGCGATCAGCGCTTCGGCCACCTCGGGCGTGTTGATACGGTTCGACGCGATCACCGGCACGTTGACCGCGGCCTTCAGACGCGCGGTCAGCGAGGCGAACGCCGCGCGCGGCACCGAGGTCACGATGGTCGGCACGCGCGCCTCGTGCCAGCCGATGCCGGTGTTGAAGATCGTCACGCCGGCCGCTTCGAGGGCCTGCGCAACCTGCACGGTTTCCTCCCACGTATTGCCGCCCTCGACCAGATCGATCAGCGACAGCCGGTACACGACGATGAAGCGCTCGCCGCATTCGGCACGCACCCGCTCGACGATCTCACAGGCGAGCCGCATGCGATTCTCGATGCTGCCGCCGTATCGATCGGTGCGCCGGTTCGTGCGCGGGCACAGGAACTGGTTCAGCAGATAGCCTTCGCTGCCCATGATCTCGACGCCGTCATAGCCCGCGCGTTGCGCGAGCCGCGCGCAGCGCGCGTAGTCGCGCACGGTTCGGTCGATGCCGGCGAGCGTCAGCGCGCGCGGCTTGAACTTCGAGATCGGCGATTTCAACGCCGACGCCGACACCGCGAACGGCTGATAGCCATAACGGCCCGCATGCAGGATCTGCAGCGCGATCTTGCCGCCCTCCGCGTGTACGGCCTCGGTCACGAGCCGGTGATTGCGCAGATCGAACACCGAGTTGAGCGTGCCGCCGAACGGCAGCAGCCAGCCCTCGCGATTCGGCGAAATGCCGCCCGTGATGATCAGGCCGACGCCGCCTTTCGCGCGCTCGCGGAAGTATGCGGCCAGTTGCGGGTAATGCCAGAAGCGGTCTTCCATGCCCGTGTGCATCGAGCCCATCACGACGCGGTTGGACAGACGTGTGAAGCCCAGATCGAGCTCGGCGAGTAAGTGTTGGTAAGACATGCAGGGACCGTGTAAGTGGGGGGCCGCACGAACGATACACCGCGCGCCGGACCGGACCGCCGAGGAAAAATTCTAAATCGCGGCAATCCATTGATTCGCAAGACCTGGGTCGGTTGTCTCAGGCCAGCTATTTGGGGCACGGCACACCCATTGCTGATTTTGAGCGTCGATCGACACGGACGCGCCACCGACAAAACCAGCGCGCCGTGCGGCACGGATGGGAGGAGGGCGACCGCGAGGCTTCCCGCGGCCGCCCGCATATGAATGGGCGATGAGCGTCAAGCCCTTTAGCGAGACAGGTGAACACAATGAAAATTATCCGAATCATGGTGGCGGTCGTTGCGGCCGCGGCGGTACTGAGCGCGTGCGGCGGCGGTGATGGCAGCGATGCGGGCAAGACGCTGGGGTTGACCAATCCCGAGATCCATTTCGTTCACGCGCTTGCGGGTGGCCCCGCGGTCGACTTCCTTGTCAATGGCAGCGCGCCTTCCGGACAGACCAACATCTCGTATAAAGGCGTGACCAACCTCACCAATATCGACACGGGCCCGACGACCGTCGCTTATGCGGCGACCGGCACGAAAAACGCGCTCGCGAGCGGCAGCTTCCCCGATGTCGCGAAGGGCCACGTGTACACAGTGCTGGCATTGCCGGGTCTGTCGGCGCCCGACATCGGCCTGATCGACGATCCGTTCGACAAGGGCCTGCTGACCAACGACGCGCGCGTGCGCGGCTTCAATGCGTCGGCGAACGCGCCGGACCTCGACCTCTACCTCGTGCAGGCCACCGCCACCAGCATCACCAACGTGTCGCCGACGCTCGCCGGCGTGTCGTTCAAGAACGCGGTGCCGGCGAGCGGGCAGGATTCGATCTACGTGTCGGGTGGCCAGTACGTGCTGATCGCGACGGTGGCCGGCAGCAAGACGCCGATCTTCCAGTCGAACTCGTTCTCGCTGGCGAACAACGCCGACTGGCTGATCACCTCGGTGCCGATCGCGGGCGTGTTGAGCCAACTGGCGCCTGGGCAGATTCATCTGCTGATCGTACAGAACGGCAATACGAGCACGCCGAGCGTGGAGCTGTCGAATACGTTGACCGGGCAATGACGGGGCCGCCGGTCACCGGATGAGCCTCGCGCGGCGCGAGCATCGATGAACCGCTTGCGCCAGCCGGACAATCAAGGACTCCGGATGGTCGGAAAGCGGGAGGACGGCACGGCGATCCACGAGAGTGGGTCGCCGTTCTGTTTGATCGGGCTCCGAAAACGCGTCGCGTCGCTAGCCAGCAAGCCAGCATGCACGAAAAAAAAGCCCGCCGCGGCATCCCGCGACGGGCTCTGCAAAACCTGCTGCCATGTGCCGGCTTATTTTGCCTTTTCCGCCTCGTTCGTGATGGCGTGGCCGCCCTTCGAAATGTCCTGGCCGGCGCCGGCCATCGTGTTGCAACCCGTGACGAGCATGGCGGTTCCTGCGAGCACAAGCAAAGCGATCAGTCGAGTCATGAAACTTCTCCTTGTCGAGAATGCATCGGTTGATGTCGTCCGACCGGGGCCATGCCAGTCGATCCGGTTTCGATCCGGTTTCGAACCGGCCTGATTGCATGGTAAAAAAAGGGTGGGGGCGGCGCTGTCGGCCGTGCCGCGATTTTGTTGTAGGCGTGCTCCGGTGTTTGCGTCGGCGCACTCCTACAACGGCTTTGCGGTGCCACGGCCCGCACGCGTCAGACGGGGTTTTGCGACGAAGTGGTCGGTGTGGCCGGCGACGCCGGCGGCTGATCGATCGAAGGCGTCGCCGTGCTTGCGCTCGGCATCACGACGTCGATTTCGGTGCCGTTTTGCGCGCCACGGCGGATGTCGAAGCGTCCGCCATGCGCGGCCACGCGCTGGCGCATGCCGAGCAGGCCATGCGTATGCGTGCGTTTCAGATCGGCCGGCATGATGCCGACGCCGTTGTCCGCGATATGCAGCGCGACCTCGCCATCGCCGACCCGCAGCGCGATGCCGACCTTCGAGGCCCGCGCGTACTTGGCGGCGTTCGTCAGCGACTCCTGCGCGACCCGAAAGAGCGCAATCTCGGTCTGTTCGTCGAGCTGGACATCGTCGGCGGGCAGGTGCAGTTCGAGCGTCCAGTTGTTGCGCTGCGCGGCTTCGTCGGCGAGCGTGCGCAGCGCGGTGACGAGCCCGAAATTGGCGAGTACGGTCGGCCGCATGTCCTCGATGATGCGCCGCTTCAACGCGATACCCTGGTCGAGATTGGCGAGCGCGCGCCGCAGCTTGTCGGCGATGTCCGGCTCGCTGTCCTTCAGCTTGCGGCGCGCCCACGCTACGTCCATCCGGCATGCGGTCAGAATCGCGCCGAGCTCGTCGTGCAGCTCGCGTGCGAGCTGGGTCTTTTCGTTTTCGCTGACCGCCTGCAGATGCCAGCCGAGCGCTTCGAGCTGGCGCGTGCGCTCGCCCACCAGCTGGTCGAGTTCCTCCTGCTGCGTAATCAGCTGACGCTGCGCGCGCGCCTGCCGGTCGATCTGGATGCCGAGATTGCGAAACAGCAGAATGAACAGCACGATGTTCAGCGCCGACAGCCCCGCCGCGCACAGCGTCGACAGCCGCTGATCGGCGCGGCTCGCGGCCAGCGCGTGCTGCGCGCGGCGCTCTTCGTTGTCGCGCAGCAGCGTGAGCGTGCTGTCGATCAACGAAGCGTCCGCCGGATTGACGTCGCTCGCGGGCCCGCATCCGCCGAATTCGAGCGGATGCGGCGCCGCGTGCTGCATCGCGGCGGCGCCCGCGCCGATGCGCGCGTCGATCAGCGCGAGAATCTGCGTAAAGCTCGCGAGCTCCGCGCTGTCCGCGCGGCCGCCGCGATAGAAGTGGTCCAACTGCCGGGTGGTCTCGCGAATGCGCGCGGCGCTCGCGCAGAACGCTTGGGCGGATGCGTCGTCCTTCGTCAGAAGAAACTGGTTTTGTTGTGCGCTGAGGCGCGACAGATCGCTCGCGAGCGTGCTCAGTTGCACGGTGACGTCGCGCGCTTCGAGCGCGGTCTCGTACTCGGCGGCGATGCGCTGACGCGCGCTCTCCAGAATCACGAGGCCGCCCACCGTGATCACGATCGCGACCGTCATCGCGATCGCCCAGCTGCGCCTGCGCATCCAGTCGGCGAGCCGCGCCGTGGCGCGCGCGCCAGGCTGTTCCGGCGGGTTCTGCAGATTCGACACTTGCTGCTCCGGAAAGAGGGCATCGACTCGGGCGTCGACTTCAGCATCGAGCGAAGCCGCGCGTAACGTCGTCGTAATCCAATGTAAGCGGATTCTCACACGAAAAACGGCGAGCGTCGGAATGCGCGCGGCGCCGCGCATCGATAGCATGGACCCGATCGTTCATTCAATGTTTCGGGAGAAAACCATCATGCTGAAGTGGGCGCTGTTCTTCGCGATCGTCGCGGTGATCGCGGGTCTTCTCGGCTTCACCGGCATTGCGGCCGGCGCGGCGGCGATCGCGAAGTTCCTGTTCTTCGTGTTTGTCGTGCTGTGCGTGGTGTTCCTCGTGCTCGGCTTCGTCGTGACGAAGAAAACGATCGATTAGCGCGGCCATCGCAGTGGCGGCAAGCCGCGCCTTCATAGCAGGCGAGGGGTTTGCTGGCAGTCGATTGCAGGGCCAACAAAAGGGAGAAATGCCATGCTTCACTATGCCATCGTCTTTTTCGTGATCGCGATCATCGCGGCGGTGTTCGGCTTTACCGGCATCGCGGCCGGCGCGGCCGAAATCGCGAAGATCCTGTTCTACATCTTCCTCGTCGTGTTCGTGGTCACGTTGCTGCTCGGCGTGTTTCGAACCTAGCCACGCGAGCCCTGGATGAACGTAACACGAGATCGGCAGCGAAGTACGCAATACGTATACGTAGGTACAGGTAGTCAACAAGGCGCGGGAACGCGCGGCGTTCGAATCCTCGATCGAGGCGCCCGCGTTCGAAGCGCCGTCATTCCACCGTCGGCGCATCAGGCGCGATTCGTGCTGATGCGCGATTCCCCCAATACCGGATAAAGGAGAAGTTCGATGACGAAGCAATCTGGCGACACGTTCGTGATGGACATCAAAAAGATCCGCGAGGACGCGCGCAAGCATATGTCGGATGGTCCGGTCACGCCGAGCTACGGCGCGAATCGCGACACGGTGCTCAAGCTGCTCAACGACGCGCTCGCCACCGAGCTCGTCTGCACGCTGCGTTACAAGCGTCACTACTTCATGGCGAAGGGCATCAACTCCGAAGCGGTCGCGACGGAATTCGCCGAGCACGCGAGCGAGGAGCAGGAACACGCCGATCGCATCGCCGAGCGCATCGTGCAGCTTGGCGGCGAACCCGATTTCGCGCCGGACGGCATCAAGGCACGCGCGCATTCGGAATACAAGGAAGGCACCGATCTGACCGACATGATTCGCGAGAACCTGATCGCGGAGCGCATCGCGATCGACACGTACCGCGAGATCGTCCGCTATCTCGGCGAGAAGGACGTGACCACGCGCCGGCTGTTCGAGGAGATTCTCGCGGTCGAGGAAGAGCACGCCGACGATATGGCGGATCTGCTCGCGGGGCGTGAGTAGCGCGCCAAAGTGACAGGGAAGCGACGAAGACGCGGCGCAATCGTGTTGACCGGGCGCCAGCGAACTCGGGAATGCCGGCGGCCGCGGTGCGAAGCCGCCCTCGCAGTCCACGTTCTGCCGTGGCCGCGGATCATTACAATGTCGGCTTAGGAGCGACTCCCTTTGCACGGACACCCAAGCGATGATTCGAGTGCTGATAGCTGACGATCATGCGATCGTTCGAGGTGGTTTCAGACAGTTCGTCGCCGACGAGCCGGATATGTGCGTCGCCGCCGAGGCCGCGACCGGCGAGGAAGCGATCGGCCTCGTGCGCGAGCAGGCATTCGACGTAGTGCTGCTCGACATCGCGATGCCGGACAAGAACGGCATCGATACGTTGCGGGTGATCAAGCAAGTGCGTCCGGAGCAGGGCGTGCTGATCCTGTCTGGCTACCCCGAGAGCCAGTACGCGATCAATCTGCTGCGCGCGGGCGCGAACGGCTATCTGAACAAAGACTGCGAGCCGGAGGAAATCGTGCGCGCGATCCGCTCGGTTGCGCGCGGTCACCGCTATCTGTCGGAGGCGGTCGCCGATACGCTTGCCGACAATCTCGACAAGCCCGCCGCCGGGCGTCCCCATGAAGCGCTGTCGGAGCGCGAATTCCAGATCTTCTGCAAGCTCGCGGCAGGGCAGTTGCCGACCGAGATCGCGGAAGAACTGCATCTGTCGGTCAAAACGGTCAGCACGTATCGCGCGCGGGTGCTCGAGAAGATGCGACTCGCGAACAACGCGGACCTCACGTACTACGCGATCAAGAATGGTCTGATCGAATGACGGACGATCGAGACATCCTGATGAACAGCGAATCGAACCCTGCTACCGATCCAGCCAGCCGCGCGCCGTTGCGCGTGCTGCTGATCGAGGATTCGCCGCTGATCCGCCGCAGCCTCGTCGAGGCGATCGATGCTTCGGGCTTGCTGCGCGTGGCCGCTTATGCCGACTCCGCCGACGAGGCGATCGCGTTGCTCGGCGATGAAGCGTTCGATGCGGTGATCGTCGACTTGCAGCTGAAGCAGGGCTCCGGCGTGCCGGTGCTCGCGTATCTGCAGCGCGAGGGGCTGATCGATTCGATGTTCGCGGCGGTGCTGACCAATCATGCGTTGCCCGCGTATCGAGCGCGCTGCGAGCAGTACGGCGTGCGGCACTTTTACGACAAATCGTTCGAGTTCGATCGTGTGCTCGACGCGCTGCATGAGTATGCGTTGGGGCGGGGAGGCGGCGAGTAACAACCTGCGCGGGGGGACGTTTCTAGTCAGTTTTCCATGATCCGCATTTCATCGCTTCATCGAGCATCCCAAGGGTAAGGGAACGTCCACCTAGTAACTCTCGAGCGCTGGCACTGAACGGGGACTTCAACGCGGCCGCGACGATGTCGCGCTTTCGCATGTTGGCGGATGGAACGTAATAGGCAACGTCGAAATCGCGCAGGTCCACGTGGAAGCGTTCAGCCCATGCCTGCATTACGTCGACGATTCTCGCCGGCTCCCAATCCAGATCGTGATACAGATCCATGTCACGGGTCAGCTTGTCGTCGAGAGGTAGCCCGGCGGGAGTGCGCACTTCGCGGATGAACTGAACGAGATCGAGCCACGTGTCGTTCATTACAGGCGATCCTCCAGTTTGACCAGGCGGTTATAGGCATTGACGGTTTTGTAGCCGATTATTGCCACGTCAGATGCGGTGATTATCCACCCGACTCCAGGAATTGCTCGACCGACCAATACGCCCAGATGGCTCGTCAACTTCACGCGGAGTAGCGCGACGCTGGTCCATGACGTGAACGTAGGCAGAATTCGATGCTTTAACTCGAAGGGCAATAGCGAGCGGGAGAGCTTCGATGCCACTGACGTGCCTTTTACCGCGCCGCCAAATTTGCCTCGCGTCGGAATGAAGCGCGAGCCTGCGAGGATCACGGAGGCGCCCACCGCATCGCTGATACCGATTTGGGCCATGGTTTCATCCACGGAGATTAGCAGCAGTTGCGTAGGGGTTAGATTGCTGTGTATTCCGTAGTTATATGTATTCGACATACCGGCGTGTGGACTTGATCGGGCAGGGGGCAACGCATAATACGTCGATGAACAGTGGCGCGAGCCTTCGACTCGTGCCACACCAGTCCGTTAAGCTATCCGGGAACGACGAGTAATGAAATGGGCGAAGGATGATTCTGCGCGACGGAATGCGACAGGCGTTACCAGGCTCTGCCAGCGGTGGCAAATCGACAAGACGATTCTCACTCGGCTCTGATCAGCCTGATATCAATGCCCCGCCCGCGCCGGCAAGCGCAGATGATTCCACGCGCCGAGCCCGGCAAACCCGATCCCCGCGATAGTGACACCGATCCACCCGAACGCCGGCCACACGATCGCGCCGACACCCGAGCCCAGCGCACCGCCGATGAAATACGCGACCATGTACACCGTATTCACGCGGCTGCGCGCATCGGGCTTTAACGCGTAGATGCGCGACTGATTGGAAATCTGCGCGGCCTGCACGCCGATGTCGAGAATGATCACGCCGACCACGAGTCCCGCGATGCTCTTCGCCGATGCGCCGAAGATCACGAACGCGATCACGACCAGCACGAGCGACACGGTGATGATCGCGCGCGGGCCGCGCCGGTCGGCGAACTTGCCGGCCAGCGGCGCGGCCAGCGCGCCAGCCGCGCCGACGATACCGAACAGCCCCGCCGCCTGCGGCCCGAGATGAAACGGCGCACCCGCGAGCAACAGCGCGAGCACCGACCAGAAAAGGCTGAACGCGCCGAACAACGCCGCTCCGGTCAGCGACGCCTCGCGCAGCGCGCGATGCTCGGTCACCAGATGCCACATCGACACGAGCAGCTTGCCGTACGGCAGCGTCGAGGTCGGCTGGCTCTTCGGCAGACGCAAAATGATGACGACCGCGAGCGCGAGCAGCGCGACGACCGATGCGCCAAACACCGCGCGCCAGCCGAAGTATTCACCGACGATGCCCGCCGCGGTCCGCGCGAGCAGGATGCCGAGCAACAGGCCGCTCATCACGGTGCCGACCGCGTGGCCGCGCTCGGACGGCAACGCGAGTTCGGCCGCGAACGGCACCGCCTGTTGCGCGATCGTCGCGAGCACGCCGATCGCTAGACTCGTGACGATCAGCACCGCGAGCGTCGGCGCCGACGCCGCGACGATGAGCGCGACGCACATGCCGGCGATCTGCAGCAGGATCAGCAAACGCCGGTCGAAGCGGTCGCCGAGCGGCGCGAGCAGCAGCATGCCGGCGGCGTAGCCGAGCTGTGTGACGGCAGGCACCGCGCCGACCCAGGACGCGCTGTCCGGAAACGACTGGCGCAAGTTGTCGAGGAGTGGCTGATTGAAGTAGATGTTCGCCACAGAGACACCGGCGATCGTCGCGAGCAGCAGCAACACGCCGCGCAGCGACCGGGCGGAGGAAGCGGAAGTGGAAGCGTCGGAAGTGGACATGACGGAGGCGGATCGACGGACCGGCCCATGCGCGGTCCTCAAGCGTGCCGATCATACCGGAGCGGCGGGGTTCCTGCTGACGGTCGAGCGAGCGCTCGCCCGCGCGGCCGCCATCCGGTTGCAGAGAGATCTACCGCTCCTGTCAGTCGATCAACGCGCCAGCATCGTAGAACGGATACGGGCCGTCGGCCGGATCGACATACGCGTGATGCGTGACGATGCCCGTCGCCGGCGCGTAGTAATGCAGCGCGTAAGCGGGCGGCTCCATCACGAACGCCGACGGTCCGTCCTCGCGAAAATCGAGCGCCACCTGGTGCGCGGGCGCGGGAATCGCGCTCGCGATCGTGCCGCCGAAGCGCACGAACATCGAGCGATGCACGTGCCCGCAGAGCACGCGCTCGACGTTGGGATAGCGGGCGATCAACGCGGCGAGCTTGTCCGATGCCGCAGGGTCGAGCCGGATCTCGTCCATATGTCCGATGCCGCACGCGAACGGCGGATGATGCAGCGCGACCACGACCGGCTTGCCGCGCGCCGCATCGAGTTGCTGCGCGAGCCACGCGAGCCGCGTGTCACACAGCATGCCGGCGCTCGAACCGGGCACCAGCGAATCGAGCGCGATCACGCGCAGCGGGCCGACGTCGGCCGCGTACTGAACGAACTCGCCGCCGCTTTGCAATTCCTCGCGCTCGGGAAACGCCGCGCGCAACGCGTTGCGTTCGTCGTGATTGCCGACCATCAGGAAGTAGGGGATCTCGAGCGGCGCGAGCAGTGCCTTCAGGTGCGCATACTGCTCCGGGTCGCCCTGATCGACGAGGTCGCCGGTCATCAGCACCGCGTCGGGGCGCGGTGTGAGCGCGTTCAGCGCGTCGATGCAGCGCGCGAGGTAGGGAGCGGTATCGACGCGGCGATACGCGAGTGCGCCGGGTTGCTTGATATGCAGGTCGCTAATTTGAGCCAGCAGCATGACAGAGGTCCTTCGGGTTGCTTCGTGTTGAGCGCCAGGCTGCGGCGCTGTTTGTACCTACGATAGCGCAATCAGTGCGTCCCGCTCGATCGAAATGCCGACCGGCGTGCCACGCGCAAGCTCGATACGGCCCGCGACGTCGACGAAGAGCGGCTCGGGCGCGGCGCCGCCAATCGTCAGACGCGTGCGTTCGCCGAGGAACGCGATGCTTTCGATCAGGCCGCGCAGCTGCGCGAGCGCGGGGTCGGTGAGCCGCGCGTCCTCGGGGCGAAAGAAGATTTCGTGCGGGCCGGTCGCATTCGATGCATGCGCGGGCACCGGCACGGCGCCGCCGCTCGTCGTCAGCATGCCGTCGCGCGGCTCGCCCGCGATACGGTTGATCGTGCCGACGAACTGCGCGACCGTGCGATTGGCCGGACGATAGTAGATGTCGCGCGGCGAACCGATCTGCTCGATGCGTCCCGCGCTCATCACGACGATGCGATCGCCGAGCTCCATCGCCTCGGCCTGATCGTGCGTCACGTAGACGGTGGTGATGCCGAGCTCGCGCAACAGCGCGTTCATTTCCGTGCGCAATGCGTCGCGCAGACGCGCGTCGAGCGCGGTCAGCGGTTCGTCGAGCAGCAGCACGCGCGGCTGCACCGCGAGCGCGCGAGCGAGCGCCACACGTTGACGCTGGCCGCCCGACAGTTGATCGATCGGTTTGTCCGCGTGCGCGGCAAGCCGCATCATGCCGAGCAGTTCGTCGACGCGTTGGCGGGCAGTTGCCGCCGGCACGCGCCTGATCTTCAGACCGTAGCCGATGTTGCCGCGCACGGTCAGGTTCGGAAACAGCGCGTAGCTCTGGAACACCATGCCGACCGCGCGTTTTTCGATCGGCAGCGGGGTCACGTCGTCGTCGCCGAATGCGATGCGACCGCCCGCGTCCGGGGTTTCGAGGCCCGCGATCAGGCGCAGCGTCGTCGTCTTGCCGCAGCCCGACGGTCCGAGCAGCACGAGGGTTTCGCCCGCGCCGATCGACAGGTCGAGCGGTTCGAGCACGCGCGTGCCGCGAAACGTCTTGGCGCATTGCGTGAGCGTGATGGGAACCGAGGTGAGTTTCATGGCGTGTCGATGGGTTTCGCGAAAGAGGCGGCGCCGTGCCTGTTCGACGCGCTGCGCTGGCCGGTCGCATCGACGCCGAGCCATTGCATCGCGACGAGCAGCGGCATCGTCATGATGAAGAACAGGATCGTGTACGCGCTGCCGATCTCGATGCGCATCGACGCGTAGGTATCGGCGAGGCCGACCGGCAGCGTCTTCGTATCGGGCGTGTGCAGCATCCACGTGAGGTTGAATTCGCCGATCGACAGCGTCAGCACCGCGAGCGCGCCCGCGACGATGCCGGGCCGCGCGTTCGGCAGCACGATCGTCACGAAGCGCGTGAAGAAACCCGCGCCGAGGCTTGCCGCGCCTTCTTCTAGCGTGCGCAGATCGCTGCTCGCGCAGACCGCCGCGACCGCGCGCACCATGAACGGCAGCGTGAATACCACATGCCCGACCACGATGAACGCCGCGCTCATCCGGAACGCCGTGAAGCCGCCATAGATCACCAGCAGCGCGAGCGCCGACGCGAGGCCGGGCAGCGCGATCGGCAGCACCAGAAACTCTTCGACGATGCGTGCGAAGCGCGTCTTGCTGCGCGCGAGCACGTAGCCCGCGGGTACGCCGGTCAACAGCGTGACGACGAGCGTCGCGGCGGCCACTTCGAGCGACAGCCACACCGAGCCGTGATACTGGCTCCACACTTCGACGAGCCAGCGCAGCGTGAGTCCGCTCGACACACCCTTGAAGTAGTTGACCGTCAGCCCCGCGACGATCGACATGACAACCGGCACGATCAGGAACGCGCACAGCAGCAGGGTGACGAACCATTGACCCGCGGCGAGCCAGGTTCGCGAGGAAGGCCACGCGCGTCGCGTGCGCGGTCCCGCTGCCGGTTGCGACGGCGAGGAGGCCGAGGAGGCCGTGACTGAGTTCATGGATGGGTTGTCGTTCATGCGCTCGCCGCCACGCCCGAACCGCTCGCGCTGCGCGCGATCGCCAGCACCGCCCATGTGACGATGCCCAGCACGATCGACAGCCCCGCGGCGGTCACCATGTTCGCGTTCAGCGTGAACTCGGTATAGATGGTCATCGGCAGCACGTCGATGTCGGTGGCGAGCGTGAACGCCGTGCCGAACGCGCCCATCGCGGTCGCGAAGCACACGGCGCCTGCCGCGATCAGACCGGGCGACAGCGCCGGCAGCACGATGTCGCGCATGATGCGCCACGGCGATGCGCCGAGCGAGCGCGCGGCCTCTTCGAGCGATTGATCGAGCTTGGTCGCGGAAGCCATCACGGTGACGATCACGCGCGGAATCGAGAAGTACAGATAGCCGAGAAACAGGCCGCTCATCGAATACGCGAACACCCAGCGATCGCCCGCGAGTTTCAGCGAGAGCGCGCCGATCAGCCCCTGACGCCCGGCGAGCATGATGACCATGAAGCCCACGACGACACCGGGAAATGCGAGCGGAAACGTCAGCAGCGCGAGCAGCGTGCGCTTGCCGGCGAACTCGCGGCGCGCGAGCAGCAGCCCTGCGATCACCGACAGCACCAAAGTGGCCGCCGTGACCGCCGCGGACAGCACGACAGTCGCTCCGAGGCTCGACATATAACGCGGATTGGTCAGCATCGCGCGATAGGTCGCGAACGCGTGGCCGCCGCCGGAGAGCTGCGCGAGCGCGCCCATCGGCAACAGCCAGAACGCGATGAACACCGCGAGCGCCGGCGCGAGCAACGCGATGCGCCAGCGCAGCGGGAACGTGACGTCGTTCAATGCATCACCTGCAGATAGCGCTCGCCGAAGCCCGACTGCTTCTCGGCCATCTTCGCGAAGTCGACCGGCTTCGCGCGCGCGTATTCGCTCGCGGGCAGGAACTTCGCGGCGGTCTCGGCATTCATCGCGCTCGCGCGCACCGGCCGCAGATACGCCTGCGCCCACAGCTTCTGGCCTTCGTCGGACAGCACGAAATCGAGCACCTTCTTGCCGTTCGTTTCATGCGGCGCGCCCTTCACGAGGCTCATCACGTACGGCACCGAGATCGTGCCTTCCTGCGGAATCACGAACTCGACGTTCGCATGATCCTTGTACTTCGCGCGATACGCGTCGAAGTCGTAGTCGAGCAGGATGGGAATTTCGCCGGACAGCACGCGCGCGTATGCGGTTTGTTTCGGCACGATCGGCGCGTTCGCCTTGAGCTTCCTGAACCAGTCGAGGCCCGGCTCGAAGTTATCGAGCGTGCCGCCGAGCGCCTGGTTCACCGCGACCGCGCCCGCATAGCCGACGAACGCGCTCGACGGATCGAGGTAGCCGATCATCCCTTTGTATTCGGGCTTCAGCAGATCGGCCCACGAGCGCGGCACCGGCTTGCCTTCGAGCGCGTCCTTGTTGACGAAGAAGCCGAGCGTGCCCGAGTGGATCGTGAACCAGTAGCCTTGCGGGTCTTTCAGGCTGGCCGGAATGTCGTCCCAGTGCGCGGGCTTGTACGTCTGGATCACGCCCTTGTCCTTGGCCTGGAACGCGGACGACACGCCGAGATACACGACGTCGGCGACCGGGCTTTTCTGCTCGGCCATCAGCTGTGCGATCGATTGGCCCGAGTTCTTGTTGTCGAACGGCACGCGAATGCCGGTCTTTTGCTGGATCGCCTTGATCTGGCTCGCCCAGTCGGCCCATTCGGGGGGGCAGTTGTAGCAGATCGCGGTTTCATCGGCGCGCGCGGTTTGCGGCGCGAACGTGACGAGCGCCGCGCCGGCGACGAGCAGGCTCGCCGGCAGCACGGTCGCGGCGGCGTGCGACAGTTTCTGCCAGAGCGGTTTGAGCGAGGATGCGAAGAGTGAGGTCGAGTGGGTCACTGCAGGTCTCCTGTGTTCGATCGGTGCAAGTGCTTCCGCACTCACTCCGGGCCCGTAAAAGGTGGTCGTTGCAAGCGGTTGTAGTGCGCGACGCCTGCCTAGGCGGTCAGCCCTTGCGTTGGTGATGCGCTGTCGAAATCTGCGTGGGACCCGAGCGCCGCGATCGTCGCGCCTTCGCGCACGCTGTGCGGCAGGGTCAACGCGAGCGAGGTGGCGGGGAATGCCCGCTCGTCGCGCGCGCCGCCGATGCGTGCGAGCAGGCGCTGCCACGCCGCGCGGCCGATCTCGCGATTCGGCGCGCAGATGCTCGCGAGCGCGGGCGACAGCAGTTCGCCCATCGCGAGTCCGTCGAAGCCGAGAATCGACATGTCCTGCGGGATCTTCAGACGCGCGCGACGCAGGCCGCGCATCACCACCATCGCGAGCAGATCGTTGCTGCAGAAGAGGGCGGTCGGACGGTTTGCGCCGTGCGTCAGGTGCGCGAGCACGGACGGCGCGAGTTCGTCGGCGTTGAAATCGACTTCGAGCGCGGGCGCGGCCGTGAGGCCGGCTTGCTGCATCGCCTGCGTGTAGCCGAGATGCCGCTGACGCGCGCGATCCGACGCGGCGAACGAGCCGGCCAGCATCAGGATGCGGCGATGGCCGTTGGCGATGAGCCGGCGTACGCCGTCGTAGGCAGCGAGGCGATTGTCGACCGACACCGACGGGCGGCGCACCGTGTCGTTGTGCATCAGCACGTAGAGCAGGCCGTCGCGGTCGAGTTCGTCGAGCAGCGGATGGGTGTCGGCATCGGCGACGGTCAGGATCAGGCCTTCGACGCGATGCTCGCGCAGCGTTTCGATTGCGTGGCGTTCGCGATCCACGTCGTACTGCGTGGTCATCAGCATCAGCCGGTAGCCTTGCGCCGACGCGAGATCGTCGATGCCTTGCAGGCATTCGGCGAACACCGGGTTCGCGAGCGTCGGCAGAACGACGCCGATCAGGCGCGTGCGCTCGCCGCGCAATTGCCGGCCGAGCGGGCTCGGGCGGAAGTTCAGCGCGTCGATCGACTGACGTACCTTGTCGAGCGTGATGGGGTTCACGGTGTGCGGCGCGTTGATCGCGCGCGATACCGTGGCGATGGAAAAGCCCGCGTGGGCGGCGACATCCTTGATCGTCGGCGTCATCGGTTTGCGGCCCGCTGTAATCGTTTTCGTGAGCGGATTATCGGCAAGGTTTGTGACTTGGGGATGAACGTGGTGTCGGGCGTTTTTGGGGCTCCGGCGAGGCGATGGTAGAATTCGCGACCACGCGCGATTGCGACCCCTGCCGGGGTGATGAAATTGGTAAACATAGCGGACTTAAAATCCGCCGCCTTCGGGCTTGCCGGTTCAAGTCCGGTCCCCGGCACCAGAGTTGCAAATGACAGGCACGATGCGCGCACGCCGATCATCGCCGTGCCGATCTCGCTCTCCAGTTTTCCCGATCAGAAATCCAGTTGCTTCGCGCTGATACCGAGCTCGAAAGTACAGGTCAATTTTTTTACGTATCACTGGCGGCAGCGTGCTGCTCGAATCTGCGGCGCATCGCACGTAAGCGGTGAATCTCGTTGGCCTATGCGGACAAAATTGAGTGAGAAACTGTCACGCCGCATAACGCGATGAGCCCCCAGAACTGGGCGTAAATCCGGACAAGCGCCCAACCTTGTCGATCTGCGCGACCCTGCGTAATATCTCCTCGCCAACCTCGATCCGCCTTCATGTCTTCGCTCAAATACCTGACCGGCTACCCCGCACCTCTGCAAGAGAAGGTGAGAACGCTGATCGCCGACGATCAGCTCGGCTCCTATCTCGCGCAGAAGTACCCGAACACGCACGAGGTGCAAACCGACCGCGCGCTCTACGAGTACTGCGCGGAACTCAAACGCGAGCACCTGCGCAACGCGGAGCAGATCGACAAGGTCACTTACGACAGCAAGCTCGACGTGATGCGCCACGCGCTCGGCCTGCATACGAGCATTTCGCGCGTGCAGGGCAGCAAGCTGAAGGCGAAGAAGGAAATCCGCATCGCGTCGCTATTCAAGGGCGCCGCGCCGGAGTTTCTGAAGATGATCGTCGTGCACGAACTCGCTCATCTGAAAGAGAGCGATCACAACAAGGCGTTCTATCGTCTGTGCGAGTTCATGCAGCCGGGGTACCATCAGATCGAATTCGATCTGCGCCTGTATCTGACGCATCGCGATCTGGCGAAGAAGCCCGTGTGAGGCACGCCGCGCGCAAGGCGCGGAAAATAGAGCCGACTTCAGGCCGCCAGAACGGCGGCATCCTCCACCACCGACGCCGTCAACAACACCGGAATCGACTTCGACGTCGGCGTACCCGCGCCATCCGCGACCGAGGAGAGCGGCACCAGCGGATTCGTCTCCGGGTAATAAGCGCCGAGGCAGCCGCGCGGAATGTCGTACTCGACGAGCAGAAAACCGTCCACTCGTCGCTCGATGCCATCGGCCCACACGCTCGTGATATCGACACGCTGAGCGGCCGCGAACCCGAGCATCGCGAGATCGTCCTTGTTGGCGAACAGCACGCGCCGCTGTCCGTACACGCCGCGATAGCGATCGTCGAGACCGTAAATCGTCGTGTTGTACTGATCGTGCGAGCGGGTGGTCATCAGCGTCATCAGGCGTTCGCCGTGACGCTTCTTCGCCTGATGAATCGGCGTGTCGAGCGCGATCGCGTGGACGATGAACTGCGCCTTGCCGCTCGGCGTTTTCCAGATGCGATCGCGCGACGCGACGCCGAGATGGAAACCGCCCGGTTTCTTCAGCCGCTCGTTGTAGTCGTCGAATCCGTCGATCACCTTCGCGATGCCATCGCGAATCAGCGCATAGTCGGCCGCATGCGCGAGCCAGTCCACCTTGCCGCTGCCCAACGTCGCATGCGCCATGCGCGCGACGATCGCCACTTCGGATAGCAGATTGTCCGACGCCGGCTTGTTCATCCCGTATGACATGTGCACCATGCTCACCGAATCCTCGACGCTGACGCCTTGCGCCACGCCGTTCTGAATATCGATCTCGGTGCGCCCGAGCGTCGGCAGGATGAGGGCGTCGCGGCCATGCACGAGGTGGCTGCGATTGAGCTTCGTCGTCACGTGCACGGTCAGCTCGCATGCGCGCATCGCGTCCCACGTGCGCGGCGTATCCGGCGTCGCGATCGAGAAATTGCCGCCGAGGCCGATGAACACTTTCACCTTGCCATCGAGCATCGCCTGAATCGTGTTGACGACGTCGAGACCGTGCTCACGCGGCGGCGCGAAATCGTAGGCTGCACCAAGCTTGTCGAGAAACGCTTCGGTCGGCTTTTCCTCGATGCCGACCGTGCGGTCGCCCTGCACGTTCGAGTGGCCGCGCACCGGGCACAGCCCCGCGCCGCGCCGGCCGATATTGCCGCGCATCATCATCAGATTCGACAGCAGTTGCACCGTCGCGACAGAGTTCTTGTGCTGCGTGAGACCCATGCCCCAGGTCGCAATCACCGCGCGGCCCTTCACGTAGATATCGGCGAGCTTCAGCACCTCGTCGAGCGGCACGCCGGCCTCGGCGACGATCGTGTCCCAGCGCTCGGCGCGCAGATCGTCGGCGAATGCGGCGAAGCCGACCGTGTGCTGGGCGATGAAGTCGACGTCGAGCACGCGCTCGAGGCCTGACACGAGCGCTTCGTCGTCGAGTTCGAGCACGCGTTTGGCGACGCCCTTGATCAGCGCGAAATCGCCGCCGACCTTCGGACGGATGAACACGGAGCTGATTTTCGTGCTGCCCATCGTCAGCATTTCGACCGGATGCTGCGGGCTCGCGAAACGTTCGAGGCCGCGCTCCTTCAGCGGATTGATCGACACGATCGTGGCGCCGCGCTTCGCGCATTCGCGCAGCTCGCCGAGCATGCGCGGATGGTTGGTGGCCGGGTTCTGGCCGAAGATCAGCAGCGTATCCGCGTGTTCGAAGTCGTCGAGCGTGACCGTGCCCTTGCCGACGCCGACCGTGTGCGGCAGGCCACGGCTCGTCGCCTCGTGGCACATGTTCGAGCAATCGGGAAAATTGTTGGTGCCGTACATGCGCACGAAAAGTTGATACAGGAACGCGGCTTCGTTGCTCGCACGGCCCGACGTATAGAACGCGGCGCGGTTCGGATCGTCGAGGCGCTTCAGATGGCTTGCGATGAGCTCGAACGCGCCGTCCCAGCCGATCGGCACGTAGCGGTCGCGCACGGCGTCGTAGACGAGCGGATCGGTCAGACGGCCGTGCTGCTCGAGCTCGAAGTCGGATTGCGTCATCAGCTCGGCGACGCTGTGCTGCTCGAAGAACGCCGGCGTCACGCGCTTGCCGGTGGCCTCGGCGGCCACCGCCTTCACGCCGTTTTCGCAGAACTCGAACGTCGACGCGTGCTCGCGATCCGGCCACGCGCAGCCGGGGCAGTCGAAGCCGTCAGGCTGGTTCTGCTTGAGCAGCGTGCGGTAGTTGCCGCCCGCGACCTTTTCCTTGAGCAGGTTGATGGCGACATACTTCAGCGCGCCCCAGCCGGCGGCGGGGTGCTTGTACGGCTCGATGCGGGGTTCGGCTTGTGCTTCGTTCTTCTTCATGACGTGACGGTGGACAGATTCGACAGATTTTGCAGACCAATGCCCGCAAGCGTACTGTGTTCCACAATCCACGTCGGATACAGAAAATCGGAAAGAATAGGAGTACAGTTGCGCGACGATCCCTGGACCGCCCGAATCGCATGAAGCTCTACGAAAAACTCGCCGACGAAATCACCGAAGCCGTGCGCCGCGACGTATTCGCGGCCGGCGAGCGGATTGCGTCGGTGCGGCAGGCGAGCCAGCAGCACGGCGTCAGCATCAAGACGGTGCTGCATGCGTATGCGCTGCTGGAGAGCCGCGGCATCATCGAGAGCCGGCCGCAGTCGGGCTATTTCGTGCGCGACGCTGCCGCGCCGGTGCCCGCCGCGGCGCGCGCGGGCCGCAAGTCCGCGCCGCCGCCGATGCCCGCGACGGTGGACGTGAGCCGGCTCGTGCTGTCGACCCTGCGCAGCATCCGCGCGCACGACGCCGTGCCGTTCGGCTCGCCGTATCCCGATCCGTCGCTGTTCCCGTGGCGGCGCATCAACCAGTACGCGAACGCGGTTGCGCGGCGGCACGCGAGCTGGAATCTGATCGACGATCTGCCGCCGGGCAACCCCGAGCTGATCCGCCAGATCGCGCGGCGCTACGCGGAAAACGGTCTGCCGGTCGATCCGGGCGAAATCGTGATCACGCTCGGTGCGACCGAGGCGATCAACCTGAGCCTGCAGGCGGTCGCGAAGCCGGGCGACACCGTCGCGGTCGAATCGCCGACCTTCTACGCGATGCTGCACGCGATCGAGCGCCTCGGCATGCGCGCAATCGAGGTGGCGACGCATCCGGTCGACGGCATCGACATCGACGCGCTCGCGAAGGTGATCGCGCGGCAGAAGATCGCCGCGTGCATGGTGATGCCGAACTTCCAGAATCCGCTCGGTTTCTGCATGTCCGACGAGCGCAAGCGGCAGCTGGTCGAACTGCTGGCCGCGCACGAGATTCCGGCGATCGAAAACGACGTCTACCAGGAGCTGTATTTCGGCGACGCGCGGCCATCGACGCTGAAGACGTTCGACACCAAAGGGCTCGTGCTGCACTGTGCGTCGTTTTCGAAAAGCCTGAGCGCGTCGTACCGGATCGGCTGGGCGCTGCCGGGGCGTTATCGCGCGCAGGTCGAGAAGCTCAAGTTCCTGAATACGCTGACGACGCCGTCGGTGCCGCAGGTCGCGGTCGCCGATTATCTGCGTCAGGACGGCTACGACCGGCATTTGCGGCATCTGCGCCGCGTGTACCGGCAGCAGGCGAGCATCATGAGTGCGCTGGTGCTGCGCTTCTTCCCGGTCGGCACGCGCGTGTCGACGCCGCGCGGGGGCTACGTGCTGTGGGTCGAGCTGCCGGTTGCGATCGACTCGATGCGGCTTTATCAGGCCGCGCTCGAACGCGGGATCACGGTCGGGCCGGGGATGATGTTTTCGACGCGCAACGATTATCGGCACTTCATCCGGCTCAACTACAGCTATCCGTGGACCGCGCAGGCCGAGGCGGCGCTGAAGACGCTCGGCGAGCTGGCTACGGCGATGGCGTGAATGGCGCAACCACGATACGACCGACACCTCACAACTGCGAGACCGACATGAACGACGACGACATCGACCCGCAACTCGCCGCGATACTCGCGCAGCTATGGCGCGCGCATCGCGAGACACCCCGGCGCGCATGGTCGCTAGCGAAGCTGTCGAAGCAGGCCGGCGTGCCGATGAGCAGCTTGCGGCGGCAATTGACGGCGCTATCGGGCGGCGGTCTCGTCGATACGATGTTCCACGACGATGGCACCGGAGCCGCGTCGCTGAGCGAAATCGGCGCGCAGCTTTGCGCGGAGCTGTTCGGCCCAGGCGAGGGCGGTGAGCCGTCGGCCGCTGACTGAGCTTTGCGCGCGCAATTCACCCGGCGCGCAGGTTGATCGCCGTCGTGGCCAGTGTGTTTCGCCGTCTCATTGCCCAACGCTCGCCTGCACCTGCGGTTGCATCGGCATCCGCGCTTGTGCTTGCGGCGGCGCCATGTCCACAGCATCGAGCGTGGCCACGCCGCAAAACCAGTCGCCATCGTGCGGCTGATACTTCCAACGCTTGCCCGACTGTCCGATCACGCTCGCACATTGCTCGTTGACGACGAGGCCGGGCTTCGCGGCCGTGCATTGCAGCGTCGACGGGTCCGGCTGCGCGTCCACATTCCCACCCGCGGACGCCGCGTGCCGCGAGCCGCCCGGCAAGCTCGCCAGCAGCCGCTGCAACTCGTCGATGCGCGTCGCGTACCACGTCCGCAGACACGCGGCGTCACGGCAGTTCGCTTCGCGCCAGGCCCACTTGCTGTCGCTGTCGTCGATGAACGCGCGGCGCTGGGCGACTCGTCGACGCGCTTGCCAGTAGAGTTGGCCCAACGTGTCGTCGAGCGCCGACAGCGCGGAGTCGCCGCAAATCATGCGCTCGGCCGGCGAGCGGCCGCGCTGGCAGTCGAAGCTGGTCGCGTTGGCATACGGGTGCGCGAGCAGCAGTCCGGCGATCAGGAGGGGGCGGAAAAGGGTCATCAGGGTCCCGGCGGTGCATCGATTGATCATGCCGCCGATGATCGACCGGTCGCGCACCTCGCGGACCTTCGAACAACGCGGGAGTTCGGGCGGGTCGTTACCAGATGTTGCCGCACGGGCTTGCCGGCTGGCATGTGCCGTGCGCGAGTACGGCGCGCGCACGTTCGCGTATCATGAAGAAGGCGCAATGTCTATAAATTGGAAGTGGGGGCACATAGGCCGGCGTGGTCAAAAGGTGGCCATCGAAATAGGAAGAACGAATGCAACGACAACTCGTGGTCGGTCTTTACATGGCAGCGGGCCTGCTGATTTTGCCCGGCGTGGCCAGCGCGCAGTCGCAGGCCTATACGAATAGCGGCACAAACCTGCGCGCGGGCCCGGCGTCCGACTATCCGATAGTCGCGCAGCTACCGGGCGGCGTTCCGGTGACGGTGATGGGGTGCCTGAGCAACTACCAGTGGTGCGACGTCGCCACACCGAATCTGCGCGGCTGGGTGTATGCGTCTCGGCTCAGTTCGCCGTACCAGGGCTACAACATGCCGCTGAACTACGGCGCCGCGCTCGGCCTGCCGATCCTCGCGTTCTCGATCAACGATTACTGGGGCAACTACTACCGGGGCCAGCCGTGGTACGGCCAGCGGTCGCGCTGGGCGCGTCATGCGCCGCCCCCGCCGCCGCGACCGGGCGCCGGGCATCCGCCGCCGAACTGGCGGCCGTCGCCGGGGCATGTCGGCGGGCGTCCTCCGGGTGGCTCGCCGCCGGGCAACGCGGGCGGCCGTCCTCCTGGCGCGCAGCAGGGCGGTGGGGGTGGCCGGCCACCGGGCGGCGGACCGCAAGGCGGCGGAGGCGGTCGCCCGCCGGGCGGCGCTCAGCAGGGCGGCGCCAATCGTCCCCCAAGTGGTCAAGGCGGACCTCAAGGCGGTCATCAAGGCGGACCCCAAGGCGGCGGTGGCGGCGGAACACGGCCACCAGGAGGCGGCGGCAACAATTGACAATTGAGAAATTGACGCCGCCACAGCACTGAAGACAGTGGTGCCGATCGGGCCGCCGCAACCTGCCGCAGCGGCCCGGCATCGAGCCGCTGCGGCGCCTGCGGGCCACGAACCGACGGCCTCAGACCTGCCGTCGCCCGTCGTACCCGCGTCAACCGATGCTTGCACACCACACCGGTAGCCGTCCGCACGCGATGCGTGGCAGATTTTCACGCGGTGCTCAGCGTAAACCCCGGTGTGCCGCGTACACTAACTTGCCGATGTTGGGTTGGGGGGCGCAACTATGATTTGCGAAGCGACATCACGTGGCACGACGACAGCCGCGCCGGAGGGCGCCCGCTATCGCCCGGAACGGGCCGAGGAAGTACTCGCATCCGAGCGCAGCGTGTTGCGGCTGATCACGCGCAACACGCCGCTTCCCGAGCTGCTCGACGAAGTCTGCCGTCGCGCCGAGGCGCTGCTCGGCGACGGCGCGTGCTGCTCGATCCTGCTGCTCGACCCCGACGGCTTGCACGTGCGCGTGGGCGGCGCGCCGTCGCTGCCGCCCCCGTTCAGCGCCGCGATCGAGGGCGCCGCGATCGGTCCGCGCGCCGGCTCGTGCGGCACGGCGATGTTCGAGCGCCGTCTGGTGATCGTCGACGACATCGAATCCGATCCGCTGTGGGAAAACTTCCGCGCTTTCGCATTGCCGCACGGCTTGCGCGCCTGCTGGTCCGTGCCCTTCGAAAACGATGCCGGCAACGTGCTCGGCGCGTTCGCGGTCTACTACCGCACCACGCGCCGTCCGACCCCCGAGGAAGAGGCGATGCTGCGCGACATCGGCAGCAGCGTCGGCCTCGCGGTCCATCAGGACGCGATGGCGCAGCGCCTCGCGCATAGCGAGGAGCGTCACCGGCTGGTCGTCGATCATCTGAGCGAAGGTATCGTCGTGCAGTCGCGCACCGGCATCGTGCTCGCCTGCAATCCGAGTGCGCAGCGCATGCTGCACGTGACACCGCAGGTCGTCGGCCGCAGCATGCAGACCGTGATGACACGCGCGTTCGGCGAGGACGGCTCGGTGATCGGCGACGCCAACCGTCCGGTCACCCAGGTCTTCGCGACCGGCAAGCCGATGCTCGGCGTGACGATCGGCCTCGAGCTGATGAGTGGCGAAGTCGTGTGGATCACGGAAAACGTCGTGCCGATCCTGCGCCCGGGCGACAGCGAACCGGACTCCGTGCTGATTTCGTTTTCCGACATCGGGCCGGTGCGCGAGGCGCAGCGCCAGCTGAAGTACCTCGCCACGCGCGATTCGCTGACGGGCCTCTACAACCGCGCCTACCTGACCGAGCGGATGCGCGACCTGTTCGCGCCGAGCGCCGGCGGCGAGCATGGCGGCGAACTCGCCAGCGTCGCTGTGCTGTTCGTCGATCTCGACGGCTTCAAGAAGGTCAACGACACCGCCGGTCACGAGGCCGGCGATGCCCTGCTGTGCAGCGTCGCCGAGCGGTTGTCGGCCTGCGTCGGGCACAGCGACACGCTGGCGCGGGTGGGCGGCGACGAGTTCGTGATCGTCTCCAGTGCGTGCGGTAATACCAGCGAGCTGATCGGCCTCGCGCATCGTGTTCTCGACATGATCGCGGTGCCGTTCGCGGTGGCGGGCAACGAGTACTACCTGGGCGCGTCGATCGGCATTAGCCTCTTTCCCGAAGACGGCCAGGACGTCGCGACGCTGATGCGCAACGCGGACTCGGCGATGTATCACGCGAAGCAACGCGGCCGCAACAACTTCCAGTTCTTCACCGCCGAGCTGAACCAGCATCTGCAGCGGCGTTTCACGATCGAGCAGTCGCTGCGGCGCGCGCTCGCGGGCAACGAGCTGAGCCTCGTGTACCAGCCGATCGTCGATAGCCAGAGCGGCCGCACGATCGGCGCGGAAGCGCTGCTGCGCTGGTACAACAGCGAACTGGGCAACGTGTCGCCGGGCGAATTCATTCCGGTCGCCGAGGACGCCGGGCTGATCGTCGAGATCGGCGACTGGGTGCTCGAACACGCCTGCCAGCAGGTCGCGCAGTGGCGGCGCACGTTGGCGCCGCATCTGGTCGTCGCGGTGAATCTGTCGCCGCGGCAGTTCAACGACGGGCTGCTCGAGCGCATCGAGCGCTGTCTCGCGCAGTCCGCGCTCGAACCGTCCGCGCTCGAACTCGAAATCACCGAGCGGCTGCTGATGAGCGACAGCGACACCGTGCTGCCGATGCTGAGCGCGCTGAGCGCAATGGGCGTGCGCGTGTCGGTCGACGATTTCGGCACCGGCTATTCGTCGCTGTCGTACCTGAAGCGCTTTCCGCTGCACAACCTGAAGATCGACCGGTCGTTCGTCGCGGGGCTGCCGGATCATCGCGATTCGATCGCGATCACGCAGGCGGTCGTCGCGATGGCGCACTCGCTCGGCATGAACGTGACCGCCGAGGGCGTCGAGACCGCCGAGCAGGCGGCGTTTCTGCGCGCGATCGATTGCGACAAGCAGCAGGGCTACCTGTACAGCCGGCCGGTCGGGGCCAGCGCCTATGCGCGCACGCTGTACGACGCGCAATTGATCGGCATGGCGAAGGCGTCCTGATGCGATTGTTCAGTTTGCCGAACAAGTGACTTCGCGTTGCCGCTATTTATCGGCGGCGACGCGCTCCCTAGAATTCCCCCATCGAAACGTTATTGGTGCGCAGTGCCGAAGCGGCGCTCCGCAATGGGGGTCGTGATGTCAGAATTGATCAGAAACCAGCTTTACCGGCCATCGGTCGTGTTGCCGATGGTCGCCTTGATGCAGGTGATGGTGTCGCAAGACTTCAATCTCGGCCAGGTCGGCTGGGTGTTCGCGGCGCGCGGCGCGCAGGCCGCATTGCAGCGTTCGCGCGAGCTGATTTGCGCGGTTCATTGCCACGCCTGAGAAGTCCCGCGGAGTATTCACAGTAATCCCAACGGATTGGCGCCACCTCGCGCGGCGCGTGGCAAAACGGGGCCATCGCCAAAGCGCCCGCACAATCCGACATCGCATGGCAGCCCGTGGCACTAAGCGTAAGATGCAACGACCTGCACCCAGCCCCGGGAGAGTTGCCATGCCACAGCACTTCGACGCAGTCGTGATCGGTACGGGACAAGGCGGCTCGCCGCTCGCCGTGCGGCTCGCTCAAAGCGGGCGCCGTACCGCGGTGATCGAACGCGCGGACTTCGGCGGCACCTGCGTCAACGTTGGCTGCACGCCGACCAAATCTTATGTGGCGAGCGCCCGCGCGGCGCACGTGGCGCGCCATGCGGCGGACCTCGGTGTGCAGGTGGGCTCGGTCGGCGTCGATATGGCGGCCGTCAAGGCGCGAAAGGACCGGATCATCGGACAGTCGCGCAGCGGCGTCGAAAAATGGCTGCGCGGCACGGAAAACATCACGGTGTTCAATGGCCACGCGCGCTTCACCGGCGCGCGCACGCTCTCGATCATCGGGCGCGACGGCCAACTGCTGGACGAGCTCAGCGCGTTCGAAATCTTCATCAACACCGGCACGCGCGCGGTCGTGCCGCCGCTCGAAGGCATCCAGCGGATTCCGTACTACACGAACTCGACGCTGCTCGAACTGACCACGTTGCCGAATCATCTGGTGATCGTCGGCGGCAGTTATATCGCGCTCGAATTCGCGCAGGTGTTTCGCCGCTTCGGCAGCCGCGTCAGCGTGCTGGTGCGTGGCGAGCGCGTGCTCAACCGCGAGGATGCCGATTTCGCGGAATCGGTGCAGAAGGTGCTCGCGCGCGAGGGCGTCGAGTTTCATTTCGGCGTGCAGCCGACGCGCGTCGAGCCGCATCCGCATCGCGCAAACGACGTGTGCGTCGGCTTCGAGCAGAACATTCCGGCGATGGAGGCATCGCATCTGCTGATCGCGACCGGCCGCACGCCGAATACCGACGACCTCGGTCTCGACGTCGCGGGCATCGAGACCGACCGGCACGGCACGATCATCGTCGACGGCCAGCTGCGCACGAGCGTGCCGGGCGTGTGGGCGATCGGCGACGTGAACGGCCGCGGCGCGTTCACGCATACGTCTTACGACGACTACCAGATCGTCGCGGCGAACCTGCTCGACGGCGGCGCGCGCAGCGTCGACACGCGGATCATGACGTACGCGGTGTTCGTCGATCCGCCGCTCGCGCGTGTCGGCATGTCGGAAGAGGAGGTGCGCAAGAGCGGCCGCAAAGCGCTGATCGCCACGATGCCGATGTCGCGCGTGGGCCGTGCGCGCGAGCGTGGCGAAACCGACGGCTTCATGAAGGCGCTCGTCGATGCGAACAGCAAACAGATACTCGGCGCGGCGATTCACGGCGTCGAGGGCGACGAGGCGATCCATACGTTCGTCGACATCATGACGGCGGGCGCGCCGTATCCCACTTTGCAATACGCGATGCACGTGCATCCGACCATCAGCGAACTCGTGCCGACGCTGCTCGATGGACTGAAACCGATGCAATGAGCTGCGTTGACGCCGGCGCGACACGCCCATGAGAAGCTCGCTCAAACCCGCACGTAGCAGCGGCAACCTGTTCGACGCCGTCGTGCGGTCGGGGACGACGGCCGATGAGCAGGTCGACGCGCTCGTCGAGCGGGGCGGCGTGACGATCGAGCGGATCGTCTCGACGGGGCAGGCGAGTCCGCCCGGCTTCTGGTACGACAGCCCGCGCGCCGAATGGGTCGTGCTGCTCAGCGGCGCGGCGGTGCTCGAATTCGACGGCGACCCCGAGCCGCATCCGATGAAGCCAGGCGATCACGTGCTGATCGAAGCGCATTGCCGGCACCGCGTCGCATATACGAGCGACACCGAGCCAAGCGTGTGGCTCGCCGTCCACTACCCGTGAGCCCCGGCGCATAGAGCCATTCGCCCGGCCGGCTCCGCGCATCGACAAATCTTCGCGCCATCGCGGATAATCGGCAGCGGCGCGGCCCGCGCGCAACGCGCGGGCGGGCTGTGCGCCCCACCGCATTCATCTTCGGGACAACGCAGCATGGGCAAGGGACGCGTCGAAGCCTTCAGCGATGGCGTAATCGCCATCATCATCACGATCATGGTGCTCGAGCTGAAGGTGCCCGAGGGCTACGATCTCGCGGCGTTGCGCCCGGTCGTACCGGTGTTCTGCGCTTACGTGCTGAGCTTCATCTACGTCGGCATCTACTGGAACAATCACCATCACGTGTTCCATGCGGTGCAGAAGGTCAACGGCAAGGTGCTGTGGGCGAACCTGCATCTGCTGTTCTGGCTGTCGCTGCTGCCGGTCGTCACGCACTGGGTCGGCCGAAACCATCTGGCCGCGTGGCCGACCGCGATGTACGGCATCGTGCTGTTCATGTCGGCGATCGCATATTTCATCTTGACGCGTGCGCTGATTTCTCAGCATGGACGCGATTCGGCACTGGCCAAAGCGCTCGGCAACGACTTCAAGGGTAAGGTCTCGGTCGTCATTTACCTGACCGGCATCGGGCTCGCGTTCGTCGTGCCGTGGGCGTCGGCTGCGCTGTACGCGCTCGCGGCGGCGTGGTGGTTCGTGCCGGACCGGCGCATCGAAACCGTGCTGGAGGCCTGAGCATGCTGCTCGCGCTGAAGCTCGTGCTGGTGCCGGCCTTTCTCGCCGCGCTGACGGTGGCCGCGCGCGTCTGGGGACCATCGGTCGCGGGATGGCTCGCGGGGCTGCCGGTCGTCGCCGGACCGATCATGCTGCTGCTCGCGCTCGAGCGCGGGCCGGCGTTCGCGGCGCAGGCGTCGGCGGCGTCGATTGCGGCGATCGCCGCGTTGGAGGCGTTCAATCTTGCTTATGGTTGGACCTGCCGGCGTTTCGACTGGCCGCTTGCACTGGTCGTGGGGGTGGCCGGCTGGCTCGGCGCGGCGCTGCTGATCGTGCGGCTGCCCGGTTCGGCCGGGTGGGCGCTGGCGGCGGCGTGCGTGGGCGTCGCGGTGTCGCAGAGCAGCTTGCCGCGCGCGACCGGTCATGTACCGGCGGCGCGCGTCGGGCGCGCGGATCTGGCGGTACACATG
Organism: Paraburkholderia sp. BR14374; assembly: GCF_040948685.1. NCBI lineage: Bacteria > Pseudomonadati > Pseudomonadota > Betaproteobacteria > Burkholderiales > Burkholderiaceae > Paraburkholderia > Paraburkholderia sp. BR14374. The sequence goes on along the minus strand of NZ_JBFPKF010000002.1, from coordinate 372,229 downwards.
CTCGCGGGCGCGCTGCTGACGCTCGCGGTGACGACGGCCTCGGCATCGATGGGCGCGGCGTGGAGTGGCGTGCTGTCGGTGTTTCCGCTGCTCGGTATCGTGCTCGCGGTATCGGCGCAGCGTGCGCATGGCGCGGACTTCGTCGCGCTGCTGATGCGCGGCATGGTGGTCGGGCGCGGCTCGTTCGCGGCGTTCTTCGCGGTGACGGCGTTGCTGTTGCCACAGTACGGTGTGGCGACGGGCTTTGCGTGCGCGGCGGTGGTGTCGGTCGTCGTGCAGGGGTTGACGCGGCGCATGCTGGCTGGGCAGCGGCGCGCCCCAGCGGCGGCGCGTGAGTTTGCGCAGCCGCAGACTGAGCAGGACTGCGCATGACTTCACGTCGCCCACCATCGACCGCTGCCCGCATCGGGCTCGTCTCTGATACGCACAACCTCGTGCGTCCCGAAGCGTTGCACTATCTCGACGGCTGCGACGCGATCATTCACGCGGGCGATATCTGCAAGCCGGACGTGCTCGACGCGCTCGCGCGGATCGCGCCGCTGACCGCGGTGCGCGGCAACAACGATACCGGTGAATGGGCGGCGTCTTTACCGACGCATGCGCGGCTCACCGTCCAGCAGGTGACGATTCTAGTCGTGCACGATATCGCCGAGCTGGGCTGCGTACCGCACGACGAAGGCATTCGCGTCGTGGTGAGCGGCCACTCGCACAAGCCATCGATCGCCGAGCGCGACGGCGTGCTGTACGTCAATCCGGGCAGCGCGGGGCCACGGCGCTTCAAGCTGCCGGTGTGCGCCGGCAGACTGATCGTCGAAGGCGCGCAGGTCAGCGCGACGTTCGATGCGCTGCTGACGTAAAAAAAAGCGGGCCGGCGAAAATCGCCTGCCCGCTTCGAGACTACTCTAGCGAGGGGTGACTGCGCCGATCACGCACGCGCGGTCGCAGCCGCCGCGAACCGTTCATCCATCTCCTCGGCCTCGCGTTCGCCGCGCAGCACCGCGTGCGCTTCGGCGCGCGTCGCGACGCACGGGCCCGAACCGAGCAGCGGCTTGCGCGCGGTTTCGCGCAGCGCAAGCACCGATACGATGCCGATCAGCGATGCGCCCATCAGGTAGTACGCGGGCATCATCAGATTGCCGGTGCGGTCGACCAGCCATGCGGTCACGAGCGGCGTCGTACCGCCGAACAGCGACACCGAGACATTGAAGCCGATCGCGAGCGCACCGTAGCGGATTCGGGTCGGGAACAGCGCCGGCAGTGCCGACGGCATCACGCCGGTGAAACACGACAGCAGCACGCCGAGAATCATCAGACCGGCGAACACCGGCAGCACCGTGCCCATGCGAATCAGCAGCAGCGCGGGAATCGACAGCGCGAACAGACCGACGCAGCCGAGCAGCATCACCGGCTTGCGGCCGATCGCATCGGACAGACGGCCGGCGGCGAGCGTCATCGGCATCATCAGGATCATCACGAGCAGCACGAGGAACAGGCCGTGCGTTTCGTTGAAGTGCAGCGTCGCCGACAGATAGCTCGGCAGATACGACAGCGCCATGTAGTCGGTCACGTTGAAGATCAGCACGAGGCCGACGCACAGCAGCAGCGGCTTCCATTGCTGCGCGAGCAGCTGGCCGAACGACTGTTTAGGCAGCGCGCGGTCCTCGGCTTCACGCTGTTCGGCCTGCTTCTTGAACGCGGGCGTTTCCTCGAGCTTCATACGGACGTAGAGACCCATGAGGCCGAGCGGACCGGCGATCAGGAACGGCACGCGCCAGCCCCAGGACAGCAGTGCGTCGGTCGACAGCGTCGCCGTCAACAGCGCGACCGTGCCCGCGCCGAGCACATAGCCGATCAGCGTGCCGAACTCGAGGAAGCTGCCCATGAAGCCGCGGCGCTTGTCGGTCGAGAATTCGGCAATGAAGGTCGCGGCGCCGCCGTACTCGCCGCCGGTCGAAAAGCCCTGCACGAGGCGCGCGAGCAGCAATAGCGCCGGCGCGAGAATGCCGATCGTCGCGTAGTTGGGGATCAGGCCGATCGCGAAGGTGCCCGCGGCCATCATGATCATCGTCATCGCCAGCACGCGCTGACGGCCGATACGGTCACCGAGCGGCCCGAACACCATGCCGCCGATCGGCCGCACGAGAAACGCCGCGGCAAACGTGCCGAAGGTCGCGATGAGCTGCGCCGACGGGCTCGACGAGGGGAAGAACACCTTGCCGAGCGTCACCGCGATATAGCTGTACACGCCGAAATCGAACCATTCCATCGCGTTGCCGAGCGCCATTGCGCCGACGGCCCGTTTCAGGAGGGAGTGATCGACGACGGTGATGTCGTCGAGGGTAAGGCGTTGTTCTTGTTTGTGATGTCGCCAGAAGCCGTTGCTGGAAGCTGTCAAGGTTAAAAACTCCAATGACTGCGACGAAACTCGTGATGCGTTCCGCCTCGGTTGCTGGAAGTGCAATTTCGTGAGCGTGGCGAGGGTATCCGCGGCGCTGCTTATCCGGCGGCGGAACAGTTGGCGAAATGAAGCAAACGCCAGTGCCTCGCGATAAGTTCGCGAAAAAACACTCGTCTAGATTGTGCTGGCAGTTGCACCTGCGTGGCCGTGGAAGGGGGGCAGGTGCATGAAGGACGCGGGGCTGCGGAAGCCGACCCATGCGCCAATGAAGGCTTGAAACGAAAAAGGCCGGTCTTGAATTTATCCGCGTTAGGCGGGGAAACGACCGACGAGCCTTCTTGTTTAAAAACAGCTCAATTCAGGATGACGCACGCGCGGAAAACGCACGACGAGCCAATCTGAAAAGAACACGAATGAAGGTGAATTGCAGCTGAAACGGGGCACATATTAGCACGATGACAGAGGATCGTGCAAACCGGGGGTGCGGGCGAAGGCCGCCTGTGTGGCTCAATCCATTGCGGGGCGGGGGTCCGGGCGGGGTCGAAACGGGTTTGAAAACAGACCGCCTAGAACATTCGCGGGGCGATTTTTTGACGTGCAGACGAGGTGAATGCAGACACGACGCGAGGCCGATGTCGGGGCGAAAAAAATCCGCGCTTGCGGCGCGGATTTTTAGGCGTGTGTTCGCCCGGTTCGGGCGACGCGTGCTGGTGTCGCTCTCGACGTGGCAAGCTCAAGCCGACGGCGGCACGTAGCCCGATGCGGTATCCGCGCCTTCGCCGAAGAAGAACTTTTCGGTCTGCTTCATCAGATACTGACGCGCGCGCGGATCGGCCATGTTCAGGCGGTTTTCGTTGATCAGCATGGTCTGCTGCTTCAACCAGGCCTGCCAGGCTTCCTTCGAGATACTTTCGTAGATCCGCTTGCCGAGTTCGCCCGGCAGCGGCGGGAAATCGAGGCCTTCGGCTTCCTTGCCGAGCTTCGCGCATTGAACCATACGAGTCATGCTGTGCTTCTCCTGTGTCGACCGGAGTTAGTGCTTTAGCACGGACTCCGGTCCCATGAAAAATAATTACTGTATCAACGTGGGGCGGGCAAACGCCAGTTCGGATCAGATGGGGACGATCACGCAGTTACTCAAAGCTGTTTCATCAGCACGAGCGACTTTCGCTGCCAGTTATAGAGTCGGCGGCGGTCTTCGGGCAGGTCGTCGACCGTAGCCTTGACGAAGCCGCGTTTCAGGAACCAGTGTTCGGTGCGCGTGGTGAGCACGAAAATGCGCGTGAGGCCGCGTGCCCGCGCGCGCTGCTCGATCCGCTTGAGCAGACGCTCGCCGTCGCCGGTGCCTTGCGCTTCGGGCGCGACCGTCAGGCACGCCATTTCGCCGATGCGCTCCTGCGAATACGGATACAGCGCCGCGCAGCCGAACAGCACGCCGTCGTGCTCGATCACCGAAAAATGGTCGATGTCGCGCTCGATCTGGTGACGGCCGCGCCGTACCAGCGTGCCGTCGGCTTCGAGCGGCTCGATCAGCGCGAGAATGCCGCCGACGTCGTCCGGCGTCGCTTCGCGCAGGCTTTCGAGGTTCTCGTACGAGATCATCGTGCCGACGCCATCGTGCAGGAACAGTTCGAGCAGCAGGCTGCCGTCGAGCGCATACGGGATGATGTGCGCGCGCGGCACGCCGCCGCGGCAGGCGCGGATCGAATGCTTCAGGTAGAACCCGGCGTCGCCGGTGACTTCGCCGCTTTCGTGCAGCTTGTAGGCGTCGTCGAGCGACAGTTCGCGGATCAGCTCCGTACCGCTTTCGCTGATCTCCATCAGACCCGCGGTTTCGGTCAGGAACACGATCTTGTCGGCGCGCAGCGCGATGGCCGCGGCCGAAGCCACGTCTTCCATCGACAGATTGAACGCTTCGCCGGTGGGCGAGAAGCCGAGCGGCGACAGCAGCACGAGCTTGCGGCTCGCGAGCGAATGTCGGATCGAATCCGCGTCGATCTTGCGCACGAGACCCGTGTGCTGGAAGTCGACGCCGTCCAGAATGCCGACTGGCCGCGCCGTTACGAAGTTGCCCGACACGACGCTGATGTGCGCGTGCGCCATCGGCGTGTTCGGCAGACCTTGGCTGATTGCGGCTTCGATGTCGAGACGCACTTCGCCGGCCGCTTCCTTCGCGGACTCGAGCGCGCGCGCGTCGGTAATGCGCATGCCATGCGAAAACTCCGATTCGACGCCGTGGAGACTCATCTGCTCCTCGACCTGCGGGCGCGAGCCATGCACCAAAACGATCTGGATGCCCATTGCCTGTAGCAGCGCGATGTCGGACACGAGCGCATTGAGCAGCCCCTGATGCACCACTTCGCCGCCGAAACCGACGACGAATGTCTTGTTTCGGAACGCGTGGATATACGGAGCGACTGAACGCATCCAGTCGACGAATTGCGCGTGCTGGGCGAGGGTTTCCGGCGAGTCGGCGGGGGCCGGAACGCTCGCGGGCGCGGGGACGAGGTCGGTTTGGGAATTCATGCCGGGGATTATAATGCGCCCCCATGTCGAATGTACCCAAAAGTCCCGCTGGGGCGAACGAGAAACCGGCGTCGGCCGGTGAGCCGGCCAGGCCCGGTGACACGATGCGCCGCCCAGCGCAGGATGCGAAACCAGAGCAGGCGCGTGACGCGCGTCGGGAGGCGGGCGCGTCTGCGCAAACAGTGTCGCCGGAAGGTGGCGGTGCGGGTCGTGACGATCGCGAAAAGCACGCTCGCGCGCGAGGCGCGGCGCATGATGAACGGCGCGGTGAATCTCGCGCTGAATCGGTTGAAGCGTCCGGTGCCAAGCGGGGCGGCGGGGCTGGTGGCGAGCCACGTGGCGCTTCGTTGAGCGAGCAGCTTGGCCAATTCCGTTCCGCGCTTCAAAACGCGGCCCGCGAGCAGCAGAGCGGTGGAGCGCAAAGCGAGCAACAGGACGGGCCGCAAAGCGAGCACCGCAGTACGCGTTCGACCGCGCCGCGCGGTGCGCATGGCCGCCAGGCTCGTGATGAGCGAGGTGGTACGCGGCAAAGCGCGCAGCGTGGCGAAGTCCGCGACGCGCGCTCGGACACGCCGCGCGTTGAACGGCATCGTGCGCCTCGCAACGAACAGGACGAGCGCGGACCACGTGACGAGCAACGTCACGGTCCGCGCGCCACGCACTCGCACGACAAACAATCGGGCGAGCCGCGCAAGGAGCCTCGCGCGCCGCGCGAACCGCGGTCGCCGCGGATCGTCGAGCCGAACCCGATTCCACCGATCACGTTCCCCGAAGCACTTCCCGTTTCCGGTCGTCGCGACGAGATCGCGCGGGCGATCGCGGAGAATCAGGTCGTGATCGTGTCGGGCGAAACCGGTTCGGGCAAGACCACGCAGTTGCCGAAAATCTGCCTCACGCTCGGCCGTGGTCTGGGCGCAGGCGGCAATGGTCTGATCGGCCATACGCAGCCGCGCCGGATCGCCGCGTCGGCGACCGGGCGTCGTATCGCCGAGGAACTCGGCACGCCGTTCGGCGAAGTGGTCGGCTACAAGGTGCGCTTCAACGACAACCTCGCGCCGGGCGCATCGGTCAAGCTGATGACCGACGGCATTCTGCTTGCCGAAACGCAGACCGATCCGCTGCTGAAAGCCTACGACACGCTGATCATCGACGAAGCGCACGAGCGCAGCCTGAACATCGATTTTCTGCTCGGCTACCTGAAGGAGATTCTTCCGAAGCGTCCCGACCTGAAGCTGATCGTGACCTCGGCGACGATCGACGCCGACCGTTTCGCGCGCCACTTCGGTAGCGACGATAAGCCCGCACCGGTGATCGAAGTGAGCGGGCGGCTTTATCCGGTCGAGGTGCGTTACCGACCGGTGGTCGAGGACAGCCCGGCGGTCAAGGCGGCGCAAGCGACCTCGGGTGTGGCGTCGTCTGGCCGCGAGCGCCCGAAGACGCAGCGCGAGACCGATCGCGATCGGATGGAGGCGATCGTCGAGGCCGTCGACGAACTGTGCCGCGAGGGTCACGGCGATGTGCTGGTGTTCCTGCCCGGCGAGCGTGAGATTCGGGACGCCGCCGAGGCGCTGCGCAAACATCACCCGCCCCATACGGAGATTCTGCCGCTGTTCGCGCGGCTCTCGGCGGCCGAGCAGGAGCGCGTGTTCCGCGCGTCGAACGCGCGTCGCATCGTGCTCGCGACCAACGTCGCCGAAACTTCGCTGACGGTACCCGGCATCCGCTACGTGGTCGACACGGGCCTCGCCCGCGTGAAGCGCTACTCGTATCGCAACAAGGTCGAGCAGCTCCAGGTCGAGTCGATTTCTCAAGCCGCCGCGAATCAACGGGCGGGGCGTTGCGGACGGGTTGCCGATGGCATCTGCATTCGGCTGTACGAGGAAAGCGACTTCCAGGGCCGCGCGCGCTTCACCGATCCGGAAATTCTGCGCTCTTCGCTCGCTTCGGTGATTCTGCGCATGAAGTCGCTGCACCTGACGGCGATCGAAACGTTCCCGTTTATCGAGCCCCCGCCGGGCCGTGCGATTTCCGACGGCTACCAGTTGCTCAACGAGCTCGGCGCCGTCGACGACGACAATCACCTGACGCCGCTCGGCCGTGAACTCGCGCGACTGCCGCTCGATCCGCGCGTCGGCCGAATGATCCTCGCCGCGCGCGACCAGCAGGCGCTGAAGGAAGTGCTGATCATCGCGAGCGCGCTGTCCGTGCAGGACCCGCGCGATCGGCCGATCGACGCGCAGGAGCAGGCCGACCAGGCACATCGCCGCTTCGCCGACGAGCGCTCCGAATTCCTGCAGTGGCTGAAGATCTGGAACTGGTTCGACGAAGCGATCGCGCACAAGAAGTCGAACCGGCAGTTGCAGGACGAGTGCCGCAAGAACTTCCTGTCGCAGTTGCGGCTGCGCGAGTGGCGCGATGTCCATTCGCAACTGCTGACGGTCGTGCGGGAGCACGGCTGGCGCCTGAACGAAGCGGAGGCTACGTTCGAGCAGATCCATCTTGCGTTGCTGACCGGCCTTCTCGGCAACATCGGCTTGAAAGCCGACGATGAGCCGTACTATCTCGGCGCGCGCGGCATCAAGTTCTATTTGTGGCCGGGCTCTGCGCTCGTGAAAAAAGCGGGCAAGTGGGTGATGGCTGCCGAGCTGGTCGAAACGAGCCGGCTTTACGCGCGCTGTATCGCGAAAATCGAGCCGGAGTGGGTCGAGAAGGTCGGCGCGCATCTGCTGAAAAAGTCGCTGTCGGAGCCACATTGGGAAAAGCGCGCGGCGCAGGTGTCCGCGTTCGAGCGCGCGATGCTGTACGGCCTGCCGATTTATCACCGGCGGCGCGTCGCATTCGGCAAGCAGGACCCGGCGCGGGCGCGCGAGCTGTTTATTCGCGGTGCGTTTGTTGAAGGGGAGTTCGACACGAAGCTGGCGTTCTTCGCGCACAACCGCAAGCTGCTTGCCGACATCGAACAGCTCGAGCACAAGTCGCGCCGCCAGGACGTGCTGGTCGACGACGAATTGATCTACGCGTTCTACGATCAGGCGCTGCCGGATGGCGTCTATACCGGCGCGTCGTTCGAGCGCTGGTATCGCGACGAAGTCAAAAAGAGCGGCCAGGCGGAGGACAAGCTGCGGCTGTTGTATTTGTCCCGCGACGATCTGATGCGGCACGAAGCGGCGGGTGTCACGACGGATCTGTTCCCGAAGCGGTTGACGATGGCGGGCATCGAGATGGCGCTGACCTATCACTTCGAGCCGGGCACGCCTCGCGACGGCGTAACGCTCGCGGTACCGCTGTATGCGCTGAACCAGGTCGACGCGCGCCGTTGTGAGTGGCTCGTGCCCGGCATGCTGAAAGAGAAGGCGCAGTTGCTGCTGAAGTCGCTGCCGCAGAAGCTGCGTCGGCATTGCGTGCCGCTCCCTGAATACGCGGCAGGTTTCGCCGAACGGCACGGCGCCCAGCGCTTCGGAGCGGGCGGCCTGCTCGAAGCGCTGATCGCCGACGTGCGCGAGCAGACCCAGGTCGCGATGAAGCAGTCCGACTTCAAGCTCGAGACGCTGCCCGCGCATCTGTTCATGAACTTCAAGGTCATCGACGAACATGGCCGGCAGCTCGCGATGGGACGCAATCTGTCGCAACTGCGCGCAGAGCTCGGCGGTCAGGCGCAGCAGCATTTCCAGAAGCTCGTTTCGGGCGCGGCAGGCGCTGCTCTCGCCGATGCAGGCGGCGGTGTCGCGACACCTGCGCGGTCTCCCGATCTGGCTGCGAGCGGCCCGGCGCGCGGCAAGGGCGCGGCCGCGCCACAACCCGCGACGCCGGATGGCGCACCAGCCACCGCGCTGTACGAAAACCTGACCACGTGGAATTTCGGCAAGCTGCCCGAATTGCTCGAAATTCGCCGTGGTGGCCAGACGTTGTTTGGCTACCCGGCGCTCGTGGACCGTGGCACCCACTGCGACGTCGAGGTGTTCGATTCGCCCGAAGAAGCCGCGCGGATTCATCGGGCGGGCCTGCGTCGGCTTTTCGCGCTGCAGTTGAAGGAGCCGATCAAGTATCTGGAGAAGAATCTGCCGGGCCTGCGCGAAATGGCCATGCAGTTCATGCCGCGCGGCACGCAGGAAGAACTGCGCGATCAGCTGATCGACACCGCACTCGACCGCGCGTGTCTGCAGGACCCGCTGCCCGACGACGATGCGAGCTTCCATACCCGACGTGACGAAGGGCGTAGCCGCCTCACGTTGCTCGCGCAGGAAATCTCGCGGCTGGTCGGCCAGATCCTCGGCGAGTACGCGAGCCTGACGAAGAAGCTGCTGCAGGCGAAGCCATTCGCGGCCGCGTACACCGATCTGCAGAATCAACTCGATGCGCTGATCGGCAAGCGTTTTGTCGTCGATACGCCGTATGCCCAACTCGCACATTTCCCGCGTTATCTGAAGGGGATGGCGCTGCGTATCGACAAGCTGCGCGCGGACTCCACCCGCGACGCGCGGCAGTTCGCCGAATTCCAGCCGCTGTTGCAGCACTATCAGCGGGCGGTGTCGCAGCGCGGCGGCGTCACGGATCCGCGGCTTGCGGAATTCCGCTGGCTGCTCGAGGAGTTGCGCATCTCGCTGTTTGCGCAGGAGCTGCGCACCCCAATGCCGGTTTCGGTGAAGCGCTTGTACAAGGTGTGGGAGTCGATGCAGCGGTAAAGTCAGGCTGCTCGCACGCGGCCGCTGGACACTGGGTGTGCACGGCGGCCGGGCTTTGCCCGACACGATCGCCCGAGCTGATTTCACCAATGCATCCCCGCGCCGATCGATGCGCCGAACTGCCCGCGTGAGTCGGCGCTACCTTGGGCCTTGTAGATCCATTTGCCGGTGTCCGACAGCTGCGACACGCTAATTGCGAGCGCGGATTGACCGCCGTACGTGCCGGCCGCCATCGCGACCATGCCGTGTCCGGGCAGGACCGCTTGCGGCAAGCCTGCCATCGCGAGCGCCGATGCCGTGCCCCCGTAGCTGTCCCGGCGGGCGGAACGGATCTGATCGTCCGTATAGCGATTCGCCGTGCTGATCGCGCCGCTCATGCTTTGCTGCAACTGATTGACGTTGACCGCGTCGCTGCCTCGCGCGCCGGCTGCGACGTTGGTGATCTGGCGCTCCTGGCCCACCGAGCCAACCGATACTGAGTTCGCTCGGTCTGCGATGGAGCCCTGGCCCAAGGCCACCGAGTTGTCGGCGCTCGCGCTGGCCGCGGCGCCGACCGCCGTCGCGTTGTTGCCGCTGGCGATGGCGTTCGCTCCGATGCTTGTCGCGTTGGCGCCGCTTGCCCGCGCATTCGCCCCGGCCGCAATCGCGTGTGCACCGGATGCTTGCGCGGTTTCAGTCGCGCTTTCACCCGCAGCACTGAATAACGCGCCGGCCGAACCGATCGCCGCGTTATTGATCGCCCCTTCGAGCGCCGCGTTCAGCTGACCGAGATTGACCGCGTCGGACGCCAGCACGCCGTTCGCGAGGTTGTGGATGGCGGTGCCCTCCGTCGTATCGCCGCCGAGCGTAATGCTGTTCCGATTGATGCTGCCGTCGGCGTTCGTGTCGTACATGACCGCGCCGTCGAGTTTCGCCGCGCTCGCGCTGCTCTGATCGCTCACCGCTTTCAGCTGGGCGACGTTGACCGCATCGGTGTCCGCGGTGCCGGCCGCGACGTTGGTGATCTGACGCTCGTTGCCCGCTGACCCGACCGATACGGTCCCCGCGCGATCGGCGATCGAGCCCTGACCGAGCGCGACGGCGTTTGCGGCCAGCGCGCTCGACTGATAGCCGAGCGAAAGTGCGTTGTCGGCGGCTGCGCTGGCACCGGAGCCGATCGCGAGCGTGCCGTCGCCGTTTGCCGTCGCGCTGGCCCCGAGCGCCGTGGCCCCTGAGCCGTAGGCCGACGCTGACGCGCCCAGCGAGGTCGCGCCGGCCGTGCCGGCGACGGCGCCCGCGCCTATCGCGGTCGAGTCCGTTGCGCTCGCGCTGGCGCTCGTGCCGAATGCGCTTGCGTTGGCGCCGACGGCGCTGGCGTTGCTGCCCACGGCGAGCGCGTGCGTGCCTTGTGCGAGCGCGTTGTTGGAGCCGTCGGCCGGGTCGGCAGCGCTGAGGTAGTGCAGCGCGCTGCTTTCAGCGAGTGCATCGACCTTGTTGTCGACCGCGTTCAACTGGCTCACGTTGACCGCGTCAGTGGGCGCAGCGCCCGCGGCGACGTTGGTCAGGCGACGCTCATTATTCGCCGAGCCAAGGGAGACTTCGCCTGTCGCGATGGGGGCCGCGACCGGGGTAGCGCCCGCTCCCCCGGGCACAAATGCGCTTTGCGACAGATCCGTCGTGGTGCTGGCATTGGCGCCCAGCGCGACGCTATTGTCGGCGCTCGCGTTTGCGTTGCTGCCGAGCGCGATCGCGCCGGCTCCCGCTGCCGTTGCGCCGAAGCCGATTGCGCTGGCGTAGGCGCCGCTCGCCTGCGCAGCGACGCCAAGGGCGATGGCGCCGACACCGCTGACGAGGGTATTACTACCAAGCGCGACGCTCGAGTCCGCCAGTGCCGAGGCCCATGCTCCGGCGGCAAGCGAGTTGGTGCCTCCGGCCTGCGCGACATAGCCGAGCGCGGTCGATCCGACGCTGGTTGCCGTGGATTGGGAGCCAAACGCGGAGGCGGCCGAATTCGCCGCCATTGAACCGGAGCCCGTTGCGACCGAGTCGACACCGAGCGCCGACGCGTCCAGACCGACCGCGGTCGCGCGTTCCGCCTGCGCATTCGCATAGGGCCCAAAGGCGCTTGCGCCTTCGCCTTTTGCGGAAGAGGAGAGACCCACGGCGACTGCGCCGTCGCCCTGCGCCGTGGCGCCTGCCGCTACCGCGAGCGCGCCGTCGTTTTGCGCGTTCGCCTGCGAGCCGATCGCCAGCGATGAGTTGCCGCTTGCGATGGCCTGTGCGCCTATCGCGACCGCGGCGTCGCCGGGCGCGCTGGCCGTGCCTACCTCGACGGAATCGACGCCGGCGCCGTTCGCTTCCGTGACGCACAGGGCCGCCGCTATGGCAACACCCGCAGTACGTCGAACTGCTCGGGCGATGCTTTTCTGGCGCGCGGAAGCACGGCGTGTTTGCAGGCAGGCAGTTTGCGCCGCTGCGACTTTTCTTTGAGATGTGGTACGGCCAATTATCGAAATATTCTTGTTCATCAATTTAAAATCCTCCGCATTATTTTAGTTCGTGGCGTGTAGTGCGTAATTCGAGATTGGTGTGACGTTATTGCCCAGGTAGGTTTGAAAATCTCGAAATAAAAACGCTGGCCATTGGTGAAGCTGCTTGCGCTATTTGGTCGAGCGCGCGTCGTCCCCGCGTTATACGCGTGGTTCGCACGGATGAGGCGCTGGCGGGACGACGCGCAGGAAGAATTCTCCGATGCCCGCGCGCAATTCAGATATCAGCGAACTCCGAAATTCAATTGGGCTAAAAAATATATTAATACAGGTAGATTTATTGGCGCGAAGAAAAAGAACATTCCTATTGTTTTTGTTATTGCTTTGGGCGATATTGGCGTGTGGCTGATGCATGATTGATTCCGAAAATGAGAGCACATTGATTCCTCACTCGAAACCCGCGGCGCGAGCATCAAACGGGACGTGGCAGACGAACTTTCCCGCGCGCGGCCGCACTTCATCGCATCCGTCATTTTTCGCTCGTCGCCCGGTGACTTACGTCAACCGCTCGGACCGGCAAACGTTCTACAATGACCGTTGTTCTCCGAAGCGAGTTTTCATGCGTAAATTTCTTCTTCCCGGCTTGACTGCCACGTTCGCCGCAACTGCGGTGCTGGTCGCCGCCGCAGGCTTTTTTTCTCCGGCGGCGCACGCCAATAACGTGATCGTGCTCAATTCCGGTGAGGCCACGCTGAGCCTGATCGACGAGAACAGCCGCCAGGTCATCGGCACCGTGCCCACGGGCAAGGAACCGCATCACCTGATGGCCACGCCGGACAATTCCTCACTGATCGTCGCCAATTCGGTGTCGAACAGCCTGATGTTCGTCGATCCGAAAACGGGGCAGTTGCAGCGCTGGGTCGAGAACATCGAAGATCCCTATCAAATCGGTTTTTCGCCGGATCGCAAGTGGCTCGTCACTACGGGCTTGCGGCTCGACCGCCTCGACATCTACCACTACGACAACCAGAAAAACCAGATGACGCTGGCTTCACGGCTGCCGCTCGCGGTGATGCCGAGCCACATGGCGTTCACGAATGACAGCAGGACGGTGTTCGTTTCGCTGCAGATCTCGGGCGAACTCGCCGCCATCGACCTGCCCACGCAAACCGTCAAATGGAAGATGAAGGTCGGCAAGGTGCCCGCGGGCCTGTGGATGACGCCGGGCGAAAAGTACCTGCTCGTCGGCATGACCGGCGAGGACTACGTCGCCGTCGTGGATTGGCGCAACCAGAAAGTCGTCAAGACGATTCACACGGGCAAGGGCGCTCACAACTTCCGCTCGCTCGCCGACGGCAAGCATGTCGCGGTGTCGAACCGCGTCGCTAGCACGATCAGCATCATCGACGAAGACACGCTCACCAACGTCGGCGATATCACCGGCCTGATGCCAGGACCGGACGACATGGAGCTTTCCGCCGACAAGCGCTATCTGTGGGTGACCTTCCGCTTCGCGAAGCACATTGGCATCATCGATCTCAACACGCGCAAGCTGATCCAGACGATTGCGGTCGGCCGCTCGCCGCATGGCATCTATTTCTTCAACCGCGCGCCGGTCACGGCGCCGAACGGTGCTTGAGGGGTCTCAAGGGGGCGCCTGGGAGCAACGCAGCAGAGCCCCGGCGCCACGAGCCACCAGGGACGAAGTAACAGGCCAGCATCATGTTCCATCTGATTTTCTCCACACTCGACAGCTTCGTTTCAGCCACGCAGACGTGGCTGTACGTCGACGTGGTACAGCCGCTGCTGTTCCGGTTCAATCTGATGGACTACGACGAGGACACCTACGACAGCCTGTACTGGGTCATCGTCGGTGTGCTCGAGGTGCTCGCGATGTACGCGATCCTGCGTCCGCTCGAGGCGCTGCGTCCGGTCGAGCAATGGGAGAACCGCAAGGCAGTGCGGGTCGACGTGCTGTACACGTGGATCGCCAAGCTCGGCATTCTGAATCTTTTCTTTTTCTTCGCACTGCAGCCGTTCTTCGACAACGTGCAAGGCTGGCTCAGGCTTCACGGCATCGCGAACCTGAACTTCGACAATCTGTGGCCCGGCGTGACCACGCAGCCGCTCGTCACGTTCGTCATGTATCTGTTCGTGCTCGATTTCGCCGGCTACTGGTATCACCGCGGGCAGCACCGCTTCGGCGTGTGGTGGGAACTGCATGCGGTACACCATAGTCAGCGGCAGATGTCGCTTTGGTCCGACGATCGTAACCATCTGCTCGATGATTTGCTGCAGGCGTCGTTCTTCGCGGTGATCTCGCTCGCGATCGGTGTGCCGCCGTCGCAATTCGTCGTGCTGGTCGCGATCACGAACCTCGCGCAGAGCGTGCAGCACGCGAACATCCGGCTGTATTACGGCTGGCTCGGCGAGCGACTGCTCGTCAGTCCGGCATTCCATCGCCGTCACCACGCAATCGGCTTAGGTCATGAAGGGCTCAAGTACGGCTGCAATTTCGGCGTGCTGTTCCCATGGTGGGACATGCTGTTCCGCAGCGCGTCGTGGAGCCGCGACGTGGAGCCGACCGGTATCAGCGATCAGCTCGAAGGCCGCCGCTATGGCGATGGCTTCTGGGCGCAGCACTGGTTCGCCTTCGTGCGCATCGCGCATCGCCTGGTATCGAAGCGCCGCGCAACCGGCAACGACACCGCTGCCGTTTGAGTCCTTTCAGAGTCCATTCAGAGTTCATTCTGAGTCCATTGCGGATCCTCTCGAGCACGCGCTCCGCCGCGCCGTCCACTTCCGCCGGCGGCGTGTCCCTTGGTTTATGCTGTGCACGTTCGTGCGCACCTCCAGTGCCCCACCAGCATGCCAGGCCGGCGCGCGGCGCGTTTTTCCTGTCCATCGTTTCGTTCGCAGGCATTGGCTCGCATGAATGATCTGTTGCGCTCGTTTGGGCGTGCACTCGCAAGCGCGGTGCATCCGCGCATGCTCTGGCTGACCTTCAAACCGTTTATCGTCGCGACGGTCGGCTGGGGCTTACTCCTGTGGTTCTTCTGGCAGACGGTGACCGGCGCGACCCGCACCTGGCTCGACGACTGGTCTTTCACCGCCACGCTTTATCATCTGTTCGACGTGCTCGGTTTCTCGACGCTGCACGCGGTCATCGCGCCGTTCATCGTAATTGCAATGGCGATCCCGTTGATCGTCGTCACGGTGCTGCTGCTGATCGCGATGCTGTCGATGCCGGCCGTGATCCGCTTTCTCGCGGCGCGCCAATTCGCCGGGCTGGAGATACGCCGCGGCGGAACATGGTACGGTAGCCTCGGTCAGGCGCTCTGGACCACGCTGCTGTGTCTCGTGCTGCTGATCGTCACGTTGCCGCTGTGGCTCGTACCGCCATTCTTCGCGCTGATTCCTCCGCTGCTGTGGGGCTGGCTCACGTATCGGGTGATGACCTACGACGCGCTCGCGTTGCATGCGACGCGCGACGAGCGGCGCGAACTCGTGCGGCGCCACCGCTTGCCGCTGCTGCTGATCGGTGTCGTGAGCGGCCTGCTAGGTTCGCTGCCGACGCTGCTGTGGGCGTCCTCGGTCTGGCTGATCGTGCTGTTCCCGGTGATTACCACGGTGACGATCTGGATTTACGCGTTCATCCTCGTGTTCTCGGCGCTATGGTTCGGCAACTACTGCCTGCGCGCGCTGCAGCGTATGCGGGCGGAAGCGTCTGGCGGCGCGCGCGAGGTCGCGCCGGTTCCCTATTGATCAAACGAAAGAGGCGGCAATGGCATTTGGCGTCATCATCATCGGCGATGAAATCCTGTCGGGCAGGCGCGTCGACAAGCATTTACCGAAGGTCATCGAGTTGCTCCGGGCGCGCGGGCTGTCGCTCGGCTGGGCGGAGTACATCGGCGACGATCCGGAGCGCATCACGGCGACGCTGCGTCGGACGTTCGCGTCGGGCGACATCGTTTTCTCGACGGGCGGCATCGGCGCGACACCTGACGACCACACGCGCCAGTGCGCGGCGGCCGCGCTCGGCGTGCCGCTCGAGCTGCATCCGGAGGCCGCGAAGCTGATCCAGGAGCGCATCCGCGACATGTATCCGGCGACTTCAACGACACCGCTGGATCTGAACTCGCCCGAGAACCGGCATCGCCTGAACATGGGCACGTATCCGCAGGGCGCCGACATCATTCCGAACGGCTACAACAAGATTCCGGGTTTTTCGATCCGCCAGCACCATTTCGTGCCGGGTTTCCCGGTGATGGCCTGGCCGATGATCGAGTGGGTGTTGGACACGCAGTACGCGCATCTGCATCACACCACGCCGCACGCCGAAAAGTCGCTGCTGGTGTTCGAGCTGCCGGAGTCGCGCGTGACGCCGCTGATGGAGAAAATCGAGCGGGATTTTCCGGGCGTGCGGGTGTTCAGCCTGCCGAGCGTCGGGGATGCGGAGCGCGGCGGCGTGTATGCGCGGCATCACATCGATCTCGGGGTGAAGGGTGAGCCGGAAGCCGTCGCCGCGGCGTTCGTGAAGCTGCGCGAAGGGGTGCATCTGCTCGGTGGCGACATCGTCGAGCCTGAAGTCGCGGCAGCGGCGGCGGCCGCCACGGGTAAGCCGCGAAGCTGAGAAGGCGACAGCGGTTCGCGCCGGAGGGTTGGGTTGGCGCGAGCCGCGACATCGCAGTGTCACAACCCGCGCCGACGATGCAATCAGTGCGTGGTCGGCGCGTCCTGTTTCGATTAGCCTGCCTCAGCCCCGCTAGACAGGACTTGCGCATGTGAGGGCAGTGCGCCAGTGCGCCATCAGGCGCCGATCCACGGCAAGCCGCGAAAACACCATCCCGACACCGTCTTGCGATGCCCCTGGCCGTCCTTGTCGCCTTCGAAGCCTTCCAGCAGGTCGTACGCCTTCCTGAAGCCAGCCTGGGTCGCGGCGATCGCGGCGAGCTTCGAGCGCGCGGCGCTGCGGCACAGGAACAGCACCGGCGTGTCGGGCGAGGCGACCTGCGCGAGTTGCTGCATGAACTCCTGATTGGGCACCGCGCCCGGATAGCGCGTCCATTCGACATGCGCGTATTGGCCATCACCGATCACCGGCCGGCCGACCCAGTCGAGTTCGGCGCGGGTACGCACGTCGACGAGACGCGCGCGCGGATCGAGTTCCAGCAATTCGAACGCCTCGGCCGGCGATACCGCGCCCGCGTAGGGCAATTGGTTCTCGGCGCGACGGGCGTCCGCCTTCGCGTAAAGCTGTTCGAGCGTGCTCATGAGCGTCAATCTCCTTCTGACCAAATGATCATTCTAGCGCGCGGCAGGCACCGCGCAGACCTGGGTAGACTGGGCGTCGTGGGGCAGTCGGCGGGCGCTGCCCCAAACTCGATGCGCAAATATGGTGCACTTTCGTCGGAATGCACCAAAATGGAAGATAACGCGATTTCCAAAGCGGTGAATGCACGAAACTGGTGCGTGAGGGCGCTCAGGCGTTTCTTCGTGACGCTGCTCGCGCTCCGCGTGTAGCCCGCAAACGCAAGCGCAGTACCGGTGTGCGCCGAATTGGCTCATACTGGCCTGAAAGGTGGCACGCTATCTGCTTTATTGGTGCCGATCGATTTGTCCCGCAGAATTTTCCGACCGCGGCGCCGTATAGGTGGACGTTCCGGGACGGGTCAGCTAGATTGGGCGGCGGCTGAAATCCGCCGAAATTGTTAATCAGGAGATAGGTTATGAGTAAATCCGTGGCCGACGTCGTTCAACTCGTCAAAGACGAAGACGTCAAGTTTGTCGACTTCCGCTTCACCGACACGCGCGGCAAAGAGCAACACGTTTCGGTGCCGGTGTCGGCATTCGATGAAGACAAGTTCGAAAGCGGCCATGCGTTTGACGGTTCGTCGATTGCCGGCTGGAAGGGCATCGAAGCATCGGACATGTTGCTGGTCCCGGACGCGAACACGGCCTTCATCGACCCGTTCTTCGAAGAATCGACCCTCGTGCTGACCTGCGACGTCGTCGAACCGGCTGACGGCAAGGGCTACGAGCGCGATCCGCGCTCGCTCGCGAAGCGCGCCGAAGCGTACCTGAAGAGCTCGGGCCTCGGCGACACCGCGTACTTCGGTCCGGAACCGGAATTCTTCATTTTCGACTCGGTGCAGTGGAACACGGACCAGTCGGGCTGCTTCATCAAGATCGGTTCGGAAGAAGCACCGTGGTCGTCGGCGAAGGAATTCGAAGGCGGCAACACCGGCCACCGTCCGGGCACCAAGGGCGGCTACTTCCCGGTCGCGCCGGTCGACACGTTCCAGGACATCCGCTCGGAAATGTGTCTGCTGCTCGAACAGATCGGCATTCCGGTCGAAGTGCACCACCACGAAGTGGCGGGCCAGGGCCAGAACGAAATCGGCACCAAGTTCTCGACGCTCGTGCAGCGCGCGGACTGGCTGCAGCAGATGAAGTACATCGTCCACAACGTCGCGCACACGTACGGCAAGACGGCGACGTTCATGCCGAAGCCAGTCGTCGGCGATAACGGTTCGGGCATGCACGTTCACCAGTCGATCTGGAAGGACGGCCAGAACCTGTTCGCGGGCAATGGTTACGCAGGTCTGTCGGAATTCGCGCTGTTCTACATCGGCGGCATCATCAAGCACGCTCGCGCGCTGAATGCGATCACCAACCCGGGTACGAACTCGTACAAGCGTCTCGTGCCGCACTTCGAAGCGCCGGTCAAGCTGGCTTACTCGGCTCGCAACCGTTCGGCATCGATCCGTATTCCGCACGTGTCGAACCCGAAGGGCCGCCGTATCGAAACGCGCTTCCCGGATCCGCTGGCGAATCCGTACCTGTGCTTCTCCGCGCTGATGATGGCGGGTCTGGACGGCGTACAGAACAAGATTCACCCGGGCGAAGCCGCCGACAAGAACCTGTACGACCTGCCGCCGGAAGAGGATGCAAAGATCCCGACCGTGTGCGCCGGCCTCGACCAGGCTCTCGACGCACTCGACGCGGACCGCGAGTTCCTGACGCGCGGTGGCGTGTTCACGGATTCGATGCTCGACGCGTACATCGAACTGAAGACGGGCGAACTGCAACGCTATCGTCAGTCGGTGCACCCGATCGAATTCGAAATGTACTACTCGCTGTAAGCGGCGATGGCGCTTCGCCCTTCACGCGGCGAAGCGCTTTGCCCGACGCTCGCGATCGGTCACGAAGGGACGGCGGCGCCGTCCCTTTTTCGTTAGGCCGTACGCACGGCCGGCCGCGCGCGGGCGACATGCATTGCGACGAATCACCAACCGGCCGCACTCCTGATTTATCACCATCTCCTACCGGCCACACTCCAAGATGGTTCTCAAGAATCTGATCAAGGCAAGGAAAGGACACGAACAGACGCTGTCGGATGACGCGCAGCTCGTGAGCTCTGGCTTGCTGCCAGGCTTCGAGGCGTTGCCCACCGTCGTGCTGGTGCTCGAGAAGCGCACGCTGCGCGTCGCGTTCGCGAATCCGTCGGCGGAGTCGATGCTGGAGATGTCGCGCAAGCAGCTCACGCAGATGGCGTGGCCGGACATCTTCTCGAATGCGGACGAACTGGTCGCGACGATCACCGCGATCGCCGCGCACCGCTTTCACGCGACGCATCTGGACGCCGTGCTCGAGCGTCCCGGCCACGAGCCGCTGCACGTGCATGCGATCGTCGGCTTTCTGGAAAGCGCGCAGGACTACGTGTTGCTCGAACTGTTCGAGAACGAGCGGCATCTGCGCACCGACCGCGAAGAGCGCATCAACGACCTGACCGCCGTCAACAAGCATCTGATCCGCAATCTCGCACACGAAATCAAGAATCCGCTCGGCGGCATTCGCGGCGCCGCGCAGTTGCTCGAGTTCGAACTCGGGGAGCGTCAACGCGACGAGTTGCGCGAGTACACCCAGGTCATCATCAAGGAATCGGACCGCCTGCAGACGCTGGTCGACCGCCTGCTCGAACCGCACCGGCATCCGCATATCGTCGGCGACGTGAATATTCACGAGGTGTGCGAGCGCGTGCGTCAGGTGATTCTCGCGGAATTTCCGCGCGGCCTGACGATCGAGCGCGACTACGACGTCAGCGTGCCGGATCTGCGCGGCGACAAGGAGCAGCTGATCCAGGCGCTGCTGAACATCGTGCGCAATGCGGCCGAGGCGTTGCGCGAGCGGATCTCACAGGGCGATGCGCGCATCGAGTTGCGTACGCGCATCGCGCGCAAGGTCACGATTTCAAAACGCCTGTGCAAGCTGGCATTGGACTTGCATATCGTCGACAACGGCCCAGGCATTCCGGAAGAGATTCGCGACCGCATTTTCTATCCGCTCGTATCGGGGCGCGAGGACGGCAGCGGTCTCGGTCTAACTCTTGCGCAGACCTTCGTGCAGCAGCACGAAGGTCTGATCGAGGTGGACAGCCGGCCGGGCCATACCGAGTTTCAGATTCTGCTGCCGCTCGACCTCTAGATACCACAAGCACCTCAAGACTTCTGACCGAACCATATGAAGCCGATCTGGATAGTAGACGACGATCAATCAATTCGCTGGGTGCTCGAGAAAGCGCTGGCGCGCGAGAACTTCGCGACGCGCAGCTTCGCCAACGTGCGCGAAGCGTCGGCCGCGCTCGATCACGACAGCCCGCAGGTGCTGGTCTCCGATATCCGCATGCCCGGCGGCTCCGGGCTGGAGCTGCTGCAAACCGTCCGCGACAAGGTGCCGGGCTTGCCGGTCATCATCATGACCGCGTTCTCGGATCTCGATAGCGCGGTGGCCGCATTCCAGGGCGGTGCGTTCGAGTATCTGGCGAAGCCGTTCGATGTCGACAAGGCCGTCGAGCTGATTCGCCGCGCCGTCGACGAAAGCATGCGTGGCGAGCAGACGTGGGACGAGCGCGTCGCCGAAGCGCCCGAGATGCTCGGCCAGGCACCCGCGATGCAGGACATGTTTCGCGCGATCGGTCGCCTGTCGCATTCGGCGGCCACCGTGCTCATTACCGGCGAATCAGGCACCGGGAAGGAACTGGTCGCGCGTGCGCTGCACCGGCATAGCCCACGCGCGAACGGCCCCTTCATCGCGTTGAACACGGCCGCGATTCCGAAGGATCTGCTGGAGTCCGAGCTGTTCGGTCATGAGCGTGGGGCGTTCACCGGCGCGCAGGCGATGCGCCAGGGACGCTTCGAACAGGCCGAGAACGGCACGCTGTTTCTCGACGAAATCGGCGACATGCCGTTCGATCTGCAGACGCGCCTGTTGCGCGTGCTGTCGGACGGACAGTTCTATCGCGTGGGCGGCCACAATCCGCTGCGCGCGAATGTGCGCGTGATCGCGGCGACACACCAGAATCTCGAAGCGCGCGTGCGGCAGGGGCTGTTTCGCGAGGACCTGTATCACCGTCTGAACGTGATCCGCTTGCGCTTGCCCGCGTTGCGCGAGCGCAGTGAGGACATTCCTCTGCTGACGCGGCATTTCCTGCAGAAGAGCGCGCGTGATCTCGGCGTCGAACCGAAGCGCGTGTCCGACGAGGCGCTCGCGTATCTGGCGTCGCTGCCGTTTCCGGGCAACGTGCGGCAACTCGAGAATCTCGCGAACTGGCTCACGGTGATGGCGCCCGCGCAGACGATCGAAATCAAGGATCTGCCGCCCGATCTCGGGCCCGCGCACAGCGGCGGGAGCGAGCCCGGTGCGGGC
Source organism: Paraburkholderia sp. BR14374 (assembly GCF_040948685.1). Lineage (NCBI taxonomy): Bacteria > Pseudomonadati > Pseudomonadota > Betaproteobacteria > Burkholderiales > Burkholderiaceae > Paraburkholderia > Paraburkholderia sp. BR14374. The sequence continues at coordinate 350,447 of NZ_JBFPKF010000002.1, read as the reverse complement.
GCCGCCGGGGGCGCGACGACGGATGGCGCCGTGACGGCCAATGCGGGATTCACGGTCGGTGCGCCGCTCGCTGGCGCGAACGCCAGCACGCTCGTGCATCCGGTCGGTGCGGGCGGTGCGTCGGTCGCCACCGCGCTGAGCGCATGGGAAGGCGGCCTGCGCACCGAAGTCGCGCGCATGCTGCGCGAGAACGCGGCCGACGTGATGGACGAACTCGCGCGCCGCTTCGAAGCGGCCGTGATCCGCGAGGCGCTCGACTTCACGCGCGGCCGCAAGGTCGAGGCGGCCGAGCGGCTCGGTATCGGGCGCAATACGATTACGCGCAAGATTCAGGAGCTCAATCTCGAGCCTTGATGCGGTCGTATTGAGCGATCCTGCATCGCAGGCGAGGGCGGCTCAGGCCGCCTTCGTCGTTTTTGCAGCGCGCCTCGCGGCAAACCGGCAACTGTCGTGCACGAGGCATAATCAACGCTGTTCCGATCCGACAGCCGACGATGCCAGCTTCTCCCGCTTCTCCCGCCCCGTTCGAGTGGCCGCTTTCCCCGGATCCTTTCCTGTCGCTCGAAGAGCTGTACGACACCGACGCACTCGCATGGGTCGACGCGCAGAATGCGCGCACCCGTGCGGCGTGGTGCAGCGGCGCGTCGTTCGACGCGCTCAGACGCCGGCTCGCCGATGCCTATCTGCCGCGCGAGCGCCCGGTGATTCCGGATCGCTGGAAGGACTGGGCCTACGATCTGTGGCAGGACGCGAGCAATCCGCGCGGCCTCTGGCGACGCACCGCGTGGGCCGCATGGCGCGCCGGCGCGCCGGTGTGGCAGAACCTGCTCGATTTCGACGCGCTCGGCGCGGCCGAAGGCACACCGTGGGTGTGCGTAGATCTCGACATCCTTTATCCGGACGGCGACCGCGCGCTGATCACGATGTCGCCGGGCGGCTCGGACGCGCTCGTCGTGCGCGAGTTCGATCTCGACGAGCGGCGTTTCATTGACGATGGTTTCGCGATAGCAAAGGCGGGCAAGCACACGGTGTCGTGGATCGATCGCGATACGCTGTACGTCGGCTGGGACAACGGGCGCAAGACGCTGACGCGTTCCGGTTATCCACGCGACGTGCGGCGCTGGACCCGTGGCACCGCGCTCGCCGACGCGCCCGTCGTGTTTCGCGGCGAGTTTGACGACATCGGCGTGGAGGCGAATTACGATCCGCTCGATCGCCGGCATACGGTGACGAGCAGCGTCGACTTTTTCGATTCGCACACCTATTACCTCGACCATGTCAGCGATGCCTGGCATCGTTACGAGGTGCCGTCGCATGTCGCGGTGGGGGCGTGGCAGGGCTGGCTGCTGCTTGAGCCACGGCTCGACTGGGAGTGCGAGTGGGACGGCAATCGCGCGCGCTATCCTGGCGGCGCGCTGCTCGCGATTCGCGAGGACGCGTTTTTGCGCGGCGAGCGCGACGTGACGCCGCTTTTCACGCCGACACCGCTGACCTCGGCCTGCGACTGGTCGCATACGCGCCATCATTTGATCGTGTCGTATCTCGACGACGTACGCGCCAAGACGCTGATCTGGACGCCTTCGCAGCGCGAGGACGGCACGTGGCACTGGCGCGAGCGCGTGTTCGCGGCGCGCGGCGATGCGCAGGTCGATGTGTCACCGGTCGAGTCGACGCTGAACGACGAAGTGTTCGTCGACACCGACGATTATCTGCAGCCGCCTGCCTACTGGCTCTCCGATCTCGCGCGCGACGAGCCCGGCGAATGGGAGTTGCTCGACCGTTGGCCGACGCAGTTCGACGCGACGAGCGTTGCCGTAACGCGCGGCCATGCGGTATCGGCCGATGGCACGCGCATACCGTACACGGTGATCGGGCCGAAGGAAGCACTGTCATCGCCGGGCGATCGACAACCGACGCGTCCGTGTTTGCTGAGCGGCTACGGCGGCTTCGCGATTCCGCTGTTGCCGAGCTATCTGACGGGGCAGGGCATCGGCTGGCTCGAACGCGGCGGCGTGTACGTGGTCGCACATATTCGCGGCGGCGGCGAGTTCGGCACGCGCTGGCACACGGCGGCGCAGGGAGAAAATCGCCAGCGCGCGTTCGATGATTTCATCGCGGTCGCCGAAGCGCTGATCGCGAGAGGCGTGACGAGCGCCGCGCAGCTCGGCATTCAGGGCGGCAGCAACGGCGGTCTGCTGGTGGCCGCTTGCATGGTGCAGCGGCCGGAGCTATTCGGCGCGGTCGTGTGCGAGGTGCCGTTGCTCGATATGAGCCGATATCACCTGCTGCACGCGGGCGCATCGTGGATCGACGAGTACGGCGACCCGGACGAACCCGATGAAGCGCGCACGCTCGCCGCGTATTCGCCGTATCACAACCTCGCGGCGGGCGTCGCGTATCCGCCGGTGCTATTCATGACATCGACCGCCGACGATCGCGTGCATCCCGGCCATGCGCGCAAGATGGCCGCGCGCATGCAGGCGCTGGGCGCGCAGAACGTGTGGTACCGGGAGAATACGGAAGGCGGACACGGCGGCGCCGATGAGCTGGAGCAGGCCGAGCATGATGCGATGGTATTCGAGTTCTTGTGGGGTGTGCTGGGCGACGCTTGAAGCAATAGGGGAGCGAGGCCGCACTGCCTCGCTTCGTGGCTGTGTTCCGGATCAACCGAGCTGCGCGAACACCGGCGCGTGATCCGACGGCTGATCCCATTTGCGCGGCACCTTGTCGATGTCGCACGCCTTGCAGATGTCGGACAGCGCCTTCGACAGCAGGATGTGATCGATGCGCAACCCCGCGTTGCGACGGAACGCCATCATCCGGTAGTCCCACCACGAATAGATCTTTTCCTGCTGCTCGAACTGGCGGAAGGCGTCGAGCAGACCGAGGCCGATCAGCCGCACAAACGCGGCGCGCTCTTCGGGCGACACCAGATTCTGACCTTCCCATGCCTTCGGGTCGTGCACATCGCGATCTTCGGGCGCGATGTTGTAGTCGCCGAGCAGCGCGAGCTTCGGATGCAGTGTCATCTCGGTTGCGAGCCAGTCGTGCAGCGCGTCGAGCCAGCGTAGCTTGTACGCGAACTTGTCGGTGCCGGGCGCCTGGCCGTTGGGGAAATACGCGGAGATGATGCGCACGCCGTCGATGGTCGCCGCGATCACGCGCTGCTGCGGGTCCTCGAAACCGGGGATGTTGCGCACGATGCTGGTTTCGTCGACGTTCAAACCTTCGCGCACCAGAATGCCGACACCGTTATACGTTTTCTGACCCGCGTACCAGCTTCGATAGCCGACCGCCTCGAGTTCGGCGCGCGGAAACTTTTCGTCGGGGAGCTTCAGTTCCTGCAGGCACAGCACGTCGGTGCCGCTGCTCGCGAGCCAGTCGATGACGTGCTGCTGGCGGACTTTGAGGGAGTTGACGTTCCAGGTGGCGATTTTCACGAAAATATCCGGTGCATGCGTGATGAGAGCGAGGCCGATTATAGCGGGGGCCTCGCCGGTCAAAGTCGGCGACATTCTACTTGCTGTGTGCGTCGCGCCATGCGTGGAATACGAGGCTGCGCCGCATGTGTTGCGCTCACGGCGCATGCCTCATCGCGACGACGTCGTTCGATAAATGTTCTGCGCATAGGTTTGACGTTTTGCTAGCAAGCTTATATAATCTTTTTTCTCTGACGCGGGGTGGAGCAGTCTGGCAGCTCGTCGGGCTCATAACCCGAAGGTCGTAGGTTCAAATCCTACCCCCGCAACCAAAGCATTGTTGAAAGCCCGCATCGCGCAAGCCATGCGGGCTTTTTGACTTTCAGCGCTTCGTTTCGCTTGTGGCGCTCGCTGCGTGTGCCGCACGTGCGCGTGAACAGACGCAACAGGATTCGCGCGCGATCGAAGCCTCGAACCCATCAGCGCTCCGCTCCAATCGCCCACTCCACCGCGGCCTGCGCATGCAGCGCAGTAGTATCGAACACAGGCAGCACCGAATCTTCCGGCTTGATCAGCAGCGTGATCTCCGTGCAACCGAGTATTACCGCCTGCGCGCCACGCGCGGCCAGATGTTCGATCACGCGTTGATAGACCTTGCGCGACGCGTCGTCCACGTTACCGTGGCATAGCTCGTCGTAAATGATGCGGTGCACGTCCGCGCGTTCATCGTCGTCAGGCACGAGCGTGTCGAGTCCATAGCGTTCGTGCAGCCGGCCCGTATAGAAGGTCTGCTCCATCGTGTAGCGCGTGCCGAGCAGGCCCACGCGCTCGACGCCCGCCGCGCGCAACGCGGCGCCGGTCGGATCGGCGATGTGCAGGAACGGCACCGTGATTGCCTGCTCGATCGACTCGTACACGCGATGCATCGTGTTCGTCGCAAGAATCACGAGATCGGCGCCGCCGCGTTCGAGCTGGCGCGCGGCGTCGGCCATCTGTTCGCCGAGCGCTTGCCAGTTGCCGGCGCGCTGATTCGCCTCGATCGACGCGAAATCCACGGTCAGCAGCAGACTGCGTGCGTTGTGATGACCGCCGAGCCGCACCTTCGCGTGGCGATTCAGCAGCCGGTAATACTCGCTGGACGACTCCCAGCTCATTCCGCCGATCACGCCGATCGTTTTCATCTGGACGCTCCGTCAATGCATGGCCGAAACGGCGAGTATAGGCGCGTCGCATCGCACGCAGCCGATACGGATTGCGGCGCGTGCGCCGGTACGCATCGGCGCCCGCATTATTCTGGCGCCGATAGAATCGTAGCGAGTCCAAACGCGATCAACCGGAGCGAACATGGATCTGATCATCCGCCGCGCGGCGCTGCCGCGCAGTGCCGCACAGCTGTCCCCGCATCACCCGTCGCCAGTCGACATCGGCATCGCCGCGGGTCGCATCGTCGCTGTCGAACCGAACCTGGCCGCGAGCGCGCGCGACGAAATCGACGCGGCCGGTTCGCTCGTCACGCCGCCTTTCGTCGATCCGCATTTCCATATGGATGCGACGCTGTCTTACGGTTTGCCGCGCGTGAACGCGTCGGGCACGCTGCTCGAAGGCATCGCGCTATGGGGCGAGTTGAAGCCAGAGCTCACGCAGCAAGCGTTGATCGAACGCGCGATGCAGTATTGCGACTGGGCCGTCGCGCGCGGCCTGCTCGCGATCCGCAGCCACGTCGACGTGTGCGATCCGCGTCTGCTCGCGGTCGAAGCACTCCTCGAAGTGAAGCGCCGCGTCGCGCCGTATCTCGATCTGCAACTGGTCGCTTTTCCGCAGGACGGTCTGCTGCGCAGCGCCGGTGCGTTCGACAACCTGAAGCGCGCGATCGGCATGGGCGTCGACGTGGTCGGCGGCATTCCGCATTTCGAGCGCACGATGGCCGACGGCGCGCAGTCGGTGCGCATGCTGTGCGAGTACGCGGCCGGGCAGGGTCTGCGCGTCGACATGCATTGCGACGAATCGGACGATCCGCTGTCGCGCCACATCGAAACGCTCGCGGCCGAAACCCATCGGCTCGGCTTGCACGGACGCGTCACCGGTTCGCACCTTACATCGATGCATTCGATGGACAACTACTACGTGAGCAAGCTGTTGCCGCTGATGCGCGAGTCGGGCGTCGCGGCGATCGCCAATCCGCTCATCAACATCACGCTGCAAGGCCGCAGCGACACGTACCCGAAACGGCGCGGCATGATGCGAGTGCCGGAAATGTTGGCAGCGGGCATCACGGTCGCATTCGGCCACGACTGCGTGATGGACCCGTGGTACAGCCTCGGCTCGGCCGACATGCTCGAAGTCGCGCAGATGGGCCTGCATGTTGCGCAGATGACCAGCGTCGACGGCATGCACGCCTGTTTCGACGCGGTGACCGTGAACGCCGCGCGCATTCTCGGTCTGGAAGACTACGGCATCGCGCCCGGATGCGCGGCCAATCTCGTCGTGCTCGATGCGCGCGACGAGATCGAGGCGATCCGCCTGCGCGCCGCGCGGCTCGCGGTGGTGAGCCGGGGCAGGGTGGTGAGCCGCGCGCCGGCCGCGCGCGCGTCGTTATCGCTCGAAGGGCGGCCTGAACAGGTCGATTTCAAGCTGCATCGCGCGTAGCGCGGTGTTTCGCGGATGAATGAAAAAACCGGCGGCCTGCTCGCGCAGACCGCCGGTTTTTCTATTGGCATCGCTCAGTGTGCGGCACCCGGCGCCATGCCGTTATGCCGGAGCAGCGCATCGATATTCGGTTCGCGGCCGCGGAACGCCTTGAACGATTCCATCGCCGGACGGCTGCCGCCCACTTCGAGAATCTCGCGACGATAGCGCATGCCGGTCGACTGATCGAGCACGCTGCCCGCGGCTTGCGCGGCTTCTTCGAATGCCGCGTACGCATCGGCCGACAGCACTTCCGCCCACTTGTAGCTGTAGTAGCCGGCCGCGTAACCGCCCGCGAAAATATGGCTGAACGTATTCGGCCAGCGCGAGAACGGCGCTTGCGGCACGACGTGGAAGCGTTCGTTGATTTCGCGCGCGAGGTCGTTGGCGCTCTTCGCACCGTTCGCATCGAAGCCGGTATGCAGTTGCATGTCGAACATCGAGAACACGATCTGCCGCAGCGTGCCGAGACCGCTCTGGAAGTTCTTCGCGGCGAGCATCTTGTCGAACAGATCACGCGGCAGCGACTTTCCGGTATCGACGTGCGAGGTCATGTCGGACAGCACGTCCCATTCCCAGCAGAAGTTCTCCATGAACTGCGACGGCAGTTCGACCGCATCCCATTCGACGCCGTTGATTCCCGACACGCCGAGCTCATCGACACGCGTCAGCATGTGATGCAAGCCGTGGCCGAACTCGTGGAACAGCGTGATCACTTCGTCGTGCGTGAAGCAGGCGGGCTTGCCGCCGACCGGCGCTGAAAAATTGCACGTCAGGTACGCGACCGGCGTTTGCACCGCGCCGTGCGCGAGCTTATGACGGCCGCGCGCGTCGTCCATCCAGGCGCCGCCGCGCTTGCCTTCGCGTGCATACAGGTCGAGATAGAACTGCGCGACGAGGCCGCCGTCCTGATTCTCGACGCGGAAAAAGCGCACGTCCGGATGCCAGACCGCTGCCTCGTCGCGGCGGATGCGCACGCCGAACAGCGTCTCGGTCACCTTGAACAGACCATTGAACACCGCGTCTTCCGGGAAGTACTGCTTCACTTCGTTTTCCGAGAACGAATAGCGCTTCTGGCGCAGACGCTCGGCGGCGAACGTCATGTCCCACGGCTGCAGATCGGTCATGCCGAGTTCGCTCGCGGCGAATTCGCGCAGCTCCTTCCAGTCCTGCTCGGCATGCGGACGCGCGCGCGTCGCGAGGTCTTCGAGGAAGGCCATCACCTGAGCCGGCGATTCGGCCATCTTCGGCGCGAGCGACACTTCGGCGAAGTTGCCGTAGCCGAGCATCTGCGCTTCTTCGGCGCGCAGCTTCAGTTCGTCGGCGAGCACCTGGGTGTTGTCCCACTCGGTCTTGCCGTTGCCGTATTGCGCGCCGAGCTCGGACGCGCGGGTCACGTACGCCCGATACATCGCTTCGCGCATCGGACGGTTTTCCGAATACTGCATGACCGGAAAATACGACGGGAAGTGCAGCGTGAACTTGTAGCCGGTCTTGCCGTCGCGCTCGGCGGCTTCCTTCGCGGCTTCGATCACGTCTTCGGGAAGGCCCGCCAGTTGCGCCTCGTTGCCCGCATCGACGATGTACGCATATGCGTTGGTCGCATCGAGCACGTGATCCGAAAACGCCTTCGACAGCGCCGCCTGGCGCTCCTGCAATTCCGCGAAACGCGGCTTCTGGTCTTCCGGCAGCTCGGCGCCGGACAGGCGGAAGTCGCGCAGCGCGTTGCTGAGGATCTTCTTGCGTTCGCCGTTCAGCGATGCAAACTCGTCGCTCGCGTTCAATGCCTTGTACTTCTCGTAGAGCGCGAGGTTCTGGCCGACGCTCGACCAGAACTCGGTCACGCGCGGCAGGTTGTCGCCGTACACGGCGCGCAGCTCGGGCGTATCGGCGACGGCATTCAGATGGCCGATCACGCTCCACGCGCGCGACAGCGGCTCGGTGGCGCGCTCGACCGGTTCGACGACGTCGGCCCACGACGCGGGCGTGACCGGCAGCGCGGCACGCTCGACGGCGGCCGCCGCGTCGGCGAGCAGCACGTCGAGGGCGGGCGTCACATGCTCGGGTCGGATGGAGCCAAAGCGCGGCAGATCGGAAAAATCGAGGAGCGGGTTGTCTTGAGGCGTGGCGGTAGTGGACATAGGGCTTCCTGTCTGACGCGGGTGAAGGGGGCGGTGCGGCGGCGTTCGCGCGAGCCGTCTCGTGGCGTGTCGCTCGACGATCGGCGCACGGCGCGCGGCGGCACCGGCAAAGGACAGTATTGGGGCGGGAGGCGCCGATTCCAATCCATCGGCTGACAAATTAACAGATGTTGCGGTGCGCTGGCGCGCGTTGGGGCGGGGTGTCGGCCGCGGGATCTGGCGGCGCGGCGATGAGCGCGGGGCTGCGAGAAGGGGGGGTGATGAGCCCGTGGACGAGGCGGAAGAGTCACCTCGCTCCGCCTCGCACTGATCGCCCGGCGCTTACGCCTTGGCCGCGTTTGCCTCGCGCTCGGCCGCTTCGATCGTGTTGACGAGCAGCATCGTGATCGTCATCGGGCCGACGCCGCCCGGCACCGGCGTGATATGGCCGGCCACTTCCTTGACACCCGCGAAGTCGACGTCGCCGCACAGCTTGCCGGCGTCGTCGCGATTCATGCCGACGTCGATCACGGTCGCGCCCGGCTTCACCATGTCCGCGGTCAGGATGTTGCGCAGACCGGTCGCGGCGACCACGACATCGGCGTTGCGCGTGTGCGCGGCCAGATCGCGCGTCTTGCTATGGCACATCGTAACGGTCGCGCCCGCTTCGAGCAGCAGCAGCGCCATCGGCTTGCCGACGATGTTCGAGCGGCCGATCACCACCGCGTTGGCACCCTTCAGCTCGATGCCGTAGGCCTCGAACATTTTCATCACGCCATATGGCGTGCACGGACGGAACAGCGGCTGGCCGGTCAGGAGCGCGCCCGCGTTGGCGACGTGGAAACCGTCGACGTCCTTCTCGGGCGCGATCGCCTCGATCACCTTGTGGCTGTCGATGTGCTTCGGCAGCGGCAGCTGCACGAGGATGCCGTGGATGGCTGGGTCGCGGTTCAGCTCGTCGATGCGCGCGAGCAGGTCGGCTTCGGGCAGGTCGGCCGGATAGCGGTCGAACGACGAGCCGAGGCCGTTGTCGTGGCAGGCTTTCACCTTGTTGCGCACATACACTTCGCTGGCCGGATTGTCGCCGACCAGAATCACGGCGAGGCCCGGCTGATGGCCGCGGGCGGTCAGGGCTGCGGCGCGCGCCGCGACGTCGGCGCGCAGGGTCTTGGAGAGGGCAAGGCCGTCGATCAGTTTGGCAGTCATGGTCGGTCGAACGTTGAGTCGAGGTTGGGATCGGGAATCGATTCGGGGCAGGCGGTTTTGGCTGGCGGGGCGAAGCGCTCGCGCGGAAGGGGTGCACGACGGCGTGCTTCGGCTGCTTGACGAAGCTGGGTCGCCCTGCGACAGGCGTGTTGCCGGTTCGGGCAAGGCGCCGCTGCAAAGTCGGACATTATACCGGCGCGGGGCGTGCGCTTCCGCAGTGGATTCGGGGCCCGCGTCGCGCGAGGAAGCGTACGGGATGGGAGGGGGCGGGACGTGTGACGGCAAGAAAGCGCAACGCGGGCGGCGCGGCAGGCCGCTCGCACGCCACGCGCACGCCGGACCCAGCGACGCACACGCCGTCACGAACGGGCGACGCAACTGCCACTCATGGCCGTCACGCAGAACCGGCCCTCCGGGCGAAGGGCCGCCCATATCGACGCTACTGCGCCGTTTGCGGCTTGTTCGACAGCGCGAGTCGCAGCAGATCGGCGACCGTGTTGACGTTCAGCTTTTCCATGATGTTCGCGCGATGCGCTTCGACCGTCTTGATGCTGATGCCGAGGTCGTCGGCGATCTGCTTGTTCAGGCGGCCCGCGATGATCCGCTCGAGCACCTGATGCTCACGCGCGGTGAGCTTGCCGAGGCGCTCGGCCGCGGCACGCTGCTGCTGGACGCTGGTGCTTTCGCTGCGCGCCTTGTCGAGCATGCGCTCGACGAGCTTGCGCAGTTCGGCTTCGTCGAACGGCTTTTCGATGAAGTCCATCGCGCCTTTTTTCATCGTCGACACCGCCATCGGCACGTCGCCGTGACCCGTCACGAAGATGATCGGCAGCGAAGCGTTGTCGGCGATCAGGCGTTCCTGCAACTCGAGCCCGCTCATGCCGGACATCCGCACGTCGAGGATCAGGCACGCGATCTGGCCCGGATGTTGATGCGGCTGCCATGCGTCGAGGAACTGTTCGGCGCTCAGGAAGCATTGAACGCGGTAGCCGTTCGCCTCCAGCAGCCAGCGCAGCGAATCTCGCACGGCCTCGTCGTCGTCGACGACAAAGACGGTTTCCTGGGTGGTGACTGGGCTGTTCATAGCTCTCCCGTAACGGTTTGTGGTGTCGGCGCCTCGGACCCGCCGTTGCTCGGGCCGTCAGGCTCCCCAATAGGCAGACTGCAATGGAACGTGGCGCCCGTGATGTGGCCGTCGGATTCGACATTATTGACCACCCACAGACGCCCGCGGTGCGATTCGATAATCGAACGGCAAATGTTCAGCCCCATGCCCATGCCATCGGACTTGGTGCTGTAAAACGGTTCGAACAGACGCTCGGCGGTCGTTTCGTCGACGCCCGGCCCCTGATCGACGACGCTGATGCAAACGAAGCCGCTCTCCAGCCGCACGACCACCCGGATCACTGGGTCGACCGCATTCGGGCGCGCTTCGGCCATCGCTTCGACGCCGTTCTTCAGCAGGTTCACCAGCACCTGCTCGATCAGCACCGGATCGACGTAAATCACCGGCAGCCGCGAGCGCAGATCGGTGACGATGCGAATCCGCCGCTTCCTTGCCTCGATTTCGGCGAGACCTACCGCGTCGGCGACGATATCCGCGACCCGCGTGGCCTGACGTTTCGGCTCGCTGCGTTTCACGAACTCGCGGATGCGCTTGATGATCATGCCGGCGCGCACCGCCTGTTGTGCGGTCTTTTCGAGCACCGGCAGCAGATTGTCGGGCGTCGTTCGACCGGATTTAACCAGCGCGACGGTCCCGGAGCAATAGTTATTGATCGCGGCGAGCGGCTGATTCAGTTCATGCGCGAGCGACGAGGCCATTTCGCCCATTGTCATCAGGCGGCTCGTGAACTGCAGCTTTTCGTCCTGTTGGCGCGCCAGCTCCTGCGCACGCTTGCGGGTCGTGATGTCGGTCGCGATCTGCATCTGCGCGAGATGGCCATCGACCCACTGGATGTACTGGCGCCGCACCTCGAACCACTTCTGGATGCCGGGGATGTAGATTTCCTGCGCGTCGGCCGTGCTTTCGGTCAGCGCGGCGGCGGGCAGGCCGACGAAGGTGTCGACCATGTCGATCGAATCGGACGACGCCTGCGAGCTGTCGAAGCCGCCGCCCGCGAGCTCGAGGTGACCGTCTGGGCGGATGCCGAACAGATGCCGGTAGTAGCGGTTCGCGAACAGCAGCTCGGCTTCGTCGGCGGCGAGCACCGACACCGCGGCATCGAGGCTTTCGAGCACGGTGGTGAAGCGTTCGTGGGCAGCGGCGAGTTCTTCGCGCGCGCGCTTCGGCTCGGTGATGTCGGTCATCGACGACATCCAGCCGGTCTGGCGGCCCGAGCTGTCGATCAGCGGCGACACGTAGAGCCGTGCGTGGAACGTCGAGCCGTCCTTGCGCCGCACGCGCAGCTCGAAGCCGGACGAGGGCGCCTTGCCGCGCAGCGTCATGTCGAGCTGTCGCTGCATCTCGGGGTACGCGTCGCGCGGCCAGTAGGCGAACGGCGCGCTCTTGCCGACGAGGTCGCTTTCGTCCCAGCCGGTCATGCGGCAGAACGCCGGGTTCACGTGCGTGATGCGGCCGTGCATGTCGAGCACGCGCATGCCGATCAGCACCGAGTTTTCCATCGCGCGGCGGAAAAACGCTTCCGCGTACAGCGCCTGCTGCGCCTCGAAGCGCTGCCGGGTGTGCTTCCACAGACTCCACAGGCTCCACAGCACGAAGCACGAGAGGCCGGCCACCAGCCACACCAGCGTGTTGTTCGTGAAGTTGGTGATCTGCGGGAACGCGTACACGCGCACCGAGATGCCCTGGCCCGGCGGGTCGAGCGGCAGGTCGTAGAACATGTCGCGCGGCAGGCGCGGGCGGGTCGACGTGGTCGTCAACTCGCGGTTGTTCACGTCGATGATCGAGATCTTGTATTTGGCCGACAGCTCGGGCGGGATGTCGCGCTTCAGAATGCCTTCCACCGAGAACACCGCGGCGATCGTGCCGAGGAAATCGCGGTCGCGGAAGATCGGCGTTTGCAGCGTGATGAAGCCGTTGCCGAGGTCGTCGTAGATGAGCGGCGAGTACACCTGGCGGCGCGTGTTGCGCGCTTCGGCGAAACCGGCTTTGACCGCTTCGTCCATTTGCGCGTCGTTCGGGCGCGCGAGCCGCTGGCCGAGCACCGGCGGCGCGGCATTGGGCCAGCGCGGCTGCTGCTGAGCGGTGTACCAGTTCATGTAGAGGATCTCGGGGTGCCCCTGCATGATGTCCGTGGTGTTCACCTGGAACGAATGCTCGTCGGCATGGCCGGCGGCGAGGTCGCGCGCGAGCGCCTGGATCTGTTCCTGCGCGCCTGTCATTGACAGCCGGATCTGCTGCTGCGCCCACGCGACGTTGCGGTACAGCGTGTCTTCCTGCTGCTGCTGTTCGCGCCGGTTCAGACTCCAGAGAATCAGGCTCATGACGACCAGGAACACCAGGATCGACAGCAGCGGCGTCAGCAAATAGGAATTGGACCACCAGGGTCCGTGGTGCCAGCGCGGGGACGGCGACGAATCCGCCGGCGAACCCGCGGTGCGCGCCGAGCGAGAGAAAAGCCGTTCGGTCAACATGCGTGGCATTGTAGCTCAGCACGTCCCCGACAAATGGCGCAAAAAAGCGCGGAAAGTGCAGTTAATCGGCGCAAACTAGCCGACGGATGAGTCTAACGGCAGTCAAACCAGGTTGCGTTGCAGCAATTTTCCGCATTGTGAGAATTGATCTCGTAATTTGAAAATTTGATTGCGTTCACGTCGGGACCCTTATTACAATCGGCCGGTGCTGCCGCGGCCTATCCTGCGTCCGCGTGATCTGTTCAAAGTGCGTTCCCCATATCCAGGAGACGAGCATGTCCGCTGTACCCGACGAAGTCATGAAATATGTCGCCGCCGAGAAAGACGACGATCCCCAGGAAACCGGCGAATGGCTGGAAGCGCTGGATGGCGTGATTTCTGCTGTAGGCCCTGACCGTGCCCACTACCTGATCGAAAAGCAGATCGAATTTGCACGCGTGCACGGCGAACATCTGCCGTTCTCCGCCAATACGCCTTACATCAACACGATCCCGGTCGCGCGCCAGGCCAAGAACCCCGGCGATCAGGACATCGAACACCGCATCCGCTCGTACACCCGCTGGAACGCAATGGCGATGGTGCTGCGCGCCGGCAAGGAAACCAACGTCGGCGGCCACATCGCATCCTTCGCGTCGGCCGCCACGCTGTACGACGTCGGCTACAACCACTTCTGGCACGCACCGTCGGCCGAGCACGGTGGTGACCTCGTGTTCGTGCAGGGCCACTCGTCGCCGGGCGTCTACTCGCGCGCGTTCCTGCTCGGCCGCCTGACCGACAAGCAGCTCGATAACTTCCGTCAGGAAGTCGGCGGCGAGGGCATCTCGTCGTATCCGCATCCGTGGCTGATGCCGGACTTCTGGCAATTCCCGACCGTGTCGATGGGCCTCGGCCCGATCATGGCGATCTACCAGGCGCGCTTCATGAAGTACCTGCAGGCGCGCGGCATCGCTAAGACCGACGGCCGCAAGGTCTGGGCCTTCCTCGGCGACGGCGAAACGGACGAGCCGGAATCGCTCGGCGCGATCGGCATGGCCGGCCGCGAGCGGCTGGACAATCTCGTGTTCGTGATCAACTGCAACCTGCAGCGTCTCGACGGTCCGGTGCGCGGCAACGGCAAGATCATCCAGGAACTCGAAAGCGAATTCCGCGGCGCCGGCTGGAACGTGATCAAGGTCATCTGGGGCAGCCGCTGGGATGCCCTTTTCGCGCGCGACAAGTCGGGCGCGCTGATGCGCCGCATGATGGAAGTGGTCGACGGCGAGTACCAGACGTACAAGTCGGAGTCGGGCGCGTTCGTGCGCGAGCACTTCTTCAACACGCCGGAACTGAAGGCGCTGGTCGCCGACTGGTCCGACGACGACATCTGGAATCTGAACCGCGGCGGCCATGATCCGCACAAGATCTACGCGGCGTTCACGGAAGCGACCAATTCGAAGGGCCAGCCGACCGTCATCCTCGCGAAGACGATCAAGGGCTACGGCATGGGCGAAGCCGGCCAGGCGATGAACATCACCCACCAGCAGAAGAAGATGCAGGTGGAGCAGCTGAAGAAATTCCGCGACCAGTTCCGTCTGCCGATTACGGACGAGCAGATCGTCGACGTGCCGTACCTGACCTTCGAGGAAGGTTCGAAGGAACTCGAATACATGCGCCAGCGGCGCATGGACCTCGGCGGCTATCTGCCGGCGCGTCGTCAGAAGGCCCAGTCGCTGCCGGTGCCGGAACTGTCGGCATTCGAGCCGCTGCTGAAGGGCACGGGCGAAGGCCGCGAGATCTCCACGACGATGGCGTTCGTGCGAATCCTGAACATCCTGCTGAAGGACAAGGCGCTCGGCAAGCGCGTCGTGCCGATCGTGCCGGACGAGTCGCGTACGTTCGGTATGGAAGGTCTGTTCCGTCAGATCGGCATCTGGAATCAGGACGGCCAGAAGTACGTGCCGGAAGATTCCGACCAGCTGATGTTCTACCGTGAGTCGGAAACCGGTCAGATCCTGCAGGAAGGCATCAACGAAGCCGGCGGCATGGCCGACTGGATCGCGGCCGCGACGTCGTACTCGACGCACGGCGAGATCATGATCCCGTTCTACATCTTCTACTCGATGTTCGGCTTCCAGCGCATCGGCGACCTCGCATGGGCCGCTGGCGACATGCGCTCGCGCGGCTTCCTGCTGGGCGGTACGGCCGGCCGCACGACGCTGAACGGCGAAGGTCTGCAACACGAAGACGGCCACTCGCTGCTGTGGGCGGCTTCGGTGCCGAACTGCATCAGCTACGACCCGACCTTCGGCTACGAACTCGCGGTCATCGTGCAGGACGGTCTGCGCCGCATGGTCGCCGAGCAGGAAGATGTGTATTACTACATCACGGTGATGAACGAGAACTACGAGCACCCGGCGATCCCGCAGGGCGAGACTGTGGCGGCCGACATCATCAAGGGCATGTACTCGTTCAGCAAGAGCGCCGCTGACAAGAAGACGCCGCATGTGCAGCTGATGGGCGCGGGCACGATCTTCAACGAAGTGATCGCCGCGGCCGACCTGCTGAAGAACGACTGGGGCGTGAACGCCGACCTGTGGAGCGTGCCGAGCTTCACCGAACTCGCGCGCGAAGGTCACGAAGTGCAGCGCTGGAACCTGCTGCACCCGACCGAAGAGAAGAAGCTGTCGCACGTCGAGAAGCTGCTGAAGGATGCGCCGGGTCCGGTCATCGCATCGACCGACTACGTGCGTGCGCTGACCGAGCAGATCCGCGCGTTCGTGCCGCAGAAGTTCGTCGTGCTGGGCACCGACGGCTACGGTCGTTCGGACACGCGCGAGAAGCTGCGTCACTTCTTCGAAGTCGATCGCTACTGGGTCACGGTCGCCGCGCTCAACGCGCTGGCGGACGAAGGCACGATCGAACGCAAGGTGGTCGCCGAGGCGCTCAAGAAGTACAACCTTGATCCCGCCAAACCCAACCCGATGACCGTCTAAGGCATCACCCGTGTGCCACGATGCACGCGCCTGCTCCTCGTCGCGAGGGGCAGGCGGCGTGCGCGGCCCAGGAGACACTAACAATGAGTCAAGCGATCGAAGTCAAGGTGCCGGACATCGGCGATTACAAGGACGTCCCTGTGATCGAGGTGCTGGTAAAGGCGGGTGACACCGTCGAAAAAGAGCAATCGCTCGTTACGCTGGAATCCGACAAGGCGACGATGGACGTGCCGAGCTCGGCTGACGGCGTCGTCAAGGAAGTGAAGGTCAAGGTTGGCGATGCGGTGTCCGAAGGCACGCTGATCGTCGTGCTGGAAGGCGCCAACGCGGCTGCCGCGGCGCCCGCGCCGGCGGCAGCTCCTGCGCCCGCACCGGCACCGGCGCCGGCGGCAGCTCCCGCCGCGGCGCCCGCGGCGGCAGGCGGCGGCGCGCAGGAAATCAAGGTGCCGGATATCGGCGACTACAAAGATGTTCCCGTGATCGAGATCGCGGTGAAGGTCGGCGATCGCGTCGAGAAGGAACAGTCGCTCGTCACGCTGGAATCCGACAAGGCGACGATGGACGTGCCGAGCTCGGCCGCCGGCGTCGTCAAGGAAGTGAAGGTCAAGGTTGGCGATACCGTGTCGGAAGGCTCGGTCATCGTCGTGATCGAAGCGGAAGGCGGCGCTGCCCCGGCACCCGCGCCCGCACCGGCCGCGAAGGCGCCGGTCGAAAAGCCGTCCGACGCGCCGGCCACGCCGACCCCGGCACCGGCCGCGCCGTCCGCGCTCGCGCAGGCGCCGCTGATCCCGGCCGGCGAAGGCGGCACGCGTCATCCGAGCCACGCTTCGCCGTCGGTGCGCAAGTTCGCGCGCGAACTCGGCGTCGACGTGAGCCAGGTGAAGGGCACGGGTCCGAAGGGCCGCATTACGCAGGCCGACGTGACCGCGTTCGTGAAGGGCGTGATGACCGGCCAGCGCGCGGCGCCGGCAGGAGCCGCCGCGCCGGCCGCCGGCGGTGGCGAACTGAATCTGCTGCCGTGGCCGAAGGTCGACTTCACGAAGTTCGGTCCGATCGATCCGAAGCCGCTGTCGCGCATCAAGAAGATCTCGGGCGCGAACCTGCATCGCAACTGGGTCATGATCCCGCACGTCACGAACAACGACGAAGCGGACATCACCGAGCTCGAAGCGCTGCGCGTAAAGCTGAACAAGGAACACGAAAAGGCGGGCGTCAAGTTCACGATGCTCGCGTTCGTGATCAAGGCCTGCGTGGCGGCCCTGAAGAAATTCCCGACTTTCAACGCGAGCCTCGACGGCGACAACCTGGTGTTCAAGCAGTACTACCACATCGGTTTTGCCGCGGACACGCCGAACGGCCTCGTCGTTCCGGTGATTCGCGACGCGGACAAGAAGGGTCTCGTCGACATCGCGAAGGAAATGGCCGACCTGTCGAAGGCCGCGCGCGAAGGCAAGCTGAAGCCGGACCAGATGCAGGGTGGCTGCTTCTCGATCTCGTCGCTGGGCGGTATCGGCGGCACGCACTTCACGCCGATCATCAATGCGCCTGAAGTCGCGATTCTCGGCCTGTCGCGCAGCGCGATGAAGCCGGTGTGGGACGGCAAGCAGTTCGAGCCGCGCCTGACCATGCCGCTGTCGCTGTCGTACGACCATCGCGTGATCGACGGAGCGGAAGCCGCGCGCTTTAACGCATACCTCGGTTCGATTCTTGCCGATTTCCGGCGTGTGATTCTTTGACCGGCTGATGAGGTCCGCCGGCGCGGGACCGGATAGTTCCGACCGTTCCGCGTCGCGCCGTCCGCGCGTTCGCGTGCGCCATGCGCCCCGAACGCGCCGCTCATCATCGATCAATAAGAGAAGGGGACACCATGAGTCTCGTCGAAGTAAAAGTGCCGGACATCGGTGACTTCAAGGACGTCGACGTTATCGAAGTCAACATCAAGCCGGGCGACGTCATCGAGCAGGAGCAGTCGCTGCTGACGCTCGAATCCGACAAGGCGTCGATGGAAGTGCCGAGCGATACCGCCGGCACCGTCAAGGAAGTGCGCATTAAGCCGGGCGACAAGGTTTCGCAGGGCACGGTGATCGCGCTCGTCGAGGCAGCGGCGGGCGGCGCGGCCGCGGTCGCCCCGGCAGCGAAGGAACCTGAAAAGGCGGCGCCCGCGCCGGCGCCTGCCGCGCCGAAGGCCGCCGCACCGGCGCCGCAGGCCGGCAGCTATTCGGGCAGTGCGGACATCGAGTGCGACATGCTCGTGCTCGGTTCGGGCCCCGGTGGCTATTCGGCCGCGTTCCGCTCCGCCGACCTCGGCATGAAGACCGTGCTGGTCGAGCGTTATCCGACGCTCGGCGGCGTGTGTCTGAACGTCGGCTGTATCCCGTCGAAGGCGCTGCTGCACACCGCGCTCGTCATCGACGAAGCGGCTGATCTCGCGTCGCACGGCATCACGTTCGGCAAGCCGCAGATCGACCTCGACAAGCTGCGCGATTTCAAATCGGGCGTGGTCAAGAAGCTGACCGGCGGTCTCGCGGGCATGGCCAAGATGCGCAAGGTCGAAGTGGTGACGGGCACCGGCGCGTTCGTCGATCCGAACCACATGGAAGTGCAGACCGAGGGCGGCAAGAAGGTCGTCAAGTTCAAGCAGGCGATCATCGCCGCGGGCTCGGAAGCGGTGAAGCTGCCGTTCATTCCGGAAGATCCGCGGGTCGTCGATTCGACCGGCGCGCTCGAACTGCGCCAGATTCCGCAGCGCATGCTGGTGATCGGCGGCGGCATCATCGGCCTCGAAATGGCGACCGTGTACTCGACGCTCGGCGCACAAATCGACGTCGTCGAAATGCTCGAAGGCCTGATGACCGGCGCGGACCGCGATCTGGTCAAGGTCTGGGAGAAGTACAACAGCCAGCGGTTCGCGAACGTGATGCTGAAGACCAAGACCGTCGCGGCCGAAGCGAAGGACGACGGTATTTACGTGTCGTTCGAGGGCGAGAAGGCGCCGGCCGAGCCGCAACGCTATGACCTCGTGCTGGTGGCCGTGGGCCGCTCGCCGAACGGCAAGCGCATCGGCGCGGAAAAGGCCGGGGTCGCGGTGACGGATCGCGGCTTCATCGAAGTTGACAATCAGCAGCGCACGAACGTGCCGCACATCTTCGCGATCGGCGATATCGTCGGTCAGCCGATGCTCGCGCACAAGGCCGTGCACGAAGGCCACGTAGCGGCGGAAGCCGCGCATGGCGAGAAAGCATACTTCGACGCGATGCAGATTCCGTCGGTGGCATACACCGATCCGGAAGTGGCATGGGCCGGCAAGACGGAAGACCAGCTGAAAGCCGAAGGCATCAAGTTCGGCAAGGCGGTATTCCCGTGGGCCGCGTCGGGCCGCGCGATCGCCAACGGCCGCGACGAAGGCTTCACGAAGCTGCTGTTCGATGAGGAGACGCATCGCGTGATCGGCGGCGGTATCGTCGGTCTGAACGCGGGCGACCTGATCAGCGAGGTCTGTCTCGCGATCGAGATGGGCGCGGACGCAACGGATATCGGCAAGACGATCCATCCGCATCCGACGCTCGGCGAATCGATCGGCATGGCGGCCGAGTTGTATGAAGGCGTCTGTACCGATCTGCCGCCCGTCAAGAAGAAGTAAAGCGGTGCGCCGGGAATGCATGGCGACATGCGGGCCCGGCGAAGTGCGTCAGGCTGTGGCGCAAAGAAAAACGGCGCGCTCCATGTCGGAGCGCGCCGTTTCTGTTTTCCTGGCGGCCGGTAGGCGGGCAAAAAAATCCCGGCTTGGCGGCCGGGCAAACGATACGTCCATTGCAACGTATCGGAGCGTTCGGCCAATCAAACCGTATAAGCGGCAACGGCACGACGCTGTTGCTTGCGATAACGCCGGCGCAGCGCGTAGGCTGGGCCGGCGTGAAAGACGACGACGCGAGGTGTTTAACGCCTGGCGAGTTGATGCATGCGTGAAGCTTAGACTGCCTTCTTGGCGGCAGCGCGCGATGCTTGCGCAGCGGCTTGCGAAGCTGCCTTCGAAGCGGCCGTTGCGGCTGCGTTGAAGTTGCTTTCGGCGATTTCGACAGCCTGACGGGTTGCCTTGTGGACCGTTTCGTACGTGGTGTTGGCGGCGGTGATAGCCGACTTCATCACGGCGACAGCGGTTTCCGAACCAGCCGGTGCGTTCTTGGCGACGTTTTCGACGAGCGCCTGAACCTTGCGGTTTTGCTCTTCGAATTGCGCTTCCGCAACGCGGGTGAATTCACCTTGCGTTGCCGAAACGATTTCGTACACGTGGCGGCCATACGACAGCGCCTTTTCAGCCACCGGCTGCGCGAGGCTTGCTTGCAGTGCCAGCAGTTCCTGTGCGTCCTTCACGGACAGCGCGCGTTGGGCATTTTCCTGGCTTTCGGCGAGCGTCGACTTCACAACTTGCAGGTTCAGCTCAACCAGCTTTTCGACGCCTTCAAATGCTTTGGTCGTCAGGCCGAACAGGGTTTCGAAGTTGGCTTTCTGGGCTGCGGCGAATTGCTCAGGGGTCAGCAGAGTCATGGTTTACGCTCCTGGATTGCGGCCGGTCTGTGCGGACCGCATTGGGTGGGTGGCAAGACGCCGATTGATCGTCCGCCTGGGCCGCGATGTATTGTGCATCGCAGCAATGGTTCCCATTTTAGGATGGTCACAAGGAATGTCAAGCGTTTTTTGTGCGTCGCACAATGTTAAGAAAACGCCGATAAAACAACAGGTTATGCAGTATGCATATCATTAATATGACGCGGAACGATTGAGTCGCTGCACCTAGCTGGTGCGAGATAAACGACCCCGGAAGAGGCGGCCGGGAAATTATTTTTCGCCGTCAAAGCCTTTATTCGGGCTGAGAGGGGTTGCATCGCAGCGATTTGCCCCTGAAAAATCCATCATCATCAATTCGATGTAAACCACCGGATGACAAGGAACGTTAAAGAACGAAGGCAGTCGAACGCGCGGTAGCGACTTTCGTCAGGCACTTAAAAGTCTGCCGCACGCTCGCGACGCCCTTATGGCGCGGTGCAGTAGTTTGCGCCGGCGCTCTGACAGTATTTCCCCGGATCAAGGTTGTCTCAAGATTGCCGTTATCCTGCAAGGATCTGCTCGGTTTGGGCTGGACGGCAGCAATGGCGAGGCTTGCTGGCGACGATCGTTTTTTTCGATCAAGACGCGGCACTTATTCGTGTTTTCGCGATCGGAGCTGACAAGCCGGTTTAAGGACCGCGTATAAGTGCTTCAAATTGCTAATTTTTCGTTGCTTTACTACACTTGCGGAAACCTCTCGCCGCTCCCTATCGAACACCCATGAAAACCGACATGTTTTCGTCGCTAAAAGCGCTCCACGGCGCGGCGCGCAGCACCGCTCTGTCGGTCGCCGTCTCGCTGGCCGTCGCAGCGGCGTTCGCTACGCCTGTCAGCACTTTTGCAGCTACGTCTGCTGCATCCCCAAAAACTTCCAAACACGCAAAAACCGCCAAAAAGCCGGCGCAAGCGGCCGCCACTGAAAAAGTCTCGAGCCGTGCGGCGAAAGCCGGCAAGGCTGACGCAGCGATAGCAGGCAAGGGCGAGGCCGTGAAAGCCGCTGCCGCAGACGAAGATGCGCCGCGCGCCGGCGTCAAACGCAAGCGCGTGACATTCGCGGCGAACGGCCGGCACCATTCTGTGATGCGACGCGTCGCGTACGAGCCGCGCCAGCCGAGCGTCGGCCAGGCGTTTGGTTTGCACGAGACGCCGGACGCGCTGATGCTGCGCTCGAGCGTCGCCTACGTAATCGATCAGAACAGCGGCGAGACGCTGTTCGACAAGAACTCGCGTGCTGTGGTACCGATCGCGTCGATCACCAAGCTGATGACCGCGATGGTGGTGCTCGATTCGAAAGAGCCGATGACCGACCAGCTCGAAGTCACCGACGAAGACCGCGACTACGAGAAGAACACCGGTTCGCGCTTGGCGGTGGGCTCGGTGCTGTCGCGCGAAGACATGCTGCACATCGCGCTGATGGCGTCGGAAAACCGTGCGGCGGCGGCGTTGTCGCGCTACTACCCGGGCGGCCGTCCGGCGTTCCTTGCGGCCATGAACGCGAAGGCCAGGCAACTCGGCATGAACGACACGCACTTCGAGAACCCGACCGGTTTGACGAGCATGAACGTGTCGAGCGCGCGCGATCTGGTGAAGATGGTCAACGCGGCGTATCAGTACCCGCTGATCCGCAAGTTCTCGACCGATCACAGCTACGAGGTGTACACCGGCAAGCGCACGCTCGCGTATAACAGCACGAACGCGCTGGTGCGCAACCCGACGTGGGACATCGGTCTGCAGAAGACCGGCTTCATCAACGAAGCGGGTGAGTGTCTCGTGATGCAGGCGACCATCCACGGCCGGCCGATGATCCTGGTGCTGCTCGATTCGTCGGGCAAGTACTCGCGTTTCGCTGACGCGACGCGTCTGCGTACATGGCTCGACAACGGTGGCGACCAGACACGTATCACGAGCGCCGATGCCGGCGGTCCCGGTACCTGAAGCCGGAACGATTGGTCAGCCGATCGTATTCAGGCCGGCTGCAGTTGTCGTGCCAAGAAAAAGCCTCGCGGATGCGAGGCTTTTTTCGTTGGCGTCGAAGACGGCGAGCGCAGCGGTGCAACGGCTGTCAGGCGGTCCCTGTGCGTGCGGCCTACGAATGCTGGCCGTGCGAACCGTGCGAGCCGTGCGAGCCGTGCGAATGATCCTGCTGCGCCTGCGGCCGGTAGCCTAGCGACTCCGAAATCATCAACGCGGTCTGACTCAACTGCCCCAGCCACGAATCCTGCAAGCGATCGGCCGGCGCCGACAGCGACAGCCCCGCGACCAGCTTGCCCGTATCGTCGTAGATGCCGGCGGCGATGCAGCGCACGCCCAGCTCCAGTTCCTCGTTGTCGCGCGCGCAGGCCTGCTGGCGCACATGCGACAGCTCGCGCTCGAGTTTCGCGAGATCGGTGATGCTGTTTTGCGTGTGGCCCGACAGACCGGTGCGGGTTGCGTAGGCACGCACGCGGGTGGCTTCGTCGGCGGCGAGGAACAGCTTGCCGACCGAAGTCAGATGGAGCGGTGCGCGCCCGCCGATCGCCCGCACCACCTGCATGCCCGAGCGCTCCGAATACGCGCGTTCGATATAGACGATTTCGTCGCCCTGACGCACCGACAGGTTCACGGTCTGTCCGGTCTGACGGTGCAGCTCGCGCATCGGCGTGAGCGCCGCGTCGCGCACGGACAGGCGCGCCTTGACGAGATTGCCGAGTTCGAGCAGGCGCATGCCGAGACGGTAGGTGCCGGGGTCCGAACGGTCGACCAGCCGGCACATCACCATATCGTTCAGGATCCGGTGCGCGGTGGATGGGTGCAGCTCCGTGCGGAGGGCCAGTTCTTTCAGGCTGACCGGGTCGCTATGTGCCGCCAGTGCGTCGAGCAGGCGCATCATGCGTTCGATCACCTGGATCGAGGTTTTGGGATCCGGGTTCGTATCGCTCATATGAGAATCGGTGGATGCGTCAAACAGCGAAAACTGATTGTATCTCGTATTGTGAAAAAAGCGAACGCGCTTCGAGGCGCGCTTCCAATCCGACGGTGCTGCTTCCTATGCCTTCCGGCCGTTGGTATTGCACCGGCAAACAGCGGATAATCAGGGACGTTTCCCCGAAAGGAGGGCTCATGCGAGTCGGATTGTTCGTCACGTGCCTGATCGACCTGATGCGTCCCGAGATCGGTTTTTCGGTCATCAAGCTGATCGAAGGCGCCGGTTTCGAGGTCATGGTGCCGCCTGCGCAAACCTGCTGCGGGCAACCCGCGTACAACTCCGGAGACCGCCGGCTCGCGCGCGAACTCGCTGAGAAAACGCTGCGCGAGTTCGAACAGTTCGACTACGTGGTGGTGCCGTCGGGCTCGTGCGGCGGCATGATCCGCGCGCACTACGGCGACCTGTTCCGCGATGATCCTGAACTGATGAACCGTTTCGGCTGCCTGCGCGGCAAGGTGTTCGAACTGACGGACTTCCTCGTCAACGTCGCGAAGGTGCAGCTGCAACCGGGCGAGTTCGCAGGACAGGTGACTTATCACGACTCATGCTCGGGCCTGCGGGAACTGGGCGTGAAGGCGCAGCCGCGCGAACTGCTCGCGCAGGTCGGCGTCGCGGTCACCGAAATGAACGGCTGCGAGCATTGCTGCGGCTTCGGCGGCACGTTCGCGGTCAAGTACGGCGATATCTCGACTGCGATCGTCGACGAAAAGTGCGCCAACATCGCCGCGACCGGTGCCGGTACGGTCGTGCTCGGCGACCTCGGCTGCATGTTGAATATCGAAGGGCGGCTGCGCCGCCAGGGCGACTCCACGACGCGCGTGCTGCATATCGCGCAGGTGCTGGCCGGCGACGTGTAAGCCCCGCGCGGCGAACACGGCGATTGTTCGCGTCGCGTCTGTCGCGTCTTTCACGCATTGCGTCGCGCGCGGGTGCGCCGCGCGTTTTCAATCCGATCTCCTCAGGGCCGCCATGCAAGTCCAATCGATGCAGTTCAAGGCTCGCGCCGGTCAGAAACTCGCCGACCAGCGCCTGCAGCAGAACCTGACCAAACTGTCTACGAAGTTCGTGTCGGCGCGCGCCAGCGCGATCACCGCGATCGACTTTCCCACGACCCGCGCGGCGCTCAAGGAGCGTCGCAATCGCGCGCTCGAGAATCTCGACGTGTGGCTCGAAACCTTCGAGCGCGAGGCGACCCGGCGCGGCGTGACGATGCTATTCGCGGAGACCACGCAGGAGGCCGCGCGGCTCGTCGGCGACATCGCGCGCAAGCACGACGTAAAGAAGGTGATCAAGACCAAGTCGATGGTCACCGAGGAAATGCGCCTGAACGAAGTGCTCGGGCAGATGGGCGTGCAGTCGATCGAAACCGATCTCGGCGAATACATCCTGCAGATCAACAACAACGAGCCGCCGAGCCACATCATCGCGCCGGTCGTTCACAAGGATAAAGACGAGATCGCCGATCTGTTTGCGAAGACCCACGGCCGGCCGCGGCTCACCGAGATTCCCGACATGACGCGCGAGGCGCGCGAGATGCTGCGGCCGCATTTTCTGAGCGCGGACATGGGCGTGACGGGCGGCAATTTCATCATCGCGGAAACGGGCTCGGTGGTGGTCGTGACCAACGAGGGCAACGAGGGCATGTGCACAGTGATGCCGCGCGTGCACGTCGCTGTCACCGGCATCGAGAAGGTGTTGCCGACGCTCGAGGATCTCGCGACCGCGATGCGCCTGCTGCCGCGTTCGGCAACCGGGCAGGCCACCTCGAACTATTTTTCGGTGCTGACCGGGCCGCGTGGCGCGGGCGATCAGGACGGGCCAGAGCATATGTACGTGGTGCTCGTCGACGGTGGCCGAACTGGGCTGATCGGCGGAGACTTTCAGGAGATGCTTCGCTGCATCCGCTGCGGCGCGTGCATGAATCATTGCCCGGTGTATCAGAAGGTCGGCGGACATGCGTACGGGTGGGTGTATCCGGGGCCGATGGGCTCGGTGCTGACGCCGAGCTATGTCGGCATCGACAAGGCGCTCGATTTGCCGCAAGCAGCAACGTTGTGCGGCGAATGCAACAGCGTGTGCCCGGTCGGTATCCCATTGTCCGATCTGTTGCGCAAGCTGCGCGAAAAGCAGATGGAGCGACACCTGCGGCCGTGGAAGGAGCGCGCCGGATTGGCGGTGTGGGGTTGGCTCGCGCTGCATCCCGATGCCTATGCGCTCTTTACGAAACTCGCCGTGCGCGTGCTGGAGCGCATAGGTGGGCGCAATCGGTCGATTGCAAAGCTGCCGCTCGGGGGCGCGGGCTGGACCGCTACGCGCGACATGCCGGCGCCGGTGGGTCGTACGTTCCGGGAGTTGTATGCCGCCCAGCGCAGCCATATTGGCTGAGCCGGCGGCGGTGGGAGTGGTTTGACGGCTGCGCGCTCACACAGCTGTCGTCTTGGGCGCGGGCGGGACTAGCTCGACGTCGGACCGTCCTCAATGTTCCGTCGGTTGCCCCGGGCGACGGGCAGGCGCATTTCTCACCCAGTCGTTGCCCCGTCCGCCGTTGCCTGCTTGCGGCTGCGGCTGCGGCTGCGGCTGCGCCGGCGGCGGGCCCCCTGCGCCGGGGCGCGGGCCGCCGTTCGCCCCGCTCGGGCCGTGCGGACCGCCCGCTGCGCCCTGCGGCGGTGGCCCGCCGTGCGGCTGTCCAGGACCGCCACCATTGTTGCCACGATCGTTGCCGTGATTGTCGTGGTCGTTGTCGCCCGGATGACCGCGGAAGCCACGGCCCGGCGGCGGGCCGTAGTAGCGTCCCGGACCGTAATCGCTGTAGCCGAGGTACACATTGGATTGCGGCACGACCGCTACGCCCGGCGCGTAATCGTCATAGCCGCTATAGGCGCCGTAGCCGTTGCCATACATCGGCGTGCCGTCGGGATAGACCGCGCAGCCGCCGAGCAGCGCGGCGGCCACGAGGCCAGCGAGAGGTGCAATGCGTTTCATTTTGTGGGACCAGTTGCAAGTGCAAAGAAATGTCGATGTAAGAATAAGACCATCATTATCGCTTTCCGTCGCGGCGGCTTTGTATGAGTTTGTAAGGTCTTCTTTTTCGTGCCAGCGATCCCGCAATCGCTCGCCGAAGACCTCTCAATTGACTGTTCCATTTCGAGCAACGATGTATCCCGTGTGCGCGGGTTTTTCGTGATTGTGAATTCCTATAGCATTTCGATTGGGCATAGTGCGCCAAAAGCTCATGCGCCCCTAATTGGAAAACACATCATGAAAAAGACAATATCGGTGTACTGGCCTCTGGCCATCGTTGTGTCGCTCGCGGTGCTCGCCTATCTGCACGTCAACGGCCAACCCTCTTCGCGCGCTTCGCAGATGCCGCTCGATGCCAACCATCTGACCGCCGAACTCGCACGCGCAGTGTCATACGGCATGATCGACACAGCGTCGGCATTGCCCGCTAAACCGATGCCTGCCGCCGCGGCGACCCCGCTGGCCGAGGCATCGTAGGCAGTCGCGGCGGACCGCGGCGGTACGAAGCCCGCTGCGCTTGCGCGGCACCACGCCCGGCGCGAATCCGTCGAGGTTTGTATAATCGCGGCGCAGTCCGCTGACTGTCTGATGACCTCACGCGCGGCGCCTGGAGCGCCGAAGAATCCCTGATGAAAACTGTGTCCATCTGTTTCGTTTGCCTCGGGAATATCTGCCGTTCACCGACGGCGGAGGGCGTGATGCGTCATCTAGTCGACGAGGCGAAGCTCGCGGATCGCATTCTGATCGATTCGGCCGGTACCGGCGATTGGCACATCGGCGCGCCGCCCGACGAACGCGCGCAACACGCGGCGCGCCGGCGCGGTTATGCCCTCGACACGCTGCGCGGCCGCCAGATCACCGTCGCGGACTTCGAGCGCTTCGATCTGCTGATTGCAATGGACGACCGCAACGTCGCCGCGTTGCGGCAACTGTGCCCGCCTTCTCAGCGGGACAAGATCCGTCTGCTGATGGAGTTCGTGCCGGAGTCGGATGGCCGCTGGAGCGGCGCGCGAGAGGTCGTCGACCCGTATTTCGGCGGCGCGGAAGGCTTCGAGTTGGTGCTCGATCAGTGCGAAGCAGCCTGCCGCGGGCTGATCGCCGCGCTGCGCCCGCAGTTGCTCGCCTAGGTATCGGCGAAGAGCGCGGGCGTATCCCTCGGGTGACAAATGCAGCCTCATGCCGCGTGTGCCGCGCATGTGAATCTGGCGTCGAAGTATGGCGATCAATTAAGCAGATAACACAAAATTTGCCGCCCATACTTGACTAAATTGGTCATGTATTTATACTTGACAAAACTTGTCGAGAATTGCGGTTCCCACATCATATGAGACTCACCACGAAAGGCCGTTTCGCCGTCACGGCGATGATCGACCTGGCGTTGCGCCAGGAGCAGGGCCCGGTGACGCTTGCGGGTATCAGCCAGCGCCAACACATCTCCCTGTCGTATCTCGAGCAGCTGTTTGGCAAGCTGCGCCGTCATGAAATCGTCGAGTCCGTGCGCGGACCGGGCGGTGGCTACAATCTCGCGCGCCGTGCCGAAGAGGTGACGGTGGCCGACATCATCATCGCGGTCGACGAGCCGCTCGACGCCACCCAGTGCGGCGGCAAGGGCACGTGCGAAGGCACCAAGCAGCACGATGGCCACTGCATGACGCATGAGCTGTGGTCGACGCTGAACCAGAAAATGGTCGAATACCTCGATTCGGTTTCGCTAAAGGATCTGGTCGACCAGCAGCGTTCGCGCGAAGGCGCGCCGGCGGTGCTGCGCGACAGGCGCAGCGACGCACCGGCGGTCGAACCCGTCCGCGTGGCGCCCAAGGGTCCCAATTCCGTTTTCAACATGGCCGGTTCGTGAAGCGCGGCACGCGATAGAAATCTTTCGCCGCAGCCCCATATCGAATCCAGAAGCCAGAGCACATGACGTCCCCGGAGCAATTGATGAACAACGACTCTCTCCATCTGCCCATCTACATGGACTACAGCGCCACGACGCCGATCGATCCGCGTGTGGTGGACAAGATGATCCCGTATCTGCGTGAACAGTTCGGTAACCCCGCGTCGCGTAGCCACGCTTATGGCTGGAACGCCGAACGCGCGGTCGAGGAAGCGCGCGAGCAGGTCGCAGCGCTCGTGAACGCCGATCCGCGCGAAATCATCTGGACCTCGGGTGCGACGGAGTCGGACAACCTCGCTCTGAAAGGTGCCGCGCACTTCTACAAGAGCAAGGGCAAGCACATCGTCACGGTGAAGACCGAGCACAAGGCCGTGCTGGACACCACCCGCGAACTCGAGCGCGAAGGCTTCGAAGTCACCTATCTGGATGTCAAGGACGACGGTCTGATCGACCTCGACGCATTCAAGGCGGCTCTGCGCCCGGACACGATTCTGGTGTCGGTGATGTCGGTCAACAACGAGATCGGCGTGATCCAGGACATCGAGGCGATCGGCGAGATCACGCGTGAAAAGGGCATCATTTTCCACGTCGACGCGGCGCAGGCCACCGGCAAGATCCAGATCGATCTGCAGAAGCTGAAGGTCGACCTGATGTCGTTCTCGGCGCACAAGACCTACGGCCCGAAGGGCATCGGCGCGCTGTACGTGCGTCGCAAGCCGCGTATCCGGATCGAGGCGCAGATGCACGGCGGCGGCCACGAGCGCGGTATGCGTTCGGGCACGCTCGCGACGCACCAGATCGTCGGCATGGGCGAAGCGTTCCGTATCGCGCGTGAAGAGATGGCGACCGAAAACGAGCGCATCCGCATGCTGCGTGACCGTTTGCTCAAAGGCTTGTCGGAAATCGAGGAAGTGTATGTGAACGGCGACATGGAAAAGCGTGTGCCGCACAACCTGAACATCAGCTTCAATTTCGTCGAAGGCGAATCGCTGATCATGGCGGTGAAGGACGTCGCGGTGTCGTCGGGTTCGGCGTGCACGTCGGCGTCGCTGGAGCCGTCGTACGTGCTGCGCGCGCTCGGCCGCAACGACGAACTGGCGCACAGCTCGATCCGCTTCACGGTGGGACGCTTCACGACCGAGCAGGAAATCGACTACGTGATCAACCTGCTGAAGACGAAGATTTCCAAGCTGCGCGATTTGTCGCCGCTGTGGGAAATGCACAAGGACGGCATCGATCTGTCGACCATCCAGTGGGCCGCGCACTGACGCACCCGCGGAACGAAACCGACATCGAACCTTCATCGGATTGCAGGTTGAAACGAATCAAGGAGTGTAATCATGGCTTATAGCGACAAGGTCCTCGACCACTACGAAAACCCGCGCAACGTCGGTTCCTTCGCCAAGGACGACGACACGGTCGGTACCGGCATGGTCGGTGCGCCGGCCTGCGGCGACGTGATGAAACTGCAGATCCGCGTCGGCGCGGACGGCATCATCGAAGACGCGAAGTTCAAGACCTACGGCTGCGGCTCGGCCATCGCGTCGAGCTCGCTCGTCACCGAGTGGGTGAAGGGCAAGACGCTAGACCAGGCCATGTCGATCAAGAACACGCAGATCGCCGAAGAACTGGCACTGCCGCCGGTGAAGATCCACTGCTCGATCCTCGCGGAAGATGCGATCAAGGCAGCAGTCGCCGACTACAAGCAGCGCCACGGCGAAGCGGCGGTCGCCGAAGACGGCAAGGCCGCCTGAGCAGCAACAAGGTAAGAACGAAGCAACCGGTGAGCGCGGCGCGAACACGCGCGCCAAGCACACCGGCCAACTGAGAAACGTTATGGCAATTACGTTGACCGAAAAGGCAGCACAGCACGTCCAGAAGTATTTGACCCGCCGTGGTAAAGGCATCGGGTTGCGCGTCGGCGTGCGCACCACCGGTTGCTCGGGCCTCGCCTACAAGCTCGAGTACGTGGACGAACTCGCGCCGGAAGATCAGGTGTTCGAGACAGGCGGCGTGAAGGTCGTGGTCGACCCGAAGAGTCTCGCGTATATCGACGGCACGGAGCTCGATTTCGCGCGCGAAGGGCTGAACGAAGGCTTCAGGTTCAACAACCCGAACGTGAAAGACGAATGCGGCTGCGGCGAGTCGTTCCGAGTCTAGATTCGTTACTTTCCGCGTGCGGCGGATCAAAGGCGGCGCGGGCCGCCTTTTTAGTTTGATCCGTGCGCGCGTGAAGCGCTCACGCCTGAGACGGCCCAACGTTTCCACACCAGGTTTTCATCAACGGACTTTCATCCGATGGCATCGCTGAACGACAGCCACTTCGATCTGTTTGGTCTGCCGGCGCAATTCGCGCTCGACGCGAGCACGCTCGATCACGCGTACCGCACCGTGCAGGCGCAGGTACATCCGGACCGCTTCGCGGCGGCCGGCGATGCGCAAAAGCGTATCGCGATGCAATGGGCGACGCGCGCGAACGAGGCGTATCAGACGCTGCGCGATCCGCTCAAGCGCGCGACCTATCTGCTGTCGCTGCGCGGCATCAACGTCGGCGCGGAGAACAACACGGCGATGGAGCCCGCGTTCCTGATGCAGCAGATGGAGTGGCGCGAGAACATCGAGGATGCGGCCGCGGCGAAGAACGTCGACGCGCTCGACGCGCTGCTCATCGAGTTGCGCGACGAGGAACGTCAGCGCTTGGACAAGCTCGGCGCATCGCTCGATAACGGTGCGAATCAGGCGGCGGCCGAGGCGGTGCGGCAGATGATGTTCATCGAACGCGTCGCGTCGGAAATCGAAGCGCAGATCGAGCGGCTCGAAGGCTAGCCCGGTTTCGTGCGGCGCGCGCAAAAAGCGCGGCGCCGGCAAGCAGCAACACGCCGAAGCAGCACCGGCAGGCAGCGATGTAGCAAGCGACAAACAAAAACCAGAGCGGCCGCGAGCCGTGGCATCACCCCCAGCAACGCGAACATTCAGGACGGGGCACAACGTCCCCGAGAAGATCCAGATGGCCTTACTGCAAATCTCCGAACCCGGCATGGCGCCGGCGCCTCACCAGCGGCGTCTGGCGGTCGGCATCGATCTCGGCACCACCAACTCCCTCGTCGCCGCCGTGCGCAGCGGCCTGCCCGATGTGCTGCCCGACGAAGACGGGCACGTGCTGCTGCCCTCGGTGGTGCGCTACCTGGAACAGGGCGGCCGTCGCATCGGCCGCCGGGCGAAGGCCGAGGCCGCCAGCGACCCGCGCAACACGATCGTGTCGGTCAAGCGCTTCATGGGCCGCGGCAAGGCCGAAGTGGAGGGCGCCGAAAACGCGCCGTACGACTTCATCGACGCACCCGGCATGGTGCAGATCCGTACTGTGGACGGCGTGAAGAGCCCGGTGGAAGTATCGGCTGAGATTCTCGCGACGCTGCGCCAGCGCGCCGAAGACACGCTCGGCGACGAACTGGTCGGCGCGGTGATCACGGTGCCCGCTTACTTCGACGAAGCGCAGCGCCAGGCGACGAAAGACGCCGCGCGCCTCGCGGGGCTGAACGTGCTGCGTCTGCTCAACGAACCGACCGCGGCCGCGATCGCCTACGGTCTCGACAACGGCGCCGAAGGTCTGTACGCGGTCTACGACCTCGGCGGCGGCACCTTCGACTTGTCCATTCTTAAGCTCACCAAGGGCGTGTTCGAAGTGCTGGCGGCGGGCGGCGATTCCGCGCTCGGCGGCGATGACTTCGACCATGCGCTGTACCGCCATGTGCTCGAACAGGCCGGCATCGCGCCGCAGACGCTCGCGCCGCACGACGTGCGCCTGCTGCTCGATAGCGTGCGCGAGGCCAAGGAGGCGTTGTCGAGCGCGCCGAAGGCTAACCTCAAGCTCACGCTTGCCAACGGCACCGCGCTCGATCTGACGATCGACGAAGCCACTTTCGAGACCATCACGGCCGAGCTGGTGCAACGCACGCTGGGTCCGACGAAGAAGGCGCTGCGCGACGCGAAGGTCACGACGAAGGACATCAAGGGCGTCGTGCTGGTTGGCGGCGCGACGCGCATGCCGGTGATCCGCCGCGCGGTCGAGACGTTCTTCGGCCAGGCGCCGCTCGTCAATCTCGATCCGGACCAGGTCGTCGCGCTCGGCGCGGCCATCCAGGCCGATCTGCTGGCCGGCAACCGCGGCGCGGAAGGCGACGAATGGCTGCTGCTCGACGTGATTCCGTTGTCACTCGGCGTCGAGACGATGGGTGGTCTCACCGAGAAGATCATTCCACGCAACTCGACGATTCCAGTCGCGCGCGCGCAGGATTTCACGACCTTCAAGGACGGTCAGACCGCGATGGCGATTCACGTCGTCCAGGGCGAGCGCGAGCTCGTCAGCGATTGCCGTTCGCTCGCGCGCTTCGAGCTGCGCGGCATTCCGCCGATGGCCGCGGGCGCCGCGCGCATTCGCGTGACCTATCAGGTCGACGCCGACGGCCTGCTGTCCGTGTTCGCGCGCGAGCTCGCGTCGGGCGTGGAGGCGTCGGTCGTCGTGAAGCCTTCGTATGGGCTCGCCGACGACGACATCGCGCGCATGCTCGAAGACAGCTTTTCGACCGCTGAAATCGATATGCGGGCGCGCGCTCTGCGCGAGGCGCAGGTCGAAGCCCAGCGTCTCGTCGAAGCGACCGACGCGGCGCTCGCGGCCGACGCGGAACTGCTCGACGACAGTGAACGCGCCGAACTCGATGCGCTGCTCGCCGCGCTGCGCAATGTCGCGTCGGGCGAGGACGTCGGCGCGATCGAAGCCGCGACGAAGGCGCTTGCCGAAGGCACCGACGAATTCGCCGCGCGCCGCATGAACAAGGGGATTCGCCGCGCGCTGTCGGGCCGCAAGCTCGACGAGATCTGAACGGGCGAACGAACCGCGAACGTCGCACGAATCAACTGAGGGCGCCGGCTGGACTTAAAAAGTCCGCGCGGCGCCAGTAAAATGGTACGGAGCCTGCACGCGGCATTGCTGGCAGCCGCTGTGCCTCAGACCCAAACGGAAACTGTATGCCTCAAATCGTTGTGCTGCCTCACGTCGAACTGTGCCCGGAAGGCGCGGTGATCGACGCCGTTCCCGGCAAGAGCATCTGCGACAACCTGCTCGATAACGGTATCGAAATCGAGCATGCGTGCGAGAAGTCGTGCGCATGCACGACGTGTCATGTGATCGTGCGTGAGGGTTTCGCCGCCTTGACGCCGTCCGAGGAAGACGAGGACGATCTGTTGGACAAGGCATGGGGGCTCGAACCGGCTTCGCGCCTGTCGTGCCAGGCGATCATGCCGGACGAGCAGGATCTGGTCGTCGAAATTCCGCGTTACTCGATCAATCACGCGAAGGAAAACCACTAACAGGAGGGCGCCGCCATGAAGTGGACCGATACGCAAGAAATCGCGATGGCTCTGACCGACAAGCATCAGGATGTCGATCCGCAGCAGGTGCGTTTCACCGACCTGCATCGCTGGGTGATGGAGCTCGATGGCTTCGACGACGATCCGAACCGCTCCAGCGAAAAGATTCTCGAAGCGATTCAGGCGGCGTGGATCGAAGACGCGGATTATTGATCTCGCGTTCGAACCGGTTCATTGAACTGCAAAGAAAAGGCGATTCCGATGGAATCGCCTTTTTTCATGGCTGCGTCGACGAGAATGGAGCGTGTGATTGACGCGGCCGATGTCAGTCGGCGACGAGGCCGCCGTTCTGCACGCGCACGCGCTCGCCGTCGTGGAACGGCGGCGCCTCGTGATAGGTGAAGTAGCGCGTCTTGCCGTCTTCCATGTGCACGCGCACCGAATACGACGTCGTGCTGCGCAGATGTTTTTCGACCGAGTTGCCGGCGAGCCCGCCGCCGAGCGCGCCGAGCAGCGTCATCGCGGTACGCCCGCCGCCGGCCCCGAACTGGTTGCCGACGACGCCACCGGCCACCGCGCCGCCGACCGCGCCAATGCCGGTGCCATGTCCTTCATGCCGAACTGCAGAGATCGCGACGACCGTGCCGCAAGTCGAGCAATGAGCGGCTTGTGGCGCCGGCTGCTGCGCGTACTGGGGCGCTGCTTGCGGCCCGGGTTGTTGCGCGTACTGCGCCTGAGGTGCGGCCGGCGCCTGTAGCTGCTGCGCGTATTGCTGTTGCTGCGCCGGAGCGGGGGGCGGGGCTGGGGCGGGCTGCGCAGCTTGCTGAGCCTGAACCTGCTGCTGTTGCGCGGATGGATTGACCGGTGCGGCCGAATCGACGACGCCCGGCACTTGCCTGCTAACCTGCGCGGCCTGTGTCTGATCGTTCTGTGCGCCGTTGCCCGACGCCTTCGGGAACACGCCGGTGATCGCGGCGGTAGCGACGAGACTTGCAACGAGCACCGCGCCGGCGGCGACCGCGATCAACGGATGAAGACGACGTGGCTGCGTGGGTTGATGAGTAGGGGTGTCCATGTGGGGCCTCCGCTTCTGACAGAGCCGACTGCCTATGAGACTGAGTGTCGGGCAATTCGATCCGGGCAGCGTTTCCATTTGTAACCGGCTCGATGGCGGCCTCGGGCGTGGGCCGGTGGCCTCCGCGCGGCGAGCCTTGTTTCAGCAAGCTTTCAAGACCGCTGCGACCAGGGCGATTTGCGCGCACTGGCGCGGCTTTTACCGCCGGTTACAAAACGACTGCTCGCAGAAACCGGTCCCGCCAAGCGAAAACGCGCATAAAAAACGCCCGGCATCGACCGGGCGCTATTCAAAACCATCACATTGCACGCGAAGCGCAACGACTACTCGCGCTTAGCGTCGCTCAATCTTCGCGACGCAGATGCGGGAACAGAATCACGTCGCGGATGCTCGGGCTATCGGTCAGCAACATCACCAGACGGTCGATGCCGATACCGCAGCCGCCCGCCGGCGGCATGCCGTATTCGAGCGCGCGGATGTAGTCGGCGTCGTAGAACATCGCTTCTTCGTCGCCGGCGTCTTTCTGGTCGACCTGCTTCCTGAAGCGCGCGGCCTGATCTTCCGGATCGTTCAGCTCCGAGAAACCATTGGCGATTTCGCGGCCGGTGATGAACAGCTCGAAACGCTCGGTGATGCCTTCCACCTTGTCCGACGCACGCGCGAGCGGCGACACCTCGATCGGGTAGTCGATGATGTAGGTCGGCTCCCACAGTTGCGACTCGGCGGTCTCTTCGAACAGCGCCAGCTGCAGCGAGCCGATGCCCGCGTTCAGGAACTGCGGCTGCGAGGCATCGACGCCAAACTTCTTCAATTCGGCGCGCAGGAACGTGCTGTCGGCGAGCTGTTCGTTCGTGTATTGCGGCGCGTATTTCTGGATCGCCTGCGTGATCGTGAGGCGATGGAACGGCTTCGACAGATCGAGCTCGCGGCCCTGATAGGTGATGGTGGCCGTGCCGAGCGCATCGATCGCGGCCTGGCGGATCAGCTGCTCGGTGAAGTCCATCAGCCACTTGTAGTCCGTGTAGGCCGCGTAGAACTCGATCATCGTGAATTCCGGGTTGTGGCGCACGGACACGCCCTCGTTGCGGAAGTTACGATTGATCTCGAACACACGCTCGAAGCCGCCCACCACCAGACGCTTCAGATACAGCTCCGGCGCGATGCGCAGGAACATCTGCATGTCGAGCGCGTTGTGGTGCGTCGAGAACGGCTTGGCCGCCGCGCCGCCCGGAATCGGGTGCAGCATCGGCGTTTCGACTTCCATGAAGTTCGCGTCGGCCATGTACTTGCGGATCGACGAGATCGCCTTCGTGCGCGCGACGAACGTGCGGCGCGTTTCCGGCGTGACGATCAGATCGACATAGCGCTGGCGGTACTTCATTTCCTGGTCGGCGAGACCGTGGAACTTGTCCGGCAGCGGACGCAGCGACTTCGACAGCAGACGCAACTCCGTGCAGCGCACCGACAGCTCGCCCTTGTTGGTGCGGAACAGTACGCCGCGCGCGGCGACGATGTCGCCCATGTCCCACTTCTTGAACGCGTCGTAGGTTTCCTGGCCGACGTCGGCCGGCGTGATGAAGAACTGGATCTGACCCGAGCCATCGCGCACGGTCGCGAAGCTCGCCTTGCCCATCACGCGTTTGAGCATCATGCGGCCGGCGATCGCGACTTCGAGCGGATTCGCTTCGAGCGCTTCCTTGTCGGCGTGCTCGTACTGCGACTGCAGATCTTCGGCGTGGTGCGTGGGACGGAAATCGTTCGGATAGGCGACGCCTTGCTCACGCAGCTCGCGCAGCTTTTCGCGGCGCTCGGAGATGATCTTGTTGTCGTCCACTTCGGGCACGACAGTCGGCTGGGCGGCATTCCGCTGGGCGGCATTCCGCTGGGCCGCATTCGGCTGGGTCGGTTCAGTCATGATGATTTGGTATTCGGTGGCCCGCCGCGGCGTGCGCCGCAAAGCGGGAAGCCAGTCAGTGTAGAAACCTCAGGCGGTACTGGAAAACGAAGCAAGCGCGGTCCCGATCGCTGAACGTGGCCGCGCCGTGCGCGCTTAGACGCCCTGTTTCAGGCTCGCGCTGATGAACGGATCGAGATCGCCGTCGAGCACGCTCTTCGTGTTGCTGATTTCGACGTTGGTGCGCAGATCCTTGATGCGGCTGTTGTCGAGCACGTACGAGCGGATCTGATGGCCCCAACCCACATCGGTCTTGCCGGCTTCGAGCTTGTCCTGCTCGGCCTGGCGCTTGCGGATTTCCGCTTCGTACAGGCGCGATTTCAGCATCGCCATTGCTTCGGCGCGGTTGCGGTGCTGCGAGCGGTCGTTCTGGCACTGCACGACGATGCCCGACGGCATGTGCGTGATACGCACCGCCGAGTCGGTCTTGTTGATGTGCTGACCGCCCGCGCCGGAAGCACGGTAGGTGTCGATGCGCAGATCGGCCGGGTTGATCTCGACTTCGATCGAGTCGTCGATTTCCGGGTACACGAACACCGACGAGAACGAAGTGTGACGGCCGCCCGATGAATCGAACGGCGACTTGCGCACGAGGCGGTGCACGCCGGTTTCGGTACGCAGGAAGCCGTACGCGTATTCACCTTCGATCTTGATCGTCGCATTCTTGATGCCGGCGACGTCGCCTTCGGTCTGCTCGAGCACTTCGGTCTTGAAGCCCTTGCGCTCGCAGTAGCGCAGATATTGGCGCAGCAGCATCGA
Source organism: Paraburkholderia sp. BR14374 (assembly GCF_040948685.1). NCBI lineage: Bacteria > Pseudomonadati > Pseudomonadota > Betaproteobacteria > Burkholderiales > Burkholderiaceae > Paraburkholderia > Paraburkholderia sp. BR14374. The sequence goes on along the minus strand of NZ_JBFPKF010000002.1, from coordinate 312,808 downwards.
CGCCCAGTCGCACGCTTCGGTGCCGCCGGCGCCGGCCTGGATGTCGAGAAACGCGTTGTTGGGGTCGGCCGGGTTCGCGAACATCCGACGGAATTCCATGTCGGCGACGCGCGCCTCGATGGCCTGGGCATCGGCTTCACAGGCGAGCAGCGTTTCGTCGTCGGCTTCTTCGCGCGCCATGTCGAACAGGTCTTGCGCGTCGTTCACGTCGTTGGTGATCGACGTGAGTTTGCCGACCGTGTCGTCGAGCAGCTTCTTTTCCTTACCGAGTGCCTGGGCGTGCTTCGCATCGTTCCAGACGTCCGGGTCTTCGAGTTCCCGGTTGACTTCGATTAGACGCAGTGCTTTGTCGTCGTAGTCAAAGATACCCCCGTAGGTCGTCCGCGCGCTTGCGCAGGTCGGCCAGAGAGGCTTCGATCGCGTTGAGACGTTCCGCTTCCATGTCGATCTTTTATAGCTTCGTAAAAAGGAGAAATTATAGCCGATCGGCACGCCGCGCCGGAGCCCCGCGGGCGATCCCGCGCGGGTTCGCGATTGATTTTGCGGAAGATTTCAGCTCGCCGCGTGCTCGACGATCAATTGCACGCGCGACACGCCGTTCCATGTGTCGCTCGCGAGCCGGTAGGCGACGGTGGTGCGCGCGGGCAGCGTATCGGTGTGATTGAACCAGATCGCGTTGAAGCGCTGGCGGCCGCGCAACAGTTGCAGCTTCAGGTGCTTGTCCTTCACGAGCGCCTGCGACGCGACCTCGAATTCGCCCGAGAACACCGGCGCCGGAAAGCCCTGGCCCCATACGGCCGCGTCGAGCATCTCGACGAATTGCGGCGTGAAGTACGCGTCTTCCAGCTCGCCGTCGGTTTCGACCGTGCGCGCGAGCGCCTCCGCGGACAGCCATTCGCGGCCGACCGCCTCGAACGCGGCAGTGAAGCGCGGCACGTTCGCGGCGGCGATCGTCAGGCCCGCGGCCATCGCGTGGCCGCCGAATTTGACGATCAGGTCCGGTTCGCGCTTCGAGATCAGATCGAGCGCGTCGCGCAGATGGAAGCCCGGGATCGAGCGGCCCGAGCCTTTGACGAGCACGCCGGTATCGTCGGCGGGCGCGAACGTGAACGACGGGCGGTGGAATTTCTCCTTCAGCCGTCCGGCGACGATGCCGATCACGCCTTGATGCCAGCCCGGATTGAACAGCGTGATCGTGGTCGCGCCGTCGGGATCGACCGTCGACAGGTCGTCCAGTGCCTGCTGCTGCATGCCGGCCTCGATTTCGCGGCGCTCGCGGTTCATCGAGTCGAGCTGCTGCGCGAGTTCCCACGCGCGGCCGACGTCGTCGGTGGTCAGGCATTCGATGCCGAGCGACATGTCCGACAGCCGCCCCGCCGCGTTCAGGCGCGGTCCCAGCGCGAAGCCGAGGTCGAAGCCGGACGCGTTGCGCGCATCTCGCGCGGCGGCGCGAAAAAGGGCGGCGATCCCCGGCTGCATGCGACCCTTGCGGATGCGCTGCAGACCTTGCGCGACCAGCACGCGGTTGTTGCCGTCGAGCTTGACGACATCGGCGACGGTGCCGAGCGCGACCAGATCGAGCAGGCCGTCGAGGCGCGGTTCGGGCAGCGCGTCGCCGAACGCGCCGCGGCGGCGCAGTTCGGCGCGCAGCGCGAGCAGCACGTAGAACATCACGCCGACGCCGGCCAGGCACTTGCTCGGGAACGTGCAGCCCGGCTGGTTCGGATTGACGATCGCGCGCGCGGCGGGCAGTTCGTCGCCGGGCAGGTGGTGGTCGGTGACGAGCACGTCGATGCCGAGCGCGTTGGCGGCGGCGACGCCGTCGACGCTCGCGATGCCGTTGTCGACGGTGATCAGCAGATCGGGCTTGCCCGTAGCGCCGCGCGCCGCCAGCTCGACGATGTCCGGCGTGAGCCCGTAGCCGTGCTCCATGCGGTTCGGCACCAGATAGTCGATGCGCGCGCCGAACATGCGCAGTCCGCGCACCGCGACCGCGCAGGCGGTCGCGCCGTCGCAGTCGTAGTCGGCGACGACCAGCATGCGGCGCTGCTGCTGGAGCGCGTCCGCGAGCAGCGCGGCGGCCGCGTCGCAGCCCTTCAGCTCGACGGGCGGCACGAGCCGCGCGAGGCCGGTCTCGACCTCTTCGGGCAGGCACACGCCGCGCGATGCGTACAGGCGCGCGAGCACCGGATGCATGCCGCAGCGGATCAGTACTTCGGCATCGACGGGGGAGCAGGGGCGCGTAACGATTCGGGTCATGCGGAAGGGCCGTGGATCATTCGATGAAAAGCGAGGCCAGCACGCGCCGCCGCCAGAATTTGCGCAGATCGCTGCGCGTGACGGTCAGCGTCACCGAGCCGGTGTCGCCGCACAGCGTGAGGTCGAGTTCGGCGAGTTCGCCCGCCTGCAGCGCCGCGAGCGCCGGCTCGAACCAGTCGGTCTGCAGCGCGGCGAATGCCTGGTTCCAGCGCGCCCAGTCCTGTTCAATGTAGGGCGCGGAGAATGGATCGAGTTCGACGAGTGTCGCGCCGCTGCCGTTGGTTGCACGGCGCAGCGCCGCCGGCAGTTCGCGATACGACGCTGGCGGCGCGCCTGGCGTGATCCCCGCGCTGAGCGCGAGGCCCCGCGTCGCGGCGGCGTCGGACAGCACCTGCGCGAACGGACTGCGCACCGGCCGCGCGGCGCCTTGCGCGTAAAACCAGATCGAGTTGACGGCCGGCAGCCCGCGTGCCTCGCGCGCCTCGTTGACCGGATGCTCGAACCATGCCATCTGCACTTCGTTCTGCAGCTTCATCCATGCGCGCGAGCGTTCGCCGGAATGCGCTTCGTGGGGCAGCCAGATCTCGATGTTGCGGCCGCTCGCGCGCAACGGCGACGCACCCGCGAGCGTGCCGAACGCGTCGCTCGACAGATACCAGCGGGTCGGTTTCGGCGCTTCGATGCGCACGCCGAGCTCCTCGATCAGCGGACGCGCAAGCGCGAGCAGCGTGGCCGCTTCGTCGTCCGACAGATCGAGCGACGCGGGATCGATCAGCACCAGGTGGTCGTGCGCGATGTGCACGTGCACCGGCTGCACGCAGGCCCACGTCGCGCTGCCGGGTTCGCCGCCGTCGGCGCGCAGCATGTAGGGCGCGAGCGGGGCTTCGTCGGCGGCGGCCGAGGCGCCTGCCGTGCCATCGGGCAGCGCGCCGAATTGTCGCGCGACCCAGCGCTCGTGCGGCAGCGTGCGCTGGAAATCTTCGCCGATCACGCGTTCGATCAGCGTCGCGCGGGCGATCAGCCTGTCGAGGGCGGGGCTCTGGATGTCGTGAAGCGCGGTGGAGGCGTCGGCCGCGGCGGGCAGCGCGAAGGGCAGCAGAAGATGGAGGCGGTCGGCAGGCATGATGCTGCGCATTGTAGGGCAAACGGTGCGAGTATTTCGACGAGGCACGGTCGGTTTGTCGATCGCGAACCGAGGCATGAGCTTTGCGCGAGCCGGCGGCATTGTGTGGCAAACTTCGCGCTTGATCGCTGGGCGCGGCAGGGGCGGCGCACCGTGCAGCCACGCCTCCATGCGTCGGCGGAGCGGCAGGGCGGCTGGGCGGGCGAGGAACGATCCGCGCCGCCGCGAGCCCAACGATCACGACGCTCGGGCCGCTCGGCGCACGCTCGATGTCCGCCGCTCCCGACACACAGTCGAAGAACGCACAAAAGGATTCGCTTGAAATTTCCCTACGAATGGCAGATTGGCTGGCGCTACACACGCGCCGGCAAACGCACGACTGGCAACGGCTTCATCTCGTTCATCGCGCTGGTGTCGATGTCGGGCATCGCGCTTGGCGTCGCGGCGCTGATCGTGGTGCTGTCGGTGATGAACGGCTTTCAGAAAGAGGTGCGCGACCGCATGCTGTCGGTGCTCGCGCACGTCGAGATTTTTTCGCCGACCGGGTCGATGCCCGACTGGCAGCTCACCGCGAAGGAAGCGCGGCAGAACCAGCAGGTGATCGGCGCGGCGCCCTACGTCGAGGCCCAGGCGCTGCTCACGCGCCAGGATGCGGTGAGCGGCGTCGCGTTGCGCGGCATCGAGCCGACGCTCGAACCGGAAGTGTCCGATATCGGCAAGGAAATGAAGGGCGGCAAGCTGACCGACCTCGTACCCGGCGACTTCGGCATCGTGCTCGGCGCCGATCTCGCGGCCAACCTCGGCGTGCAGTTGAACGACAAGATCACGCTCGTCGCGCCCGAAGGCACGATCACGCCGGCTGGCATGCTGCCGCGCCTGAAGCAGTTCACGGTGGTCGGCGTCTTCGAGTCGGGCCACTACGAATACGACAGCACGCTCGCGCTGATCAACATCAAGGACGCCCAGGCGCTGTTCCGGCTGCCCGCGCCGACCGGCGTGCGGCTGCGCCTCACCGACATGCAGCGCGCGCCGGAAGTCGCGCGTCAGCTCGCGCGCACGCTGTCGGGCGATCTGTACATTCGCGACTGGACCCAGCAGAACAAGACATGGTTCTCGGCGGTGCAGATCGAGAAGCGCATGATGTTCATCATCCTGACGCTGATCATTGCTGTGGCCGCGTTCAATCTGGTGTCGTCGCTGGTGATGACGGTGACCAATAAACAGGCCGATATCGCGATTCTGCGCACGCTCGGCGCGCAGCCCGGCTCGATCATGAAGATCTTCGTCATGCAGGGCGTGACGATCGGCTTTATCGGCACGGCGACCGGCGTCGCGCTCGGCTGCCTGATCTCGTGGAGCATTCCGTGGCTGGTGCCGATGATCGAGCACCTGCTCGGCGTGCAGTTCCTGCCGCCGTCGGTGTACTTCATCAGCGAGCTGCCGTCCGAGCTGGTTCCGGCTGACGTCGCTCGCATCGGCATCATCGCGTTCGTGCTGTCCGCGCTCGCGACGCTGTATCCGAGCTGGCGCGGCGCGAAGGTCCGTCCGGCGGAGGCGCTGCGCTATGAATGACCGCCTCGTCCATCCCTCAACCGATTCATCCATGACCGCTCAGGACCCCGCATCGTATCCGTACGTGCTCGAAGCCACCGGCATTTCCAAATCGTTCGTGCAGGGTGGCCTGAACGTGCAGGTGCTCAACAATGCCGAGCTCGCCGTGCGGCGCGGCGAGAAGCTCGCGATCGTCGGCGCGTCGGGCTCCGGCAAGAGCACACTGCTGCACGTGCTCGGCGGTCTCGACGATCCGAGCGCGGGCGAGGTGTCGGTGCTCGGCAAGCCGTTCACGAAGCTCTCCGAGCGCGAGCGCAACGACCTGCGCAATCGCGCGCTTGGTTTCGTTTATCAGTTTCACCATTTGCTGCCGGAGTTTTCCGCGCTCGATAACGTCGCGATGCCGCTGCGAATTCGTCGCGAGACGACCGAAGTCGCGCGCCGTGAGGCGATGGCGGTGCTGGAGCGCGTCGGCATGGGGCATCGCGCGAAGCATCGGCCGGGCGAGCTGTCGGGCGGCGAGCGTCAGCGTGTCGCGATCGCGCGCGCGCTCGTCACGAAGCCCGCCTGCGTGCTCGCCGACGAGCCGACCGGCAACCTCGACGGCGGCACCGCCGATACCGTGTTCAACCTGATGCTCGAACTGTCGCGCACCCTCGAGACGAGCTTCGTGATCGTCACGCACGACCCGGAATTGGCGGGGCGCTGCGATCGGATCATGCGGCTGCGCGACGGCGTGCTGCACGAAGAACCGCCGGTGCCGGTCTGAACCCGGGTTGAGCCCGGGTTGAGCCCGGGTTGAGCAAAACCCCGGCACGGTCGTTGCGGGTGGTCCGCGGATGACCGACCGCCGCCGAGAACCGCCGGACCACCTTCGGTTCCGTTGCATTGCCAGTGAGACAACCCATGTGGATCGATACGCACTGCCATCTCGACGCTTCGGAGTTCGACGCCGATCGTGACGCGGTCGCGGCGTCCGCGCGCGATGCGGGCGTGTCGCGCATCGTGATCCCGGCGATCGGACGACAGAACTTCGCGGCGGTGCGCGAGCTCGCGCACCGTGTCGACGGCGGCGCGTACGCGCTGGGCATTCATCCGATGTACACGCCAGGGGCCGTCGACGCCGACCTTGACCTGCTGCGCATGGAGATCGAGGCGAGTCTCGACGATCCGCGCTTCGTCGGCATTGGCGAGATTGGGCTCGACTTTTTCGTCGACGGTCTGGACGATGCGCGCCAGCAATTTTTCTACAACGGGCAGTTGCAACTCGCGCGCGAGTTCGATCTGCCGGTCATCTGCCACGTGCGCAAATCGCAGGATCAGGTGATCGCGGGATTGCGCCGGCATCAGATCCATCGCGGCATCGCGCACGCGTTCAATGGCAGTTTCCAGCAGGCTCAGGCTTATATCGATCAGGGCCTGCATCTCGGGTTCGGTGGCAACCTGACGTTCGAGCGCGCGCGGCAGATCCGCCGACTCGCCGAACGGCTGCCATTCGACGCGCTGGTCGTCGAGACCGACGCGCCCGATATCGCGCCATCGTGGATGTACAGGCAGCGCAATTCGCCGGAGCAGATTCCGGCGATCGGCGCGAGTCTCGCGCAACTGCGCGGTGTCACTTCCGACGCAGCAGCCCTTGGCACAACGGCTAACGCGCTCGCCGCGCTGCCGCGACTCGCGCTTTCCTCTGCATAATCGATTCCGTTGATCGAAAGGGTTCGCGCCGGGCGACACCCGTGCCCGGCGGGCTCGCTGCTGCCTGCTCGCCGGCGCGTGACGACGCCCGGCGCCAGTGGCGCGGAGGGCGGATGCGGGCAGTCTGGTGCGGGTTTGTGTTGGGGGTGATCTGGCTGCAGCAGCAGGCGGTGTTGCCGGATGCGGGCGGATGGTGGGCGTTGATACTGGCCGGCTCCACGGCGGCTGGCGTTGCCGTGTGGGGTTTGCGTGGCGATAGGGTGGGTGCGGCGTACCGGCTCGAATACGAGCGGCGCTTTTCGAACCAGTTCGCTACCCGCGCATGGCGCGATGTCCGCATGCGGCGGGTCGCCGGTTGGGGCGCCGTGTGGTGCGCGGCGATCTGCGTCGGTTTCGGATATGCGGCTCTGCGCGCTCATACGCGGCTCGCCGTGAGTCTGCCGCATGAGTGGGAAGGGCGCGACATCGAGGTGGTCGGCGCTATCAAGGGACTGCCAACGCTCGATAACAAAGGCGCGCGCTTCCTGTTCGACGTCGAGACCAACGATGCGCGGCTCGCCGCCTTCCCGCGCGTGATCCAACTCGCCTGGATCGCGCGCGACGCCCCGGCGCCGCGGCTCGAACCGGGCGAGCGCTGGCGTCTGACAGTGCGCCTGAAGCGCCCGCACGGCAACGCGAATTTTGGCGTGCGCGATGCCGAGGCGAGTCTGCTCGCGCGCAACGTCCGCGCGACTGGTTACGTGAGCGTGCCGGAGCATGCGCGGCGGCTCGCCGGTCGCGCGCGAGGGCTCGCCGTGCTGGTCGACCGCTGGCGCGCCGCGTTGCGCGCGCGTATCGACACGGTGCTCGCCGATGCGCCGCATCGCGGCATCGTCGTCGCGCTCGCGATCGGCGCGCAGGACCAGCTGAGCCGCGCCGACTGGCAATTGATGCGCGGCACCGGCACGAGTCATCTGGTGGCGATCTCGGGCTTGCATATCGGCCTGGTCGCGGGGCTGACCGGCTGGCTCGCGGCAGCAATCTGGCGACGCTCGGGCTGGCTCGGCCGCAACTGGCCGCTGCGCTTGCCCGCGCAGCTCGTCGGCGTGACGGCCGGGGCGCTATTCGCCGCGCTGCATGCCGCGCTCGCGGGCTTCAACGTGCCGGCGCAACGCGCGCTGTGGATGGCCGCACTCGTCGCGCTGGCGTTCGTCGGTGGCCGGCAACTGGCGCGCTCAACGGTGCTCGCGTGGGCGCTCGGGCTCGTGCTGCTGGTCGATCCGTGGGCGGTCGTGTCGGCCGGATTCTGGCTGTCTTTCTGCGCGGTCGGCGCGATCCTGTTCGCGATGGCGGGGCGGCCGCGCGTGCGCGGTCCACAGGCGTCCCTTCGGCATGAAGACGAAGAGGGCGGCGCGGCGCATGGTAGGTGGCTGGCGCTGCGTCCTGACTTGATCCGGCATCTGCGTGCCTTCGCCGAACGCTTGCGCAGCGCCGCGCACGTGCAGTTCGCGGTGACGGTCGCGCTTGCGCCGCTGACCGCCTACTGGTTCGCGCAGATTCCGCTCGTCGGTCCGCTCGCGAATGCGTTCGCGATTCCGTGGGTGAGCGCGCTCGTCACGCCGGCGGTGCTCGCGGGCGTCGCATTGCCCGCGCCCCTCGACGCGTTCGCGTGGCGCGCCGCGCACACGCTGCTCGATGGTCTCGTGGCCGGCCTGGAGCTGGTGTCGGGACCGCGCTGGACGCTGTGGTGGTTGCCGCAGCCGCATGCGTGGGCGCTCGCCGCGGCTGCAGTCGGTGTGCTGTGGTGTCTCGCGCCGCGCGGCTGGCCGTTGCGCTGGGCGGCGCCGCTGACGTGGCTGCCGCTGCTGATGCCCAGTGCAAACGGCGCGCTCGCCGAGCCATCGGGCGCGTTCCGTCTGACTGCGCTCGATGTCGGGCAGGGCACGTCGGTGCTGGTGCAGACCGCGCATCACGCGTTGCTGTTCGATGCCGGCCCCGGCCCGGAATCGACGCATGCTGGCGAGCGAGTGGTGGTGCCGTTCCTGCAGGCGCAAGGTGTGACGATGCTCGATACGCTGATGATCAGCCACGACGATTCGGATCATTCGGGCGGCGCGCCGGCAGTGCTCGACGCGATCGAGGTTCGTCAGCTGGTGGCCGGACTGAAGCCGGACCATCCGCTGTGGCAGAAGGCGAAGCAGCATGGCACGCGGACGCTGCCGTGTGTGGCGGGGCAGCGCTGGCAGTGGGACGGTGTCGAGTTCGCCGTATTATGGCCGGACGCCGGGGCGCTCACCGGCAAGGCGAACGAACATTGCTGCGTGTTGAGAGTCAGCACGTTGCCCGCCGCCAATGCAGGCCAGGCGGCGGAGGTCAGTGCGAACGCGCCGCGTTTCGCGGCTCTGCTGACCGCCGACATCGAAGCGCCGACCGAACGCGCGCTGCTCGCACGTGATCGCGAGATGCTACGCGCGCAAGTATTGATAGTGCCGCATCATGGCAGCAAGACCTCGTCGACCGAACCGTTCCTCGACTCTGTCGCTCCGTCCATCGCGTTATTTCAGGTAGGCTACGAGAATCGTTTTCATCATCCGAACGCGGGCGTGCTCGCGCGCTATGTGGCGCGTCATATCGAGCTCGCGCGCAGCGATCGGGATGGCGCCGTCAGGGTCGACGTCAATCCGGGCGTGCGCGCTGAGGAGGGCGCCGCGCTCACGCTCGAGCGCTATCGCGACACGCAGCGCCGCTACTGGATGGAGCCCTGAGCGCGTCGCCGCTCAATGAGCGCAGCGGCGCAGACAACGGGCGCAAGCAGCGGTATGAGCAGCGGCAGAGGCGCAGCACCCGCCCGCGCGTAAAAAACACAACGGAGATTGCCGCAGTTGAAAAACATCATCCATTTCTCGCACGCGAACGGCTTTCCGGCCTCGACTTACCGGACCATCTTCGCCGAACTCTCCGACGACTACGAGGTGCGCTCGATCGAGCGGATCGGTCATGATCCGCGCTTTCCGGTCACGCAGGACTGGCCCCATCTGGTCGACCAACTGCTCGACGATATCGTGCGCAAGTACGAGCAGCCAGTGTGGCTCGTCGGGCATTCGCTCGGCGGTTATCTGTCGCTGATGGCGGCGCTGAAAAAGCCGCAGTGGGTGAGGGGCGTCGTGATGCTCGACTCGCCGGTGATCGCCGGCTGGCGCAGCAGCATGCTGCGCGTGTCGCAATGGACCGGGCTCGACGAGCGGCTGTCGCCCGCCGCCGCGACGCGCAAGCGCCGCACGCAATGGGCTAGCCGCGACGAAGCCTGGCGGCACTTCCATTCGAAACCCGCGTTCGCGCGCTGGGACGAGCGCATGCTGTCCGACTACATCGACTTCGGCATTCCGCAGAGTTCGCCCGACGGCACCCGCGTGCTCGCCTTCGATCGGCGCACCGAATACCAGATCTACCGAACTTTGCCGCATACGCTCGGCGCGCGGCTCGCGCGCGGCGCGTCGGTGCCGGTCGGGTTCATCGCCGGCACGCACTCGAAGGAAATCCGCCAGGTCGGTCTCGACGCGACGCGGCGCGCGACCGGCGGGCACGTCGAGTGGATCGAGGGCAGCCATCTGTATCCGATGGAAAAGCCGATCGAAACCGCGCGCGCGGTGCAACGCATGTTGCGCGAGCTGGAGCGAACCGCCTGACGCGCTGCGCGCACGAAACGGGCCCCAAACTGCTGCGCCGGCTGCCACGCGAAGCGGCATCGGCGCGCGGCGGGCGGGTCGTTTTTTGCTGGGTCGGGACCATCCTTTACGGTATAATCCGTTTTTCCCGCGAGCATCCAGCGATGACCAAATATGTTTTCGTCACCGGCGGCGTAGTATCTTCCCTCGGCAAGGGTATTGCCGCCGCTTCCCTCGCCGCGATCCTCGAATCGCGCGGTCTTAAAGTCACCCTCCTCAAGCTCGATCCCTACATCAACGTCGACCCCGGCACGATGAGCCCGTTTCAGCACGGCGAAGTGTTCGTGACGGAAGACGGAGCGGAAACCGACCTCGACCTTGGCCACTACGAGCGCTTCATCAGCACGAAGATGCGCAAGGCCAACAACTTCACCACGGGCCAGATTTACGAATCGGTGATCCGCAAGGAACGCCGCGGCGATTATCTCGGCAAGACCGTGCAGGTCATTCCGCACATCACCAACGAAATCCAGGCATTCGTCGAACGCGGCGCAGCTTCTGCAACGTGCGGCGAGCCCGATGTCGCGATCGTGGAAGTGGGCGGCACGGTGGGTGACATCGAATCGCTGCCGTTCCTCGAAGCCGCGCGTCAGATGAGCCTGCGCCTCGGCCGCAACAGCGCGTGCTTCGTGCACCTGACGCTGGTGCCCTGGGTCGCCACGGCCGGCGAGCTCAAGACCAAGCCTACCCAGCACAGCGTGCAGAAGCTGCGCGAAATCGGCATCTCGCCGCACGTGCTGCTGTGCCGCGCCGACCGCCGCATTCCGGACGACGAGCGCGCGAAGATCTCGCTGTTCTCGAACGTGCCCGAAGACGCGGTCATTTCCGTGTGGGACGCGGACAGCATCTACAAGATTCCGCAGATGCTGCACGACCAGGGTCTCGACGCGATCATCTGCGAGGAGCTGAAGCTCACGCCGAAGGCGGCCGACCTTTCCATGTGGTCCGACCTCGTCGAGAAGCTGCAGAACCCGAAGCACGAAGTGACGATCGGCATGGTCGGCAAGTATGTCGATCTGACCGAGTCGTACAAGTCGCTGATCGAAGCGCTGCGTCATGCGTCGATGCATACGTCGACGCGCGTGAACATCGAGTACATCGACTCCGAAGAGATCGAAACGCAAGGCGTCGAAAGCCTCAGGCATCTCGACGCGGTGCTTGTGCCGGGCGGCTTCGGCCGTCGCGGCACCGAAGGCAAGATTGCCGCGATCCGCTACGCACGCGAAGCGAAGGTGCCGTATCTCGGCATCTGCCTCGGCATGCAGCTCGCGGTGATCGAATTCGCGCGTGACGTGGTCGGCCTGAAGGACGCGAACAGCACCGAGTTCGATCAGGAAACGAAGAATCGCGTGGTCGCGCTGATCACCGAGTGGTACGACCGCGAAGGCCGCGTCGAGAAGCGCACCGAAGAGTCGGACCTCGGCGGCACGATGCGTCTCGGCTCGCAGCGCTGCCCGATCAAGCCCGGCACGCTCGCCGAAGAGATCTACGGCACGGACGTGAACGAGCGTCATCGTCACCGTTATGAGGTGAATAACCGTTTCGTGCCCCAGCTCGAAGGGGGTGGCCTCATCATTAGCGCCCGTACCCCGAGCGAGGATCTGCCGGAAATGATGGAGCTGCCGCGCAGCATGCACCCGTGGTTCGTCGGCGTGCAGTTCCACCCCGAATTCACGTCCACGCCGCGTGACGGTCATCCGCTGTTCAAGTCGTTCGTCGAAGCGGCGCTCGCGCATCAGCAGTCGAGGGTCGAGGAGAAAGCATGAAACTGGGCGATTTCGAAATCGGGCTCGACAAGCCGTTTTTCCTGATCGCCGGTACCTGTGTCGTCGAATCCGAACAGATGACGATCGACACGGCCGGCCGCCTGAAGGAAATCTGCGGCAAGCTGAACATCCCGTTCATCTACAAATCGTCGTACGACAAGGCCAATCGCAGCAGCGGCAAGTCGTTTCGCGGTCTGGGCATGGACGAAGGTCTGCGTATCCTGTCCGAAGTGAAGCGCCAGCTCGGTCTGCCGGTGCTGACCGACGTGCACGCTGAGCACGAGATCGAGCAGGTGGCGTCGGTCGTCGACGTGCTGCAAACGCCCGCGTTCCTGTGCCGTCAGACCGACTTCATCCACGCGTGCGCGCGCTCGGGCAAGCCGGTCAACATCAAGAAGGGCCAGTTTCTCGCGCCGCACGACATGAAGAACGTGATCGACAAGGCGCGCGACGCCGCGCGTGAAGCGGGTCTGTCGGAAGACCGCTTCATGGCGTGCGAGCGCGGCGTGTCGTTCGGCTATAACAACCTCGTGTCGGACATGCGTTCGCTCACGATCATGCGCGAGACCAACGCGCCGGTCGTGTTCGACGCGACGCACTCGGTGCAGTTGCCGGGCGGTCAGGGCACGAGCTCGGGCGGCCAGCGCGAATTCGTGCCGGTGCTCGCGCGCGCCGCGGTGGCGGTCGGCGTCGCGGGTCTGTTCATGGAAACGCACCCGAATCCGGCGCAAGCGAAGTCGGACGGGCCGAACGCGGTGCCGCTCAATCGCATGGCCGACCTGCTCGAGACGCTCGTCACGCTCGACCAGGCCGTCAAGCGCGGCCCGTTCCTCGAAAGCGACTTCAACTGATTCAGGTGTGCGCCGCGTGTCACGATTGCTCTCGATAATCGACCCGCGGCGTTTTCGCATAATGGTCGTCGAACGTATCGGCGCGCGAGTTGTCTGTCGGGGAGACCGGCGGGCGCTTTGCATGGGACCGGAGTAGGCGCTAAAGCACCAACTCCTGATCGACAGCGCGATACAGTGTCAGAGTAAAGAATTCAACGTCATCCTTTGAGGAAACCATGAGTGCTATCGTAGACATCATCGGTCGAGAGATTCTCGATTCGCGAGGCAACCCCACCGTCGAATGCGACGTGCTGCTCGAGTCGGGCACGATGGGCCGCGCAGCCGTGCCGTCGGGCGCGTCGACCGGCTCGCGCGAAGCGATCGAACTGCGCGACGGCGAAGCCGGCCGCTACGGCGGCAAGGGCGTGCTGAAGGCCGTCGAGCACATCAACACGGAAATCTCCGAAGCGATCATGGGTCTCGACGCTTCCGAGCAGGCATTCCTCGACAAGACGCTGCTCGAGCTCGACGGCACCGACAACAAGTCGCGCCTAGGCGCGAACGCGATGCTGGCCGTGTCGATGGCCGTCGCGAAGGCCGCCGCTGAAGAAGCCGGCCTGCCGCTGTACCGCTATTTCGGCGGTTCGGGCGCGATGCAACTGCCGGTGCCGATGATGAACATCGTCAACGGCGGCGCGCACGCGAACAACAGCCTGGACATCCAGGAATTCATGATCGTGCCGGTCAGCCAGCCGAGCTTCCGCGAAGCGCTGCGCTGCGGCGCCGAAGTGTTCCACGCGCTGAAGAAGATCCTGTCGGATCGCGGCATGAGCACGGCAGTCGGCGACGAAGGCGGCTTCGCGCCGAATTTCGGCAGCAACGAGGAATGCCTGTCCACCATTTTGCAAGCCATCGAGAAAGCGGGCTATCGCGCCGGTGAAGACGTGCTGCTCGCACTCGACTGCGCAGCCAGCGAGTTCTACCACGACGGCAAGTACCAGCTCGCGGGCGAAGGCCTGCAGCTGTCGTCGACGGAATTCGCGGATTACCTCGCGAACCTGGCGGACAAGTTCCCGATCGTGTCGATCGAAGACGGCATGCACGAAGGCGACTGGGAAGGCTGGAAGATCCTGACCGACAAGCTCGGCGACAAGATCCAGCTGGTCGGCGACGACCTGTTCGTCACGAACACGCGCATCCTGAAGGAAGGCATCGAGAAGGGCATCGCGAACTCGATCCTGATCAAGATCAACCAGATCGGCACGCTGACGGAAACCTTCGCGGCGATCGAAATGGCCAAGCGCGCGGGCTACACGGCCGTGATTTCGCACCGCTCGGGCGAAACCGAAGACTCGACGATCGCGGACATCGCCGTCGGTCTGAACGCCGGCCAGATCAAGACCGGTTCGCTGTCGCGTTCGGATCGCATCTCGAAGTACAACCAGCTGCTGCGTATCGAGGAAGATCTCGGCGATATCGCGAGCTACCCTGGCAAGTCGGCGTTCTACAATCTGCGCTAAGCGTTTTCGCCAGATTGTTCACGCCGATCGATGAGCAGGTTATCCTTCGTTTCTGATTGACCTCGCCGCCCTGCGTATAGCGCAGGGCGGCGCGTATTTATCGTGCTTACTTCATGCGGCTTGTCACTGCTGTCCTGATCGTTCTGCTGGCATTGATCCAGTACCCGCTCTGGTGGGGGCACGGCGGCTGGCTGCGCGTGCATGAGTTGCAAGGCCAGCTCGCGCGACAACTGCAGAAAAATGCCGACGCCAAGCTGCGCAACGAGCGCATCCAGGGCGAAGTGCAGGATCTGCAGAACGGCACCGCCGCGGTCGAAGAGCGGGCGCGCTACGAAATGGGCATGGTCAAGGACGGCGAAGTGTTCGTGCAGTTCGTGTCGCCGAACCAGCCGCTGCCGTTGGCGAACACGCCGGCGGCGGATACTTCGACGCGCGGCGAAGTGTCCGCCGCGCCGCTGCACGTGGTGCCGAATCCGGAGTCGCGCGCGAAACAGGATCGCAAGCATGGCGGGAAGGCGGCGGCTGCGAAGGAGAAGAAGCCGGCGCACTGAGGTTAGATATCTCGCAGCGGCTTCGCCACGAATGGCGAAAAAAAGCGCGGTTCACTTTGAACCGCGCTTTTTGTTTTTGGGCTGCCGTATTCGCTGCTACCAACCCCAATACGGCCCGAACCCGACGCCGACCCCAGTTCCCCAGCCACGTCCCCAGCCGCCGCTCGAGAAGCCCAAGGAAAACCTCACGGGCGGTGAGCGCGAGTAATAGCGGGACCAGGCTTGCGCGGCGGCGTCCGTGACGATCGCCTGATTCTGTTCGAACATGACCTGTTGCTCGATCGCGTCATAGCGCGCGCGTTCCTCCGGTGTCAGCGTCTGTGTATGGCTGATGGCCTCCGCCTGATCGGGCGGCAGACGGCTCAGAATCGGCGCGGGGCCCGGCGGATCGATCGAGCAGGCGGCCAGCGCCGCGCAGCCCGTGAGGACGGCCAGGATCAACGAAAGCGTATGCTTCATGGTCGAATCTCCATCGGTCCGAGGTCCGTGGCTCGAGCAGGCGTCTTCCAACACGTGGTGACGCATCCTTCCAATGTATCAACGCCGCGCTCAAATGCAACGCGCCGCCCGAGCCGTGGCGAGGCATGGGGCGGCGCGGTCAGGACTTCCGTCGTAATGCGCGATCAGTTCGCGGGCGCGCACTCCGCTTCAGCGAAAGCGCACTTTAGTGCCGCTGCGCGGCCGCCGGCGTCACGCCTTGTGAGAGTCCGCCGGCGACGAAAAGTTGCGCGACGTCGACCGGGTCGAACTCGTAGCGCTGGTTGCAAAATTCGCAGTGAATCTCGACGTGGCCGCGTTCCTCGATCACGCCGTCGACTTCATCGCGGCCGAGCATCTTCAGCATCGCGCCGACTTTTTCGCGCGAGCACGTGCATTCGAAGCGCGCGGTGACAGGCTCGAAATGCTGGACGTTTTCCTGCCAGAACAGGCGCCGGAACACCGTCTCCGGTTCTTCCTTCAGCAACTCGTCCTGTGACAGCGTGCCGCCGAGCGTGCACACGCGCTCCCACGTATCCGCGTCGAGCGCGCCCGGGTGCGGGACGATGCCGCCGTCGCCCGGCAGCTTCTGCAGCAGCATGCCGACCGCGCGCTCGGTGTTCGCCGCGAGCCACATGCGCGTGTCGAGCTGCTCGGAGTGATGCATGTAGTGCTCGAGCACTTCGGCGATCGACTTCAGCGGTCCGTTCGCGCCCGACAGCGGCACGATACTCTGATACGGCTGCTGGCCGGGCTGCTTGTCGGTCGGGTCGAGCGTGATCACGCAGCGGCCGTGGCCGCTCGCGTTCACCAGATCGATCAGCGAGGTCGTGTCGTCGATCGTATGGGCGGCTTCGCCGGACAGCTTCGCGGTGGCGCGCATCGTCAGGTTAGAGCTGCACTGCACGACCAGCATCTTGATCGGGCCATCGCCGAAAATTTGCATGACGAGCGTGCCGTCGAACTTCAGGTTCGCCGACAGCAGCGCGCACGCGGCCATCATTTCGCCCAGAATCGTTCGCACGGGCGCCGGATAATCGCGGCGCGTCAGCACGTCCTGCCAGGTATTGCGCAGGGAAACGATCTCGCCGCGCACCGGCGCCGCGCTGAACATGAATTTTTGCAACTGGTCGCTCACAACTTTTCCTCGCTGGAATGACGCGGCGTGATGCCGCGCCTTTGCGCGCCGCGCGCCGGCCGTTTAGCCGATGCGTACGAGCTGCGCCTTGAAATACTCGCGACGCCCGGCATAACTTGCCGCGGCGCGCTGCAGGTTGGCGATATCCGCTTCCGTCAGTTCGCGCACCGCCTTCGCGGGCGCGCCGAGGATCAGCGTATTGTCGGGAAACACCTTGCCCTCGGTGACGATGGCGCCCGCTCCGACCAGACAGTTGCGGCCGATCACCGCGCCATTCAAGACCACCGCCTGAATTCCGATCAGCGCGCCTTCCTTGATCGTGCAGCCATGCAGCATCGCCTGATGGCCGATCGTCACGTTCGACTCGACCGTCAGCGGATAGCCCGGGTCGGTGTGCAGCACCGCGTTTTCCTGCACGTTGCTGCCGGCGCCGATCTTGATCGGCTCGTTGTCGCCGCGCAGCGTCGCGCCGAACCACACGCTCGCGTTCTCCTCGAGCGTCACGTTGCCGATGATGTTCGCGGAATCCGCGACGAACACGCTTTCATGAATGATCGGGGCGGCTTCGCCCAGCTTGTAAATCGTCACAATGTCTCCTTATCGGTCGGAGCCAGGCCTTGGGGCGGCTCCGATCCCGTGCACGATGGGTGTCTGATCGATTGCCTCGCATCGGCTGGGCGGCGTGCGCCCCGGCGCAGTGCGAGTTTGGCGGTTCTGCGTGGCCAACTTACGGGCGTGCCCGAAAGCGCGCCGGATGGTCGAATCGGGTATTGTAAACGGTTGTGTGCTTGAGCCGCTCGGCCGCTCGCGTGCGGGCCGGGCGCCGTCGGCTTCACCGCTTCCATCGCCTATCCGTTCGTCATGACGTCCGTCCCTTCGCTCGTTTCCGTCGCTTTCCCCGCATCGCATTCTCACGACGAGCCGCTGTGCGCGCGCCGCGCCGCGCTCGCCGCGTTGCGCGAGCGGGAACCGGCCGCGAAGGTCGCGGCGACCCGCGAACTGTACGCTGCGGTACTCGATGGCCGCGCGCTCTGTGACGCCGGCCTCGATCTCCCCGAGCCCGCTGGCCTGCCGGGCCGCCCCGAACGGCCGGAACTGGTCGAACCCCGCCAGCTCGGCCGACGCAGCATGCAGTCGCCGCAGGGGCGCGCGGTGCTGCTCCACGCGCTTGCGCACATCGAGTTCAACGCGATCAATCTGGCGCTCGACGCCGTCTGGCGCTTCTCCGGCATGCCCGCCGAGTTCTATGCCGACTGGCTCAAGGTCGCCGCCGAAGAGGCATATCACTACTCGCTGCTCGCCGCGCGTCTCGCCGAATACGGCCACGCATACGGCGATTTCCCGGCGCACGGCGGCCTGTGGGACATGTGCGAGCGCACTCGCGGCGACGTGCTCGCGCGCATGGCGCTCGTGCCGCGGACGCTCGAAGCGCGCGGCCTCGACGCGTCGCCGCCGATCCGCGCACGGCTGCAGCAGGCCGGCGATCACGCGTCGGCGGCGATTCTCGACGTGATCCTGCGCGATGAAATCGGCCACGTGCTGATCGGCAACCGCTGGTTTCGTCAACTGTGCGATGGGGACGGCCTCGATCCGCACCACACGTATCTGCGTCTGGCCGACCAGTATCACGCGCCGAAACTGCGTGGCCCGTTCAATTTCGAAGCGCGCCGCGACGCCGGTTTCGACGACGCCGAACTCGCCGCGCTCGCACGCGAGGACACGCTGCAAGCCACACGGGCTGCGGACGACCGGGCGTCGCCCTGATAATCCATTACCACCTCTCGCGGCGCCCACCCTATAATCGAACGACCATTCTTTTTTGCGAGTGCGCCGTTGATGAATACCTCCCGCTCTGAATTCGTTAGCGCACATGGCGTCCGGCTGCACGTGCGGCGCTGGGGCCGTCCCGACGCGCCGATACTGTTCATGCTGCACGGCTGGATGGATGTCGGCGCGTCGTTCCAGTTTGTCGTCGATGCGCTCGGCGGCCACTGGCAGGTGATCGCGCCGGACCTGCGCGGCTTCGGTCTGTCCGGCTGGCCGGTTGCCGAGCGCGGCGGCGGCAGCTACTGGGTGCAAGACTATCTCGGCGATCTCGACGCGTTGATCGACCACTACGCGCCGGACGGCGAGGTGAACCTGGTCGGTCACAGCCTGGGTGCGAACGTCGTGTGCCTGTACGCCGGCGTGCGGCCGCAGCGGGTGCGGCGGGTGGTCGATCTGGAGGGCTTCGGGCTCGCGCCTTCGTATCCGGCGCAGGCGCCGAAACGACTGCTGAACTGGCTCGACGAATTGCGCGATCCGCCGCAGTTGAAGCGCTACGCGTCGCTCGACGAGGTCGCCGCGCGCCTGATCAAAACCAATCCGCGCCTCGATCCGCGGCGCGCGCAGTTCCTCGCGCAGCACTGGTCGAAGCCGGATGACGAAGGGCGCTTCATGCTGCTGGCCGACCCGGCGCACAAGGTCCGCGGCCCCACCTTGTATCGCCTCGACGAGGTGATGGCGGTGTGGCGCAAGGTCAGCGCGAAGGTGCTGCACGTCGAGGCCGCCGGCTCGCCGACGCTCGCGCGAATCGCCGGCGACGTGCCGCTCGACGAATTCAAGGCGCGTTTCCACGCGTTTGCCGATTGGCGCGAGAAGATCATCGACGGCGCGGGGCACATGGTGCATCACGACCAGCCGGAGCAGGTCGCCGCGTTGATCGAGGGTTTCTGCGCCTGACGCCGTGCCTGAAGCTACGGTCGAAAGGGCGCTCGCGGGTCGCCCGGACGTTGGTCTCGGCTCTGCCCCGTCCTGACCTTCCGGCACGCGGGCAAGTGCAACCGGCGTCGCCAGATACCCCTGCGGACCCTTACTGCATTGCAGTAAAATGACCGCAGAACCCTTCCAGGACCACGATGAACGCCGATCTTCACTGCCACTCCACCGTTTCCGACGGCCAGTTCGCGCCGACCGACGTCGCGCGCCGCGCGCACGCGAACGGCGTGACGCTGTGGGCGCTCACCGATCACGACGAACTGGGCGGCCAGCAAGAGGCGCGCACCGCGGCCGAGGCGCTCGGCATGAACTACCTGAGCGGCGTCGAGATTTCGGTTACGTGGGCGGGGCGCACGGTGCACATCGTCGGGCTCGGCATCGATCCGTCCAACCATGTCCTGATCGACGGTCTTGCCCGCACCCGCGACGGCCGCGCCGCGCGCGCCGAGGCAATCGGCGAGCAACTGGCCACGCTCGGCATTCCAGACGCGTACGAGGGCGCGCTGCACTACGTATCGAATCCCGACATGATGTCGCGCACGCATTTCGCGCGCTTCATGGTCGAGCACGGCCACTGCGCAAACACCCAGGAAGTGTTCGACCGCTATCTCGGCGACGGTAAGCCGGGTTATGTCGCGCACCGCTGGGCCAAGCTCGCCGACGCGCTCGGCTGGATCCAGGCCGCCGGCGGCGTCGCGATCGTCGCGCATCCGGGGCGCTACGCCTATTCGCAACTCGAATTCGACGCATTCTTTGGCGAATTCATCGACCTCGGCGGCAAGGCGATCGAGGTCGTGACCGGCAGCCACACGCCCGACCAATACCGCGAATATGCGGATGTCGCGCGTCGCTATGGCTTCGAGGCCTCGCGCGGTTCGGACTTCCATGCGCCAGGCGAAGGCCGCATCGAACTCGGCACACTGCCGCCGCTACCCGCCGATCTGAAGCCCGTCTGGGAACGCTGGCTGTGACCGCGCGCCGTGCCGGAACGGCACGTTTCGCGCGCGGGCCGGCTGGCTGCGGCACGCGCTCTGCTCGCCGCAGCACATCCGCCGCAGTTCGTCTGCCGCCATCGTGAGTCTCCATGTCCCAATACTTTCGGCTCCATCCCGACAATCCGCAGCCGCGCCTCGTCAAGCAGGCCGCGCAGATCATCAACGACGGCGGCGTGGTCGCCTTGCCCACCGATTCGACCTACGCGCTCGCCTGCCGTCTCGACGACAAGGATGCGGTCGAACGCCTGCGGCGTATTCGCGGACTCGACGAAAAGCAGCTGCTGTCGCTGCTCGTGCGCGATCTGTCGGAGCTCGCCAATTTTGCGATGGTGGACAACTGGCAGTATCGGCTGCTGAAATCGGTGACACCGGGTCCGTACGTGTTCGTGCTGCAGGCCACCAAGGAAGTGCCGCGACGCGTATCGCATCCGTCGCGCAAGACGATCGGTCTGCGCGTGCCGGATCACGCTATCACGCTCGCGATTCTCGAGGAGCTCGGCCAGCCGCTGCTCGGCACGACGCTGATCATGCCCGGCGAAACCGAGCCGCTGAACGACCCCGAGGAAATCCGAGCGCGGCTCGAAAAGCAGCTCGATCTGGTGATCGACGGCGGCGCGTGCGTGTGCGAGCCGTCCACCGTGATCGATCTGACCGGCTCGGAGCCGGTGCTGGTGCGGGCAGGGCGCGGCCCGCTCGAGCCGTTCGGCCTCGAGGAAACGGCGTGAGCGGCCCGAGCGAAAGCGGACAGACACGCGCGAGCGCATTGTTACAATAGCGAGTTATGGATTCTTCCCTGATACAGACAATTGCGGTGTACGCGCTGCCGGTGATCTTCGCGATCACGCTGCACGAGGCCGCGCACGGCTACGTCGCGCGCTGGCTCGGCGACAACACCGCGTACGTGCTCGGCCGCGTGTCGCTTAACCCGATGCGGCATATCGATCCGCTCGGCACGATCGCGATTCCGTTGCTGCTGTACTTCGCGACGAGCGGCGCGTTCATGTTCGGCTATGCGAAGCCGGTGCCGGTCGCGTTCGGCAATCTGCGCAATCCGCGCTGGGGCAGCCTTTGGGTCGCGGCAGCCGGGCCGGTATGCAATTTTGTCCAGGCGCTGCTGTGGGGCGTGCTTGGCATCGTGCTGGCGGTGCTCAATGTCAACGAACCGTTTTTTACGCGTATGGCGGGCGCGGGCGTCGGCGTCAATCTCGTGCTCGGTGTGCTGAACCTGTTTCCGCTGCCGCCGCTAGATGGCGGACGCGTGGTGATGGCCCTGTTGCCGCCGAAGCAATCGATCGCGTTGTCGCGGCTCGAACCGTACGGCTTTTTCATCGTGATGGCGCTCGTGATGACGGGTACGCTCACGCGTTTCTGGTTGAGGCCACTCGTTACGCTCGGCTATAGCGCGATCACCGCAATTCTGACTCCTCTTGTCTCGCTTTTCTAAATAACCATGTTCCCAGACCGTATCTTCTCCGGCATGCGGCCCACCGGGTCGCTGCACCTCGGCCACTATCACGGCGTGCTGAAAAACTGGGTGCGGCTGCAGTCCGAGTACCCGTGCTTTTTCTGCGTGGTCGACTGGCACGCGCTGACGACTCACTACGAAACGCCAGAAGTGATCGAAAAGAACGTGTGGGACGTGCTGATCGACTGGCTCGCTTCCGGCATCGATCCGGCGCAGGCGACGCTGTTCATCCAGAGCAGGGTGCCCGAGCATGCCGAACTGGCGCTGCTGCTCGGCATGAGCACGCCGCTCGGCTGGCTCGAACGCGTGCCGACCTACAAGGAGCAGATGGAAAAGCTGAAGGACAAGGATTTGTCCACCTACGGCTTCCTCGGCTACCCGGTGTTGATGGCGGCGGACATTCTGCTGTATCGCGGCTCGCTCGTGCCGGTCGGTGAAGACCAGGTGCCACACGTGGAGATGACGCGCGAAATCGCTCGTCGTTTCAACTACCTGTACGGCCGCGAGCCGGGCTTCGAGGAAAAAGCGAACGAAGCTGCGAAGAAGCTCGGCGGCAAGCGCTCGAAGCTGTATCACGAGCTGCGCAATGCGTATCAGCAGGAAGGCAACGACGAAGCGCTCGAACGCGCGCGGGCGATGCTGCAGGAATCGCAAAGTCTGTCGATGAGCGATCGCGAGCGCCTGTTCGGCTATCTCGAAGGTTCGCGCAAGATCATCCTCGTCGAGCCGCAGGCGATGCTGACCGAGGCGTCGCGCATGCCGGGTCTCGACGGCCAGAAGATGTCGAAGTCGTACGGCAACACGATCGGCTTGCGCGAAGACGCGGAAACGATCACGAAGAAGGTCCGCACGATGCCGACCGACCCCGCTCGCGTGCGCCGCACCGATCCGGGCGATCCGGACAAGTGCCCGGTGTGGCAGCTGCATCAGGTCTACACCGACGAAGCGACCCACGAGTGGGTGCAGAAGGGCTGCCGCTCGGCGGGCATCGGTTGCCTCGATTGCAAGCAGCCGGTCGTCGAAGGGATTCTGCGCGAGCAGCAGCCGATGCTGGAGCGTGCGCAGAAGTACATGGACGACCCGTCGCTGTTGCGCGCGATCGTCGCCGATGGCTGCGACAAGGCACGCCGCTTCGCGACCGAGACGATGCGCGACGTCCGCGAGGCGATGGGGCTTTCGTACAACTGATGCGCACTCGAGGCGCCGCCCCGCAGCGATGAGCACGCCGGCTACCCCTGGCTTGCATGGCCTCGGTGAACCGTCGCGCTGGGTTCGTCACTGGGCGCACCTGATCGCGCCGGGCGGGGCGGTGCTCGACGTGGCATCGGGGGCCGGGCGGCACGCGCGCTTTTTTGCGTCGCTCGGCCATCCGGTCACCGCGATCGATCGCGATGCCGCTGCCCTCGACCTGCTGCGCGACGCACCGCTCGTCAGCCCTGTCGTGGCCGATCTCGAAAGCGCGCCGTGGCCATTACCGGACGATGCGGTGTTCGCCGCCGTCGTGGTCACCAATTACCTGCACCGACCACTTTTTCCGCAGTTGCTGCGCGCGCTCGCGCCCGGCGGCGTAATGGTTTACGAGACCTTTGCGCAAGGAAACGAAAGCGTCGGCAAACCCTCCAATCCGGCGTTTTTGCTCGCGCCTGGCGAGTTGCTCGAGATCGTGCGGGGCCAATTGCGGGTGATCGCATTTCAGGACGGATTTCTCGCCGAGCCGCGTCCGGCATACGTTCAGCGCATCTGCGCGGTTCGGGAAGCGGCACGTGCGGATGATCCCGCACGAGCAACAGTTCCACCTTGTTACGAGTTGGCTGGCTAATCCGCTACAATCGCGGTTTACCTGATCATATTCATGGCGTTTCATGACTAACGGCAACCACAGCGGTCACCAGGACGGCGTTCAGATCCGCGGCAGCATTCCTGCCATCATCACTCCGATGCTCGAAGACGGCAGCCTTGATCTGCCGGCGTTTCGCAAACTGATCGACTGGCACATCGAGGAAGGCACGAATGCGCTCGTCGTGGTCGGCACGAGCGGCGAGTCGGCCACGCTGTCGGTCGAAGAGCACGTGCTGATGGTCAAGACCGCGGTCGACCACACCGCTGGACGCATTCCTGTCATCGCGGGCGCGGGCGCCAACTCCACCGCCGAGGCGATCGAACTCACGCAGCACGCGAAAGACGTCGGCGCGAATGCCACGCTGCAGGTTGTGCCGTACTACAACAAGCCGACCCAGGAAGGCATCTACCGCCATTTCGCGAAGATCGCCGAAAGCGTCGATCTGCCGGTGATCCTGTACAACGTGCCGGGCCGCACAGTCGCCGACATGAGCAACGAGACCATCCTGCGCTGCGCGCAGGTGCCGGGGATCGTCGGCGTGAAGGAGGCCACGGGCAACATCGACCGCGCTGCGCATCTGATCAAGTCGGCGCCGGCAAACTTCAGCATCTATAGCGGCGACGATCCCACTGCGATCGCGCTGATGCTGCTCGGCGGTCACGGCAATATTTCGGTCACCGCGAACGTCGCGCCGCGCGCAATGAGCGAGTTGTGCAAGGCCGCGCTCGCCGCGGACGCGAAGACCGCGCGCGAGATTCATCTGAAACTCCTGTCGCTGCACAAGTACCTGTTTGCCGAAGCGAATCCGATTCCGGCGAAGTGGGCGCTGCAGCAACTGGGGCGTGTGCAGGGCGGCATCCGCCTGCCGCTCACGCCGCTCGACGCGCAATACCACGAAGTGGTGCGCGGCGCGCTGCGCGAAGCGGGCCTGCTCGGCTGAACGGCCCGCCCGTCCAGCCGCCCACGCCAGACCGCCACCGGCATTTCATCAACCGACGTCGCTTCAGCCCACGTTCCCGGCAGACCGAACGAGGCATCGCGTTCCAGCATCACGAAGGACCTCATGAAACGTTCCGCACTTTCCCTCCACGCAACCCGCATGGCGGCGCTGGCGCTTGCCCTGTCGACGCTCGCCGGCTGTGACACGCTGAACGACTGGTTCGCTTCCGACCGCGTCAACTACAAGGCGACCTCGAGCGCACCGCCGCTTGCCGTGCCGAGCGACCTGAGCACGTCGCCGAATGACCAGCGCTATGTGGCGCCGCCCGCCAATCTGGCGCTCGGTGGCACGCCGACGCGCGCTGTCACGGCCGCCGGCAACGCGACCGAAGGTCAGCCGACCGCACAGGATCCGCTCGGCATGCATATCGAGCGCGACGGCGACCGTCGCTGGCTGGTGGTGGACGGCCGGTCCCCGGAACAGCTGTGGCCGCAACTGCAGGAGTTCTGGCAGGAGAACGGCTTCGTGCTGAAGACCGACGCGCCGGCCACCGGCATCATGACGACCGACTGGGCGGAGAACCGCGCGAACATTCCGGACGACTGGTTCCGCCGCACGATCGGCAAGGTGATCGACTTCGCCTATTCGTCGGGCACCCGCGACAGTTTCCGCACCCTCGTATCGCGCGGTTCGGACAGCGCGACCGATATCTCGATCACGCATAGCGCGATGGAAGAGGTGATGACCGGGCAGGACAAGACATCTTCGCGCTGGGAAGAGCGTCCGCGTGACCCGGCGCTCGAGGCGCTGTTCCTCGCCAAGCTGATGCAGAAGTTCGGCCTGACCGAAGCGCAGTCGAAGCAGCTGCTGACCGACGCGCGCCCAGCCAGCGCGCCGACCACCATCGAGCAGAACGCGGGCGCATCGACGCTCGATCTGCAAGAGTCGTTCGACCGCGCCTGGCTGCGTGTGGGCCTCGCGCTCGATCGCACCAACTTCACGGTCGACAACCGCGATCGCGAGAAGGGCATCTACTACGTACGCTACGCGGATTCGATGCAGGAGCTGAAGAAGGAAGGCCTGTTCGGCAAACTCTTCTACAGCGGCAATTCGACGCGCAAGCCGGGCCAGGAATTCCTCGTCAACGTGCGCGCGAAGGGCGACGCGGTGACGCAGGTTGCGGTCGTCGACGCGAACGGGCAGATCGATACGTCGTCGGACGCGCAGCGCATCGTGTCGCTGCTGCACGCGCAACTGAATTAGGCGGGTCGTGCGCTTCGCAAGTCTCGGCAGCGGCAGTGAAGGCAACGCGCTGCTGGTGGAAGCGCACAGCGGCGCGAGTACCACGCGCGTGCTGCTCGACTGCGGGTTTTCCGGGCGCGAAGTCGAGCGGCGTCTCGCGCGGCTCGGCGCGAGCGCCGAGCATCTCGACGCGATCCTGATTACACACGAACATAGCGACCACATCGGCAGCGCATTGACGCTGGCGCGCAAGTGGTCGATTCCGCTGTACATGAGCTGGGGCACCGCGCGCGCGGTGGGCGCCGACGAAGCCGATCTCGACCTGCAGGTGCTGTGGGGCGACGAGGCGGTAGCAATCGGCGAGCTCAGCGTTCTCCCTTATACCGTTCCGCACGACGCTCGCGAACCGTTGCAATACGTGTTCTCGAACGGCGCGCGCCGGCTCGGCGTGCTCACCGACGTTGGCACGTCCACCCCGCATATCAGCGCGGTGCTGAGTGGTTGTGACGCACTCGTGCTCGAATGCAATCACGACGTGCAGATGCTCGCGGGCAGTCGTTATCCGCCGTCGCTGAAGGCGCGTATCGGCGGCAATCACGGGCATCTGAACAACGACGCGGCGGCTGAAATCCTGGCGTCGCTCGACCGCTCGCGTTTGCGGCATCTGGTCGCCGCGCATCTGAGCCAGCAGAACAATCTGCCGGAACTCGCGCAGGCGGCGCTGGCGGGCGTGGTTGGCGCGGCTCCAACCGAGGTGGTGGTTGCGTCGCAGAGCGAAGGTTTCGGGTGGTTGACTCTGTGACTGCGGTGCGGGGCTGGCTTCCGGTTGCGCCGCGCAGCATGTGTCAGCTGATCAGGTAGTAAAAAAAGCCCATAACGAACAATCGTTATGGGCTTTTGCTATGAGCGTCGAGGCGGCGCAGGGCACGCCTCGCGACCGGCCAAGCTTAATTGCGGTTGCCGCCGAAAATGCCGAGCAGCGCAAGCAGGTTCACGAACACGTTATACAGATCCAGGTAGATCGCTAGCGTCGCAGTGATGTAGTTCGTCTCACCGCCGTTCACGACGCGCTGCACGTCGAACATGATGTAGGCGGAAAAGATCACGATTGCCATGACCGAAACCGTCAGCATCAGTGCCGGCAGTTGCAGGAACACGTTCGCGACCGAAGCCAGCAGGATCACGATCACGCCCATGAAGAGCCATTTGCCGAGGCCCGAGAAGTCGCGTTTGCTGACCGTGGCGATGGTCGCCATGGCCGCGAAGATCACACCAGTGCCACCAAACGCGAGCATGATCAGCGACGGGCCGTTCGAGAAGCCGAGCACGAACGCGAGAATGCGCGACAGCATCAGCCCCATGAAGAACGTGAAGCCGAGCAGTACGAATACGCCGACGGCGCTGTCCTTGGTGCGCTGAATCGCGAACATGAAGCCGAACGCGATCGCGAAGAACGCCAGCATGCTCATGGCGGGACTGGTGGCGGCAAACAGCGAGAAGCCGGTGGCAAGACCGACCCAGGCGCCGAGCACCGTTGGGATCATCGACAACGCGAGCAGCCAGTAGGTATTCCGCAGCACGCGGTTGCGTGTTTCGACTGTACTGACCGCGCCGTTGCGGCCAAACATATATGGATGTTCGTTCATGGTCTCTCCTTACCTCGGAAGCGTGTTTCGTGATGGTGATACGGAAATTTGCGAAGCGCCGGCAGGCGCACCGTTCATCCGTAAGATTAGCGCGGCGGCACGGAGTTTCAATACCCTCCAGTCACCCCTATGGCCTACGCTACCAGTATTTTGCACCCGTTGCTTCGATCCTTTCGGTGCTGTAAGGGTTCAATCGCAATGATACACGAGAACATGCTACAATAGCGGATTCATTTTTATCCGTAACCTCTTAATTTTTTGGAGTTTTTATGGCGATCGAGCGCACCCTGTCGATTATCAAGCCGGACGCAGTGGCCAAAAACGTGATCGGCCAGATCTATACCCGTTTCGAAAACGCTGGCCTGAAGATCGTGGCATCGCGCATGGTTCAACTGTCGCGTGCTGACGCCGAGAAGTTCTACGCTGTGCACGCAGCACGTCCGTTCTTCAAGGACCTCGTCGAATTCATGATCTCGGGTCCGGTGGTTGTGCAGGCGCTGGAAGGCGAAAATGCGATCCTGAAGCACCGTGACCTGATGGGTGCGACGGACCCGAAGAAGGCAGAAAAGGGCACGATCCGTGCTGACTTCGCTGACAGCATCGACGCCAACGCGGTGCACGGTTCGGACGGGCCGGAAACGGCTGCGGTCGAAATCGCTTTCTTCTTCCCCCAAGTCAACGTCTACTCGCGTTGAGCGCCTCGCGCTGAGGTCGGGCAGTGACCTCAGCCGCGTATCGCAAGCCGTCTTTCGCGTGGCGCGTTTCGTGCGGTCGAATTGTTTTATCGCATGGATCGCGCGCGGTGCACGGCAAAAGTAGTAAGGTAAAAGCAGCAGGAAATGGGCGCGAACGGCACGGCGTTCATGCAGCTTGTTGCATGAACGTAGTCTCGCACTGAAATGGCAGGATTCGATATGACGAGCAGTCCCTCCGTCAACCTTCTCGACCTCGACGCCCAAGGGCTCGTCGCGTATTGCGACAGCCTGGGCGAGAAACCGTTTCGCGCCAAGCAATTGCAGCGCTGGATTCACCAATACAACGCTGCCGACTTCGACGGCATGACCGATCTCGCGAAGTCCTTGCGCGAAAAGCTCAAAGGGCGCGCCACGATCACAATGCCTGGCGTCGTCAGCGATCATATTTCGTCGGACGGCGCACGCAAGTGGCTGATCGATGTCGGTAATGGCAACGCTGTTGAAACCGTGTACATCCCCGAAGAAACGCGCGGAACGCTATGTGTGTCGTCGCAGGCGGGGTGTGCGGTCAACTGCCGATTCTGCTCGACCGGCAAGCAGGGATTCTCCCGCAATCTCACCACCGGCGAAATCATCGGCCAGTTGCGCATGGCCGAGTTTGCGCTGCGCGCGTCGCGTGGCGATGCCGGCGGCCGCGCGGTGGGCGGCGACGGCAAGGGCGAGCGCGTCGTCACAAACGTCGTGATGATGGGGATGGGCGAGCCGCTGCTCAATTACGACGCGGTCGTGCCGGCCATGCGTCTGATGCTCGACGACAATGCGTACGGCCTGTCGCGCCGGCGCGTCACGTTGTCCACTTCGGGCGTCGTGCCGATGATGGACCGGCTTGGCGCGGACTTGCCCGTGGCGCTCGCGGTGTCGCTGCATGCGTCGAACGACGCGCTGCGCGACGTGCTGGTGCCGCTCAACAAAAAGTATCCGCTGCGCGAACTGATGGCGGCGTGCGAGCGCTACCTGAAAGTGGCGCCGCGCGATTTCATTACGTTCGAATATTGCATGCTCGATGGCGTGAACGACAGTGAGGCGCACGCACGCGAGCTGCTCGCCGTCACGCGCAGCGTGCCGTGCAAGTTCAATCTGATTCCGTTCAATCCGTTTCCCGAATCGGGCCTCATCCGCTCGAAACCGGAACAGATCAAGCGGTTTGCGCAGGTGTTGATCGACGCAGGCGTCGTCACCACTGTGCGCAAAACCCGCGGCGACGATATCGATGCTGCCTGCGGTCAGCTGGCCGGCGCGGTGAAAGACCGCACGCGTCTTGCGGAGCGCACCGGGAAGGCGGCGAAGGTGATCGAGGTTCGCGCCGTGTAATCGCGTGGGGCAGCAGGGCGTCGGCGTTCGGCGGAAAGCACTGCGAACGCAAAAATGCTCTGATGCCACCGGCGGTTGAAAAGAAAGTTTGCAGAATCGATCGGGAGCGGCACACAAAGCCGCACATTTTGTTATAAACGGTCTGCGATTTGGACGTGAGGCTCGAGCCCGTCCAGTTGCACGATTAAAAGAATCGACGCGAAAGGATTTGGGATGAGTGAGCCGCAGCACCCGCAGCCGCACGAGACAGACACGAACGATGGCCATCCGGCACCCGTTGCAAGGGCGGTGGTCCAGCCGGTCGTGCAGCCGGCCCTCGATTCGTTGGCAGCGGTTGGCGCGCGCTTGACCCAGTTGCGCGAGTCGAAAGGCTGGGCGATCGAGGACGTGTCGGCGCGGCTGAAGGTGTCGGTCGTCAAGCTGAGCGCGCTCGAATCGGGCGACATTAGCCATCTGCCGGACACGACATTCGCCCTTGGCGTCGTGCGCAGCTACGCGAAAATGCTCGGCGCCGATCCGGCGCCTTTCACGGCGGCGCTTCGTCGCGAGAGAGGAGTGCCGGCGCCGAATCTGTCGATGCCCGCGTCATCCGGCAAAGATCTGCCCCGCGGCAAGGTTTCGCTGTCGCTCGGCGATAGCGGACACAAGAGCCGTTCGTGGCTCTGGGGCATTGCGGCGATCGTCGTCGCGGTCATCGCGCTCGGCATGTGGCGCACCAACGGCGGCGATTCATCCGCGTGGCTCGCGCGGCTGAAGGCCAGCGCAAATGGTTCGACGAGCAGCGACACGGCGGCGTCGGGCCCGGTCGCGCAAGGCCCGGCGACGGAAGGCGCATCGGCGCCGGACGCGGCGGTCACGGCGGACAACGCGGGGAGCGCGGATAATTCGGCGTCTGCGTCGGCAACGCCGATGCCCGCACCGCTTGCCACCGGCACCGCGCCGGGCTCGGCCCCGGCCGCGAATACAGCGGCAACGCCGGCGCCGACGGCAGCGGCAGCGAAGGCCGGCTCGCAGGCGCAGGCACAGGCCGCCATGGAGAGCCCAAGTGCACCGGTGGTCGTGGCGAACGCGTCGGCACCGGCGGTTGCGCCAGCGCCCGGCGAGTCGGTCGTCGCGCTGCGCGTGACGCAGGACAGCTGGTTCAGCGTGCGTGACAAAAACGGCAAGGAACTGTTCTCAGGCCTCGTGCATGCTGGCGATCCGAAGGAAGTGACGGGCGCCGGCCCGTTCAAGGTGACGGTCGGCAACAAGGCGGGTCTCGAGTCGGTGACGCTCGACGGCCAGCCGGTCGATCCGTCGAAATATGCGGCAGCCAAGGGCAATGTGGCGCGGTTTGCGCTGCCTTGACAGATACGGTACGCGCCGCGGCCAACCGGTCCGCGGCGCTTTTTCAATTGAGGCGCTGCGTTTTTGCATAGCGCGTGCGGCGTAAATGGGTTTTTCGATGCAAACCGAAGCTCAATCCCAATCCTGTAGCAAGATCGTTTCAGACGAGCCGGTATTCGGCGGCCCCGCGATGCGGCGCAAATCGCATGCGGTCAACGTCCGCTGGGGCGGCCAGCTCGTGACCATCGGCGGCGATGCGCCGGTGCGCGTGCAGTCGATGACCAACACCGACACCGCCGACGCCATCGGCACCGCTATCCAGATCAAGGAGCTGGCGCAAGCCGGTTCGGAACTGGTGCGTATCACCGTGAATACGCCGGAAGCGGCGGCGGCCGTGCCGGCTATCCGCGAGCAACTCGACCGCATGGGCGTGATGGTGCCGCTCGTCGGCGACTTCCATTACAACGGCCATCTGCTGCTGCGCGACTATCCGGGCTGTGCGGAATCGCTGTCGAAATACCGGATCAATCCGGGCAACGTCGGGCACGGCGCGAAGCGCGACACGCAATTCGCGCAGATGATCGAGGCGGCGGTCAAATACGACAAACCGGTGCGCATCGGCGTGAACTGGGGCAGCCTCGACCAGGACCTGCTAGCCAAGATGATGGACGAAAACGGCTCGCGCGCTACTCCTTGGGAAGCGCAAAGCGTGATGTACGAAGCGCTGATCCAGTCCGCGATCGGCTCGGCGGAACGCGCGGTCGAACTCGGCCTCGGGCGCGACCAGATCATCCTGTCGTGCAAGGTCAGCGGCGTGCAGGATCTGATCGCGGTGTACCGCGAACTCGCGCGCCGTTGCGATTTCGCGCTGCATCTGGGCCTGACCGAAGCAGGCATGGGCTCGAAGGGCATCGTCGCGTCGACCGCGGCGCTGTCGGTTTTGCTGCAGCAGGGCATCGGCGACACGATCCGTATCTCGCTGACTCCGGAACCGGGCGCGTCGCGCACCGGCGAAGTAATCGTCGGTCAGGAAATCCTGCAGACAATGGGCCTGCGCTCGTTCACGCCGATGGTGATCGCTTGCCCGGGCTGCGGCCGCACCACGAGCACGCTGTTCCAGGAACTGGCGTCGCAGATCCAGACCTATCTGCGTCAGCAGATGCCGGTGTGGCGTGACCAGTATCCCGGCGTCGAGCAGATGCACGTCGCGGTGATGGGCTGCATCGTCAATGGTCCGGGCGAGTCGAAGCAGGCGAATATCGGCATCAGCCTGCCGGGCTCGGGCGAGAATCCGGCCGCGCCGGTGTTCATCGATGGCGAGAAAGTGAAGACGCTGCGCGGCGAAAACATCGCGCAAGAATTCCAGCAAATCGTGAGCGACTACGTCGAGCGCCGCTATGGCCGCGCCGAAGCGCTCAACTAAATACCGGCAATCGAAACACAGATGACTGAACAGAAGAAAAAGCTCGAGAAGCTTTCCGGCGTGAAGGGCATGAACGACATCCTTCCGCAGGAAGCCGGGCTCTGGGAATTTTTCGAAACCACCGTCAAGTCGATGCTGCGTTCGTATGGATATCAGAATATCCGCACGCCGATCGTCGAGCATACGCAGCTGTTCACGCGCGGTATCGGCGAGGTGACCGACATCGTCGAAAAAGAGATGTACAGCTTCACCGACGCATTGAACGGCGAAAACCTGACGATGCGCCCGGAAAACACGGCGGCGGTGGTGCGCGCGTCGATCGAGCACAACATGCTGTACGACGGCCCGAAGCGCCTGTGGTACATCGGGCCGATGTTCCGTCACGAGCGTCCGCAGCGCGGCCGTTATCGCCAGTTCCATCAGGTCGGTGTCGAGGCGCTCGGCTTCGCGGGTCCGGATGCGGACGCGGAAATCATCATGATGTGCCAGCGTCTGTGGGACGACCTCGGCTTGACCGGCATCAAGCTCGAAATCAACTCGCTGGGCCTCGCTGAAGAGCGAGCCGCGCATCGTGTCGAACTGATCGCATACCTCGAGAAGCACATGGACGTGCTCGACGAAGACGCGAAGCGCCGTCTCTATACGAACCCGCTGCGCGTGCTCGATACGAAGAATCCCGCGCTGCAGGAAATCGCGCAAAACGCGCCCAAGCTGGTCGACTTTCTCGGCGAAGAATCGCGCGCGCACTTCGAAGGTCTGCAGCGTCTTCTGAAGGCGAACAATCTTCCGTTCACGATCAATCCGCGTCTCGTGCGCGGTCTCGATTACTACAATCTGACTGTGTTCGAGTGGGTGACCGACAAGCTCGGCGCGCAAGGCACGGTCGCAGCGGGCGGCCGCTACGATCCTCTGATCGAGCAGCTCGGTGGCAAGCCGACCGCTGCGTGCGGCTGGGCGATGGGCATCGAGCGGATTCTCGAGCTGCTGAAGGAAGAGCAGCTCGTGCCGGAAGACGAAGGTTGCGACGTGTACGTGGTCCATCAGGGCGACGCCGCGCGCGAGCAGGCTTTCATCATCGCCGAGCGTCTGCGCGATACCGGTCTCGACGTGATCCTGCATTGCAGCGCGGACGGTCAGTCGGCAAGCTTCAAGTCGCAGATGAAGCGCGCTGATGCAAGCGGCGCCGCGTTTGCGGTCGTGCTCGGCGAGGACGAGATCGCCAATGGCACGGTCGGCGTGAAACCGCTGCGCGATACCCAGGCCCGTGGCGGTAAGAACGAGCAACAGAACGTGCCCGCCGAAGACTTGACCGAATATCTAATCAATGCGATGGTTGCATCCGCCGAAGACGGCGACGACTGATCGCGATGTCGTCGAGCCGGCTGGCTCGACACGCACACATAGCAAGAATGAGGAAATCGCCGGGCAATGAGTTACCACGACGAACAAGAATCGATTGAAAGTCTGAAGGCATGGTGGCAGCAGTGGGGCAATGCGACCACGTGGATCGTGCTGGTGGTGTTGTTGGCAGGCGCGAGCTGGAATGGCTGGAATTTCTGGCAGCGTCGCCAGGCCGCGGAAGCCGCGGTGCTGTATGACCAGGTTCAACAAGCCACGGCATCGGGCGACAAGGCGCAGATCGCGCGCGTCGCCGCCGACATGGAAGACAAGTTCGGCCGCACCGCCTACGCTCAGATGACTGCGCTCGGCGCCGCCAAGGCGCTCTACACCGCTGGCGACGAAGCCGGCGCGAAGGCGCAGCTGCAATGGGCGATCGATCACGCGAAAGACGACGAGTTCAAGCAGATCGCGAAGCTGCGCATGGCATCGCTGCTGCTCGACGACAAGGCGTACGACCAGGGGCTCGCGCTTCTGGCGGAGCCGCAATCCGATGCCTTCAAGGGCGTCGTGGCGGACCGCCGCGGCGACCTGCTCGCCGCCCAAGGCAAGCGCGACGACGCGCGCGCGGCCTACAAGCTCGCGCTCGACTCGCTGTCGAAGAGCGACAGTTCGGCGCGCCAGCTGATCCAGTTCAAGCTGGATGCGCTTGGCGGCTGAGCGTCCCGCGCGGCGCGCCGCGAGCCACGACCGCAAGACGGTCTCCTTTAATCCAATTCCTGAATGCTTCGTCCACCGATGAATCTGCTGAAACGTTACGCCGTGCCCGTTATCTGTGCGATGACCGTTCTCACGCTGGCGGCTTGCTCATCCACGAAAGACGAGCGCCGTGTGCCGACGCCGCTCACCGAGTTCAAACCCGTTCTCGACGTGCAGCAGTCCTGGTCGGCGAGCGTCGGCAAGGCGGGCCGCTACATGTTCTCGCCGGTTGCCGTCGGCAATGCCGTGTACGCTGCCGGCACGAACGGCACGGTCGCCAAGATCGACGCGCAAACCGGCAAGGACGTGTGGCGCGTCAAGCTGCATGACGATCTGTCGGCGGGCGTCGGCAGCGATGGCACGCTCACCGCGGTCGGCGGCCTGAAGGGCGACGTATACGTGCTCGGCGCGGACGGCAAGGAGCTGTGGACCGCGAAGGCGCCGGGCGAGATCATTTCGCCGCCGCTCGTCGGCAACGGCCTCGTGGTCGTGCGCACGATCGACGGCCAGATCGTCGCGTTCAACGCGCAAACCGGCGAACAGAAGTGGAACTTCCGCAACCGCGCGGTGCCGTTGAACCTGCGCGTGTCATCGGGCATGACGTTCGCGGGCGACGCGGCCGTGCTGGCCGGCTTCCCGGGCGGTTCGTTCGCCGCTATCAATCTGCAGACGGGCGACGCCTACTGGCAGACGCCGGTGTCATATCCGAAGGGCGTGACCGAGGTCGAGCGTATCAACGACGTGACCGGCCCGCCCACGCTGGTGGGTTCGGAGACCTGCGCGGTGACGTTCCAGGGCCAGATTGGCTGTTTCGACGCGAACTCGGGCCGCGCGCTGTGGGGCAAGCCGTTCTCGAGCACGAGCGGCCTCGCGCAGGATGAGCGCAGCGTGGTCGCCGCCGACGACTGGTCGGTCGTGTCCGCGTTCGACGTGAACAATGGTTCGGTGCTGTGGAAGAACGAGGCGCTGAAGAACCGCGAACTGAGCGTGCCGATGCTGCTCGGCCGCGCGGCCGTGTTCGGCGACTATCAGGGCTTCGTGCATTTCCTGTCGACCGCCGACGGCACGCTCGTCGCGCGGGTCAAGACCGACGGCAGCGCGATTACCGCCGCACCGGTGCTGGCCGGCGACACGCTGGTCATCCAGACGCGCGATGGCGGCCTGTTCGGCTATCGTCCGCGCTGATCGCTATAGATGGTGTCAGGCACGCAGGCCGGCTTTGCCGGCCGCGCGCCTTTTAATTGAAGTCTGCGTGGGCTTTGGCGCACGGCTCCTGCCTCGGGTTGCCACTCCGTCCGTGGCGTGATCGGGCAGGCTCAATAGAAAAATCGCCGGACGGGCTGGTCCGGCAAGTCGGATCGAAGCTGCGCCCGCCGGCATCGAAGGCGGTGCGTGCGCTTGGTCGGCGGCTTTGCGAACCCCGGAAGCACTCGCGCACGAGCGTCGGCCGCCGAGCAGCCCGGTCTGAAGCAGGCGACCCCCGGTGGCATCTGCGCAGCCACTCCCGTCCGCCTGGATGCGCGTGTCGATCGCGCATCCGAAGCAGGCTGAATTCGTGATAATTTCGTCAAAACGCCGCCGCGTGGCGGCTGCCTGGCGTCGCTAAGCGCGCGATCGATTGCGATCCCGCGTTTCACCGTGAACAACATCAGATGAAACCCGTTATTGCCCTCGTTGGGCGCCCCAATGTGGGGAAATCCACGCTGTTCAACCGCCTTACGCGTTCGCGTGATGCGCTGGTTGCCGACCTGCCCGGTCTCACGCGCGATCGCCACTACGGCGAAGGACGGACCGGCGAGCGGCCTTATCTGGTCGTCGATACCGGCGGCTTCGAGCCTGTCGCGAAGGACGGCATCCTGCACGAGATGGCGCGCCAGACCCGTCAGGCGGTCGAGGAGTCGGACGTCGTCGTGTTCATCGTCGATGGCCGCAACGGGCTCGCCCCGCAGGACAAGTCGATCGCCGACTATCTGCGCAAGGTCGGCCGGCCCATCTTCCTCGTCGTCAACAAGGCCGAGGGGATGAAGTACACCAACGTCGCAGCCGACTTCTACGAACTCGGTCTCGGCGACCCGCGCGCGATCTCGGCCGCGCACGGCGACGGCGTCACCGACATGATCAACGAGGCGCTCGAAGTCGCGTATGCCGGTCAGCCGGAAGAGAGCGAGGAAGACAAGGAAGCGCGCGGCGTGAAGATCGCGATCGTCGGGCGGCCGAACGTCGGCAAGTCGACGCTGATCAATGCGCTGGTCGGCGAAGAGCGGGTGATCGCGTTCGATATGCCCGGCACTACGCGCGACTCGATCTACGTCGATTTCGAACGTAACGGCAAGCCGTATACGCTGATCGACACGGCCGGCCTACGCCGCCGCGGCAAGGTGTTCGAGGCGATCGAAAAGTTCTCGGTCGTGAAGACGCTGCAGTCGATTTCCGATGCGAACGTCGTGATTCTGCTGCTCGACGCGCGTCAGGACATCTCGGATCAGGATGCGCACATCGCTGGCTTCGTCGTCGAGCAGGGCCGCGCTCTGGTGGTTGGCGTGAACAAATGGGACGGTCTCGATCCGCATGTGCGCGAGCGCACCAAAGCCGACCTTGAACGCAAACTAAAATTCCTGGACTTCGCCAAATTCCATTTTATTTCCGCCGCGGAAAAAACCGGGATTGGGCCGCTGATGCGTTCGGTCGACGACGCGTACACGGCCGCGATGTCGAAGCTGCCGACGCCGAAGCTGACGCGCGCGCTGATCGAGGCGGTCGAGTTCCAGCAGCCGCGCCGCCGCGGTCCGGTGCGTCCGAAGCTGCGTTATGCACACCAGGGCGGGCAGAATCCGCCGATTATCGTGATTCACGGCAATGCGCTCGACGCGATCACCGACACGTATAAGCGGTACCTCGAAAATCGCTTCCGGGAAACTTTCAAGCTGACGGGGACTCCATTGCGAATAGAGTTCAGATCGTCGACGAACCCTTACGCGGACAAAGGCTGAAGCAGGCTGAAGCTGGTCTTAAACCTGGGCTGAAACCCGCATGTATGCTGGGTTTGGCCGGTGGTCCCGGGCCCGCGCGTCGAAATGAAAATCAGCTATAGTGTAGCGGTTGGTGGCGGATCTCTTTTTCTTCGCCGTCAATTCAGTCAACCTGCAAAAAAATACGGAGTTTGCTATGAGCAACAAAGGGCAATTGTTACAAGACCCGTTTTTGAACGCACTGCGTAAAGAGCATGTGCCGGTGTCGATCTACCTGGTCAACGGCATCAAGCTTCAAGGGAACATCGAATCGTTCGACCAGTACGTCGTGTTGCTCCGGAATACGGTCACCCAGATGGTCTACAAGCACGCGATTTCGACGGTCGTGCCGGCCCGTCCGGTGAATTTCCACCCGGATTCCGAACAGTCCTAACCCTCGCCGCGGCCGGCACAGCGTCGCCCGTTGGCGATTCGCTCCCGGTCGCGTCATTTTGATACCCTCCAATTTGATCAATGCAGCGCTCGTTGGCATCGACTTCGGCAAGATCGATTTCGAAGCCAGTCTCGAAGAACTCAGCCTGCTCGCGCAAAGCGCGGGGGCGAACCCCGTAGTCACCCTCACCGGACGCCGTTCCAGTCCCGACGCGAAGATGTTCGTCGGCAGCGGCAAGGCTGAAGAATTGCGCCTTGCCTGTGAAGCGGACGACATCGAACTCGTGATCTTCAATCATGCTCTGGCGCCTGCGCAGCAGCGCAATCTGGAGCGGGCGCTTAATCGGCGCGTGGTCGATCGCACCAGTCTGATCCTCGACATTTTTGCGCAGCGCGCGCGCAGCCACGAAGGCAAGCTGCAGGTCGAGCTCGCGCAGCTGCAATATCTGTCGACCCGGCTGATTCGCGCGTGGACCCACCTCGAACGTCAGAAGGGCGGTATCGGTTTACGCGGTCCGGGTGAAACGCAGCTCGAAACCGACCGCCGGCTGATCGGCGAGCGCATCAAGGCACTGAAGATCCGCCTCGACAAGCTGCGCCGCCAGCACGGCACGCAGCGTCGCGCGCGTAATCGCAACCAGACGATGTCGGTGTCGCTCGTCGGCTATACGAACGCTGGGAAATCGACGCTCTTCAACGCTCTTACCAAGGCGCAGGCGTATGCCGCCGACCAGTTGTTCGCGACGCTCGATACCACCTCGCGGCGCGTGTATCTCGGCGACGAAGCGGGGCAGGTAGTGGTGTCCGATACCGTCGGTTTCATCCGCGAACTGCCGCATCAGCTCGTCGCGGCGTTTCGCGCGACGCTCGAGGAAACCATTCACGCGGACCTGTTGCTGCATGTCGTCGATGCATCCAGTGCGGTGCGGCTCGATCAGATCGATCAGGTGAACGAGGTGTTGCACGCGATCGGCGCGGACACGATCCGCCAGGTGCTCGTGTTCAACAAAATAGATGCGGTGCCAGAGCTGGCAGCCCGTGGGGACGCGGTCGAGCGGGACGAGTATGGTAATATTTCGCGCGTCTTTTTGAGCGCGCGCACCGGGCAGGGGCTGGATGCGTTGCGCGCTGCCATCGCTGAAATCGCTACAGCCGAACCGCTTGCCGAGATGCCGCCCGATGCGTCGCAAGATGACCGCTCGGCGCAACTGCGCGAAGACCACAAGATTCCAGAACTCGGGCACTGACCCGTTCCAATTGCACTGACCCGCTGTCTACTCTGGTGAACGAACACAGGTGAACGATTACAACGAGCGGAGTGTCTGGCTGCGTATGCGCGCCTTGCTTTCACTGAACGATCCGCGTTGGGGCCGGGGCGACGGCAACGGCGACCGGCAACGGCCGAACGATCCGAAGCGACCGGGGCGCGACGGTGAAGGTCCGCCCGATCTCGACGAAATGTGGCGGGATTTCAATCGCCGTCTGTCCCGGATTTTCGGGCGCAAGGGCGGTGTCGGCGGCGGTGGCCGTCCGGACAACGGCCGCGGCGCGCGCATCGGCGTCGGCATCGTAATCGGCGTGCTGATCGCAATCTATCTCGGCAGCGGCGTGTTCGTCGTACAGGATGGCCAGGCGGCCGTCGTGCTGCAGTTCGGCAAGTATCGCTATACCGCGGCGCAGGGCGTGCACTGGCGTCTGCCGTATCCGTTCGAGTCCCACGAGTTCGTCAACGTCGGCCAGATCCGCCAGGTCGAGATCGGCCGTAGCAACGTGGTGCGTCTCGCCAACGTGAAGGATTCATCGATGCTCACGCACGACGGCGACATCGTCGACGTGCGCTTCGCCGTACAGTACCAGGTGCGTAAGCCCAACGACTTTCTGTTTCGCAGCGTCG
The DNA here is from genome assembly GCF_040948685.1 of Paraburkholderia sp. BR14374. Taxonomy (NCBI): domain Bacteria; kingdom Pseudomonadati; phylum Pseudomonadota; class Betaproteobacteria; order Burkholderiales; family Burkholderiaceae; genus Paraburkholderia; species Paraburkholderia sp. BR14374. The sequence continues at coordinate 273,102 of NZ_JBFPKF010000002.1, read as the reverse complement.
ATCCCGATCAGAGCGTGATGCATGCCGCGCAGGCGGCGGTGCGCGGCATCGTCGGAGCGCACAGCACCAGCGATATTCTCGATCAGGATCACGAAACACTGCGCCAGCAGCTGATCGCGTCGATCCAGCAATCGCTCGATCAGTATCAGTCCGGTCTCGGAGTCACGGGTGTGACGATTCAGAGCGTGCAGGTGCCAGAGCAGGTGCAACCCGCGTTCGCCGACGCTGCGAAGGTGCACGACGAAAACGAACGCGCCAAACGCGATGCGCAGGCTTATGCCGCCGAGCTCGTGCCGCGCGCGCAAGCCGACGTCGATCGTCAGGTCCAGGAAGCCAAGACCTACAGCCAGAACACGGTCGCGCAGGCGCAGGCCGAGGCCGAGCGCTTCAAGCAGGTCTACGCGCAATACGCAAAGGCGCCGGCCCTCGTGCGCTTCCGCCTGTACATGGAAACCATGCAGCAGATTTACGCGAACGCGACCAAGGTGTTCGTCGACGCGAAGAACGGCAACAACGTGCTGTATCTGCCGCTCGACAGGCTCGTCGAGCAGAACCGCGAGCGTCAGGCCGCGGCGGCGGGCGCCGCCGCTTCAGGTCCGGCCGTCGCGGGCGCGCCGCAAGCGGCGAGCGCGGCTGCGCCGTCGGCTGCGTCGGCCGCTGAGACCGGTGCCGCGGCGGGCTCCGCCGCCGAGGGCGCATCCGGCCCCGCCGCTTCCGCGCCTGCGCCGGCGAGCCGGCCGAGCGCCGCGTCGCTGCGTTCGCGCGAAGCATTCCGCAATCGCATGCGCGAAGAAGACGTTCAATAAGGAGCGCACGAGAATATGAACCGAATCATTGCGCTCGTCGTCGCCGTCGTCATCGTGCTGTTCGCGGCATCGTCGATGGTGTTCGTCGTCGATCAACGGCATATGGCCGTGCTGTCTGCGCGCGGCGACGCCGTGCCCACGCTGCTTGGCCCAGGGCTGCACGTGAAGCTGCCGCCGCCGTTGCAAACGGTGACTTTCGTCGACAATCGCATCCAGTCGCTCGACGCACCCGACGAAGATCATTACGTCACGTCCGACAAAACCGATCTGCTGGTCAACCCGGTCGTCAAGTTCCGCGTGACCGATCCGCTGAAGCTGATCGCCGAAACGAAAGGCGATCCGCAGAGCCTGCCCGACCGGCTCGCGCTGCTGTCGCGCGGCGCGCTCGGCGACGCGTTCGGCAAGTTCACACTATCCGACGCGCTCGCGAAACAGCAGGCGGTCGCCGAAGAGGCGCGCGGTGCGATGGACAAGAGCGCGGCATCGCTCGGCGTGTCGGTCGTGGATGTGCAGCTCACCCGCGTCGATTTCCCGGCGGCGGTGGCCGACTCGGTGTTCAAGCGCATGATCGCCGCGCGCCAGCAGGTCGCAGCGGACGAGCGCGCGAAGGGCGCCGCAGAAGCGAACCAGATCCGCGCTGACGCGCTCGCGAAGCAGCAGGCGGTGCTCGCCGACGGCCTCGCCCAGGCCCAGGGCATTCGCGGCGAAGGCGATGCGAAGGCCGCGGAGATCGCCGCCGAAGCGTTCGGCAAGGACCCGCAGTTCTATCAGTTTTATCAAAGCATGCAGGCGTACCGGAAGACCTTCAAACCGGGCGATCTGATCGTGGTCGACTCCAGTAGCGAGTTCTTCCGCTTCATGCGTAGCCCGACCGGCGGCGTCGCCCCGGACGCTTCCGCGCCTGCTGCGCACAAACGCTGATTACCGAAGGCCGCGGCATCCGCATCGCGGCCGCTTCACTCGCATGGACATAGCTGGCTCGTTATTGCTCGCGATCGCGCTGATGCTGATTATCGAGGGGATGTTTCCGTTCGTTTTTCCGAGCGCCTGGCGCGACACGTTTCGTAAAATAGCGGAACGACCGGCGCATCAGATTCGGGTCGGCGGGCTCATCGTGATGTTGCTCGGGCTGGTTCTGCTGTTCATCGCGACCTGAAGCCGGCTTGCTTGTCTGACGAACGCTGCGTGCTGCCGCGTGTTTCGTCCGCCCAAGCGAAACGCCGACTGTTCCGGTCAGGCCGCAGCGCGTCGCGCGCGAGCCGCAAAACGCCGCCCGAGCGTCGGTGTCAGCCGCCAGAATCAAGCCGCTATACGCCTTCACACTCATCATCGGCGCTACAAGACGCCGTGTTCAACGCCGTAGGACTGTATCGATGTCGACCTGGTTGCTTCCTGAGAATATCGCCGACGTGCTGCCGTCGGAGGCCCGCAAGATCGAAGAATTGCGGCGTCATTTGCTGGACCGTTTCCGCTCGTACGGCTACGAGATGGTGATGCCGCCGCTGCTCGAATACCTCGAGTCGTTGCTGACGGGCGGTGGGCAGGACCTGAATCTGCGCACCTTCAAGCTGGTCGATCAACTGTCGGGCCGCACGCTCGGTCTGCGCGCCGACATCACGCCACAGGTCGCGCGTATCGACGCGCATCTGCTGAACCGCCAGGGTGTCACGCGTCTTTGCTACGCGGGCAATGTCGCGCATACGCGGCCGCGCGGCCTGCATGCGACGCGTGAGCAGATCCAGATCGGTGCGGAAATCTACGGCCACGCGGGCCTCGAAGCGGACCTCGAAATCCAGCAGCTAATGCTCGACGCACTGCGTCTCGCCGGCCTCGCGAAGGTGCGTCTGGACCTGTGTCACGCGGGCGTGCTGGCGGCGCTGATCGAAGCCGAGCCGGCCGCCGAGGAACTCGGCCAGGCGCTCTACGACGCACTGGCCGGCAAGGACGTGCCGCGCCTCGTCGAGATGACCGCGCAATTTTCGCCGGTGATTCGCGATGCGCTGCGCGCGCTGCCCACTTTGTACGGCGACGCTTCGGTGCTCGAAGAGGCCCGCGCGCGTCTGCCGAATTCGCCGGCGATCGCCCGCGCGCTCGATGACCTCGCGTTCCTCGCGAGCCAGGTCGACGGCGCCGAAGTGATGATCGACCTCGCCGATCTACGCGGCTACGCGTACCACAGCGGCGTGATGTTCTCCGCTTACGTGGACGGCGTGCCGAACGCGGTGGCGCGCGGCGGCCGTTACGACCACGTCGGCCAGGCCTATGGCCGCGCCCGCGCGGCAACCGGCTTTTCGCTGGATCTGCGTGAAGTCGCGCGGATCTCGCCGATCGAAGCGCGCAGCAGCGCGATCCTCGCGCCGTGGCGGCACGACGAGGCGTTGCGCGTGGCGGTCGCGGCATTGCGCGATGGTGGCGAAGTGGTGATCCAGGCGCTGCCTGGCCACAAGCACGATCTCGATGAATTCGCGTTCGACCGCGTGCTGGTCGAGCGCAATGGCGCATGGGTGGTCGAACCGCGCGCTTGAGACGCGCGTTCCGATCGACTCCGCCGGGAACAGGTTTCCGGCGCTCGCTACAGGGCGGTGCAACCATCGCCCGAACCGGGCGCGGTCGAGCGACTTTTCGCGGCCGCGCATCCCTCGCAATACTCAACATAACGTGCATACCGTTGAGCGGAAACGGAAAAATTCCGGAAGCTTCCGCGAACCTAGGTAAAATACGTTTTTAACCAGCTTACGAAACAACATGTCTGCCAGCGCAGTGAATGTGAACCCCGGGCGCAACGTCGTCGTCGTGGGTACCCAATGGGGTGATGAGGGCAAGGGCAAGATCGTCGACTGGCTGACGGACCACGCTCAGGGCGTCGTTCGCTTCCAGGGCGGTCACAATGCCGGTCACACACTTATCATCGGCGGCAAGAAAACCATCTTGCGTCTGATTCCGTCGGGCATCATGCATGCCGGCGTCGCGTGCTATATCGGCAATGGCGTCGTGTTGTCGCCGGAAGCGCTGTTCAAGGAAATCGGCGAACTCGAAGCCGCCGGCATCGACGTCCAGAAGCGTCTGTTCATTTCCGAAGCCACCACGCTGATCCTGCCGTATCACATCGCGATCGACCAGGGCCGCGAAGCGCGCCGCGGCGCGAGCAAGATCGGCACGACCGGCCGCGGCATCGGCCCGGCATATGAAGACAAGGTCGCGCGCCGCGGCCTGCGCGTGCAGGACCTGTTCGACGCGCCAGCCTTCGCCGAGCGCCTGCGCGAAAACCTCGACTACCACAACTTCGTGCTCACGCAGTACCTCGGTGCAGCCGCGGTCGACTTCCAGCAAACGCTCGACACGATGCTGAGCTACGCCGACCGTCTGAAGCCGATGGTCACCGACGTGTCGCGGCGTCTCTACGACGTCAACGCGAACGGCGGCAATCTGCTGTTCGAAGGCGCGCAGGGCACGCTGCTCGACATCGACCACGGCACCTATCCGTTCGTCACGTCGAGCAACTGCGTCGCGGGTGCCGCGACAGCGGGTGCGGGCGTCGGTCCGCAGAAGCTCAACTATATCCTCGGCATCACCAAGGCGTACTGCACGCGTGTTGGTTCGGGCCCGTTCCCGAGCGAACTGTACGATGCGGACAATACCTCGCGTCAAGACCCGATCGGCCTCGAACTCGCCACCGTCGGCAAGGAATTCGGCTCGGTCACCGGCCGTCCGCGTCGCACCGGCTGGCTCGACGTCTCGGCGCTGCGCCGCTCGATCCAGATCAACGGCGTGACGGGTCTGTGCATGACCAAGCTCGACGTGCTCGACGGTCTCGACGAGGTGAAGCTGTGCGTCGGCTACACGGTCGACGGACAGAACGTCGATCTGCTGCCGCGCGGCGCGACGGAAGTCGCGCGCTGCGTACCGGTCTACGAAACCTTCGCGGGCTGGAAGGAAAGCACGGTCGGCATCAAGGAATGGGACAAGCTGCCCGCCAACGCGCGTGCGTACCTGACGCGCGTGCAGGAAGTCGCGGGCATTCCGATCGACATGGTGTCCACCGGTCCGGATCGCGACGAAACGATTCTGCTGCGTCATCCGTTCAAGGTTTAAGTGATGCAAGGTGTACCGATGATCGCGATGAAAGATCCGCGTAACGACGACAAGAACCTGTGGGTCGGCTGGGACGAATATCACCGGCTGATCGAGGTGCTCGCACTTGCCGTGCACGAATCGGGCTGGAAGTTCGACAAGATCCTGTGCCTCGCGCGCGGCGGTCTGCGCGTCGGCGACCAGCTATCGCGCATCTACGATCTGCCGCTGGCCATTCTCGCAACGAGCTCGTATCGCGAGGCGGCCGGCACGCAGCAGGGCGAACTCGACATCGCGCAATACATCACGATGACGCGCGGCGAACTGCACGGCAACGTGCTGCTCGTCGACGACCTCGTCGATTCGGGTGTCACGCTCGCGCGCGTGCAGCAGCATCTGAAGGAACGCTATCCGGCCATCACTGCGGTGCGCTCAGCGGTGCTGTGGTACAAGGGCTGCTCGAAGGTGAAGCCCGATTATCACGTGCAGTATCTGCCGACCAACCCGTGGATTCATCAGCCGTTCGAGGAGTGGGACACGGTGCGTCCGCATAACCTCGGCGCGTGGATCAAGCGCGGCATTGCCCAGGCCGAGGAGGCGTCGGGCAATTAACGCAAGGCCGCGCGCGGCATCGCGGTGTCACAAAACGGAGCCCAGTCGGGCTCCGTTTTTTATGCGCCCCACACGCCGCGCTGGGACGCCCGCCCCGCGGCAGACGCGTCCATATCGCAGTGCTACACTGCGCGGACATCCACGTGGCGTATCCACAACAAGCCGGGCGGTACCGGATGGGCAGTTTAAAATAGCGGGCGTTTTTTCCGCCCAGGAACGGATTTCCTCGCGTCCATGACAGATAACAACCACGAACACAAACAGCCGCTTCCTTCCCTTGCGCTTGCCGCGATCGGAGTGGTGTTCGGCGACATCGGTACGAGTCCGTTGTACTCGCTGAAGGAAGCCTTCAGCCCGTCGCACGGTATCCCGTTGACCGATCAGTCGATCCTGGGCGTGATCTCGCTGCTGTTCTGGGCCATCATGATCGTGGTCGGCGTCAAGTACGTGCTGTTCGTGATGCGCGCCGACAACAACGGCGAGGGCGGCGTCCTCGCGCTGATGGCGCTGGCGTTGCGCTCGGTCGATCAGAAATCGAAAATGGCCGGCCTGCTGATGATGCTCGGCATCTTCGGCGCCTGCATGTTTTACGGCGACGCGGTGATCACGCCAGCGATCTCGGTGATCTCGGCGGTCGAAGGTCTGGAAATCGCCGCGCCGCATCTGTCGCATCTGGTGATTCCGCTGACCATCGTGATCCTGATCGTGCTGTTCTGGATCCAGCGGCACGGCACGGCCACGGTCGGCCGTCTGTTCGGGCCGATCATGACGCTGTGGTTCCTCGTGCTTGCCTTGCTCGGCCTGTGGCACATCATGCAGTCGCCGAACGTGATCCGCGCGCTCAATCCGTACTACGCGTACACCTTCATGGCCGCGCACGTGCTGCAGGCCTACGTGGTGCTCGGCTCGGTCGTGCTGGTCCTGACCGGCGCCGAAGCGCTGTACGCGGACATGGGCCACTTCGGCGCGAAGCCGATCCGCATGGCGTGGTACGTGCTCGTGATGCCGTCGCTGGTGCTGAACTACTTCGGCCAGGGCGCGTTGCTGATGCACGACTCGAAGGCGATCGAAAATCCGTTCTTCCTGCTCGCGCCGGACTGGGCGCTGTTGCCGCTCGTCGTGCTGTCGACGGTTGCGACGGTGATCGCTTCGCAGGCGGTGATTTCGGGCGCGTACTCGCTGACGAGCCAGGCGATCCAGCTCGGCTACGTGCCGCGCATGAAGGTCCTGCACACGTCCGAACTCGCGATCGGGCAGATCTACGTGCCGGTCGTGAACTGGATGCTGCTGTTCATCATCCTTTGCATCGTGATCGCGTTCAAGAGCTCCGACAATCTGGCGGCCGCGTACGGTATCGCGGTGACGGCAACGATGGTGATCACGACGATCCTCGCGTGCGTCGTGATGGTGAAGGTATGGAACTGGAACAAACTGCTCGTCGGACTCATCATCGGCGTGTTCCTGGTGGTCGACCTCGGCTTTTTCGGCGCGAATCTGCTGAAGGTCGAAGAGGGCGGCTGGTTGCCGCTGTGCATCGGCGGCTTGCTGTTCTTCCTGCTGATGACGTGGTTCAAGGGCAGGATGATCGTGAAGGAACGCACGGCCGCCGACGGTATTCCGCTGATGCCGTTCCTGCAAGGCCTGCTCGCGCATCCGCCGCATCGCGTGTCGGGCACCGCGATCTATCTGACCGGCAGCGATTCGCTGGTGCCGGTGAGCCTGCTGCACAACCTGAAGCACAACAAGGTGCTGCACGAGCGCACGATCTTCCTGACCTTCGTCACGCGCGACATTCCGTATGTGAAAGACTCCGATCGCGTGACCGTGAAGGACATGAACGGCGGGCTGTGGCTGGTGAAGGCAGCCTACGGTTTTAACGAAACGCCCGACGTGAAGGCGGTGCTGCTCGACGTCGGCCGCTCGCACGACATGACGTTCGAATTGATGGACACGTCGTTCTTCCTCGCGCGCGAAACGGTGGTGCCGACGCAATTGCCGGGCATGTCGGTGTGGCGCGAGCGGGTGTTCGCGTGGATGCATCAGAACGCCGCCAAGCCGACCGACTTCTTCAGCATCCCGGCTAACCGGGTCGTGGAACTGGGGACGAAGATCGAGATTTGACGGCCCGCGCGTGACGTGCGGGAGCGCCAACAAAAAGCCCACGCAATGCGTGGGCTTTTGATTCATGCGCGCGTGCGTGTAAGCGGTTGAGCGCGCGACGCAGTCGTGTAACGGACCAGAGCACGTCCAACGACGTGCACCGGTCCGATACGCTCACTTCTGCTTGAGCTTGGCAAACGCGGCCGCCATCGCGCCGCCCGGCTCCGGTTCGCGCGAGCGCTGCGGCGCGCCGCGTCCCGCTCCGCCGCGGTTGAGGCCGCCCGAGCCGCTGCGATCCTGCTGCGCACCGCCGCCGCTGCGCGCGGCCGCCGCGCCGGGTTCGTCATCGAGACGCATCGTCAGCGCGATGCGCTGGCGTTTCACGTCGACCTCCAGCACCTTGACCTTGACGATCTGACCGGCCTTCACGACCTCGTGCGGGTCCTTCACGAACTTCGTCGACATCGCCGACACGTGCACGAGACCGTCCTGATGCACGCCGACGTCGATGAATGCGCCGAACGCCGCGACGTTCGTCACGACGCCTTCCAGCACCATGCCCGGGATCAAGTCGCTGACCTTCTCGACACCTTCGCGGAACGTCGCGGTCTTGAACTCGGGACGCGGATCGCGGCCCGGCTTTTCGAGTTCGACCAGGATGTCGCGCACGGTTGGCAGACCGAAGCGTTCGTCGACGAATTCAGTGGGTGACAGTCCGCGCAACGCGTCGCGATTGCCGAGCACTTCACCAACCTGTTTGCTGATCTTCGCGAGAATGCGCTGGACGACCGGATACGCCTCCGGGTGCACCGAGGAGCGGTCGAGCGGATTCTCGCCGTTGTTGATGCGCAGGAAGCCAGCGGCCTGCTCGAAGGTCTTGTCGCCGAGGCGCGGCACCTTACGCAGATGCTCGCGCGACGGGAACGGCCCGTTCGCATCGCGATAGTCGACGATGTTGCGCGCGAGCGTCGCGTTCAAGCCCGAGACCCGCGCGAGCAGCGCGACCGACGCGGTATTCGCATCGACGCCGACCGCGTTCACGCAGTCTTCGACGACCGCGTCGAGCGAGCGCGCGAGTTCGCGCTGGTTCACGTCGTGCTGATACTGGCCGACGCCGATCGCCTTCGGCTCGATCTTTACGAGCTCGGCGAGCGGGTCCTGCAGACGTCGCGCGATCGACACCGCGCCACGCAGCGACACGTCCATGTCGGGGAATTCCTTCGCCGCGAGTTCGGACGCCGAGTACACCGACGCGCCCGCTTCCGACACGACGATCTTCTGCAGCTTCAGCTCCGGGTGACGCGCGATCAGCTCGCTCGCGAGCTTGTCCGTCTCACGCGACGCGGTGCCGTTGCCGATGCTGATCAGCTCGGCCTGCGTTTGCGCGGCAAGGCGCGCGAGCTTCGCGAGCGAGCCGTCCCAGTCGCGGCGCGGCTCGTGCGGGTAGATCGTGTCGGTCGCGAGCACCTTGCCGGTGCGGTCGACCACCGCCACTTTCACGCCGGTGCGCAAGCCCGGATCGAGACCGATCACGGCCTTCGGTCCGGCGGGCGCCGCGAGCAGCAGGTCTTTCAGATTGCGTGCGAACACGCGGATCGCTTCGTGTTCGGCTTCGTCGCGCAGATTGGTCAGCAGCTCGTTTTCCAGGTGCGGCTGTACCTTCACGCGCCAGCACCAGCGGCACACATCGGAGAGCCACTTGTCGGCGGGACGGTTCTGATTGGCGATGCCGAAGTGCCGCGCGATCAGCGCTTCACCCGGGTGCGGCACCTGCGCGTCGAGCTCTTCGCCGAGACCCAGCTTGATCATCAGCACGCCGGCATTGCGGCCGCGGAACAGCGCGAGCGCGCGATGCGACGGCACCGTGCGGATCGTTTCGGCGTAATCGTAGTAGTCGCGGAACTTCTCTTCCTCCGCCGTTTCCTTGCCTTCCACGACCTTCGACGACACCACGCCCTGGTTGAACAGATAGTCGCGCAGCTTGCCGAGCAGTTCGGCGGTTTCGCCGAACTGCTCGGAGAGGATGTCGCGCGCGCCGTCGAGCGCGGCCTTCACATCGGGGACGCCTTTGTCGGCGTCCACGTACGCCGCGGCTTCGGCTTGCGGATCGAGCAGCGGATTGCCGAGCAGCGCGTCCGCGAGCGGCTGCAAACCGGCTTCACGCGCGATTTGCGCGCGCGTGCGGCGCTTCGGCTTGTACGGCAGATAGAGGTCTTCCAGCACCTGTTTGCTGTCGGCGCCTTCGATCGCGCTGCGCAGCTCGTCGGTGAGCTTGCCCTGTTCGTCGATGCTCGCGATGATCGCCGCGCGCCGGTCTTCCAGCTCGCGCAGATAGAGCAGGCGTTCCTCGAGATTACGCAGTTGCGTATCGTCGAGATTGCCGGTCACTTCCTTGCGGTAACGGGCAATGAACGGAACGGTCGCGCCTTCGTCGAGTAGTTCCACCGCGGCCGCGACCTGGCGCGGCTGGACGGACAGTTCGGTGGCGATGCGCTGGACGATCTTGAGTGCTACGGTTTCCGTCATAAGGTCTTGGTATTCCTGCGGACTCAGTGATGGGCCGCGCGCGGGCGGCAATTCGGGACAGGCCGGGCGTGCGCCGCGACCAGGTTGCTAGAGCGGGGCATTTTGCCATAAATGCCAAAGGGCTCAACCGCGGGGTGTTAGAATTTCGGGCATGTTCCGTTGACCCTCTACGACGTTGCCAATCTCCTTGTCCCTTAACCGCCTGGTCTCTTCGCTGGCGTCAGGTTCGCTGCCGGGTCCGTCTCGGGGTTCGTCTCAATTGCCGCTGGTTTCGTTGCGCTGGCTTAGTCCGTCGGTCGTAACGGCGGCCGCGTCGTGCGCGGTCGCCGCAGCGCTTGCCGCGCCGGTGCCGGCCGCGGCGCAGAGCGCGACACCCGCGCAAGGTGCGGCGCCGGTCGCGGCCTCGGGCCCGCAAGCCGCCGCAACGGCCGGCAGCGCTCAAAGCGCGAGTGATGCAGCCGCGTTGGACAAGTCGTTCGACGAACGGCAACAGGTGCTTAACCAGCGCACCGACGACAACAACTATCAATTCGCTGTCGCGCAACACAACTGCTACAGCCGCTTCTTCGTCAATCACTGTCTGAATCGTGCGCGCGACGCGATGCGCAGCGTGCAGGCGGACATCCGCAAGGAGCAGCTCGCGCTCGACGCCGAGCAGCGTGCGCAGCGCGCCCGCGAGCGCGACGAACGCACAGCGTTACGGCGCGCGCAAAACGAGGCTGAAGCGCCGCAACGCGCCGCCGAAGACGCGCGCAACGAGCAGGCGTATCAGGAAAAGCAGCGTCAGCACGCGCTCGATCAGGCGCAGCGCAACGCCGAGGCGCCGCAGCGGGAAGCCAACGCGCAGGCCTACGAAGAGAAGCAGCGTCAGCACGCGCTCGAGCAGGCGCAGCGCAACGCCGCGGCACCGCAGCGCGAGGCCAATGCACAGGCCTACGAAGAGAAGCAGCGCCAGCACGCGCTCGACCAGGCGCAGCGTGGTGTCGCGCCGGCGCAGTCGGCGGCCAATCAGAAGGCCTACGACCAGAAGCAGAGCGACTACCAGCGCAAGCTCGAGGAAGCGCGTCGGCAGGGCGCGCAACAGGCCGTGGAGCGCCAGCAGAAACAGGAGAATTTCGAGCGGAAGCAGGCCGAGGCCGCGCAGCACAAGCTCGATGTCGAAGCGCGTCAAAAGCAGGCTGCCGAAAAGGCCGAGCAGAAGCGTCAGGACGAGTTGAAGCAGCAACAGCTCGAAGAGCAGCAAAAGCAGCAGCAACAGCAACAGTAAGCGTGCTGTAGTGGCAGTGCCGTAGAGTGAGCCGTGGCGGTCGTGGCCACGGCCGCCGTAGTCGCCGTAATGCGTTTTGAGCCGGACAGCAACCTCAGGCATCGGACCGCGCGCACGCGGCTGGTGCCGCCGACCAGAGGAGGCGAGCATGCGCGATCGTCATCACGTCATCGACGCAAACACACTTCGCGACCGCATTCTGCAACTGGAATCGGAGCATAGTGGACTTGACCGGTTGATCGACCGGATGTCGGATGAACCCGGCATCGACGACTTCGAGTTGCAGCGCCTGAAAAAGCGCAAACTCAAAGTCAAGGACACCATCATCTTGCTGCAATTGCAGCTCGAACCGGACGCGCGCGCCTGAGTTCGCGGCCTGGCAGGTGCTGGGGCGCGCAGCGCGCGAGCCGGACTTAGCAGGAACGCTTGCCTTGAATTCATCGCATCACACTTCATCCCGGGCCGCGCCGGACAACGCATCTGCTTCGGGCACGCCCTCGCCGCGTGCGGCAGCACCGGTGCCAGGCGTGTCGCTGAGTCGGCGCCGCGCGAGCGAGCTCGACGACATCTTCGCCGACAACGGTCTGCTCGCGCGGCAGATCGACGGTTATCGGCCCCGTGCGTCGCAGATCGAAATGGCGCGCGCGGTTGCCGCGGCGATGGAGGCGTCGGGTCGCGCGATGCCCGAGCCCGTGATGTTCGAGGCGCAGAAGCGCCCGGCACGGCGCCTGCAGCAGACCGGCGCTGAGGCCGCCTCTGAGTCGACCGAAACCAACGTCGAAGCCGACGGTGTCGAAGCGGGTGAGAACACGCTGATCGTCGAAGCCGGAACCGGCACCGGCAAGACCTATGCGTACCTCGTGCCGGCCATGCTGTGGGGCGGCAAGGTGATCGTCTCGACCGGCACCAAGCATCTGCAGGATCAGCTGTTCCAGCGCGACATTCCGACCGTGCGCGACGCGCTCGCGGTGCCGGTGTCGGTCGCGATGCTGAAGGGCCGCGCGAACTATCTGTGCCATTACTACCTGCAACGCACCGCGGACAACGGCCGTCTGCCGTCGCGCCAGGAAACCTCGTATCTGCAGGACATCGTGCGCTTCGCGAAGATCACGCGCACCGGCGACAAGGCCGAACTGGCGAGCGTGCCGGAGACCGCGCAAGTGTGGTCGATGGTCACCTCGACGCGCGACAACTGTCTCGGCCAGGAGTGTCCGCACTACAAGGACTGCTTCGTGATGCAGGCGCGCCGCGAAGCGCAGCAGGCCGATATCGTGGTGGTCAACCACCATCTGTTTTTCGCCGACATCATGCTGCGCGATACTGGCATGGCGGAGTTGCTGCCGACTGCGAACACGGTCATCTTCGACGAAGCGCACCAACTGCCCGAAACCGCCACGCTGTTTTTCGGCGAAACGCTATCGACCGCGCAGTTCCTGGAGCTCGCGCGCGATTCGGTGGCCGAAGGGCTCGGTCACGCACGCGATGCGCTCGATTGGGTCAAGCTCGGCGCGACGCTCGAGCGCGCCGCGCGCGACGTGCGGCTCGCGTTCAAGGAAGACACGGTGCGTCTGTCGATCGGCCAGTTGCCCGACGATCATCCGCTATTCCCCGCGCTCGACACGCTCGAAGCCGAGCTCGACGCATTGGCCTCGGCGCTGGCGGGGCAGGCTGAGCGAGCCGAATCGCTGGGCGCGTGTCTGCGTCGCGCGCGCGAGCTGCAGGACCTGCTCAGCGGCTGGACCACGCCGCCCACGAGCGCGGAACGCGACGCGGTTGCGACACGCGAAGGGGACGCAGGTGCCGAGCGCACCGATCCGAACGAAAAGGTCCGCTGGATCGAGGTGTTCTCGCACACGGTGCAGTTGCACGAAACGCCGTTGTCGGTCGCACCGATTTTCGCGAAGCAGCGCGCCGGCGTGCCGCGCGCGTGGATCTTCACATCGGCGACGCTGTCGGTGCGGGGCGACTTCACGCATTACGCGGCGCAGATGGGCTTGAACTCGAAGCGCTCGATGACCTTGCCGAGCCCGTTCGACTATCCGTCGCAAGCGCTTCTGTACGTGCCGCGCAATCTGCCGCAGCCGTCGTCGCCGATGTTCACCGATGCCGTGTTCGATGCGGCATTGCCCGCGATCGAAGCATCGGGTGGCGGCGTCTTCATGCTGTGCACGACGCTACGCGCGGTGGACCGTATCTCGGCGAAGCTGCGCGACGCGATCGAGTCGCGCGGCTGGGACTATCCGCTGCTGGTCCAGGGCGATGCGAGCCGCACCGAACTGCTCGATCGCTTTCGCGCGTACGGCAATGCGATTCTGGTCGGCAGTCAGAGCTTCTGGGAAGGCGTGGACGTGCGCGGCGACGCGCTGTCGCTGGTCGTGATCGACAAGCTGCCGTTTGCGCCGCCAGACGATCCCGTGCTGGCCGCGCGGCTCGACGCACTGACGAAGAAGGGCTTGAGTCCGTTCGCCGTGCATCAGCTGCCGCAAGCCGTGATCACGCTGAAGCAGGGCGCGGGCCGGCTGATTCGCGCGGAGACGGATCGTGGCGTGCTGATGATCTGCGATACGCGTCTCGTCGATAAACCGTATGGCCGCCGTATCTGGCAGAGTCTGCCGCCCTTCAAACGCACCCGCGAGATAGAGGTGGTCCGGGAGTTCTTCGAGGAACCGGTCGAACGCCGTTGAATGTCTTGATCGGTTGCTGCGCTCAGGTGACGCAGCGACCCAACGTCGTGTGCCGCGTGCGCGGTGCATCGCAAACAAAAAAGCCACGAATTTGCATTCGTGGCTTTTTTAATGCTGCTTGCCAGGGGCTGCCGGTTCGAGCAGCCTCCCGCATCGACGTTAGCTGCGACGGGAGCCGTCGCAACGTCGAGCAAGCGCAGCTTACTGGCTTGCGCCTGCAGCCGGCGATGCTGCGACTGCCGGCGATGCTGCTTCAGCCGGGGATGCTGCTTCTGCGGGCGATGCTGCTTCTGCCGGGGATGCTGCGACTGCCGGCGATGCTGCTTCTGCCGGGGACGCGGCAGCAGGCGCGGACGCAGCATCTGACGGAGCAGCGGCTTGTTCGCTCTTATTGCATGCAGCGAGTGCCACAGCTGCCAACAGGGATGCTACGAGGAGGGATTTCTTCATGATCACGTCCTTTTATGGTTTAAAGGTAAGCAACAGCGCAAAATAAAACCGGTAATGTGCTCCAACACCGACCTGGGCCGCTGGTGGAGATGCTCTTTCGAGAGCTGGAATCTTCCCTACGGCTTGGGCGGAAATTATATGCACTTTCGTACTGACAGTCGATAAATCCGGGGTCAATACGTTGTCTTTCTCATACAAAATTTCACTGTACGGTATAGCACGTGGGCAGAGTTACGCAAGCTCGCCCACCTGTATCCAGCCCGCACGATACCACTCGTGTAGCAGGGATGTCACAGATGAATCGTGCGATAGTGTTACAAAGCGTTTCGCACTCATGGACCTCTGATTCGCGAGATCAAACAGCCATCTTTTCGCACCGTTCCACGTCATTTCTTCTCCATTTACGAAGAAAAAACGACGTTCATACAACAGGTTGGTCTTGCGATCGAGCCGTAGACCGGATTTCGATGCGACGCCGATGAAACGGGCTTCGTTGAGCGGCCGTTGCGGCGGATCAAAGACGACACTCGGCTTCGGTTCGCTGAGATACGTACCGAGGAACGACGCAATGTCCTGCTCATTCCATCGCACTCTAGCAAGCATCGCGCCCACCCGTTCCACCAGCGCCGTGGGCAGCTCGGCCGGCCGCTCGACGGCGGGCTGCAGCGGATCGCGGTAGAGGGCGCTGGCCTTCCCTGTGGCCTCTCCGCGCTCGGCCAGGTGGTACAAAAACTGCGCAGTCAGTTCTCTTTCCGACGGTGCGCGAAAACCGATCGAACAGGTCATGCATTCGCCCTCGGCGATGCCGTCGTGCGCGATGTGCGGCGGCAGATACAACATGTCGCCGGGCTCGAGCACCCACTCCTCGTCGTCTTCGAAGTGCTGTAAAACTTTCAACGGCAAGCCGGGCTGCAGCGTCAGGTCTTTTTGCGCGCTAATACGCCAGCGGCGCTTGCCTTTTACTTGCAAAAGAAACACATCGTAGGAATCGAAGTGCGGACCGACGCCGCCGCCATCGGTCGCATACGAAATCATCAGGTCGTCGAGACGCGCGTCCGGCACGAAGCGGAAACGGTCGAGCAACGCGCGGGCGCGATCGTCATGCAGGTCCACGCCCTGCACGAGCAGTGTCCACGCGCGCTGTTTGACGGACGGCAGTTCGTCGGGCGCAAACGGGCCGTGCTCCAGCTGCCATTTGTTGCGGAAGTGCGTGATCAGGCGCGCTTCGACGTCGTCCTGATCGGCCAGCTCGAACAACTCGTCGCGCGACAGAGGCGCTTCGACGTCCGGAATCGCCTGACGGATCAGCAATGGCTTTTTCTGCCAATAGCGGCGCATGAATTGCGAGGGGCTCAGATGGCCGAGCAGTGCGGTCGGAATGTCGGGCGAGGGCGGAAGAATGGGCTGCGTGGCCGGCTTTGCAGCAGACGGCGAATTGCTTGCCGAACGTGCATCGACCGGGAGGTGAGTGGGCCGCCTGGGCATCGTATAATGTGAGTTGTATTCTGGAGAATCGAATGAAAATCGCAAAGAACACCGTCGTGTCGGTCGCGTACAAGCTGTCGGATGCGCAAGGCAATCTGATCGAGGAAAGCGAAGAGCCGATGGTCTATCTTCACGGCGGCTATGATGGCACGTTCCCCAAGATCGAGGAAGAGCTCGACGGCCACGAGGCTGGCTTCGAAACCCAGATCCAGCTCGAACCGCAAGACGCGTTCGGCGAATACGATCCCGAGCTTGTGAAGATCGAGCCGCGCGATCGCTTCCCGGAACCTCTCGAAGTCGGCATGCAGTTCGAAGGCACCCCGGAAGATGGCGACGAGGAAATCGATGCGCTGGTCTACGTGGTGACCGACGTCGCCGAAGACAAGGTCGTGCTCGACGGCAACCATCCGCTCGCCGGCATGGCGCTGCGTTTCGCGTTGACCGTCAAGGACGTGCGTCCGGCAACTGAAGACGAAATCCAGCACGAACACGCGCATGGCGCGGACGGCCTCGAAGTCCTCGACGACGACGAAGACGAGGACGAAGAAGACAACTCAAAACCGACCCTGCACTGAGCTTGCGGGCGTGCGCGGTGTCGTCGCGGGGGCAGGCGGCACCGACGCCGGCAACGCTGGCGAGGCTGGCAGTATCGACCCCGGCGGCATCGAGATCGCGGGGCCGTAGTCGCCGCCGCCCTGGTCGGACGGGATGTGCGGCTGCTGGTCCTGCGACTCTCCAGGTGTCTGCAATACGGGCGGCAATTCCGACCCCGGCCCGAACCCTTCCACATTCGGCATCTCCGGCGCAGCCGGCATCGACGCGCCGGATTCGTCACGCGGCGATACGGGTGGCAAGACCGGCGGCGTGGTGGGCAGCGGCATCTGCTTCGGCACGTCGCGCACGCTGACTCTGAACGGCGGCTTAGCGGCGAAGTCCGCTTCTATCTGAATCCATTGGTTGAGACGATCACGCGGCGCGAGCGCAATGCGCGTGAGGTTCGTCACGACCATCCCCTTGTCGTTGCGTAGCGGCTGATCGATGACGAAAGCTCCGGCCTGCCGTTCGTCGTCTGCATGCACGACGACCACGGGTCCGGGGAAAATCTGCGCGAGCTTGACCAGACTGCGCTTGAATTCGAGAAAGCCGTCGCGGCGCGGACTGTGCGCAAAGTGCAGCCAGGCGAACCGTTCGGGTCGCTCATAGCGCTCCGGGTCGAAATCACCCTGAATGAATACGACCATCGCGCGCGCGTCGCGGCGCTTCGCGTATTCGGCCGCGTGCTCGAGCCAGAATGCATTGGCGATCACGCGATCTTCGAACTCGCCGTTGCGGCCGCCCGCGCTCAGGAAGTGATTGTTCGGACCCGGCGCGTTCAAACCGATGAAGACGACGTCGCCGCCTTTGGTATTCGCTTTTTCGTTGACCACCCAGCGCACGTTTTCGCGAAATGGACGGAAGCGCGATACCTCGCTCTCGCGTGTCAACGCGATCGGGTTCTGTCCCATCGAGGCCGGATCGGCGAACAGCGTTTGACGCAATTGGTCGAGCCGTTCGACTGGATCGAAGCCACCGGCTTCCGCCGTGCCGCAATCGGCCCAGTCATGCTGGCCGGGGATAAAGAAGAGGGCAGTGCGCGAGCTGTCGAGCAAGGCCTGACGGCGCTCGAACAACGCGTCGCGACACACTTCCTTCGGGCCCTTCAGATTGCCGTCGTAGACGATGAAGCGCACGTCGCGCTCGCGGCCGATCGCATCGAGCAACCGTTGCGTGGCGGCTTCGTCGGCGGGGCTGTGCATCGTGCCGGAAATCACCGCGAACCCGAAGCGCGAGGCCTCGGCGTGCGCCGGCGCGCCCCATGCGCACACCATTGCGAGCACGACGATGCCGCCTGCCGGTGCGAGCACGTGACGCAGCGCCGCGCGAATCCCCCGCGGGCGCGGCAGGCGTCTGCGCATGTCAGTGGCCCGCATCCGGCGCGACGGCCAGTTCATGCAGTTCGTACAGCAGATCGAGCGCTTCGCGCGGCCGCAGATCGTTCGGATCGATGCCGCGCAGACGCTCGACGAGCGTCAGCATCGCGGGCGACGCAGGCGTTGCGTCGCTCGCCGCCTCGAGGTCGTCGTCCGCATCTTCGGCGAGCATGGCAGGCTGCGTCGCAAACAGATCGAGTTGCGGCGCGGGCTGCGCGGCCGATTGCTGTTCCAGATGCGCGAGATGCTTGCGCGCCGCGCGAATCACCGCGTTGGGGACGCCGGCGAGTTGCGCGACCTGCAGACCGTAGCTCTGATTGGCCGGTCCTTCGTTGACAGCATGCAGGAACACGATGCCGTGCCCATGCTCGACCGCCGAAAGATGCACGTTGGCTGCGTGCGGAAACTCCGCGGGCAGTTGCGTCAGCTCGAAATAGTGCGTCGCAAACAGCGTGTAGCAGCCGTTGTGGGATAGCAGGTGACGCGCGATCGCCCACGCGAGCGCGAGGCCGTCGAACGTCGATGTGCCGCGGCCGATCTCGTCCATCAGCACGAGGCTTTGCGGCGTTGCGTCGTTGAGGATCGCGGCGGCTTCGGTCATCTCGACCATGAAGGTCGAGCGGCCGCCGGCGAGGTCGTCGGCCGCGCCGATGCGCGTGAAGATACGGTCGATCGGTCCGAAGGCCGCGCGCCGCGCCGGCACGTAGCTGCCAACATATGCAAGCAGCGCGATCAACGCGGTCTGGCGCATGAAAGTCGACTTACCGCCCATGTTCGGACCGGTGATCAACAGCAGCTTGCGCTCGGTCGCGAGCGTGCAATCGTTGGCGATGAACTGCTCCACCTGCGCCTCGACCACCGGATGCCGCCCCTGCTCGATGTCGATGCCGGCGTTCGCCGAGAACGTCGGCGCAACCCAGTCGAGCGCGCGAGCGCGTTCGCCGAAGGCGGCCAGCAGATCGAGTTCGGCAAGCGCGAGCGCGACGCGCTGACAGTCGGGAATGAACGGCAGCAACGCTTGCAGCAACGCGTCGTACAGCGCGCGTTCGCGCGCGAGCGCGCGTTCCTGAGCGGACAGTGCTTTATCCTCGAAGGTCTTCAGCTCGGGCGTGATGTAGCGCTCGGCGTTCTTCAGCGTCTGCCGACGGCGATAGTCGTCGGGCACCTTGTCGGTCTGGCCGCGCGTGACTTCGATATAGAAGCCATGCACCTTGTTGTACTCGACGCGCAGGTTGTTGATGCCGGTGCGTGCGCGTTCGCGTGTTTCGAGATCGATCAGGAACTGTCCGCAGTTCTCCGAAATATCGCGCAGTTCGTCGAGCTCGGCGTCATAGCCACGCGCGATGACGCCGCCATCGCGCACCATCGCGGCCGGCTCCTGCGCGACCGCGAGCTTCAGCAAATCGACGCACGCGTGCGGCGGTTCGAGCGCCGCGTCGATGCGCGTGAGCGAATCCGCGTTCGCTGCCACCGCCGCGAGCTGCGCGCGCAAAGCAGGCAGCGCGATGAAGGTATCGCGCAGGCTCGACAGATCGCGCGGTCGCGCCGACAGCAACGCGAGACGTCCGGTGATCCGTTCGATGTCGGAAATCTGCCGCAATGCGCTGCGCAACGTATCGAGATCGGCGTTTGGCGGTGCGTCGAGCAACGCGCCGATCGCCTGCTGGCGTGTTTGCGCCACCGCCGAATCGCGCGGCGGATGATGCAGCCAGTGACGCAGCAGGCGGCTGCCCATTGTCGTGCAGCAGGTGTCGAGCAGCGAGCACAGCGTTGGCGATTCGGTGCCGCGCAGTGTCTCCGTGAGTTCGAGGTTGCGGCGCGTGGCCGGATCGAGGCCGATGTATTCGGATTCGGATTCGACCTTCAGGCTGCGCACGTGACGCAGCTGCTGGCCTTGCGTAGACGCCGCATACAGCAGCAACGCGCCGGCCGCGCCGCACGCGCAGCCGAGCGAATGCGCGCCGAAGCCGTCGAGGCTCGCGACTTCGAGCTGATCGCACAGGCGCTTCGTGCCCGACGTGATATCGAAGTGCCAGGCCGGCACGCGCTTGAGCGCGCTGGCATTGACAGGCGGTGTCCAGCTGGTCGAGTCGGCGGCGGCATCGGCGACCAGAATTTCCGCGGGACGGATGCGCTCCAGCGCGGCGGCGACCTGATCGGGCGCGACTTCGGCGAGGCGCAGCGCACCGCTCGCGAGATTGAGCCACGCGAGACCGACGCTCGTCGCGACGCCGCGGCGATTGTGCGCGACGCACAGCGCGAGCAGATAGACGTCGCTCTTGTCGGACAGCAGCGCGGCGTCGGTCAGCGTGCCGGGCGTGACCACGCGCATGACCTTGCGCTCGACCGGGCCTTTCGAGGTGGCCGGGTCGCCGATCTGTTCGCAGATCGCGACCGATTCGCCGAGCTTCACGAGCTTGGCCAGATATTGTTCGACCGAGTGATGCGGCACGCCGGCCATCTTGATCGGATTGCCTGCCGATGCGCCGCGCTGCGTGAGCGTCAGGTCGAGCAGACGCGCGGCTTTTTCCGCGTCGTCGAAAAAGAGTTCGTAGAAGTCGCCCATCCGGTAGAACACCAGCGTGCCCGGATGCTCCGCCTTGATGCGCAGGTACTGCTGCATCATGGGCGTGTGTTGTGCGACGTCGTTGGCCGCTGCGGTTTGAATGCCCATCCTTCGTGTCTTCTTGCGGTAGATGCTCAGGGCGTGAGTTTAACCCGCCGGCGCGATGAGGGGACCCTGGCCGAACGGAGGATGCCCAACCCGGGAGCCGGATGCGTTCATTCCTCGATCATCGCCCGCATGTCCACTCTGCGTTCGTTCGTGGCGCTGCGGCGTTTCGCGAGCCACATCAGCAGCGTGATGAAGCTGCCGAACACGACGATGATCCACTGCGCGGGCATCTTTGCCGTGAGCAGCAGCGCGTACACGCCGAGCATCAGTAGCACCGCGAGGTTCTGGTTGAAATTCTGCACGGCGATCGAGTGACCGGCCGAAAGCAGCGTCGCGCCGCGATGCTGCAGGACCGCGTTCATCGGCACGATGAAAAAGCCCGACAGCCCGCCGAGCACGATCATCAGCGGATAGGCCAGCAGAATGTAGTAGGGCGCGACGTGCGTGCCGAAGCGCAGGCCCGCGCCCGGCGGGAACAGGTCCTTGTTGTAGAAGGCCATCGCGATCGCCACCGCACCTGTGAGCACGCCGACCGGCAAAACCTTCAGCGAGTGTCGCAACGGAATCAGCGCGGCCGCACCCGCCGCGCCGATCGCGATGCCGATGCCGGTCACGCCCTGCATCACCGCGGCTTTCGACAACGACAGCCCAAGGTTCACGTTCGCCCATTTGAGCACCAGCAGCTGCATCGTCACCGCGGCGCCCCACATCAGCGTGGTCACCCACAGCGCGATCTGCGCGAGCTTGTCGGCCCACAGCACGCGGAAGCAGTGATGGAAATCGCCGAGCAGCTTGCTCGGCTCGGTCAGCCGGTTCGGATAGCGCGCGCCGGTATCCGGAATGAAGATATTGATCGCGGCGGCGATCGCGTAGGTAAGCATGACTGCGGCCATCGCGAGATCGGCGGCGGAGTGCATCAGCGGCATATGCACGCGCTTGACGAAATGCTCGACGACGGTGCTGATCAGCGCACCACCGAGCATCGTGCCGACGATCGTCGACAGCACCGTCGCCGATTCGAGCCACGCGTTCGCGCGCACGAGCTTTTCGGCGGGCAGCAGCTCCGTGAGGATGCCGTACTTGGCGGGCGAATACGCGGCCGCGCCGAAGCCGACCACGCCGTAGGCGATCATCGGATGAACGCCGAGGATCATCATCAGACAACCGCTCGCCTTCAACGCGTTGGAGATGAACATCACGTGGCGCTTTTGCATCGAATCGGCGAACGCGCCGACAAAGGGCGCGAGCAGCACGTACGAGATCGTGAAGAAGATCTGCAAGAGCGGCGTAACCCACGCGGCGGAGCGCATCACGGAAAGCAGCGCGATGGCTGCGATCAACAGCGCATTGTCGGCCAGCGACGAAATGAACTGCGCCGCGATGATCGTATGGAAGCCTTTTTTCATGGGGCCGGTTGGAGGCTGCGCCCGGGGTGAAAGTCGGACAGGGTCAAAGCGGTAGGGAGCACAGAACGGTCCCGGCCGAGTCCCGTCCCGAGTCACCGCGGCTTTTTTTTTGGCGCGACGCTCCGGCACGCCGCAGCGCCGCCAACAAAAAAGCGGCTGAAGCCGCTTTTCCGCACAACCGTTATGCGTGGCCGCGGACCGGCCACGGCGGTGCACCTTACGCCGACTGCTGACGCGTGCGGCTGTAGCGCGACAGGATCGGGATCATCTGCGCGTAGACCTTCGGGTTGCCCGCGACGACTTCGCCGACGTGCAGGAAATCCGAATCCCCGGTGTAGTTGCCGACCAGACCGCCGGCTTCGGTGATCAGCAGGCTGCCCGCCGCGACGTCCCATGCGTTCAGGCCCTGCTCGAAGAAGCCGTCCATGTGGCCGGCCGCGACGTTGGCCAGATCAAGCGCGGCGGCGCCCGGACGGCGCAAGCCCGCGCAAGCTTGCGTCATCTCGGCGAACTGACGGCCGTACGATTCGAGGCTGTCGGACTGGCGGAACGGGAAGCCGGTGCCGATCAGGCAGTCGGCGAGGCGGTCACGCTTGGCGACGCGGATGCGGCGATCGTTGAGGAACGCGCCACGGCCACGCGATGCGGTGAACAGATCGTTGCGGGTCGGATCGTAGACGACGGCTTGCGTGACGATGCCCTTGTGCGCGAGCGCGATCGACACGCAGTAGTACGGGAAGCCGTGGATGAAGTTGGTGGTGCCGTCGAGCGGATCGATGATCCACTGGTATTCGGAATCGTCGTTCGACTTGCCCGATTCTTCGGCGAGGATGGCGTGATCGGGATAGGCGGTCTTCAACGTTTCGATGATCGCCGCTTCGGACGCTTTGTCGACCTCCGTGACGAAATCGTTGTGCTGCTTTTTGCTGACCTGAATCAGGTCGAGATCGAGCGATGCGCGGTTGATGATCTGAGCTGCGCGGCGCGCGGCCTTCACAGCGATATTGAGCATGGGATGCATAAACTGATCCTTGTGCCGGGGCAGCACGGCTGCCGGCCGGTAAATAAGCGCGAAACCTGCGCTGACGGGCGCCGCAACGACGCAAAAACAGCACGGAACGGCAGCCGGCTATCCAGCCGGAGCGCCTTCCGTCGACGGAGACGAATTGAATAAGAACGGTGCGGCTGGTTCGACGAAGGCTTCAGCAAACGTCGGCGCCGGACGCGAAGAGCGGTATTTTACCTGAGTCCGGCCGCCCTCGCGCAGGTGCTCGCTAACGTGGAGCGGATGTGCCGCACGGGCGCCCGTTGGCGCTACCATACGCGTCTTGAGTTCTAGCCAGCCGAGTTTCATCGTGGATCACACCCACCATTCCTCCGACCCCGCCGTGGCCGATTTGCGCGGCGGCTTCACGTCGACGCGTTTCGTGCTGGTCGAGCCCAGCCATCCGGGCAATGTCGGCGCCGCGGCGCGCGCGCTGAAAACCATGGGCTTTTCGCGGCTCGTGCTCGTGTCGCCGCGCGTGCCGAACGTGCAGAACGATCCCGAAGCGATCGCGATGGCGAGCGGCGCGGACGACGTGCTCGCCTCCGTGCACGTGGTGCCGTCGCTTGCCGATGCGCTGACCGGCGTGCACTGGTCGATCGCGCTGACCGCGCGGCTGCGCGAATATGGACCGCCGCAATGGACGCCGCGTGCGGCTGCCGCCGCCGCGCACGCAGAGGCGATGCACGGCGAGATCGCGCTGGTGTTCGGCAACGAGCGCACGGGCTTGTCGAACGAGGACGTCGAGCGATGCAGCGCCATCGCGCATATTCCGGCCAATCCGGCCTACAGCTCGCTCAATCTCGCGCAGGCGGTGCAGGTGCTCGCCTACGAGCTGCGCACCGCGTATCTCGGCGCCGATGAAGCGACCGACGGTGCGCCCGCCGCAGGGGCACGCGTAGCGCCGGCCGAATCCGCCGGTACGCGCGCGCAGATGGCAGCGAGCGACGAGATCGAGAGCATGTTCGCGCATCTGGAAAGCGCGCTGATCGCGCTCGAGTTTCTCGATCCGGCCAATCCGAAGAAGCTGATGTCACGGCTGCGGCGGCTCTTCGCGCGCTCGGGCCTCGAGCGCGAAGAGGTCAACATCGTGCGCGGCATCGCCAAGCACATCCTGCTCAAGACCGGGCGGACCGGCTGACGCTCGTTGACGAGCCCGTCGCGGCGCACCTGTTGCGCCGCGTTCATCTGACGACAACCTTGCAGGTGACGGGGACTTCCGGCAGGTTTCGCGCAATCGCCCTACAATCCACGAAACGTTAGAAGCAAAGCTGCCGCCGTGCTAAGCGGCAGGCATGCCGTCACGCGTGGCGCGAAATGCACAGGCCCGCGCGAGCGCTAAGCGCGCGGACCCGCTCACGCAGACGGTTTTTCCTTTCCCCCAAAACAACACAGTCCCAGCCATGTTTACGAGACTTCGCGAAGACATCGCCACGATCCGCGAGCGCGATCCCGCCGCCCGCAGCGCATGGGAAGTGCTCACGTGTTATCCGGGGCTGCACGCGCTCGTGCTGCATCGGATCGCGCACGCGTGCTGGCGCGCGAAGCGCCGTTGGCTCGCGCGTTTCGTGTCGCAGATGGCGCGCTTCATGACCGGGATCGAGATCCATCCGGGCGCGACCGTCGGGCGGCGCGTGTTCATCGATCACGGCATGGGCGTCGTGATCGGCGAGACCGCGCAGATCGGCGACGACTGCACGATCTACCAGGGCGTGACGCTCGGTGGCACGTCGCTCACGCGCGGCGCGAAGCGGCATCCGACGCTCGAGCGTGGTGTGATCGTCGGTGCGGGCGCGAAGGTGCTCGGCGGATTCACGATCGGCGCGGACGCGAAGATCGGCTCGAACGCGGTGGTGACGAAGCCGGTACCGGCGCGTGGCACGGCGGTCGGCAATCCGGCGCGGATCATCGTGCCGGCGTCGCTCGCCGCGGACGCGAACGGCGCCACGGGTGCGAACACGAATGCGGACAACGCCGCGCGTGACGCGAAGCGTGGCAGCGAAATCAGCGCGTTCTGCGCCTACGGCATCACGCCCAATGCCGACGATCCGGTGTCGCTCGCGATTCACGGTCTGATCGATCATGCGGCTACCCAGGCGCGGCGCATCGATGAAATCGTCGATGCGCTCGAGCGGCTCGGCACGAGCCTCGAAGGGCTGCAAGGCGCGGATGCGGCGTTGCTCGATCTGCGGCGCCTATCGGCGGCGATCGCGGGGAAGGTGGAAGGGGTGGCGGCGGAGCGCTAGGTATCGGCGCTTCGACAGCGCGAAGCGCATGCCGTACTTACCAGGTCAATCCAGCGGCAACGCCCGAATCCCGTCGACATCGATCTTCAGATAGCCGCCACGGCGCTCGCCGTGATCGAGATCCCAGTCCGGCAGAACCCAACGCGTGCCGCCCGGTTCGCGATGCCGCGCGGGCAGATGTGTATGCCCGTGAATGATCGTCGCGCTCTTCGATTTCCTGAACAGCGCGGCGACGCCTCGCGGGGTCACGTCATACTTGACCGACATCGGCCGCGTGCGGCCGTGCTCGCTCTTCGAGCGCATATTCTCGGCGAGCTTGCGACGCCACCGAAACGGCCACGCGAGAAACAGTGTCTGCGCGAGTCGATTGCGCGCGAAACACCTGAACAACTGATAGCCGCGATCCGCGGTGCACAGACCATCGCCGTGGGCGAGCGCAATGCGCGTGCCGAACGCGGTGATCACGAATGGATCGGGGAGCCAGATCGCGCCGGCCGCTTTCATGAAGCGCTTGCCAAGCAGAAAGTCGCGATTGCCGTGCATGATGTAGAGCGCGATGCCGCGCTCGGACAGCGTGTGCAGCAATGCGGCAATACGGGCGACGAACGGCTCGCTCAGCATGTCGTCGCCGACCCAGTATTCGAACAGGTCGCCGAGGATGAAAACCGAGTCGGCCGCTTCCGCGTTCACGCGGATGAAGTGCTCGAACGCGGCGACCGTGCGCGGAATCGCCTCGCTCAGATGTAGATCGGAGAGGAAGAAAAAAGGGCGCGCAGCGTGCGGGCGTGGGCCCTCGCCTGGCACGCCCGCGGCGATGCTTCGCAGCGGCGTCTCTTGCAGCATTGAAGGTGCCTGATTTCAGTTCAAACGAGTCGACGCCCGCATGGGGCGCGACTCACTCACGGCTTAGCCGACGACGACAGCCTTTTCGATCACGACGTCATCGACCGGCACGTCCTGATGGAAGCCCTTCGAGCCGGTCTTGACCTTCTTGATCTTCTCGACCACGTCCATGCCTTCGACGACCTTGCCGAACACCGCGTAGCCCCAGCCTTGCGGCGTCGGCGACGAGTGGTTCAGGAAGTCGTTGTCGTTCACGTTGATGAAGAATTGCGCGGTCGCCGAATGGGGATCGTTGGTGCGCGCCATTGCGATCGAGCCGTTCTCGTTCTTCAGACCGTTGTTTGCCTCGTTGGTGATCGGCTCGGCCGTCGGCTTCTGCTTCATGCCGGGTTCGAAGCCGCCGCCCTGGATCATGAAGCCGTCGATCACGCGGTGAAACACCGTGTTGTCGTAGTGGCCGGCCTTCACGTAGTTCAGGAAGTTCTCGACCGACTTCGGCGCCTTTTCGGCGTTCAGCTCGAGTTTGATGACGCCGTGGTTCGTATGCAGTTCAACCATGATGGAATCCTTTGATGAACAGGTGGATAAAAGGCGCGTCGCGTCGTCATGCGCTGACGACAGGCCGCGCCGGGGCGTTGGTTGGGGCCGGGCTTCGGCCGCGCGGATTCGCTTGCTCGTGCGCCCGCTGGTTCGTCGTTACTTGCTCACCATCGTCGCCGACTGGATCACGACCGGTTTCTGCGGCACATCGCTCATCGGGCCGCGCGTGGTGGTGGGCGTGGCTTCGATGCGCTTCACGACGTCCATGCCGCTCGTGACCTTGCCGAACACCGCGTAGCCGTTGCCGTCCGGATTCGGGTAGTCGAGATTGGCATTGTCCACCGTGTTGATGAAGAACTGCGCGGTGGCGGAATTCGGGTCGCTGGTGCGTGCCATCGCGATCGTGCCCGCGGTGTTCTTCAGACCGTTGCGGCTCTCGAGCGGGATCGGCGCGCGCGTCGGCTTCTCGGCGAAGCTCTGCGTATAGCCGCCGCCCTGAATCATGAAGCCCGGAATCACGCGATGAAAGATCGTGCCGCTATATTGGCCGGCCTTCACGTAGTCGAGAAAATTCGCGACCGTCTTTGGCGCCTTCTCGGGATACAGCTCGACGCGGATGTCGCCCTCCGACGTCTTCAACAGCACGGAAGGATGAGCGGCCTGCGAACCGGACTGTGCAAAGGCGGGTGCGTTTGCGATCAGGGCGGCGCTGCCGAGCGCCAACATCAACCATTTCATGAAAATCCTCGGGGTTGGAGAAAACGTGCGGCAAGCAACGAGCCCGACGCTCAGCGCGACGGCGCCATGTACGGCGGCATGGCGAGCGAGCCGTTCGGGCCGCCGAACTGGAAGCTCGGGCTCTCAGTGATGTTCGACGTGGGGTGCGCGGCGGGCCCGGTGGTCTGTTCGGCGGCGGGCTGCGACGCCGCGGCAGCGGGCGCAGCCGGCGACACGACCTTCTGGATGTCCGCGAGACGCTGCGCGGTCCTCGGGCTAGCCTTGCCGAGGCTTTCCGCGCGACGGTACGCGGCATCGGCGAGGCGCAGATAGAGGTCGCCGAGGTTCTCGAACGCGAGCCCGTAGTTCGGATTGACCTGGGTGGCCATTTCGAGCGCTGCGCGCGCTTCGGTCAGGCGCCCTTGTCTTGCGAAGAGCGTGGCGAGGTTGTTGTACGGCTCGGGCAACTCGGGATACAACTGCGTGAGTTCGGTGAACGCAGTGATCGCTTCGTCGTCGCGATTCAGATGCACGAGCACGTTTGCGCGTTTGAATTTAGCTTGTGCGTCGCGCGGGTTTGCGGCGACGCGCGCATCGAGTTGGGTCAGCGCGGCTTGCCAGTTTTTCTGCGCGATCGACGCGTCGATTTCCGGCGTGTTGTCGCGCACGGCGGGACCTTGCGGCATCACCGCCGCCTTCTGCGCAAAAGCGCTCGCAGCCGGCACCGCGGCTAGCGCGGCAACGACGGTGATACGCCACGCGAGGGCGCGCGCAGCTTCGAAAGTAATGCCGCCAACAACGTCGCCAAACGCAGTCGCGGCGAGGGTCGCAGCGCTGCGCGCGCGGCCGCTGGAGTGTTTCATAGGCTCAGGTCAGGATGTTATACTCCGAGCCATTCTAACAAAAGGTCTGCGCGTTCCGTCGAACCGCCGACTGTCTTTTCGCCACTCGTGGCCGTCTCCGCCCGGTTCGCAGTATCGTCTGCAGCCTGATCGCCGCACGAGGTGCGCCGGTTTAAGCTGTATGCGACGCACCCGTTGTCCTGTTGGTTTCGCGGGTCGCGGCGCGCATGAAGCACAATGCGGACTTCTTTCGGCCCACGCACCGCTCTCTATGGAATCTCTGCGCATCTACAACACGCTCGCGCGTGACAAACAGACTTTCGTGCCGCTGCGCGAAGGCGTCGTGCGGATGTACGTCTGCGGGATGACCGTGTACGACTATTGTCACGTCGGTCATGCGCGGGTGATGGTCGTGTTCGACATCGTGCAGCGCTGGTTGCGCGCGCTTGGGTACAACGTGACCTACGTGCGCAATATTACCGATATCGACGACAAGATAATCAAGCGTGCAGTCGAGAACGGTGAAACTATCAAATCGCTGACTGATCGCTTCATCGCCGCGCTGCATGAAGACGCGGACGCGCTCGGCATCGAGCGTCCGGACATCGAGCCGCGCGCGACCGACTTCATTCCGCAGATGCTCGGCATGATCGAGGCGCTCGAGAAAAACGGCTACGCCTATCAGGCGAGCGACGGCGACGTCAATTACGCGGTACGCAAATTCGCAGGCTACGGCAAGCTGTCGGGCAAGTCGCTCGAAGACCTGCGTGCGGGCGAACGCGTCGCGGCCAACGACGCTAAACAGGACCCGCTCGACTTCGTGCTGTGGAAGCAGGCGAAGCCCGATGAACCGGCCGACACCGGCTGGGATTCGAAGTACGGGCGCGGTCGTCCCGGCTGGCACATCGAGTGCTCGGCAATGGGCTGCACGCTGCTCGGCGAACAGTTCGACATTCACGGTGGCGGCCAGGATCTGCAGTTTCCGCACCACGAAAACGAGATCGCGCAAAGCGAGGCCGCGACCGGACAAACATTCGTCAATTATTGGATGCACAACGGCTACGTACAGATCGACAATGAGAAGATGTCGAAGTCGTTGAACAATTTTTTTACGATTCGCGAAGTGCTCGCGCAGTACGATGCAGAGGTGGTGCGTTTCTTCATCGCGCGCGCGCATTACCGCTCGCCGCTGAACTACAGCGACGTGCATATCGACGACGCGCGCAATGCACTCGCGCGTTTGTACACGGCGTTGAAAGACGTGTCACCCGATAGTGCCGCGCTCGACTGGAACGAAGCGTACGCGCAGCGTTTCCAGGCAGCGATGAACGACGACTTCAACACGCCGGTGGCCGTGTCGGTGCTGTTCGAACTGGCCACTGAAGTGAATCGCACGCGCGAGCCCGCGCTGGCCCGTCAATTGCGCGCGCTTGGCGCGGTGCTCGGGTTGCTCGGACGCGAACCGCGTACATACCTGCAGCAGGCAGCGGGTGCTGCAGCCGAAGGCGCGCTCGAGCCCGCCGCGATCGAAGCGAAGATCGCCGCGCGCATCGCCGCCAAGCAGGCAAAAGACTATGCGGCAGCAGACCGGATCCGGGCTGAATTGCTCGAGGCCGGCGTTGCCCTCGAAGACAAACCCGGCGGGTTGACCGAGTGGCGGCGCGTGTGAGCGCACCTCGTACTTCCCTCTGAACGACTCGCCAGGCAGGAGGCAGGATGGCAACGGCCACGAAGACGCCGGCTAAACGCGCGGCGTCTCAAACCAGTGCGGCAGCCGCAGCATCGGCTACCGCAGCCAAGTCGACGCGTGCGTCGACTCGCGCGGGCGATGGCGCGGTAGACAAAGCGTCATCGATAGCGGGCGGGGCGGCGAAAGCCGGCTCGGCCGCGGCAAAGAAGAGCGCGGCCAAACGCTCGCTCAATGGCGCCGGCGGCGCGGGCACTGAAGCCGCGCACGCGCCGGTTGCGAAGCGCGCGAAAACGGCGTCGCGGGCGAAGGGCAATGGCGCGGTGCCGGCCGAGCTCGCCGGCGACGTGCAGGAACTCGCACGCGATACGAACGCAGGCGAAGTCGTGCGCAAGACACGTATGTCGGCCGCCTCGGCGAGCACGGTCAGCGCCGGCGGCGAAGCGGCCGGTGTCGCATCGCTCGCGAACGAAGTCGCGGTGCCGGTGCAGATCGGCGGCCTCGCGCCTGAAGTCACGCGTCCCGCGTATTGGGATAAGGCGTGTGCGGACCTCGTC
This sequence comes from Paraburkholderia sp. BR14374, assembly GCF_040948685.1. NCBI lineage: Bacteria > Pseudomonadati > Pseudomonadota > Betaproteobacteria > Burkholderiales > Burkholderiaceae > Paraburkholderia > Paraburkholderia sp. BR14374. The sequence goes on along the minus strand of NZ_JBFPKF010000002.1, from coordinate 242,574 downwards.
AAGCGCGATCGCATTCTGAAAAAGCTGATTCCGAAGTTCGGCCCCGTGCATCTTCTGAGTCGTGGCGATCCGTTCGTCACGCTTGCGCGCTCGGTGGTCGGCCAGCAGATTTCGGTCGCGTCGGCGCAGGCGGTGTGGGCGAAGGTCGAAGCCGCGTGTCCGAAGCTCGTGCCGCAGCAGTTCATCAAGCTCGGTCTCGAGAAGCTGACCGCGTGCGGTCTGTCGAAACGCAAGGCCGAGTACGTGCTCGATCTCGCGCGGCATTTCGTGTCGGGCGCATTGCACGTCGGCAAATGGACATCGATGGACGACGAGTCGGTGATCGCCGAACTCACGCAGATTCGCGGCATCGGCCGCTGGACCGCGGAGATGTTCCTGATCTTCAACCTGTCGCGTCCCGACGTGCTGCCGCTCGACGACCTCGGCCTGATCCGCGCGATCAGCGTCAACTATTTCAGCGGCGAACCCGTCACGCGCAGTGAAGCGCGCGAGGTTGCCGCGAACTGGGAGCCGTGGCGCACCGTGGCGACCTGGTACATGTGGCGTAGTCTCGATCCGTTGCCGGTCGACTACTGAAGAAGAACAGGAGGCGAAGCCGTTTCAAAGACTATCGTGTATATCATGTCGATAGTTGAGAAATGGTTTTGACATCGGCTCGCGCGGTTAGAATACGCGCTGCCCGGTAAGTCCAAGGATTACAACCAATGAAGACCACGTTTCTGGATTTCGAACAGCCGATCGCTGAACTCGAAGCGAAGATCGAAGAATTGCGCTTCGTGCAGGACGACTCGGCCGTCGATATTTCGGAAGAGATCGAGCGGCTGTCCAAGAAGAGCCAGCAGCTCACCAAAGATCTGTATGCGAACCTCACACCTTGGCAGGTTTCGCAAATCGCCCGTCATCCGCAGCGTCCGTACACGTTCGACTACGTGAGCGAACTGTTCACCGACTTCCATGAACTGCATGGCGACCGCAGCTTCGCGGACGATCTGTCGATCGTCGGCGGTCTCGCGCGGTTCAACGGCCAGGCGTGCATGGTGATCGGTCATCAGAAGGGCCGCGACACCAAGGAGCGCGCGCTGCGCAACTTCGGCATGCCGCGTCCGGAAGGCTATCGTAAGGCCGAGCGTCTGATGCGCCTCGCCGAGAAGTTTGGCCTGCCGATCTTCACGTTCATCGACACGCCGGGCGCGTACCCCGGCATCGGCGCGGAAGAGCGCGGCCAGTCCGAAGCGATCGGCCGCAATCTGTACGTGATGGCCGAGCTGAAGACGCCGCTGATCGCGACGATCATCGGCGAGGGCGGCTCGGGCGGCGCGCTCGCGATCGCAGTGGGCGATAGCGTGCTGATGCTGCAGTTCTCGACCTACTCGGTGATTTCGCCGGAGGGTTGCGCGTCGATTCTGTGGAAGAGCGCCGCGAAGGCGCCGGAAGCAGCGGAAGCGCTCGGCTTGACCGCGCATCGTCTGAAGGCGCTCGGTTTGATCGACAAGATCGTCAACGAGCCGCTCGGTGGTGCGCACCGCGATCCGAAGGGCATGGCCGCGATGCTGCGCCGCGCGCTCGCCGATTCGCTGCGCCAGTTCCAGGGCATGAGCATCAACGACCTGCGCGAACGCCGTTTCGAACGGCTGATGGCGTACGGCAAATTCAAGGAAACGACGCCGGGCGCATAAGCCCGCGCGTTGACCTGTCTTCATCGTCCACCGGCGCTTGCCGCGCTAACGACGTGACCACCACCGCCGACTCATCCGCCGAGCGCCTCGTGACCGAGGCGCTCGGCGCGGCGCTGTCCGGGCTCGATCCGAACGCGCGGATTGCGCTCGCATTCAGCGGCGGCGTCGATTCGAGCGTGCTGCTCGATGCGGCGGTGCGCGTCGCCGGCGCATCGCGTTGTGTCGCTCTGCATGTGCATCACGGTTTGAGTCCAAATGCCGATGCGTGGCTCGCGCATTGCGAGGCATTCGCGCGCGAACGTGGCGTGGAATTCGACGCGCGACGCGTGGACGTTTCGCGCGCGCCGGGCGTGAGCATCGAGGCTGCGGCACGCGACGCGCGTTATCGCGCGCTCGACGCGATGTGCGCAACGCACGGAATCAGCACGCTATGGCTCGCGCAGCATGCGGACGATCAGGCCGAGACCGTGCTGCTGCAACTGCTGCGCGGCGCGGGTCTCGCGGGGCTCGCGGCGATGGCGCCCGGCTCACTGCCGACGGGTGCGTCGACGACACGTATGCGGCCGCTTTTGCATTTGCTGCGCGCGCAACTCGAACATTATGCGAGCGCGCGCAAGCTGCGCTGGATCGACGACGAATCGAACACGGACACGCGTTACGCGCGCAACGCATTGCGTCATCAGGTGATGCCGGTGCTCGCGGTGCACTTTCCGGGCTTTCGCGATGCGCTCGCGCGCACGGCCGCGCATGCGGCGTCCGCGCAGCGCTTGCTCGATACGCTCGCGCGCGCGGACATGGAGAGCGCGGCGTCCGATGAAGGACGCGCGCTCGCGCACGACGCGCTGCTCGCTCTCGACGACGATCGCGCGCTGAATCTGCTGCGCTACTGGATGCGCACGCTCGGCTTCGTCGCGGCATCGAGCGCACGTGTCGCGGATGCGCTGCGGCAGTTGCGCGAAGTCGGTGCGGGACAGGACGGACATCGTCTGCGTATCGATCATGCGGGGCATGCGTTGCGCAGTTATCGCGGCCTCGTGTACTGGGAGGCCGGCGACAGCAGCGAGCCCGCCGACGAAACCGCGCTCGTCGAGCGTGAGATCAGCGAACTCGCGTGGCAGGGGCAAGAGGTCTGGCATCTGCCGCAATGGCGCGGCACGTTCGTGTTCGCGGTGGTGGATGCAGCCGCTGCTTCCGACGTCGCCGACGCATTGCACGAAGCGCCACGCGGCGAAGCATTGGATACCGTTCCCGTCAGCGTCCTGCAACGTGCTTCTCTAAGCGTGCGGGCGCGCCGCGGCGGCGAGCGCATGCGCGTCGGTGCGTCGAACACGTCGAGCCGCACGCTGAAGAACCTGTTTCAGGAGCGCGGCATTCCCGCATGGAAGCGCGACGTGCCATTGCTTTACGTCGGCGATGAACTGCTGTTCGTGCCGCTGATCGGCGTGAATCGTCGGACGGTGCGCGACGCATCCGAGCGCGAAACGCGCGTGAAGATCGCCTGGCGAGAAGATCTGCTGATCGCCTGAGTGCCGGTCGGACAGTCGCGCATGCCGCGCGGGGGCATGTCGAAATAGTGAAATAGGGTGCAAATCAACGATAAAACAGGCCATTGCGGGCCTGATTTGACGCATTTGAACGCTCTGTGCGTCTTGTCTTTTTGCGCCTAATCAGGTACTTTAGCTTGTTTGCCCGACCCGATTTCGCCGTCGCTTTTGTCGCGATCGGTCGTTAGTCCCGGCAGGCGTGCGTGATCCGTCGTCGCCGTTCAAATCCGATCAGCCATTTGCGATTTCATCCCGGGCAAATCCGCGCGTGCTGCACGCGTGCTGCATCTACGCCGCCACACACTTTGCCGCCGTTCACGAGACGTTGCGCCCCTGTGCTTTCTGTGCGGTCGTCTCCAGCGCGCCAGCGCGGTTTATCTTCCAGTTCAGAACGACAATGGCACTCATCGTACACAAATACGGCGGCACCTCGATGGGCTCGGTCGAGCGCATCAAGAACGTCGCCAAGCGAGTCGCGAAATGGCACAAGGCCGGCCACCAGATGGTCGTCGTGCCCTCGGCGATGTCCGGCGAAACCAATCGCCTGCTTGGCCTCGCGAAGGAAATCACGACTCAACCGAGCCCGCGTGAACTCGACATGATCGCCGCCACCGGCGAGCAGGTCAGCTCGGGTCTGCTCGCGATCGCGCTGCAGGAAGCCGGCGTCGAAGCGGTCAGCTACGCAGGCTGGCAGGTGCCGGTCAAAACCGATAGCGCGTTCACGAAAGCGCGCATCAGCGACATCGACGGCGAGCGCGTCAAGCAAGACCTCGCGGCCGGTAGGGTGGTCGTGATCACCGGCTTCCAGGGTATCGACCCCGACGGCCACATCACGACGCTCGGCCGCGGCGGCTCGGACACCTCGGCGGTCGCGGTCGCGGCCGCGCTGAAGGCCGACGAGTGCCTGATCTACACGGACGTCGACGGTGTGTACACGACGGACCCGCGCGTCGTTGAAGAAGCGCGCCGGCTCGACCGCGTGACGTTCGAAGAAATGCTGGAAATGGCCAGCCTGGGTTCGAAGGTGCTGCAGATCCGCTCGGTGGAATTCGCCGGCAAATATCAGGTGAAGACGCGCGTGCTGTCGAGCCTGACCGATCCGCTGATGCCGCTCGACGACGAAATGAAGTCCGGCACCCTGATTACTTTTGAAGAAGACGAGACCATGGAAAAAGCAGTCATCTCGGGCATCGCGTTCCAGCGCGACGAAGCTCGTATCGCCGTGATGGGCGTGCCCGACAAGCCGGGCATCGCGTATCAGATTCTCGGCCCGGTGGCGGACGCGAATATCGACGTCGACATGATCATTCAGAACCAGAGCGTCGAGGGCAAGACAGCGTTCACGTTCACGGTTGGCCGCGGCGACTATGCGCGTGCAATGGAAATCCTCACCGGCACGGTGAAGGCGCACGTGCAGGCTGAGCAGGTGCTGGGCGACCCGAAGGTGTCGAAGGTGTCGGTGGTCGGCGTTGGGATGCGCTCGCACGTCGGCATCGCGAGCAAGATGTTCCGCACGCTGTCGGAAGAGGGCATCAACATTCAGATGATCTCCACTTCCGAAATCAAGATTTCGGTACTGATCGACGAAAAGTACATGGAGCTCGCAGTGCGCGCGCTGCATAAGGCCTTCGAACTCGATCAGGCATAAATTGTGTAAAAAACGGGGCGCTCTAGAGCGCCCCGTTTGTTTTGTGGCGTTCATGTGAACGATTTGCGTCGCGAGACACCTCGTTGGCACAAAAAATGTTCGCTGGACATTGACCTTATCGGCCCGGCCCGCTATTATCTTGGCTTCGTCGCACTGACTCCCTGTGCGACAGAAAGTTTGGGAGACGTGGCCGAGAGGTCGAAGGCACTCCCCTGCTAAGGGAGCATCTGGGCCAAAACCTGGATCGAGGGTTCGAATCCCTCCGTCTCCGCCAGCAATGGCGGCGAAACCCCGCAGAGTCTAGGCTCTGCGGGGTTTTTGTTTTTCGGCGACCGCTGTTTCGTTTCCTCTCACTGCCAGTTATGCAGGCATCCTGATCACTGCATGGCGCTCTGAACACGCGTCGCCTAGAACGCGTGCCGCAACCCCACCATGCCGACGAACTGAGACGGGCCCGACGACGGCGTCGTGTTCTGCGAGTCGCCGACCACCGCGACCGCATCGGCGATGGTCACGCCGCTGCCCGACGCGATCAGCGACTTGCCGCCCGCATGCTGATAGGCCTCGAGCGCGTACAGCGTGGTGCGCGTCGACAGGCTATAAGTCTGTTCGAGCGAGATCTGATGATAGTGCGCCGGGTCAGTGATGCCATTCGCCTGGCTTGCCTGCGTGAAGCTATAGCCGCCGCCGACGGTCACGCTCGGTGTGATCCGGTACGTCGCGATCGCGCCGTACGTGGTGAACACGGCCTTGTCGAAGAACAGCGAGCCGTGGCCCGGCGCGTACTGCACATTCGAGTAGTTGACGCCCACCATCAGATCGTGCCACGTGTAGCGGCCCGCCGCCGCGAACAACTGCGCGCTGCGCGCGCTCGCATAACCGTTGTTGACCGGCGAGTTGATCGCGAAGCTGCCGAGCGCCGCGCTCGTCGCGATGTCCTTCAGCTTCACGTAGCCGGCTGCGAGCGATACCGGCTGGAAGTCATAGCGCAGTGCCGCGCTGAACAGGCTGCCGTTCGCGACGCTGCCGGGCACGCCACCGAGGCCGTACTGCGCACTTGCCTGCAGGCCCGCGATCGTCGGTGATAGATAGGTAACCGAATTGTTGAAGCGCAGCGTCGTGTCGAGGGCGTCGAGATCGCCCGGGTGTGCGCCGGTCGCGCCGGTCAGCACGCCGGTCGGTCCGAGCGCGCCGACCATCTGGAAGTACGGCGTGTACTGGCGACCGAGCGTCACGGTGCCGTAGCGGTCGTTCGCGAGGCCGATGTAGGCCTGGCGGTTGAACAGGTAACCCGCGGTGCTTTGCGCGCCGGTCAGCGAATTGAAGCCGCTCTCGAGCCGGAAGATCGCCTTCGTGCCACTGCCGAGATCTTCCGAGCCGAGGAAGCCGAACTTGCTCGCCTGCAGATTGCCCTGGCTCATGTAGAAGTTCGAATGCCCCTTCTGGTTGCTGGCATAGGCGAACGCATTGTCGACGACGCCGTACAACGCGACGCTGCTTTGCGCAGACGCGCTGGTCGATAACGCGGCGCCCGCGAACGGCAGGCAGCAGAGGACGAACGCGCGGGTGCGCGCGCGCTGGCTGATTTTCATGATTGGGATGTCTCCAGACTGAAGGGACGGCCTGATCCCTCAGGCCGGTGCGGTGTGTCGTTCAGTGCCTAGTAGCGCGAGTCGGTGCTTTTGTGTGTCAGTGCGGCAGCGAAATCGTCAGGCAGCGCCAGCCGTTTGCGGTGTGGTCGGCGTCGAGCGTGCCGTTCGTGCAGGCGATCGCGCGTGTCTCATGCATCGGCACGAACACACGCACTTGCAGCTGCGTGCGATGCTTCCATTGCGGACGCTCGAGCGTCACGCGCAACGTGTTTGCGTCACCCGTCAGCGTGACGTTCCAGCGTCCTTGCTCGCCATTGCGCCAGGCTTCGGTCTCGCCGTCGTCCTCGATCGAGCCGCCTTGCGCGGTGCCCGCGCCGGCATGTGGCACTGCGAGGAATGCGCGCTCGTCGGCGGGGCGGCCGAAATGCTGCTCGGCGATGTTGAGCGGAATCACGCTGCCTTCGCGCAGCAGGAACACCGGCCGCTCGATAGGCGCGGGCAGCGTGACGGTCTGGCCGCCGTCGAATGCTTCGCCGCTCCAGTACGACACCCAGCGCGAACCGGCGGGCAGATACACGTCGCGCGTGCTCCGGGCCGGATCGACCACCGGCGCGACCAGCATCGACGAGCCGAGCATCATGTCGTCGCCGTCGACGAGGCAGCGCGGATCGCGCGGAAACTCCGCGAACAGCGGCCGCAGCACCGGTTCGTACGCGCTATGCGATTGCCACAGCAGCTCGTACAGGTAAGGGATCAGCCGATAGCGCAGCTTGATCAGGTCCGCCACGTGCCGCGTGACTTCCGGATGCATCCACGGCTCGTTGACGGTGCCGTCGTCGTTCCACGAGTGAATCGAAAAGCGCGGCAGGAAAATGCCGAACGCGACCCAGCGCGCGAACAGCTCCGGCTGCGGCGCCGGACCCGAGAAGCCGCCGATGTCATGGCCGCTATTCGACACGCCCGACATCGCGAGCCCGAGGCCCATCTTCAGATTGAAGCGCAGCGTTTCCCACGACGTGTAGTTGTCGCCCGACCACGTCTGTACATAACGATGCATGCCCACGCCGCCCGAGCGCGATACGAGGAACGGACGCTTATCGGGCGCATGCTCGCGCTGCGCGTCGTGCGACGCGCGCATCATCAGCTGCGTTTGCAGCACCTTAGCCTGATGTGCCGGATACGGCTTGCCGAAGCCGTGCGCAATTGCATGCGGCGACCAGATCTCGAACTCGTTGTTGTCGTTCCAGGTGGCCGCGATGCCATATTCGAGCAGCGCGTCCTTCACGCGCGCCTTCCACCAGTCGATCGTCGCGGGATTCGTGAAGTCGAGATACGCGCCGACTTCGTCCCAGAACTGCACCCATGCGGGCTCGCCGTCGGGCGCTTCGATCAACAGGCCGGCCTGCGCGACGTCGTCGAACGCGGGGTGATCCTGCAGCAGACACGGCTTGATGTTCGCGCACAGACGCACGCCGTGATCGAGATAGCTCTGCACGAAGCCTTCGATGTCCGGAAACTTCTCGTGGTTCCAGTTGAACACGTAGCGCTTCGGCCCGATCGACGTATAGCCCGATGACAGATGGAACGAGTCGCACAGCACGTCGTGCTCGCGGCAGCGCTCGATGAATTCGCCCATCTGCTGTTGCGCGTCCGGTGCGTCGGTGTAGCTCATCGTCGAGCCCGAGTAGCCGAGGCCCCACTTCGGCATCCACGCGGGACGTCCGGTGAGCCACGTGAAGCGGCGCACCGCGTCGAGCGGCGAGCCGGGCGACGCGATGAAGTAGTAGTCGAGATCGCCATGCTCGGCGATGAAGTGCCGATAGTGACCGTGATAGTTGTCGAGCTCACGGCCCATGTCGAAGCGGCAATCGGCGAGCGTGTCGTAGAACAGGCCAAAGCCGGTCGACGTCTGCGGCTGCCACGTCACGTAGAACGGGATGTGTTTGTATAGCGGGTCCGTGGTGCGTGCGCTGTAGCCCATCGCGTCGATGTTGCGCATCTCGTAGCTTTGCTGCGCGCGATCGAGCGAGCCGGCACGCTCGCCGAGGCCCACGTACATTTCGTCGCGGCGCCGCTCGACGTAGTGATAGACGCGCGAGTCCCACCAGCCGAAGTTGTACGCCTGGGTCTTGCGATCGCACATTACGCGATGCCACGTGCCTTCGTGCAGGATGTCCCATGCGCAGGCGCCGCCTTCGAGCGTGACGCTCACGCGTACGCGCGCCGTTTCGATCGCCACGTGGCCGGCTGCTTCGTTCACCGTGAACGGCGGCGGCATAAAGCCGCTCAGGTCGCGGCGCTCGCGGCCTTCGAGCGGCACGTCGTCCGCGCCGGGCGCGATCGCCCACGTGCGCGGACCGTGCGTTTCGCCGTCCGGCAGCACGAGCACGCGGATGATGTCCTCGGCGAGCACGAATAGCTCGATGCGGCAATTCGGCTGCGCGCTCAGCACGACCGGGTTGGCCGCGGGGTTGCCAGCGTTGGAAGCAAGTGCGAAGCGCGGCGGATGTTTGAGATTGATCTGTGAACGCATGACGAGTCTTCGAGGGAGATCAGGTAGCGGTGTTGACGCTCAGGTCGGCGCGGCGCGCGCGGCCGTGGCGCGGCACACCGCGCATCAGGATGATCAGCAGCGCCGCGCCGATGATGTCGAACGCGCCGAGCGCGCCGAACAGCGGCGTGTAGCCGATCGAATCGGCGAGCGCGCCGACCATCAGCGAGAAGCCGAGGCCGCCGATCCACGCGGCCATGCCCGCGAAGCCGGCGACGGTGCCGACCTCGCCGGGATCGAATACGTCGGCGGCGAGCGTGTTGACGAGCGCCGAGATCATCTGGTGCGCGAAGCCGCCGACGCAGAAGAGGGCGATCGCCTGGTACGGCGACGCGACGAGACCGATCGACGCCGGGCCGAGCATCATCAGCGCGCCGAGCACCACGCCCGAGATGCGCGACCAGATCAGCGGCACGCGAAAATGCTTCATTAGGAACGGCGACAGATAGCCGCCGAACAGGCCGCCGAGGTCCGCGGCGAGAAACGGCAGCCACGCGAACAGAGCGATTTGCTTCAGATCCATATGACGCTGCGTGGCGAGATAGAGCGGAATCCAGAAGCTGAACGTTTGCCACGCGGGTTCGGCAAAAAAGCGTGCCTGCGCGATCGCCCAGAAACGGCGCGTGCGCAGTACTTCACGCACGCTCGCGCGGCGTGCCGCGGGCGGTGCCTGGCCTTCGACGATCGCCGTGCGCTCGGCGTCACTCACGCGCTTGTGCTCGGTGGGCGAGCGGTACAGCACGAACCATGCGGCGGCCCAGAAGAAGCCGAGCGCGCCGGTCACTGCAAACGCGCTCTGCCAGCCGTAGCGCAGCGACAGGAACACGACGAGGGGCGGCGCGAGCAGCGAGCCGAACGAGGTGCCCGCGTTGAAATAGCCGACCGCGACGGATTTCTCGCGATCGGGAAACCATTCGGCGACGACCTTCATGCCAGCCGGAATCGCGACCGCTTCGGACAGACCCATGAAGCCGCGCAACGCGGCGAGCGAAAGCCAGCTGCCCGCGAAGCTATGGAACACGCCGGTCAGCGACCACAGGCACGCGAACAATGCGAAACCGAGGCGTAGGCCGATCAGATCGATGATCAGCCCGCAGACGGGCTGCATCACCGTATAGCCGACCTGGAACGCGCCGACCACGTACGAGTACTGCCGCGTATTCATGTGCAGCAGCTTCATCAGCTCGGGCGCCATCACGCCGAGCGCGTTGCGCGACAGATAGTTGACGATCGTCCCAACGCAAACGAGGGCGATGATCCACCAGCGCAATCCCTTGATCGTTTTCAAAATCAGTCTCCGTGGCGCATTGAGCGGTTGCTTCCGAGGCGGCGCTCGGAAATGCGCGAATTCGAACATTTATTGAAGTCATCCTACCACTTGGAACCCGGCTTGATATTCGGGAAAACCATAGCTCAGGCGGCATTTTCATTGATTTTTCGAGGTAATTCGATAATCTTTGTCAGAATTTTTGAAAGGTGATCGGATGACTGCGATCCGAAATGCGAGCGTGAATGTTCTTTCGAACATGGAATGTTCGTTTGCGGTAAGCCGGCCAGACCTCTGCCGCCGGCCCCGCCGGAAGCGTTTTTTCACCGCCGTATGGCGGATGTAACCAGACATTACGCCGCAGTCGGTCAGGCGATTTTCAGCATCAGTTATTACAAAGTTGAAATACGCGTGTTGCTGCCTTGCGTTATATTTCCGCCAACAAAACATGTTCGTACAAAGGTGATCAATGAAGTCCGTTCGTCTGGTTCCGCTGATGCTCGGGGTGTTCACGTTGGCTGCATCGGGTGCCGCGATGGCCGCGGGGCTCAACGTCGGAGTCAATATCGGCATTCCCGCGCCGGTCTACGTCGCACCGGCTCCGGTCTACGCACCGCCGCCGCCTCCGCCGCCTCCCGTCGTCTATCAGCCGGCTCCCGTGTACTACGGCGGTCCGCAGATCGTGATCGGCTGGCATGGCGACCGTTACTGGGATGGCAGTCGCTACTGGGCGCGCGACGACTGGTATCGCCATCATCCGCCGGGCCACGGCGACTATTGGCGCGGTCACTATGACCAGCATCGCGGCTGGCACTGAGCCGGCACCGCGGCGCGCTAGCTGGCTGCTGCGACATCAGAACCGCCCTTCGAGGGCGGTTTTTGTTTTCTGCGCTGAAACATCGATAACTGATGCGTTTCGTCGCAGTCGCCCGCCGGATCGCGCAAGCTAATTGGGTAGAATCCCCCACATCGCCACTGCCCACTTACCAGCACGACTCCATGACAACTGGCTCGCGACGGGTTCAAACGCCTCAGGGACTTCGACACAGCGTGCTCCACGGACCCTTGCGCGCCGCGTTCGCCGTCGCGCTGCTGTGCGCGAGTCTGCTCGCGGCGCCGCATGCGCATGCCGCCCATGCGATCGCGCAATACGGCGAGCCGAAATATCCGGCCGGCTTCAGACACTTCGACTACGTCAATCCCGATGCTCCGAAAGGCGGCACGCTCGTGCTCGCGAACCCGAGCCGTCTGACGAGCTTCGACAAGTTCAATCCATTCACGCTGCGCGGCAATGCGGCGCCGGGCCTCGAATTGATGTTCGAGAGCCTGACGATCGGCAGCAGCGACGAAGTCGCGTCGGCTTATGGGCTGCTCGCCGACGACATCGTCGTCGCGCCCGACGGCCTGTCGGTCACGTTCCGCATTAATTCGCGCGCGCGCTTTTCGAATGGCGAGCCCGTGACCGCCGACGACGTCAAGTTCTCGCTCGATACGCTGAAGAGCCCGCAGGCCGCGCCGCAGTTCGCATCGCTTTTCAGCGAGATCAAGGGCGCGGTCGTCGTCGATCCGGCCACAGTGCGCTTCGAGTTTCGCGAGCGCAATCGCGAGTTGCCGCTGCTCGCGGGCAGCATGCCGGTGTTCTCGCGCAAGTGGGGGTTGAAGCCCGACGGCAGCCGCGTTCCGTTCGATCAGCTTGCGTTCGAAAAGCCGATCGGCAGCGGGCCGTATCTGATCGACAGCTTCGACAACGGCCGCACGATCACGTTTAAGCGCGACCCGAACTACTGGGGCGCCGATCTGCCGGTGCGCGTCGGCATGTACAACTTCGATCGCATCGTCTACAAGCTGTATGCGGATAGCACCGCGCGGCTGGAGGCGTTCAAGGCGGGCGAGTACGACGCGCTGGTCGAATACATCGCGCGTAACTGGGTGCGGCGTGACGTCGGCAAGAGGTTCGACAGCGGCGAGTTGATCAAGCGCGAGTTTGCGCAGCACAACGGCACCGGCATGCAGGGCTTTTTCCTGAACACGCGCCGGCCGCTGTTCCAGGACGTGCGGGTGCGCAAGGCGCTCGATCTCGCGCTCGACTTTCAATGGCTGAACCGCCAGCTGTTTTTCAGCCAGTACACGCGCATTGATAGCTATTTCGCCAATACCGAATGGCAGGCGAAGGGGCTGCCGTCGCCCGGCGAACTCGCGCTGCTCGAGCCGTTTCGCGCCCAGCTCGACCCGGCGGTATTCGGGCCGCTGCCGAAGCAGCCCGATACCGATCCGCCCGGCACGCTGCGCGCGAATCTGCTAGAGGCACGCGATCTGCTGCAGCAGGCCGGCTGGACCTATCGGGACGGCGCGCTGCGCAACGCCAAGGGCGAGCCGTTCCAGTTCGAGATACTCGACGACGCGGGTTCGGCCTCGTCGATGGAGCCGATCATCGCGACTTTCACGCGCAATCTGCAGAAGCTCGGCATTACCGTGAACTTCCGCACTACCGACTTCGCGGTCTATCAGAAGCGGCTCGACGCATTCGATTTCGACGTAACGACGATTCGGATGCCCGACGTGCAGGTGCCGGGCTCCGAGCAGATCACCCGCTTCGGCAGCAAGGCCGCCGATACCCCCGGCTCGGACAACGCGATCGGCCTGAAGTCGCCGGCCGTCGACGCGGTGTTGAACGCGCTCGTACACGCGCAATCACGCGAGCAGCTGACCGACGCTGCGCACGCGCTCGACCGTCTGCTGATGCATGGCTACTATGTGGTGCCGCACTGGTACAGCGGCACGCATCGCGTCGCCTACAAGCGCGGACTCGCGTGGCCGAAGACTTTGCCGCTGTACTATGGCGCGGAGGGCTGGATCACGACGATGTGGTGGTACGAAGATCCGCAAGCGCATGCGCACACGGCCAGCGCCGACTGATCCGCAGACCCATCGCCCCCACCAACGCGTTCGCACTGGAACACCGCCTATGTGGAGCTACATCCTCAAACGCCTGCTGCTGATGATCCCGACGCTGCTCGGCGTGCTGACGCTGACCTTCGTCGTGATCCAGTTCGTGCCGGGCGGCCCCGTCGAGCAGATGCAGCACGAACTGCGCAAGGGCGCGGAGGGCGCCTCGCCGTTCGGTTTGCGTTCGCATAGCGGCGTCGATGCGCAGCAGATCGCGCAACTGAAGCAGCTGTACGGTTTCGACAAGCCGCCGCTCGAACGCTACGGGCTGATGCTCAAGCGCTTCGCGACCTTCGATCTCGGCCAGAGCTATTTCCGGCATCAGAGCGTGTGGTCGCTGATCGTGTCGAAGCTGCCGGTGTCGATCAGCATCGGCCTGTGGACGTTCTTTCTGACCTATCTGATATCGGTGCCGCTCGGCATCGCGAAGGCGGTGCGCAACGGCTCGCACTTCGATATCGCGACGAGCCTCGTCGTGCTGGTCGGCTACGCGATTCCGGGCTTCGTGCTCGGCGTGCTGCTGCTCGTGCTGTTCGGCGGCGGCACGTTCCTGCAGCTGTTTCCGCTGCGCAACCTCACGTCCGACAACTGGGACCAGCTGAGCCTCATCGGCAAAATCCTCGACTATCTGTGGCATATCACGTTGCCGATCACGGCGTCGGTAGTGGGCAGCTTCGCGGTCGTCACGATGCTGACGAAAAACGCGTTCCTCGACGAAATCCGCAAGCAGTACGTGCTGACCGCGCGCGCGAAAGGTTTGTCCGAGCGGCGCGTGTTGTGGAAGCACGTGTTTCGTAATGCGCTACTGCCGCTGATCGTCAATTTCCCGGGTGCTTTCATCGGCGCGTTCTTCACCGGCAGCCTGCTGATCGAAACGCTGTTCTCTCTCGACGGGCTCGGCTTGCTGTCGTATGAATCGGTGATGCGGCGCGACTATCCGGTCGTGCTCGGCACGCTGTATCTGTTCACGCTGATCGGCCTCGTCACGCGACTGATCTCCGACCTGTGTTACGTGTGGGTCGATCCCCGCATCCAATTCGAACAACTGGAGCGCTGATGAATCGAGCCCGCCTTTCCGCCGATGCGGCGGCACGCACCGAACCCGCGCGCGCACTGATGTCGCCGTCGCCGGCGCGTCGCGTGTGGCAGCGGTTTCGCCAGCAGCGTCTCGGCTACTGGAGCCTGGTCATCTTCGTCGTCGCGTTCGCGGCGAGCCTCGTGGGGCCGCTGTGGTCGAACGACAAGCCGGTCGTCGTGCGCTATGACGGTCATCTCTATTTTCCGCTCGTGAAGACCTACGCCGAGACCACCTTCGGTGGCGACTTCCCGACGCCGACCGATTACCTCGATCCGTACATCCGTCACCGCTTCGACGCGCCGGGCAACTTCGCGCTGTATCCGCCGAATCATTACTACTACGACACGCTCAACTACTTCTCGAAGGCGCCCAACCCGGCGCCGCCGTCGCGCGAAAACTGGCTCGGTACCGACGACCGCGGCCGCGATCTGTTCGCGCGTCTGCTGTACGGCTTCGGCGTGTCGGTCGTGTTCGGCCTCGTGCTGACCGTGATCAGCACGATAGTCGGCATCGTTGCCGGGGCGGTGCAAGGCTACTTCGGGGGCCGAACGGATATCGTCGGGCAGCGGTTGATCGAAGTCTGGAACGCGATGCCTCAGCTTTATCTGCTGATCATCTTTTCGTCGATCTTCGAGCGCAGCTTTGCGCTCTTGATCGTGCTGCTGTCGCTGTTCAACTGGATCGGACTGTCCGATTACGTGCGCGCCGAATTCCTGCGCAATCGCCAGCAGGATTATGTGCGCGCCGCGCGCGCGATGGGCCTGTCGCATTGGCAGATCATGTGGCGTCATGTGTTGCCCAACAGTCTGACGCCGGTCATCACGTTCCTGCCGTTCAGCATGAGCAGCGCGATTCTCGCGCTGACGAGTCTCGACTTCCTCGGCCTCGGCGTGCCGCCGCCGACGCCGAGCTTGGGCGAGTTGCTCGCTCAGGGCAAGGCGAATCTCGACGCATGGTGGATCTCCATGTCGACCTTCGGCGTGCTGGTGGCGATGCTGTTGCTATTGACCTTCATGGGCGACGCGCTGCGCAACGCGCTCGACACGCGTATCTCCGATGCGATACACGCCGGAGGTGGCCAATGAGCGCGCTGCCGCAAATCGATCCGCCATCGACGGATATGCCGCTGCTCGAACTCGACCATCTGCGCGTCGCGTTCGGCGACACGGTGGCCGTCGACGACGTCACGCTCGCGATCGCGCGCGGCGAGCGCGTCGCGCTCGTCGGCGAGTCGGGTTCGGGCAAGAGCGTGACCGCGCTGTCGGTGCTGCGCCTGCTGAACGACGCGCAGGTGAGCGGCGCGATCCGCTTCGATGGTGAAGATCTGCTCGCGAAGAGCGAGCGCTCGATGCGCGGCCTGCGCGGCTCGGACATCGCGATGATCTTCCAGGAGCCGATGACCGCGCTCAACCCGCTGTACACGATCGGCGACCAGATTGCCGAGACGATCGTCGTGCATGACGGCGTCAGCGTGGCCGAGGCGTGCCGGCGTGCCGTCGCGTTGCTTGCGCGCACCGGCATCACCGAACCGGAGAAGCGCGTCAACAGCTATCCACATCAGCTGTCGGGCGGCCAGCGGCAGCGCGCGATGATCGCGATGGCGCTCGCCTGCCGGCCGCGCCTGTTGCTCGCCGACGAGCCGACCACTGCGCTCGACGTGACGATTCGCGCGCAGATCGTCGAACTGCTGCTCGAGTTGCAGCGCGACGAAGCGCAAAAGCGCGGCATGGCCGTGCTGCTGATCACGCACGACCTGAACCTGGTGCGTCACTTCGCGCAGCGCGTCGCGGTGATGGAGCGGGGGGTGCTGGTCGAAACCGGCACGGTCGAGCAGGTCTTCGAGGCGCCGCGCCATCCGTATACCCAGCGCCTGCTCGCCAGCCGGCCGCAACGCGAGGTCGCGCCAGTGCTGCCGATCTCGCCGGTGCTGCTCGAAGCTCGCGATGTGTCGGTCGACTTCAAAACGAAGCTGCCGGGCCTGCGCGGCTGGTTCGGCGCGGGGCGGTTTCGTGCGGTCGACTCGGCGAACGTGTCGGTACGCCAGGGCGAGACGCTCGGGATCGTCGGCGAATCAGGGTCGGGCAAGTCGACACTCGCGATGGCGCTGCTCGGTCTGCAGCGCACCGCGCACGGCGAGATCCAGTTTCAGGGCAGGGCGCTCGCGAGCTATCGCGGCGCCGAAAAGACCGCGCTGCGCTCGAATATGCAGGTTGTCTTTCAAGACCCTTTTAGTTCGCTTTCGCCGCGGCAGACGATCGAGCGGATCGTCGGCGAGGGGCTCGCGCTGCATCGGCCGCAGATGACGCCGCGGGCGCGGCGCGACAAGGTGCTCGCGGTGCTGCGTGAAGTCGGCATCGACCGCACCGCGCTGTATCGCTATCCGCATGAGTTTTCGGGCGGGCAGCGGCAGCGCATCGCGATCGCGCGCGCGCTGGTACTCGAGCCGCGCGTGCTGATCCTCGACGAACCGACCAGCGCGCTCGACGTCTCGATTCAGCAGCAGGTGCTCAAGCTGCTCACCGGTTTGCAGCACAAGTACAACCTCGGCTTCGTGTTCATCAGTCACGATCTGGAGGTGATCGGGGCGATGGCGCACCGCGTGGTGGTGATGCAAAACGGATCGATCGTCGAGACCGGCGAAGTCGAGAAAATTTTTGCGACACCCGCGCATCCTTACACTAGAAAGCTGCTGAAAGCGGCGCTTGATCGTTGATTTTTCACCATTTCACCAATTGAGTGCGCGTCTCGATTGATTTTTTCTATTCCTTTTGACACGCAAATACTTACTGGCTAGTATCGACCAAACTTTTTCGTAGACGTCTGATTTTTTGGCAAAAACTACCGACCAATGCAGCACAGAAACTTCACCCAGGCTTGCACGCGCGTCGTCGCCGGGATGTTCACTGGCGTCTTGATGGCAGCAGCTCCCGGCGCATTCGCCGATGAAGTAAGCGGTTTTAATCAGAATGCCTCGTATCCGACCACCAACGGCTCGGATCCTCTCTCCCTCCTCACTCCCCAACCCAAGGCTGCTAGCACCGAGAGCAGCGGCGCCAAATCCTTCCTTTCCGGTATGGCCGGCAAAGCGGGTGACGTGGTGGTCGGCGCGCTGAACATGATCGGCGTTCGCTACCGTTGGGGCGGCAATACGCCAGATTCAGGGCTTGATTGCAGCGGTTTCGTGCGCTACGTGTTCCAGGACACGCTCGGCCTCGCGCTGCCGCGTCGTGCCGAGGAAATGAGCCGGATGGGCGAGAAGGTGCGCGTCAGCGACCTCAAGCCGGGCGATCTGGTGTTCTTCAATACGATGCGCCGCACGTTCTCGCACGTCGGCATCTATATCGGCGACAACAAGTTCGTGCACTCGCCGTCCACCGGCAGCACGATCCGCGTCGACGACATGGATGACGGCTACTGGGAAAAGCGCTTCACGGGTGCGCGTCGGATCGAGACTTCGTATCAGGCCGACGATCTGCGCAAGCGCGTGACCGCGACGATCAGCGGAAATAACTAATTCCGCGCTGAGTCCGGCGATAAAAAAGCCTGCTTCGTTCGAAGCAGGCTTTTTGCATTTGATGCGCGAGTTTTGCCCTGGTGGCGCACGGCGACTGTGCGCCACGAGGTTTTCAGGCGCCCATGCGCCGCGCGGCGAGCTTGCGCTGCAATTCCGGCATCATCTTCGCGACCGCTTCCTCGCCGGCGAGGATCGCCGCGTTGCGCTGTGAGAAATCACTGCCGCTCATCGCCGCGAGATTCGGCCGGATCACCACGTCGGCGTACTTGTCGAGCTCGTAGGCCTTGATCGTCTGGCCCATGATCGTGAAGGTCTGCATCAGCACGTCGAACGAGCTCGTGGTGAGGCCAGTCTCCGGCCGCTGCGAGATATCGACGGCGATGACGAAATCCCCGCCCATCTTGCGCGCGAACGACGCCGGTACGGGGCTCACGAGACCCCCATCCACATACTCGTGGCCGCCGATCTTCACCGGCTCGAAAATCGACGGCACGCTGCACGACGCGCGCACCGCGGTGCCAGTGTTGCCGCGCTGGAACAGGATCGGCTGGCCGGTTTGCAGATCGGTCGCGACTACGCCGAGGGGCCTCGCCATCTTCTCGATCGGGCGGTTGTTCAGCGTCGTGTTCAGGTAGTTCTGCAGCGCGACGCCCTGGAGGAAGCCGCGCGTACGAAACGGCATCGCCCAGTCGCTGATCGACGCTTCGTCCATCGACAGCGCGAGCTTGTTCAGCGCGAAACCGTTCATGCCCGACGCGTACAGCGCGCCGACCACGGAGCCGGCGCTCGTGCCGGCGATCAGGTCGATCTGGATATTGCGCGCCTCGAGCGCCTTGATCACGCCGATGTGCGCAAAGCCGCGCGCGGCGCCGCCGCCGAGAGCGAGCGCGACGCGAACCGGTTTCTGTTGCGCTTTTTCAGGCGGCGCAACGGCGGGCGTCGCGGTGATGGGCGCGCCATTGAGTTTGCCGTTGGTCGTGGTGCAGGCGGCAAGCACTGCGGATGCGGCCGCCAGCGAAAAGCTGCGGCGGCTCAAACTTGGGGATGAGGGTTTCAACGAGTTCTCCAGCAACGGCGCGGGCGACGCAGGCGGCGTCGCGCGTACCGCGATCAGGCTGAGGTCAGGCGAGGCGTATCGCCGGTGGCGATACCGCGCGCTGAAGAGTGTCCCGTTCCTATCGGATCGATGTGCGGGGCAAGCCCTTATATCAGCGCGCGCACATCTTAATGCAAACGATCGGCGCGCGCGGTCCGCTGTAATGAAACGTTGCAGAGGAAGTATTCGGAACTGGGGCCGCGTCTTTTCAAGATGAGTTCGGTGAGCGGAGGGAAGGTGCCTGCGCAGGTGTCCGGACGCCGTTCGCCCATGCGCCTTAGGCCGTTCGGCCGAGGGCGGCCACCCGCGGGCGGAAGGTATAATTCGCCTCTTGCATCTATTTCCCTCGTGGCCGTGCGCGACATCGCGCGCAGCATGGGCACGCTTCGCTGCCGCGCTTCGCAGCCATGTTCGCTCGAGCGCCGGCGCCTGTTTTCCGAGTAACCGCTAATGACCACCTCCGTTCGTACCCGTTTCGCACCGAGTCCCACCGGCTTCATCCACCTGGGCAACATCCGCTCCGCGCTGTATCCGTGGGCGTTCGCGCGCAAGATGAAAGGGACCTTCGTGCTGCGGGTCGAGGACACCGACGTCGAGCGCTCCACCACCGAATCCGTCGACGCGATTCTCGAGGGCATGGCATGGCTTGGTCTCGATTTCGACGAAGGCCCGTTCTACCAGATGCAGCGCATGGACCGTTACCGCGAAGTGCTGAAGCAGATGCAGGACGCCGGGCTCGTCTACCCGTGCTACATGTCGACCGAAGAGCTCGACGCGCTGCGCGAGCGTCAGCGCGAAGCGGGCGAAAAGCCGCGCTACGATGGCACGTGGCGCCCGGAGCCGGGCAAGGTCCTGCCGGAGCCGCCTGCGGGCGTGACGCCGGTGCTGCGCTTTCGTAATCCGCTGACCGGCGTGGTCGCGTGGGACGACGCGGTGAAAGGCCGCATCGAAATCTCGAACGAAGAACTCGACGACCTCGTGATCGCCCGTCCGGACGGCACGCCGACGTATAACTTCTGCGTCGTCGTCGACGATCTCGACATGCGCATCACTCACGTGATCCGCGGCGACGACCACGTCAACAACACGCCGCGGCAAATCAACATTCTGCGCGCGCTCGGCGGCGAGCCGCCGGTGTATGCACATCTGCCGACCGTGCTGAACGAGCAGGGCGAGAAGATGAGCAAGCGCCACGGCGCGATGAGCGTCATTGGTTATCGCGATGCAGGGTATCTGCCGGAAGCGGTCGTCAACTATCTGGCGCGCCTCGGCTGGTCGCATGGCGACGCGGAGATTTTCACGCGCGAGCAGTTCGTCGAGTGGTTCGATCTCGAGCACCTCGGCAAGTCGCCGGCGCAGTACGACCATGACAAGCTGAACTGGCTCAACGCGCACTACATCAAGGAAGCCGACAACGCACGCCTCGCCGAACTGGCGATACCGTTCTTCGCGGAACTCGGCATCGACGAAGCCACACTCGCGCAAGGTCCGGATTTGACGGGCGTGGTGGGCCTGATGAAGGATCGTGCGTCGACCGTGAAGGAAATTGCGCAGAACTCCGCGATGTTCTATCGCACGCCGGCACCCGATGCCGAGTCGCTTGCCCAGCACGTGACCGACGCGGTTCGTCCGGCGCTCGCTGATCTGGCCGCTGCATTGAAGACGGTCGAATGGACCAAGGAGGCGATCGCCGCCGCGCTGAAGGCTACGCTCGGCGCGCACAAGCTGAAGATGCCGCAGCTCGCGATGCCGGTGCGTTTGCTGGTGGCGGGTACGACGCATACTCCGTCGATTGATAGCGTGCTGATGCTGTTCGGTCGCGACGTCGTCGTTGGCCGCATCGAAACAGCGCTTGGCTGATCAGCTGTGGGCGTGCGTGACAGGGTTTCGCACGCCTTCGGAAAAATCGCATGTAATTGCTCAAGGGGTATTTACAAACCGCAGATCGCCCTCTAGAATCTCGTTTCTCTGATGCGCGCGGGGGTATAGCTCAGCTGGGAGAGCGCTTGCATGGCATGCAAGAGGTCAGCGGTTCGATCCCGCTTACCTCCACCAACACAGCAGAGAGAAGTTAAAGTGGTTAAGAAGTCTGAAAGTTGTAGAAAAAAAGACTTCACAGATCGCTGAAACGTAGTTAAAATAGCGGTCTTCGCAGTTGACGTTAAAAAGCTCAGCGAATTAACTGAAAAGTTAGAGCGAGCTGAATAAGTCGAAAGCGAATTAAGACGGATCTGAATAGATTTTGTCCCCTTCGTCTAGAGGCCTAGGACATCACCCTTTCACGGTGAGTACAGGGGTTCGAATCCCCTAGGGGACGCCAAACATCAGCGTCGCTTTAGTATTCGAGTGGTAGTAAAGCAGCGCAGCTTGCAGAGAATTAACCGACGCTCGCAAGCAGGGTGTAAAGACTGGAGTGGTAGTTCAGTCGGTTAGAATACCGGCCTGTCACGCCGGGGGTCGCGGGTTCGAGTCCCGTCCACTCCGCCAGACAAAGCCCGTTCACACATACCTGAACGGGCTTTTTCATTAAAGGTGTAAGCAGTACGTTGTCCCCTTCGTCTAGAGGCCTAGGACATCACCCTTTCACGGTGAGTACAGGGGTTCGAATCCCCTAGGGGACGCCAGAACATCGGCGTCGTTCGGTTGGAAGTTTGAACGGTGCAGCAGGCTGGGAGCATGGCCCGCAGACTGCGATGCAAAATCTGGAGCGGTAGTTCAGTTGGTTAGAATACCGGCCTGTCACGCCGGGGGTCGCGGGTTCGAGCCCCGTCCGCTCCGCCAGATTTGAGAAAGCCCACTTCACAAGAAGTGGGCTTTTTTTATTTCGGCTGCTCGTTGCCGTCGCCTCGCGGAAAGCTCGGGACAAACAGCCATTGCCAGCGCGCGCGGCCTGTTTTACCGTTGATCCGACTTATCCTCGCGGTCCTGCCATGTTCGATCCAACCGAAGCCCCGTCACCGTTTCATCTGCGCACGGCAAGCATGGACGATTTCGAGTTTGCCGAGGCGCTGACCCGCAACAACATGGGCGGCTACTATCGCCGGCATCATCTGGTCTGGCGCAGCGATCTGTTTCTCGGCAGTTGGCGGGAATCGGAGAATTTCATTCTCGAAGTGGATAGCGTGCCGATGGGCGTGCTGCGTATCACCGAGGAGGGTGATTCGCTGCATATCCGCGACGTGCAGATTGCCGAAGGATATCGGCGGCTTGGCGCCGGTACGTTTCTTCTCGACATCTCGCATCAATGGGCGCGCGAGCGGGGGCTGCGCGAGTTGCAGTTGCGCGTGTTCGTCGATAATCCGGCTGCGCGGCTCTATCAGCGCAAGGGCTATAAGCTCGCCGGGCCGCGGCTCGCGCAGCTAGGCGCAATCCGTCATCTGGCGCGGCGGGTTTGAGGCCGGATCTGCGTGGATCGCCGACGCGCACCGCCACGCATCGACGTTCACCGCTCGGCAACATCGGCCGAACCGGCTTGATCCTGTGCCGTTTCATCATCCGCTTGCGCATCATCATGCTCGCCGTTGCTTGCGCGATGCTCGGCGCCTCGGTCGATAAACGCGCGTGGACTCGCGCCGAACGCGCGCCGGAACATCGCGGAGAAGGCGCTTTGGCTCTGATAGCCCAGTTCCTGCGCGACATGCGACAGCGGCCGCCCCTGGCTCAACAAGGGAATGGCGCGCGCGAGGATCGCCTGCTGACGCCACTGCGAAAAACTCACCCCCAGCTCCTGACGAAACAGCCGCGCGATCGTCCGCGTGCTCGCGCCGACCGTCGACGCCCACTGTTCGAGCGGCTCGCCATGCATCGGGTCGGCGATCACGGCCTCGCACAGCGCGCGCAGGCGCTTTTCGCTGGGCATCGGCACGGACAGCGGCAACGGCTCGGAGCGCGTCAGTTCATCGAGAGCGAGCGCGCCGAGCAGTTGCTCGCGTGCGGCGGACAGGCCAGGCGAATCGAGCGCGGCAATCACCTCACGCAACAAGTTCGATACTTCGACGACGCGCGGCGTATCGAGCCCGGCCGGTACCGTACTCTCGATGATGTACAGCGTGCGCAGGAACGCATCCTCGACGGCGACCACTTCGTGCGTGACATGCGGCGGCAACCAGATCGCGCGCGATGGCGGCACCATCCACGTCGTGCCCGTTGTCGCGACGCGCAGCACGCCGCGCGACGCATACGCGACCTGCGCCCATGCATGCGTATGACGCGCGATATGCCAGCCCGCCGGCATCGGCCGCGAGCGCACGCGGATCGGATGCGTGTCGTTCGGCGCGAACTCGGGCGGTATGTCGGCGAAACGCACGCGGCTCAACGGGTTGGACTCGGCGGACGAGGGCATGGCAAGGTCGGTTCAGATAACGGAGCCGGCAAGGGCGAGGCGCGGTCGAGGCCATTCACCGGCGCGGGTTCCAAGCATTGTAGATCGTGCCTGGCTGCGGATGCCGTCGGGCCACCGTTGCATAATGTCCCGATGGCCCCCGAGCCACCAACTCACCTCTGACCACGGAGACTCAACGACGATGCAGACCGTCTTTGTCTATGGCACGCTGCGTGCCGGTGAAACCAACGACATCAGCGAAGCCGCCGCGCGCAACGACCTCCCCGCGCCAAGCCTGCTCGGCAGCACCACGGTGCGCGGCCATCTGTTCGATTTTGGCGACTATCCGGGTCTCGTCGTCGACGAAGCGGGCGTCGACGTGGTCGGCGACGTCTATGAGATCGACGATGCGCTCGTCGCGGTGCTCGACGAAATCGAAGCCGTATATCCGGGTGTCGACGAGCGTTTTCTGGCCCGAGAGGTGATGGTCAAAGTAGACGGAAACGTCGTGAACTGCCGCTTCTATCCGGTTGTGCCGAACGCGGTAAAAGGGCTGCCCGAAATCCGTTCGGGAGATTGGGTCAAACATCGGCGCACGCGCTGAGCCGGTGCGCGCAAGCGGCCAATAGCGCAGCGCGCCACGTATGTCCGCGGCGCGCCGTCATTCAAGCCGATGCGATCGCCTGGCTCGAGCAGGCACGAGGCGCCCGAGCCCGCCTCATCGACACCATCAAATCTCTTCGTAAAGCGGCAGCGTCAGAAAATCGGTGAACTGCTCCGCGGTCGACATCTGCTCGAAGATCTGCGCGGCGCGCTCATACGGCTTCGTATCTCCGCCCACCGTCTGTTTGACCTTGTCGAGTTCCTGCCCCGCGAGCTCGCGCACCAGTTCGACCGTCACCTTGCGGCCGTCATCGAGCTTGCCCTTCGGCGAGCGGATCCACTGCCACACCTGCGAGCGCGAAATCTCGGCGGTGGCCGCGTCTTCCATCAGGTTGTGAATCGGCACGCAGCCATTGCCCGCGAGCCACGAACCGAGGTAGTGGATGCCGACGTTGATGTTGTTGCGCAAGCCCGCTTCGGTGATCGGCGTTTCCGGGCGGAAGTCGAGCAGATCGGTCGCGGTCACGAGCACGTCGACGCGCTGCTTGTCGATCTGGTTCGGCCGGTCGCCGAGCACCTTGACGAACTCTTCCATCGCGACCGGCACGAGACCCGGATGCGCGACCCAGCCGCCGTCGTAGCCATCGCCAGCGTCGCGCGCCTTGTCCGAGCGCACGCCGGCCATCGCCTTGTCGTTCGCGGCCGCATCGTTCTTGATCGGAATCAGCGCGCTCATGCCGCCGATCGCCGGCGCGTCGCGGCGATGGCAAGTCTTCAGCAACAGCAGCGCGTACGCGCGCATGAACGGTGACGTCATCGTGATCTGCGAGCGATCGGCGAGGCAGAAGTCGCGGTCGCTCTTGAACTTCTTGATCGCGGAGAAGATGTAGTCCCAGCGGCCCGCGTTCAGGCCCGAGCTATGTTCGCGCAGCTCGTACAGGATTTCGTCCATTTCGAACGCGGCGACGATCGTCTCGATCAGCACCGTCGCGCGAATCGTGCCACGCGGCACGCCAACGGCTTCCTGCGCGGCGACGAAGATGTCGTTCCACAGGCGCGCTTCGAGATGGCTCTCCATCTTCGGCAGATAGAAGTACGGGCCCGAGCCGCGCGCGATCAGCTCCTTCGCGTTGTGCACCATGTACAGCGCGAAATCGAAGATGCCGCCCGACACGCGCTTGCCGTCGACCTTCACGTGCTTCTCGTCGAGATGCCAGCCGCGCGGACGCACGATCAGCGTCGCGGTCTTGTCGTTGAGCCGGTACGACTTGCCGTTCTGTTCGAGCGAGATCGTGCGGCGCACCGCGTCCTTCAGATTGATATGACCGGTGATCTGGTTGTCCCAGCTCGGCGCATTCGAATCCTCGAAGTCGGTCATGTAGGAGTCCGCGCCCGAATTGAGCGCGTTGATGATCATCTTGCGCTCGACAGGTCCGGTGATCTCGACGCGCCGGCACTGCAGATCCTGCGGCAGCGGCGCGATCTTCCAGTCGCCTTCGCGCACGCTCTTCGTGGCGGCGAGGAAGTCGGGCCGCTCGCCCGCGTCGAGCCGCTTCGTACGTTCGACGCGCGCCTGCAGCAACTGCTGACGGCGCGGCTCGAACGTGCGGTGCAAGGCCGCGACGAGTTCCAGCGCTTCGCGGGTGAGGATCGCTTCAAAGCCGGGCTTGATGTCGCCGGTGATTTCCATGCCTTGCGGCAACGACAGCGGATTAGCCATGTTTTCTCCTTGGTCGGTCAGATTGCAAAAGTGCGAAGGTTGAAGATGGGAGACGGTTCCCGAAAGCGAGCGGGCCGTCATACGCGCGGGCTGGCGCGCTTGCGGCCGCCACTGCCATGAGTTTTGGTTTGACGGCCGCCGCTCGAGCGCGACGACGTCGAGAGCGTCCGCAGAAAGCCCAGCAGATCGTTCATGCCGCCGCCGGTGCCATGCGGGCTCACTCCAAGCTCTTCGACGGGCAGGTTCTGCCGGTTCAGCCAGAACGTCGTGAAGCCGAACCACGTCGCGCCCGCGACGTCCCAGCCGTTCGACGACACGAACACGATCTCGCGCGCGGCCACGCCGAACGCATCGGGGCCGAGCGCATACGCGGAGGGCGCGGGTTTGTACGCGCGCACCGCATCGACCGACAGCACATGATCGAAGAGGGCGCTCATGCCGGCGCTCTTGACCGCGATGTCGAGCATTTGCGGATTGCCGTTGGACAGAATCGCGAGCCCGAGTCTGAGCCCGCCACGCGGCGCGGCAGCGGGCTCGCGCAACGTGCGCAGCACCGGCACCGCGTCGGGAAACGCCGACAGGCACGCGTATTCGTCCATCAGACGCTTTTCGGCCGAGCGGCCGAGCGTGAGCTGCAGTCTTTTCGCGGCGAAGCGCAGTGCGTCGAGCGTGATGTCCCAGAACGGGCGGTAGTGTTCGCCGGGGGCGTCGCTGCGCGCGGCGAGCGTGCGCAGCTGCGTGTATTCGATCTGCTTCTGGCGCCAAAGCTGCGACAGCGCGTCGCCGTGTCCGGGGAATAGTTGCTCCGCTGCGGCGATCACCGAATGCACGTCGAACAACGTGCCGTAGGCGTCGAAAATCACTGCTCGCGGTGAGGATGTCGTTGTGGCCGACATTGCCGTGCGCTCCTGTCAGAGGTCGGGATCGATTGTATTGGTGACCTTAGGTGGTAAAAAATATGCTAAAGATCACTTGATCTTTTACTTTCCTATACCTAATCTCGCACACAACCCTCACTCTTGCGCCGATTTCATTGGTTCGCACGGTGCGCATCGTTCATGGACCGTTTCAAGCAGATCGAGACCTTCGCCACCGTCGCGGCCAAAGGCAGCCTGTCCGCGGCGGCGCTCGCCGAGGGCGTCGCTCCCGCGATCATCGGCCGGCGCATCGACGCGCTCGAGGAGCGCCTCGGCGTCAAGCTCTTGGTGCGCACGACGCGCAAGATCACGCTGACCTTCGAAGGCTCGGCCTTTCTCGAAGACTGCCAGCGCATCCTTCACGACATGCAGAACGCCGAGGCGAGCGTGTCGGCGGGCGGCGTCAAGGCGAGCGGCCATCTGCGGCTGTCGGCGCCGGCCGGCTTCGGGCGCCGGCACGTGGCGCCACTGGTGCCCGCATTCACTGTCGCGCATCCGGACGTGTCGATCACGCTCGATCTGTCCGATCGTCTCGTCGATCTCGTCAACGAGGGCTTCGATTGCGCGGTGCGGCTCGGCGAGTTGCCCGATTCGTCGCTGGTGTCGCTGAAGCTCGCCGAAAACCGCCGCGTGTGCGTCGCGTCGCCCGCGTATCTGAACCGGCGCGGCGCGCCGCACAGCCTCGCCGAGCTCGCGCGCCACAACTGCCTCGCGCTCGGCGCGAGCGCGAACCAGCAGCGCGGCTGGATGTTCCAGCACGACGGCAAGGTCGTGTCGATCAAGGTGTCCGGCACGATGGAATGCTCGGACGGCGCGGTGCTGCATGAATGGTGTCTCGCCGGACACGGACTGGCGTGGCGCTCCTGGTGGGAAGTCGGCGCGGACCTCGCGGCGGGACGCCTCGTCACGGTGCTCGACGAATTCGCCGCGCCGCCGATCGGCATCCACGCGGTGTTCCCGCAGCGCCGTCATCTGCCGCTGCGGGTGCGGCTGTTTCTGGACTTTCTCAAGCATACGTACGGCGAACCCGGTTACTGGGACTGACGGGCCAATCTCCAGCCGGACGCAATTACCGGCATTCATACGCATTACAATCGTTCCGGGCAGCCTGCACCCTGGGCTTTGTTGGACGCTGACGCCGTGCTGCGCGCAGCCGGCGACGGAGGGCATCATGTTCAGGCACATCCTGGTTCCGACCGATGGTTCAGATCTTTCACGCAAGGCGATAGCGGGTGCGATCGATCTCGCGCAGGCCGTGGGCGCCCGCGTGACCGCGTACGCATGTCTGCCGCAATATCCGTACTCGCCGTTCTCCGATGTCGCGGTCGAACCACCCGGCGAGTTCCTGCAACGCAGCGAGCGCGAAGCGCGCGTGCATCTGCGCGAAGTCGAGCATGCGGCCCATCGCGTCGGCGTCCACGTCGAGAGCCGCACGAGCGTGCATCCGGCGCCGTATCTCGGCATCATCGAAGCGGCCGAGCAGGGCGGCTGCGACGTGATCTTCATGGCGTCGCATGGGCGGCGTGGGCTCGGCAGCCTGTTGATCGGCAGTGAAACGCAGCGCGTGCTCACGCATACGAAAATTCCTGTGATCGTCTATCGCTGATTCGCTTTGCGCCGCCGCCGGCGGCGTGCCGGCATCCGCCTTCAAAGAAAACGCACCGGCGGCGAAGCCGGCGCGTTCAGGTTCGCCGCACGCTTGCCGCGTGCTGGCTTCTCTCAGACCCCGGCCGCTGGCATGCGCACCAATGCTCCTGCCAATCCGGTACGGCGCGGTCCCCCCTGTGTCGGCGGCACTCTGACGGTGCCGCTCGACATTTGCCAATCGTTGCTGCGTTCAGGCCACGGGATTGCGTGACCCGACCGGCTGGTCTCAGGCAACCTTCTTGTCGAAGAACTGCTCGTTTTCCGTCGAACCATGCAGCGCGGTCGTCGATGCTTCGCGCTCGACCGTCTGCGTGACGGCGTCGAAGTAGCCGGTGCCGACTTCGCGCTGGTGCTTGACCGCGGTGAAGCCCTTTTCGGCCGCCGCGAATTCCTCCTGCTGCATTTCGACGAATGCGGTCATCTGGTTGCGCGCATAGCCGTACGCGAGGTTGAACATCGAGTAGTTCAGCGCGTGGAAGCCGGCCAGCGTGATGAACTGGAACTTGTACCCCATTGCGCCGAGCTCGCGCTGGAACTTCGCGATCGTCGCGTCGTCGAGGTTCTTCTTCCAGTTGAACGACGGCGAGCAGTTGTACGACAGCAGCTGGTCCGGGTACTCCTTGTGGATCGCGTCGGCGAATTTCTTCGCGAACTCGAGGTCCGGCTTGCCGGTTTCGCACCAGATCATGTCGGCGTAAGGCGCGTACGCGAGGCCACGCGAAATCGCCTGTTCGAGGCCCGGCTTAGTGCGATAGAAGCCCTCGACGGTGCGCTCACCGGTCAGGAAGGGGCGGTCGTTGTCGTCGATGTCCGAGGTCACGAGGTCGGCGGCTTCCGCGTCGGTGCGGGCGAGCAGCACGGTCGGCACGCCCGACACGTCGGCGGCCAGACGCGCGGCGGTCAGCTTCGCGACGGCTTCGCGGGTCGGCACGAGGACCTTGCCGCCCATGTGGCCGCACTTCTTGACCGAGGCGAGCTGGTCTTCGAAGTGCACGCCCGACGCGCCCGCTTCGATCATCGCCTTCATCAGTTCGAACGCGTTCAGCACGCCGCCGAAACCGGCTTCCGCGTCGGCCACGATCGGGGCGAAGTAATCGACGTAGCCTTCATCGCCCGGGTTCTTGCCTTCCGACCACTGGATCTGGTCGGCGCGCGTCAGCGTGTTGTTGATGCGCTTGACGACGAGCGGCACCGAGTTGGCCGGATACAGCGATTGGTCCGGGTACATTTCACCGGCGACGTTGGCATCGCCCGCGACCTGCCAGCCCGACAGATAGATTGCCTTCAGACCGGCCTTCACTTGCTGCATCGCCTGGTTGCCGGTGAGCGCGCCGAGCGAGTTGACGAACGGCTCGCTGTTCACTGCGGCCCACAGCTTTTCGGCGCCGCGCTTTGCGAGCGTGTGCTCGGGTTGCACCGAGCCGCGCAGACGCACCACGTCCTCGGCCGAGTAGGTGCGCTTGACACCCTTCCAACGCGGGTCCGTTTCCCATTGTTGCTTGAGTTGCTGCACTTGCTGTTCGCGGGTCATTGTCATGATGTGCTCCTTCGATGCCAGTTATGGAGGATGGGTGACTCTGTCTTCTCGAAGCGTAGGGCCAGCAGAGGCGTTCTGTTTCGTGAAGTCTTATATAAGAGTCTAGGCAAATCGATGGACGCACCATAGACGCCGCAAAGCGTTTTTCCAATATTTATTTTTCCGTTAAATCAATAGGTTGAGTCCTACGTTTCGCGATAAGAAACGAAATTTTCCCTGCTGCAATCGCTGTTCTTGTGCTTTGCAGCATCATTTTTTACGACGCAAAAAAATTTTTTATATCGTGAAATTTAAGGTGGTTTGGCAAACGGCAAAAAAAACCGGTGCCTGAGCACCGGTTTTCTTTGTGGTCACGGACGACGCGAGGCCGTCCGGTCGTTCAGATAACGAGGCGGTTAGTCGCCGCGACGTGCCGAACGCGGACCGTCGTTGCGGCGCGCGCCGTAGCCGTCACGCGAACCGTAACCGTCGCGCGAACCACCGCCGAAGCCTTCGCGCGAGCCATAGCCGTCACGCGAGCCGCCGCGGCTGTCACGCGAACCGTAGCCGTCACGCGAACCGCCGGCCGACTTGTTGCCCCAGCTGTTGCCGCCGCCGTTGCCGTTGCCGTTGCGCGAGCCGCCGTAGCCGCCCGGCTTGCCCGAGCCGCTGCCGAAGCGGCGGCCGTTACCGCCCGGACGACCGCGGCCACCGAATCCAGGACGGCCGTTGCCCGAAGGCGGCGCCTTGCGCGGCTCGAAGCCTTCGACGACGTTGACCGGCAGCGGCGTGCGCACGAAGCGCTCGATGCGCTTCAACGCGCCCTGTTCGGCGTGATGCACGAGGCTCACCGCGATACCCGAGCGGCCCGCGCGGCCGGTACGGCCGATACGGTGCACGTAGTCTTCGGCAAACTTCGGCAGGTCGTAGTTGAACACGTGCGTGATGCCCGGGATGTCGATACCGCGAGCGGCGACGTCGGTGGCAACCAGCACGCGCACGCGGCGCTCGCGCAGCGCGCGGATCGTGCGGTTACGCGCGCCTTGCGGCAGGTCGCCGTGCAGGGCGGCCGATTCGAAACCGGCGTCGGCAAGACGGCCTGCCAGCTGGTCGGCGTCCATCTTGGTTGCCGTGAAGACGATCGCCTGATCGAGGCCGTCGGCACGCAGCAGATGGTCGAGCAGACGGTCCTTGTGATCGCGGTCGTCGACGTAGTGGACGGTTTGCGCGATGTTGGTGCGCTGCTCCATGCGCTGGACGATCTCGATACGCTCCGGGTCCTTCAACAGACGGCCGGTCAGCGAGCCGATCTTGCCGTCGAGCGTGGCCGAGAACAGCATGGTCTGACGCGTAGCCGGCGTCTCGGCAACGATCGTGTCGATGTCGTCGATGAAGCCCATGTCGAGCATGCGGTCGGCTTCGTCGAGAACGAGGATCTGCAGTTGCGACAGATCGATGCGGCCGCGCTCGAGGTGGTCGATCAGACGGCCCGGCGTCGCAACGAGGATTTCAGGGTTCTTCGCGAGCAGCATCAGCTGCTGGCCGTAAGCGACGCCGCCGAGAATGCTGACGGTGCGCAGGCGCTTGAGGTGCTTGCCGTACGTCGCGGCGGCGGTCGTGACCTGCATCGCGAGTTCGCGGGTCGGCGTCAGCACCAGCATGGTCGGACGTGCGACCGGCTGCGGACGGCGGCCGCGGCCACCGTCGGCCGGGCGCGGTTCGCGCGGCTGGCTCGCCTGGGCCTTTTGCAGCTGCGCGAAACGCTCGATGGCGGGCAGCATGAAGGCGGCGGTCTTGCCCGAACCGGTCGGGCTCGAAACCAGCAGATCGCGGCCAGCGATACCAGCCGGCACAGCGCGTTGCTGCACCGGGGTGGGGTGCTCGTAGCCAGCGGCGGTCAGCGCGGAGACGACTTCCGCGGACAGGCCGAGCGACGCGAAGCTCGGCTTGGCGTCAGCTTGTGCGACGGCTGCGGGAGCGGCGGGCGCGAGACCGAGTGCTTCGTCGGCGATGGCGTTCAACGGGCTGCTGGGGGTGTTGCTCAAAGTCATGTGAATCCTTGAAAACGATCCTGGGTGGTTCATCGGATGAAAAACGTCAACGCCAATCGGCATACCCAAGTCGTCGGATTCAGCGAGCAAAAAAGCAGCGAGCAAATCGAAAAACGGGGGCAACTCGCGACAATGAAGGCGAGTTTTTCGTTAGAAGCTGTATCGGATGCGACATGCCAACATGGCGAGTCGCCAGCCTGGGACTTGAGCCCGTAGTGGGCTAGGCAGAAGGGGACAGGTTCTAAACTGGATTGGAGCAAACGCTATGGGACGCTGCGCCGCGAGGACCGTTGGAAAAAACGGGCGAAGCAGTGAAGCGCAGGCCGCATTATAGCGACCTTTGCTGCACTGCGCCACCATTCAGGCAATTCCGACAGAAAAAAGTGACGGAATGCGGTAGGGAAGTGAGGCGGCGGCTCGGGGCTTCGTGTTCGGCACCCGCCGCGAGGCCGTCGCAGCGTTGCCAGACGATCAGTTCCGCAGATGATTGGCGCGCCGGAAAATCAGGCCGCGGCGCCGCTCTTCAGTGATTCGACGAGTTCGACGTATTGCTGCTTCGCAGCGTCCTGCGCGGTGCCCTTGAGCGCCGCCCAAGCTTCGTACTTGTATTTGCCGACGATGTCGGTGAAGCCCGGCTTGTCGCCGTGCACGTCGCCTTCGTTCCCCTGCTTGAAAAGCGCATACAGACGCAGCAGCGTCAGATTGCCCGGACGCTCGGGCAGCTGCTTGACGTCCTGCTGGGCTTGTTCGAACTGGGAGTTGATATCGGTCATGGTGGTTTGGCCCGGATGGCGGGATAGATGAGATCGACTGAAAATCATAACAATTGACCGCCGCCGCGGGGCCGAGGGCTTATTCCAAACCGGGCGGCCGCGAAGGGGGCAGCGTGGTCGCGCAAACCACCATTCACGCGCACCGCGCCGATTACAATACGGTCCATGACTCAAACAGTGCTCCTTGCAATCGATACTTCGACCGAATTCTGTTCGGCGGCGCTCGTGTCCGCGTCCGTCGATGCCGCCGGTCAGCCCAACGCCGAACCGCGCGTCTGGGTTCGTCACGAACGAACCGGCGCGGTGTCCAGTACCCGCCTGCTGCCGGCGATCCGCGAACTGTTCGACGAAGCCGGCCTCCCGTTGGCGGACTGCGACGCGATTGCGTTCGGCTCGGGGCCGGGTTCGTTCACCGGACTGCGTACGGCGACCGGTGTCGCCCAAGGCCTCGCATTCGGCCTGAACCTGCCGGTCGTACCGATCGGCACGCTGCTCGCGTGCGCGGAGAGCGCCCGCCTGCGCGATCCGTCGACGACGCGCGTGCTCGCCGCGCTCGACGCGCGCATGGACGAAATCTACTGGGCCGACTACGCGTGGGACGACGCGCAACACGAATGGCGCACCGTTCAGACGGCGTCGCTCGATGCGCCAGCGCGGATCGCGTTGCCCGACGTACCGTTCACACTCGCCGGCAACGCGGCCGCCGCGTTCGGCGAGCGGTTGCCGGCGGTCGCGGCCGCGCGAAGCGTCGATGGCGAGGCGTTGCCGCATGCGTTGCCGCTCGCGTACGCGGCGCTGCGCGCGTTTCATGCGGGTCGCACGGTACCAGCCGATCAGGCCGCGCCCGAGTACGTCCGCGACAAGGTCGCGCAGACGACCGCCGAGCGCATGGCCGACAAAGCGGCGAAATCAGCCAAAGCGGCTCATAGCGCCGGGCAGTCCGCACAGAGTGCGCCCAACGGCGCGGCTGGCCAGCCGTCCCACGACGAGGCGCGCCCATGAGCGGCGTGCTGCTCACGGACCGCTACATGTCGCCGATGACCGAAAGCGACCTGGACGAAGTCGCCGCGATCGAGAAGCTGGCGTATGAGTTTCCGTGGAGTCGCGGCAATTTCGGCGACTCGCTGCGCAACGGCTATTTCGGCGTCTGTCTGCGTCACGTGACAGGCACTTTGATCGGCTATTGCGTGCTGATGCCGGTCGTCGATGAAATGCATCTGCTGAATCTCTGCGTCGCACCTCAAGCGCAAGGCGCCGGCGCGGGCCTCGCGCTGCTGCGCGAGGCGGTGCGCATCACGCACGCGGAGAAGCTCGAGGGGCTGCTGCTCGAAGTGCGGCCGTCGAATCATCGGGCGATCCGTTTATA
This sequence comes from Paraburkholderia sp. BR14374, assembly GCF_040948685.1. Taxonomy (NCBI): domain Bacteria; kingdom Pseudomonadati; phylum Pseudomonadota; class Betaproteobacteria; order Burkholderiales; family Burkholderiaceae; genus Paraburkholderia; species Paraburkholderia sp. BR14374. Next base: position 208,748 of record NZ_JBFPKF010000002.1, on the reverse strand, counting down.
CGAGCGCTTTGGCTTCGCATCGATCGGCCGGCGCAAAAATTATTATCCGGCGCGGCATCGCGCCCGGGAGGACGCGATCGTGATGCGTCTGTCGTTTGGCACGGAGGACGAAGATGGCGCTGCATGAATCGGTGCTCGAAGAATTTGGACTCGCGCCGCTGTGGGTGCGTCGCGGACTCGCCGCGCGCGAGGCGGAGGCCGGGCAGGGTGATGCGTCGCAGTCGCTGCGGGAACACGCAAACGACGAGCGTCGCGCGGAGCCGGCACCGCAGACCGCGCGCGAAGCGCTGCGCGCAACCGCCGACGCGCAGCCGCAGCAAGCGACGCGTGAATCCGCACCGCGCTTCGACGATACCGCCGCACGCCGCGAGCCATCGCAACCGCAATCCGACTTTTCAGTCCCGCCGACTTTCGACGCCCCACCCGACGACGACTTCGCGTGGTTCGACGATCCAACCGTATCGGCCCCCGCACCCGCCGAAGCACGCCGCGACGCGCCCGCTCTGCCGGCTATCCACACGCTCGATTGGGACGCGCTCGCCGAGCGCGTCGCCGGATGCGAGGCCTGCCGGCTGTGCGAGAAGCGCACGAACACGGTGTTCGGCGTCGGCGATCGCGAGGCCGACTGGATGCTGATCGGTGAAGCGCCCGGCGAGAACGAGGACCGTCAAGGCGAACCGTTCGTCGGCCAGGCGGGCAAGCTGCTCGACAACATGCTGCATTCGCTCGCGCTCGCGCGCAGCACCAACGTCTATATCGCGAACGTGATCAAGTGCCGGCCGCCTGGCAACCGCAATCCGCAGCCAGATGAGGTCGCGCGTTGCGAACCTTATCTGCAGCGCCAGGTGTCGCTCCTGAAGCCGAAGCTGATCGTCGCGCTCGGCCGGTTCGCCGCGCAAAGTCTGCTGAAGACCGAGGCGAGCATTTCGTCATTGCGCGGCCGCGTGCATACGTACGAGGGTGTACCGGTGATCGTCACCTATCATCCGGCCTATCTGCTGCGTAGCCTGCCCGACAAGGCCAAGGCATGGACGGACTTGTGCCTTGCGCGCGCCACGTGGCTCGCGAACGGCGGCGCGCCGTCGAACGAATCAAAGTGACGATCCCCGAGGGACCGGCGGCGCGCATGCCCGCCGCGTCTGTCAGCCGGGCGGCGCTTCTCGATACATTGCTGGGTTTGCGTGACGATGCTTCAGTCGATGCGCTGCGCGATCCCGCCGTCCGCGATCTCGCCTGGCTGCTGCTGAGTCCCGATCTGCTGCGCCCTCAGCCTCCCGCGGGCGCGCTCGCCGATCCATTCGACACACCGCAGGAATTACAGGCCACGCTCGACTGGCTGCACGCGCTCGATGCCACTCCAGGATCTCTGCATCAGGATCTCGCGGCAACGCGCATCACTCGTCTTGGCCGCTACGCCGAACGCCTGCTGGGCTTTTTCCTTCGTCATGGGCCGGGCACGCAACTTATCGCAGCGGGTGTGCCGCTACGGCACGCGGGCCGCACGCTCGGTGAATGCGATTTCCTCGTGCGCACACGCGAAGGCGCGCGACTGCATTGGGAACTCGCAGTGAAGTGCTATCTGCATGCGGGCGATCCGAATGGGGCACAGGCGGCGCGTCTCGCCGATTATGTCGGCCCCAATCTGAAGGACCGCTTCGATCTGAAGCTCGCGCATCTGCTCGATCATCAGTTGCCGCTCAGCGCACGCGACGAATTTGCAACGACGGGCTATACGGGCGCGTGGACGCCGCAGATGTTCGTCAAAGGCTGGCTGTTTTACCGGCATGGCGCCACGCCCGCCGATCCTGCCGAACTCGATCCCGCGCATGGCCGCGGCTGGTGGGTTACGCATCGCGACTGGCCGGCTTTCGAGTGCGCGCACACGCACAAGTGGCGGCTGTTGCCGCGGCTCGAATGGCTCGCGCCGCAGTATCGAATGCAAGCCGGCGCGGACGACTCGAGCTATGTCGACGCAACCGCGCTCGCCGCTCGAATCTCACCGCAATACGGCCCGACGATGGTTGCCGGATTCATCGAAGACAACACGGGACGTCTGCTCGAGCGCTCGCGCGGCTTTATCGTGCCCGACGACTGGCCCGAGCACGCGCGGCGTTACGCGAAGCAATAGCGTCGCTCACCACCACCGATGAAAGTGATGCACCGGCCCCACGCCGTGGCCGACGTCGAGCCGCTCGCTCGCCTGCAGCGCACCGGTCAGATAAACCTTCGCATCGGCCACGGCGCTAGCGAGATCGTCGCGCTGCGGAATCAACGCCGCGATCGCCGACGACAACGTGCAGCCAGTTCCATGCGTGTTCTTCACCGGCACGCGCGGACCGCCGAGACGCAGCGTGCCGCTTTCCTGCGCGAGCCAGTCGGGGCTATCGGTCGCGCTCAGATGGCCGCCCTTCATCAGCACCGCGCGCGCGCCGAGCCCACGCAGCGCTTCGCCTTGCTCGACCATGCCGGCTTCGCCGGTGGCGGGCTGCGTGCCGAGCAACGCGGCCGCTTCCGGCAGATTCGGCGTCAGCAGATCGGCGAGCGGCAGCAGTTCGTCGCGTACCACCGCGACCGCATCGGGCAGCAATAGCGCGTGATTGCTCTTCGAGATCATCACCGTGTCGAGCACGATGTGTTTGGGCCGGTGACGGCGCAGCGCGTCGGCGACCGCGCGCGCGATCGGCGCGTTCGCGAGCATGCCGATCTTCACCGCGTCGATGCGAATGTCGTCGAACACCGCGTCGAGCTGCGCGGTGATGAACCCTGGGTCCGGCGCGTGGATCGCGGTCACGCCGCGCGTGTTCTGCGCGGTCAGCGCGGTGATCACGCTCGCGCCATAGGCGCCGAGCGCGGAGAAGGCCTTCAGATCGGCCTGGATGCCGGCGCCGCCGCCGGAATCGGAACCGGCGATCGTCAGCACATTGGGAATCGTTTGAGTCATGGTCGAGCGAGGAAGAAGAAGGGCGCGTTCGTGCGTGTCGCGGCCGGCCCGGTGCGGTTGATCAGTGCTTGGCTTCGCCGATCAGCGCGACCGAATCGAACGCGCGCTGGTTCGCCTGGTGGCGCCGCATCACGAGCCACATCATCACGCACACGAAGGTGCCGAACAGCACGATCACGACGGTAACCGGCACGTCGAGCCACACGAGCACCGCGTACAGGCACAGCATCACGAGCACGGACAGATTCTCGTTGAAGTTCTGCACGGCGATCGAATGGCCTGCCGACAGCAGCACGTGCCCGCGATGCTGCAGCAGCGCATTCATCGGCACGACGAAAAAGCCCGACAGGCCGCCCACGAACATCAGGAAGATGTACGCGAAGATCAGATAGCCCGACACGTGCATGCGGCCGAAATAAATGCCCCAGTGCGGGGGAAACAGATCGCGCGTGTAGAACGCCATCAGCATCACGGAGATACCCATCATGATGCCGACCGGCAAGACCGACAGCGACTTCTTCAACGGCACACGCGAAGCCGCAAAAATCGCGCCGCCCGCGACGCCCACCGCGACCACCGCCTGCAGGATCGCTGCCTCTGACAGCGACATGCCCAACGACACCTCGGCCCATTTCAGCACGATGAATTGCAGCGTCGCGCCCGCGCCCCAGAACAGCGTCGTCACGGCGAGCGAAATCTGTCCGAGCTTGTCACGCCACAGCACGAGAAAGCAATCGGCGAAATCGGTGATCAGACGGATCGGACCGTGTTCCTGGCGCGGATAGCGCGCGCCGGTGTCGGGAATGCGCAGATTGAATAGCGCGGCGACCACGTAAATGCCCATGATCACGAGCATCGCGGCTTCCGCAGGCGTGTTCACGGTGGGGACGTGCCATTTGAGAATCGGCGCGGCGATGTGCGGGCTGATCAGCGCGCCGCCGAGGACCGTGCCGAGAATGATCGAGCCGACCGTGGTGCCTTCGATCCAGCCGTTCGCGGCGACCAGCCGGTCAGGCGGCAACAGTTCGGTGAGAATGCCGTATTTGGCGGGCGAGTAGGCCGCCGCGCCGAAACCGACGATGCCGTACGCAATCAGCGGATGTGCGCCGACCAGCATCGTGATGCAGCCGACCACCTTGATCGTATTGGTGATGAACATCACGCGTCCTTTCGGACGGGAGTCGGCGAATGCGCCGACGAAGGCGGCAAGGACGACGTACGACAGCACAAAAAACAGCTTGAGCAGCGGCGTCATCCAGTTCGGAGCGTGAAGATCTTTCAGCAGTGCGATAGCGGCGATCAGAAGCGCATTGTCGGCCAGCGACGAAAAAAACTGCGCGGCCATGATGGTGTAAAAGCCTTTTTTCATCTGATGCGATGCTGTCCTCGCTGCGGTCCGTCCGCCCCGGCCGTTTGTTATGCGTCCGGGCTTATGCCGATCGAAATGGGTTGTGCGCACGGCTTTATATCATGAAAATAGATGGATTCAGACTAGCAGAATCCTTGATCGCACCGCCCAGCGGGCCGCAGAGCGCTGAAAACGCCTTGTAAGCCGCTGATTCGCAAGTGTCTTTTCGAAAAAATCCCATGCCGCGCCCCCTTTCCGCCACGATTCATACCGCTGCTCTCGCCAATAACCTCGCTGTCGCGCGGCGCTATGCGCCGAAATCGAAAATCTGGGCCGTCGTCAAGGCCAATGCCTACGGGCATGGCCTCGCGCGCGTGTTTCCCGGATTGCGCGCGACGGACGGCTTTGGGTTGCTGGACCTCGAAGAAGCGGTGAAGTTGCGTGAATTGGGCTGGGCAGGCCCAATTCTTCTGCTGGAAGGCTTTTTTCGGCCGACCGACATCGACGTAATCGACCGCTACAGCTTGACCACGGCGCTGCATTCCGACGAGCAGCTGCGCATGCTCGAAATGGCGCGCCTGTCGAAACCGGTCAATATCCAGTTGAAGATGAACACCGGCATGAACCGGCTCGGCTATACGGTCGAAAAATTCCGTGCCGCATGGGAGCGCGCGCGCGCCTGCCCAGGGGTCGGCCAGATCACGTTGATGACGCATTTTTCCGATGCCGATGGGGAGCGCGGCATTGCTCATCAGATGGATGCGTTCGAGCGCGGCGCGCAGGGCATCGCCGGTGCGCGCAGCCTGTCGAATTCGGCCGCGACGCTGTGGCATCCAGAAGCGCATTTCGACTGGGTGCGTCCCGGCATCATCCTGTACGGCGCGTCGCCGTCCGGCGTGACGGCCGCGATCGACGGCACCGGCCTGCAGCCCGCGATGACGCTCGCGTCGGAACTGATCGCCGTGCAAACGCTCAGCGAAGGCAGTTCGGTCGGCTATGGGTCGACGTTCACCGCGCGCGGGCCGATGCGCATCGGCGTGGTCGCGTGCGGTTACGCGGATGGCTATCCGCGCGTCGCGCCCGAAGGCACGCCGGTGATCGTCGATGGCGTGCGCACGCGAATCGTTGGACGTGTGTCGATGGACATGCTGACCGTCGACCTGACACCGGTGCCGACCGCCAACGTCGGCTCGCGCGTGGAACTGTGGGGTACCGCGCTGCCCATCGACGACGTCGCGCAGGCCTGCGGCACGATCGGCTACGAGCTGATGTGCGCGGTCGCGCCGCGTGTGCCGGTTCGGGCGGAGTAACGCGTGGCGAAAGCGAAGACGTTGTACATCTGCGGCGAATGCGGCGGACAGTCGCCGAAGTGGTCCGGTCAATGCCCGTCCTGCCAGGCGTGGAACACGCTCGTCGAATCGATCGCCGAGGCGCCGTCCGGTCACCGTTTCCAGTCGCTTGCGAAGAGCACACCAGTGCGGCGCCTCGCCGACATCGACGCGTCGGACGTGCCGCGCTTTTCCACCGGCGTCAGCGAATTCGACCGCGTGCTCGGCGGCGGCCTCGTGCCGGGCGGCGTGGTGTTGATTGGCGGCGATCCGGGCATCGGTAAATCGACGCTGCTGTTGCAGTCGCTCGCGGAAATCGCCGCGGACAAGCGCGCGCTCTATATCAGCGGCGAAGAATCGGGCGCGCAGATCGCGTTGCGCGCGCAACGGCTCGCACTGCTCGAACCCGGCTCGAAGGCGAGCGAACTGCAATTGCTCGCGGAAATCCAGCTCGAGAAAATTCAGGCGACGATCACCGAGCAACGGCCCGAAGTCGCCGTGATCGATTCGATCCAGACCGTCTATTCGGATGCTTTGACATCGGCGCCGGGCTCGGTTGCGCAAGTGCGCGAGTGCGCCGCGCAACTCACGCGCATCGCCAAGCAGTCGGGCACCACGATCATCATGGTCGGGCACGTGACGAAAGAGGGCGCGCTTGCGGGGCCGCGCGTGCTCGAACATATCGTCGATACGGTGCTGTATTTCGAAGGGGATACGCACTCGTCGTACCGTCTCGTGCGCGCGATCAAGAACCGCTTCGGCGCGGTCAACGAGCTCGGCGTGTTCGCGATGACCGAGCGTGGTTTGCGCGGCGTCGCGAATCCGTCGGCATTGTTTTTGTCGCAGCACGAACAGTCGGTGCCGGGGTCCTGCGTGCTCGTGACGCAGGAGGGCACGCGGCCGTTGCTCGTCGAAGTGCAGGCGCTCGTCGATTCGGCCAACGCGCCGAATCCGCGCCGCCTCGCGGTCGGCCTCGAACAGAACCGGCTCGCGATGCTGCTCGCGGTGCTGCATCGGCACGCGGGCATCGCCTGTTTCGATCAGGACGTGTTCCTGAACGCGGTGGGCGGCGTGAAGATCTCCGAGCCCGCCGCAGACCTCTCGGTACTGCTCGCGATTCATTCGTCGATGCGCAACAAGCCGCTGCCGAAAGGGCTCGTCGTGTTCGGCGAAGTCGGCCTCGCCGGCGAAATCCGACCGTCGCCGCGCGGTCAGGAACGCCTGAAGGAAGCGGCCAAGCTCGGCTTCTCGGTGGCGGTGATTCCGAAGGCCAATGCACCGAAACAGCCGATCGAAGGCTTACAGGTCGTTGCGGTCGAACGGATCGAACAGGCCATCGACCGCGTCCGCACACTCGAATAGACGGGGGCCGGGACGGCTCGCCGGCACTTTGTGCGCTTGCGGTCTCGTAATGCCCTGTAAATGTCGCAATATTGGCTGTAACCTGAGCGCGATACCTTTTTCCTAAGCTGTAACGATATGCATCCCTTCCGATGCACGAAAAAGGATCGCGCCTTGAAACAGTCACATGAAACCGCTGCCGACCAGCACATCCAGGTGCGCGGCTGCCGGGTCTCCGCACCGATTCATCAGCCTTGGGGCGGCGCTTGCCGAATCGTCGAGTGGATCGACACCGCCGGGCAGATCTCGCGGCGGGTGGTGGCCGAAGACGTGACGGCCGCCGAAGTGCGCGCCACGATCAGCCGCCATGTGGAAGGTCGCAAGCACTTGCTGTACGACGACGAGAAATCGCCGCGTCAAACGTTGCCGCGACAGACGGCGACGCGGCGTTGACGGTGGCGGTTCAGGCCCCGTCGTCGTCTGAGTCGGCGGCGCTCGCGGCCACCGCCGCATACGCGTGCGGATTGAACAGCGGATGCTGCGCCGCTTCAGCGGGCGTGAGCACCGGCGACACGCAGCAATCGAGCGATTCCAACGATTTCACCCATTCGCCGAGCGTGCGCGTCGCGATCACCTCAGCGAGTTCCCGGATGAGCGCCAAGGCATCGGGACCGCCGATCGCCTGCCCCAGGCTCCAGTGACGCGTCGCCCATTCGGGCCGATCGAGCGCCATGCACAGCGTTTCCCAGAACTTCAATTCGAGCGCGCCGACCGCGAGCCAGCGCTCATCGCTCGTGCGGTACAGGTTGTAGCAGGGCACGCCGCCATTCAACAGACCACTGCCCGCGGCGGGCGCCGCCCCTTCGTTGAGCAGCGAGACCTGCGCGACGAAGTTGTGCGCATAGCTCGTGTGCGTCATCGATACATCGACGAAGCGGCCCGCGCCGCCTCGCGCGACATGCCAGAGCGCGGCGAGAATCTGCGTGACCGCGCTCAAGGCGCCACCGAGCAGATCGGCGATCTGGAAGTTCGGCAGGATCGGCGCACCGTCGCGGCTTGCCAGTTGATCGAGCACGCCCGCATAGCCGATGTAGTTCAGGTCGTGACCGGCATGGTCCGCGAATGGACCGCTTGCGCCATATCCGCTGATCGCGCAATAGACGAGCCGCGGATTGGCCGCGCTGAGCGTCGCGTAGCCCATGCCGAGTCGCTCCATCACGCCCGGCCGGAAGCTCTCGATCAGAACGTCGGCTTCGGCCGCGAGCGCGCGCAGCACGTTGCGTCCCGCTTCCGATTTGAGGTCGAGGCGCGTCTCGCGCTTGCCGCGATTGACCATCCGGTAGAACGCACCGGGCCGGCCCGCGACACGATCGCTCGACGATTGCATCATCGTGCGGGTCGGGTCGCCCGCGCCGGGCGCCTCGATCTTCAGCACATCGGCGCCGAGCTCGGCGAGACGCAGCGCGGCCGCCGGCCCCGGCAAGAGGCGCGTGAGGTCGAGCACGCGGAGTCCTTGCAACGGTGGCGGCACCTCGGTTGCCGTTGCAGCTGCGGGTCCAGACACCGATGACGCGGACGACGAGTTCGCAAATGACAAAGCCAAGCTCCCGTGGATGCCGGCGCGGCCCGGCCGTTGCGTGCCGCTAGCCGATCTGTTCGAGTTCCTCGTGCGTCTCGAGCCATTCGGCTTCGAGCGTATCGAGGCGCGCGTTCACGTCTGCCTGACGGCGGATCGCCTCCGTCAGTTTGCTCTTCTGCTCCGGCTCGTAACTCGCGGGATCGGCGACGAACGTATCGAGCGTCGTCTTCTCCGCGTTGAGCGCGTCCATTTCCTTTTCGATCTTCGCGATACGGCTTTGCAGCGGCTTCTTCAGATGCGCGAGCTTCTGCCGCGTTTCCGCTTCGAGGCGACGCTGCTCCTTGCGATTGACGTTGCCGTCGCCATTTGCCGCGCCGCTAGACGCTGCGTCCGACGCACCGGAAGCATTCGCCTTCAACGCCGCGCGCTGCTCGGCCGCATGCTGCAGCAGCCAGTCGCGATAGTCGTCGAGATCGCCGTCGAATTCCTGCAGACGATGCTTCGCGACCAGCATGAACTGATCGGTCGTCGCGCGCAGCAGATGGCGGTCGTGCGACACCAGAATCAGCGTGCCTTCGAATTGCGCGAGCGCCATCGTCAGCGCGTGGCGCGTTTCGAGATCGAGGTGGTTGGTCGGCTCGTCGAGCAGCAGCAGGTTCGGCTTCTGCCAGATGATCAGCGCGAGCGCGAGGCGTGCTTTCTCGCCGCCCGAGAACGGCGCGATCTTCGCGGTCGCCATGTCGCCGGAAAAGTTGAAGCTGCCGAGGAAGTCGCGCAGTTCCTGCTCGCGGGTGTCGGGTGCGAGGCGCGCGAGGTGCTGCAACGGCGTGTCGTCCGGGCGCAGCGTTTCGAGCTGATGCTGCGCGAAGTAGCCGATGCGCAAACCCTTGCCTTCGCGCACGTGGCCGCAGAGCGGTTCGAGCGTGCCCGCGAGCGTCTTGATCAGCGTCGACTTGCCTTGGCCGTTCGCACCGAGCAGGCCGATGCGCTGACCGTTCTGGATCGACAGCATCACGCGCTCGACGATCGGAATCTCGCTGCCGTCTTCGGCGTGATAGCCACAGCGCACGTCTTCCATCACCATCATCGGATTCGGCGCGGAGTCGGGTGTACGGAACTCGAACGTGAACGGCGACGCGACGTGCGCGGGCGCGATCAGTTCCATCTTCTCGAGCGCCTTCACCCGGCTTTGCGCCTGACGCGCCTTGGTGGCCTGTGCCTTGAAGCGGTTGATGTAGCTCTGCAAATGCGCGACCGTGCGCTGCTGCTTTTCGTATGCGCTCTGTTGCAGCGCGATCTGCTGCGCGCGCAGCACTTCGAATTGCGAGTAGTTGCCGCCGTAGCGCTTGATCTGCTGGTTCTCGAGATGCAGCGTGACATTGCAGACGGAATCGAGAAACTCGCGGTCGTGCGAGATCACGATCAGCGTGCCGGCATAGCGATTGAGCCAGTCTTCGAGCCACACGATCGCGTCGAGGTCGAGGTGGTTGGTCGGTTCGTCGAGCAGCAGCAGGTCGGAGCGGCACATCAGCGCCTGCGCGAGATTCAGCCGCATGCGCCAGCCGCCCGAGAAGCTCGTGACCGGCTCACGGGTCTGGTCGAGCGTGAAGCCGAGGCCGAGCAGCAACGCTTCGGCGCGAGCCGGCGCGGTGTAGCCGTCGGCGTCGGCGAACGCGGCGTGGGCTTCGGCTTCGGCCGCGCCGTCGTGCGCCGCGGAGGCCGAAGCGATGCGCGCCTCGATGTCGCGCAGCGCGGCGTCGCCGTCGAGCGTGTAGGCGAGGGCGGTTTTGTCGACGGCGGGGGTTTCCTGCGCGACGTGGGCGATGCGCCAGGTCGGCGGGATCGAGAAATCGCCGCCGTCCGCATGCAGCTCGCCGCGCAGCACGGCGAACAGCGTCGACTTGCCCGCGCCGTTCGCCCCGACGAGGCCGGCTTTTTCACCGGGGTTCAACGTGAACGTGGTGTTGTCGAAAAGCGGCTTGGTGCCGCGCGCGAGGCTGAACTGATTAAAGCGGATCACGACGTGGCCGGCTGAAGAAAACCGCTATTTTAGACTGCCCGGCGGGTTGCCGGGCGCGCGGCGCCGATCGCCCGGCTGTCACATCGAGCGCAGCCGCCATCGGCCATTCGGCTGACTGTATCGGCAGCGCTTTTGGCATAGACTGACGGCTTTCACGGGAGGGCACATGACATCGATCTATTCGTTTTCGGCACGCACGCTCGGCGGCGAGGAAGCGAGTCTCGCGAAGTACCAAGGCAAGGTGATGCTGATCGTCAATACCGCGAGCGAATGCGGGTTCACGCCGCAGTACGCGGGCTTGCAGAAGCTGTACGACGCCTATGCGGCGCGCGGGCTCGCGGTGCTCGGCTTTCCGTGCAATCAGTTCGGCAAGCAGGAGCCGGGCGACGCCGCACAGATCGGCAGCTTCTGCGAGAAGAACTACGGCGTGACGTTCCCGATGTTCGACAAGATCGACGTGAACGGCCCGAACGCGCACCCGCTATTCCGTTACCTGACGATCGAAGCGCCGGGGCTGCTCGGCCTCGAGGCGATCAAGTGGAATTTCACGAAGTTTCTGATTGGCCGCGACGGCAACGTGGTCAAGCGCTATGCGCCGCTGACGAAGCCCGAGGCGATCACCGAGGATATCGAAGCGCTGCTGTAACAGGAGCGCTTTTACAGGATCGGTGAAAAGAGTCGCGCGACGTGCATCAGCATGCGTCGCAGCGCGTTCGCCTTGCGGTACTCGTCGCGATCGATTTCACGCGACTCGGCGAAGTCGTCGAGCAGCATCGTTTCGACTTCGAGCGCGAAGCCGCGGTCGACGGTCAGCACCATGATCTCGAAGTTCAGACGGAACGAGCGGTTGTCGAGATTGGCGCTGCCGATCGCGGCCGCGCTGCTGTCGATCAGCACGACCTTCTGGTGAAGGAAACCCGGCTGATAGCGGAAGATGCGAATGCCCGCGCGCAGCGAGTCGTATGCGTATAGCTTCGACGCCTCGAACACCACGCGGTGATCGCGCCGGCTCGGAATCAGGATGCGCACGTCGACGCCGCGCAGCGCCGCGAGCCGCAGCGCGGCGAACACCGCCTCGTCGGGCACGAGGTAGGGCGTCGTGATCCAGATCCGTTCGCGCGCCGCGTTGATCGCTTCGACGAAAAACAGCGAGCAGGTCTCCTGTTTGTCGGCCGGGCCGCTCGGCAGCACGATGCAGTGCATGTTGTTCGCGGGGCGTTCGATGGTGTCGTGGGCGTCGTGCTGTTCGACGGATGGGACGGCTGATTCGGCGGCCGGCAGGTCGAACTCGGGCAACTGCTGCGTGGCCCAGTACCAGTCCTCGATAAAAACGAACTGGATGCTGGCGACCGCCGGGCCGCGCACCTCGATGTGCGTATCGCGCCACGGCGACAGCGGCGGCTTCACGCCCAGATATTCGACGCCTACGTTGTGACCGCCAATAAACGCGCGCTCGCCGTCGACCGCCACGATCTTGCGGTGATTGCGGAAGTTCAGTTGCAGACGGTTGACGAAGCGGCGGTTCGTCGCGAACGGCTGCATCTCGATGCCGGCCGCGCGCAGTGCCGCGACGTAGCGGTGCGGCAGATCGAAGCTGCCGATGCTGTCATACAGAAAGTACACGCGCACGCCTTGTTGCGCTTTCGCGATCAGCGCGTCTTTCAGCATGTCGCCGAGCGCGTCGGCGCGCACGATGAAGAACTGCACGATTACATAGCGGCGCGCGTTCTGGATCGCGTCGAAGATCGCCTCGAAAGTCGCCGTGCCGTTGATCAGTGTGCGCACGGTATTGCCGGGCAGGAACGGCATGCCGCCGAGGCGCGTCAGCGACTGCACGAGCCGCGAGCCGAGCTGCTGCGTCGGCAGCCCGGCCGACGACGCGTGCGTGTCCCACACCTGCGGATGCGCGCGTGTGCGCAGCAGCTCGTTCTCGACGCGGCGCGCGTCCGCGTAGCCGGCGAACTTGCTGCGGCCAAGGAACAGGTAGGGCACGAGCGTCAGATAAGGCATCGCGACGAGCGACACGGCCCACGCGATCGCCCCTTGCGAGGTGCGGGTATGGAGGATCGCGTGAGCAGCCGCGATGATGCCGAGAATGTGGGCAAGGAGAACCAGCGGGCCGACGTGAAGCAGATCGAATGTCATAAGCTCGCGAACAGTTGGCGAAGCGCCGTGATTCAGGAAACGGAGGCGGGCACAGGCTCGCTTCGTGGTCTGCGGCGAACGCGTCGGGCAACGAATTCAGACTGCGGCTGCGGCGCCTGGGAAAGCGCCAAAAACGGGCTAAAAACCCGCGCTAAAAAATAGCGTAAAAACTCGTACGAATAAACCGTGTGTGCTGCGGCGCGCGGCGCGCGCGTCACTTGCGAAATCCGCTGCAAGCGGCGCCGCGCACGTCGCGCGATCAAACGGACAGCGCGCCGCACTCAGACCGGCAAGTCGCTGGCCTGAATCAGGAACACGTTGTCGTCGCCGGCGCTGGTGGACAGCCACACGAGGTCCAGACCGCCGAACGCCGCCTCGACGTGCTCGCGTTCGTTGCCGATCTCGATGACGAGCACGCCGTCTTCGGTCAGCCAGTTGCGCGCGTCGGCAATGATCCGGCGCACGATGTCCATGCCGTCCGCGCCACCCGCGAGTGCCATCTCCGGCTCGTGCTTGTATTCGGCCGGCAACTCCTGCATCGACTTCGCGTTCACGTACGGCGGGTTGCTGATGATCACGTCGTAGCGGCGCTCGGCGAGCGGCGCGTACAGATCGCCTTCGAACAGCGCGATGCGGTCGTCGAGGTGGTAGTCGAGTACGTTGCGCGTTGCGACTTCGAGCGCGGGCGCGGACAGATCGACCGCGTCGACGTCGGCGTTCGGGAACGCGTGGGCGGCGAGGATCGCGAGACAACCGGAGCCGGTGCACAGCTCGAGCACCGCGCCGACCTGCTCGGGGTCCTCGACGTACGGCTGCAGGCCGTCCTGCAGCAGCTCGCCGATGAACGAGCGCGGCACGATCACGCGCTCGTCGACGTAAAAGTGATAGCCGTGCATCCACGCTTCCTGCGTGATGTACGCGGCCGGCACGCGTTCGGCCGCGCGTCGCTCGATCACGTTCAGCACCGCCTCGATTTCGGCCGTGGTCAGGCGCGCATCGAAAAACGGCTCGAGCAGGTCGAGCGGCAGGTGCAGCGTGTGTAGGATCAGATAGGCGGCTTCGTCGTAGGCATTGGCCGAGCCGTGGCCGAAAGACAGCTTGGCCTCGCTAAAACGCGACACTGCATAACGCAGCAGGTCGCGGACGGTGCAAAAAGGAAGCGTCATCGCAAGGTTCCTGGTTATGCGATCAGTTGTTCGAGCACGCGGCGATACACGTTCTTCAGCGGCTCGATATGGGCGACTTCGATATGTTCGTCGATCTTGTGGATGCTCGCGTTAAGCGGACCGAACTCGATCACCTGCTCGCAGATGCGCGCGATGAAGCGGCCGTCCGACGTGCCGCCCGTGGTCGACAGCTCGGTGTCCACGCCGGTCTCGTCCTTGATCGCCTGCGCGAGCGCGCTCGACAGCTCGCCGCGCGGGGTGAGAAACGGCAGGCCGCTCACGGTCCAATGCAGTTCGTATTCGAGGCCGTGTTTGTCGAGAATCGCATGCACGCGTTTTTGCAGTCCTTCGACGGTGCTCGCGGTCGAGAAGCGGAAGTTGAACATCACGTCCGCATGGCCGGGGATCACGTTGGTCGCGCCGGCGCCGCTGTGGATGTTCGACACCTGCCAGGTGGTCGGTGGGAAATATTCGTTGCCTTCGTCCCAGCGCTCGGCAACGAGTTCGGCGAGCGCTGGCGCGAGCAGGTGCACCGGATTCTTCGCCAGATGCGGATAAGCGATATGGCCTTGCACGCCCTTGACGACCAGCTTGCCCGACATCGACCCGCGCCGGCCGTTCTTGACCATGTCGCCGAACCGCTCGCTCGACGTCGGCTCGCCCACGATGCAGTAGTCCATGCGCTCACCGCGCTCCTGCAATGCTTCGACGACCTTGACGGTGCCGTCGGTGGCGGGACCTTCCTCGTCGCTCGTGATCAGGAACGCGATCGAGCCGCGGTGCCGAGGGTTGGCCGCGACGAACTCCTCGCTCGCGACGACGAAGCCGGCGATCGATGCCTTCATGTCCGCCGCGCCGCGGCCGTACAGCTTGCCGTCGCGCTGGGTCGGCTCGAACGGCGCCGAGCGCCATTGTTCGAGCGGGCCGGTCGGCACCACGTCGGTGTGACCGGCGAACGCGAGCAGCTTGCCCGCGGTGCCGTCGACGCCGCGCTTGACGGCCCACAGGTTGGTCACGCCGTTGGATTCGATCGTCTCGTGTTCGAAGCCGAGCGCGGCCAGGCGCTCGATCAACAGACGCTGGCAATGCTGGTCGTCGGGCGTCACGGACGCGCGCGCGATCAGTTGTTCGGTAAGGGCGAGGGTGCCGGACATGGATTCAGTACAAGCCACTTTGAAATGAAAAAATGCCGGCTCGCGGTGAGCCACCGCAGCCGGCAACAGCCTTTGAACGACGCGGCGCGAGGCCGCGCGTCTTACTGCCTTGTGCCTGAGTCTGGCGCTCAGGCAAACAGCGCCGCGTAGTCGTCGGCGGAAAAACCGAGCGACTTCACGCGCCCGTTCACGACCAGCACCGGCCGCTTGATCACCGACGGCTTGTGGATCATCAGTGCGATCGCGCCCGGCTGCGTTTCAGCGGCCGCCTTCATGTCGTCGGACAGCGCGCGCCACGTCGTGCCGCGGCGGTTCAGCAGCGCGTCGAGCTTGACGTCCTTGAGCCAGTCCTGCACGAGCGGCTCGGTCACGCCGGCCTTCTTGAAGTCGTGAAACTCGAACTCGACGCCGTGCTCTTCGAGCCACACACGGGCCTTCTTCACGGTGTCGCAGTTCGGAATGCCGTAGACGACGGTTTTGGTGCCGCGCGCCATCAGTCGCCTCGCAGCAACTCGTTCAGGCCGACCTTCGCGCGCGTTTTCGCGTCGACCTTCTTGACGATGACCGCGCAGTACAGGCTGTGCGTGCCGTCCTTCGACGGCAGGTTGCCCGCTACCACGACCGAGCCCGCCGGAATGCGGCCGTACGTGACTTCGCCAGTTTCGCGGTCGTAAATCTTGGTGCTCTGCCCGAGGTACACGCCCATCGAGATCACCGAGTTTTCCTCGACGATCACGCCTTCGACGACTTCCGAGCGCGCGCCGATGAAGCAATTGTCTTCGATGATGACGGGGTTCGCCTGCAGCGGCTCGAGCACGCCGCCGATGCCGACGCCGCCCGACAGGTGCACGTTCTTGCCGATCTGCGCGCACGAGCCGACGGTGGCCCACGTGTCGACCATCGTGCCTTCGTCGACGTATGCGCCGATGTTGGTGTACGACGGCATCAGCACGACGTTCTTCGCGATGAACGAGCCGCGGCGCGCGATCGCGGGCGGCACCACGCGGAAGCCGCCGGCGGCGAAGTCTTCAGCGGTGTAGTTGGCGAACTTCGACGGCACCTTGTCGTAGAACTGGCTGTAGCCGCCGGCCGGCATCGGCGCGTTGTCTTCCAGACGGAACGACAGCAGCACGGCCTTCTTCAGCCACTGGTTGACCACCCAGTCGCCGTCCTTCTTTTCGGCGACGCGCAGCGCGCCCTTATCGAGTTGCTCGATCGCGTGGGCGACGGCTTCGCGCACTTCGGCCGGCGCGGCTTTCGGCGACAGCTCGGCGCGGTTGTCCCAGGCGGTATCGATGATGCTCTGAAGTTGTTGCGACATATGCGTGATTTTCTGAAGGGTTGAAGTCTGGAGACGGGGATGCGGTGCGGCTCGGGTGCGGCTCAAGCCGCAGCGAGAGACCGGCAGAATTCGACGATCCGCTGCGCGCCTGCCGTGCATTCGTCGACATCGGCGACGAGCGCGAGGCGCACGAAATTGCGGCCGGGGTTCACGCCGTGCGCGGTGCGCGCGAGGAACGAGCCCGGCAGAACCGTCACATTATAGTCGGCGTAGAGGCGCTGGGCGAACTCGGTGTCCGTGAGGCCGGTGCGCTCGACATTGGCCCACAGGTAGAACGCGGCGTCGGGCAGGCGCACGTCGAGCACGTCGGCGAGCATCGGCGTTACGGTGGTGAACTTCTGCAGGTACTTCGCGCGGTTCTCGCGCACGTGCGTCTCGTCGCTCCACGCGACCACGCTCGCGCTCTGGTACACGGTGGAGAGCGCCGCGCCGTGGTACGTGCGATACAGCAGGAACGACTTCAGAATCGACGCGTCGCCGGCGACGAAGCCCGAGCGCATGCCCGGCACGTTCGAGCGCTTCGACAGGCTCGACAGCATCACGAGGCGCTCGAAGCCGCGGCCGAGCTGGTGGGCCGCTGCGAGACCGCCGAGCGGCGGCTTCGACTCGTCGAAATAGATTTCCGAGTAGCACTCGTCCGACGCGATCACGAAGCCATAGCGGTCCGACAGCGCGAACAGTTCGCGCCAGTCGTCGAGTGTGAGCACGGCGCCGGTCGGGTTGCCCGGCGAGCAGACGTACAGCAGTTGCGTGCGCGCCCAGACGTCGGCGGGCACCGCCGAGTAGTCGCACGCGAAGTTGCGCGCCGGGTCGCTGTTGACGAAGTACGGCTGGGCGCCGCCGAGCAGCGCCGCGCCTTCGTAGATTTGGTAGAACGGGTTCGGACAGAGTACGATCGCAGGCTCTCCGTCGGCATCCCGGCGCGGGTTCAGCACCGTCTGCGCGAGCGCGAACAGCGCCTCGCGCGAACCGGACACCGGCAGCACCTCGGTCAGCGGATCGAGCGGCGGCAGGTTGTAGCGTTGCGTGACCCACTGCGCGATCGACTCACGCAGCGGCGCCGAGCCGAGCGTGGCCGGATAGGCGGCGAGGCCGCCGAGCGAAGCGATGACGGCGTCGCGGATCAGTGGCGGCGTCGGATGTTTCGGCTCGCCGATGCCGAAGCTGATATGCGCGAGGCCGGCCGGCGGCGTGACGTCCTTGAAAAGCAGGCGCAGCTTTTCGAACGGATAGGGCTGAAGGGAGTCGAGTAGCGGATTCACGGAACGAGTTGGCCTGATCGGAATGGACGCGGATGAAAGTCGGGACGACCGGGCACGCGCGCCGGCGGGCGTCGGTGCATCAAACATGAATCGGCGTCCCTGCGCGCGATGGACTGGCCGGCGGCGAGCCGGCCACCAGCGGCGGCGAACGGACGATTATAGCGTGGCGCGCCCGCGGGCCAAGCGGGAGGTTGCCGCGCGGCGCGGCAGCAATCCGCGAGGCGGCGCACCGGCGCGCCGCGGCGGGAACGGCGCGAATCCCCTACGGTTCGCGTAAAAGAATTTGCAGGAGCAGCAATGTACGCAGCAGAGCAGCAGACGGCCGGCTGGACCCTCATCCGACCCGCCCACGGCGCCCGACGGAGTCCGGCCCCATGACCAACTGGCTTCGCAACGGCTGGCCGACGCTCGCAATCATGCTGGGCGCGTCGGTCTGGGGGATGGTCTGGTACCCGCTGCGCATGCTCGCCGCGCTCGGCGTGACCGGCACCGCAGCGAGCGCGCTGACGAGCGGCACCGGCTGCCTGTTCGTGCTGCTCGTGCGGCATCGCGCGCTGAAGACCGTGCGATGGCACTGGCTGCTGCCGGCGCTCGCGCTGGCCGCGGGCGTCACGAATCTCGGCTTCGTGTGGGGCGCGATCCACGGTCAGGTGATGCGCGTGCTGCTGCTGTTCTATCTGACGCCCGCGTGGACCGCGCTGTTCGCACATTTCATCCTGCATGAGAGGCTCACGTGGTCGGGCGCGGCGCTGGCCGCGCTGTCGCTCGCGGGCGCGATGACGATGCTGTGGTCGCCGCGGCTCGGCATTCCGGTGCCCGGCAATCCCGCCGAATGGGCCGGGCTCGCCGGCGGCATGGGCTTCGCGATGAGCAATGTGCTGATTCTGAAGACGAGCCGCGTGCTGCCGGACATGAAGCCCGAAATGCGCACCGCGGTGGTCTTCGGCGGCGCTGCGCTGTTCGGCGCGCTCGCGTCGCTCATCGAGCCGATGCCCGCGCCGCCCACCGGCGCGCATCTGGATACCGCGGCGCTGCTGGTACTCGGTCTCGGTCTGCTGCTCGCGGCGAAGTACCGGGGCCGCGCGAATGGGCCGGCGGCGCGTGCATCGTGCTCGCATCGGCGTTGTCGAGCTGGGTGCATCGGACGAGGACGGCGCCCCCCGATCCGGCCATCGGCGACACGGACGGGCCGAGCGGCGACGATGGACGCGGTGGCCCGTGCGGTGACCCGCGCGGTGACGGACACGGCCGTGACGGCGACAGCGACGACCACCGAAAGGGCGGTAAGAATCGTCCACGCGCGATGGTATGATTCCCCCTCATTAGCCGGCGCATGCGCACCTGTGCCTCCGATGTGCATGGGCGCACGCAGCCGGCAACAAATTGCGAAGGCTCGCGAGGTTGCGTGGGGCCGTCCCGCCGCGGCGGTGAACGACTGGCGCAACCTCGCGAGCCACCTATCACACTCTCTTTTCAAACAGCGAAATCGCCGTGCGGCTCACCTCGATCAAACTCGCTGGCTTCAAATCCTTCGTCGATCCCACGCATTTCCAGGTCCCAGGCCAGCTGGTTGGCGTGGTCGGTCCGAACGGGTGCGGCAAATCCAACATCATCGACGCCGTGCGCTGGGTGCTCGGCGAATCGCGCGCCTCTGAATTGCGCGGCGAGTCGATGCAGGACGTGATCTTCAACGGCTCGACCGCCCGCAAGCCCGGCAGCCGCGCGAGCGTCGAGCTCGTGTTCGACAATGCGGACGGCCGCGCCGCCGGCCAGTGGGGCCAGTATGCGGAGATCGCCGTGAAGCGCGTGCTGACGCGCGACGGCACCTCGAGCTACTACATCAACAATCTGCCGGCGCGCCGCCGCGACATCCAGGACATCTTCCTCGGCACCGGCCTGGGTCCGCGTGCGTACGCGATCATCGGGCAGGGCATGATCGCGCGGCTGATCGAGGCGAAGCCCGAAGAGCTGCGCGTGTTCCTCGAAGAAGCCGCCGGCGTGTCGAAGTACAAGGAACGCCGCCGCGAGACCGAGAACCGTCTGCACGACACGCGCGAGAACCTGACGCGCGTCGAGGACATCATCCGTGAGCTCGGCACGAATCTCGAGAAGCTGGAGGGGCAGGCGGTCGTCGCGACGCGTTATCGCGAGCTGCAAAGCGATGGCGAGGAAAAGCAGCGTCTCTTGTGGCTATTGCGCAAGAACGAGGCGGCTGGCGAGCAGCAGCGTCAGCAACGCGCGATCGAACAGGCGCAGATCGACCTCGAGGCGCAAACCGCGAAGCTGCGCGAAGTCGAGGCGGAGCTCGAAACGCTGCGCGTCGCGCATTACTCGGCGAGCGACGCGATGCAGGGCGCGCAGGGCGCGCTGTACGAGGCGAACGCGGAAGTGAGCCGGCTGGAAGCCGAGATCCGCTTCATCGTCGAATCGCGCAACCGCGTGCAGGCGCAGATCGCCGCGCTGACCGCGCAGCGCGAACAGTGGCAATCGCAGGCTGACAAGGCGCAGGACGATATCGCCGACGCCGAAGAGCAACTGGCCGTCGCCGAAGAAAAAGCCGTGCTGGCCGAAGAGAACGCCGCCGCTAAGCACGACGCGCTGCCCGCGCTCGAAGCGCGCTGGCGCGACGCGCAGGCGGAGCTGAACACCGAGCGCGCCGGCATCGCGCAGACCGAGCAGGCGCTGAAGCTCGAAGCCGCACATCAGCGCAATGCCGATCAGCAATTGCAGCAATTGCAGCAGCGCCAGGAGCGGCTGAAATCGGAAGAGGGCGGCCTCGACGCGCCCGACGAAGCGCAGCTCGAAGAGTTGCGCATGCAGCTCGCCGAGCACGAGGAAATCCTGCACGACGCGCAGGGACGCCTTTCGGACGCGCAGGAAACGCTGCCGCGGCTCGACGGCGAACGGCGCGCCGCGCAGGAGCGCGTGCAGGCCGAAAGCGCGCAGATCCATCAGCTAGATGCGCGCCTCGCCGCGCTCAAGCAGCTGCAGGAAAACGTGCAGACCGAAGGCAAGATCCAGCCGTGGCTCGACAAGCACGAATTGGGCAGCCTGCCGCGTCTATGGAAGAAGCTGCATGTCGAGGCAGGTTGGGAAACCGCGCTCGAAGCGGTGCTGCGCGAGCGCCTCGCCGCGCTCGAAGTGTCGAATCTCGACTGGGTCAAGGCGTTCGCAACCGACGCGCCCCCCGCCAAGCTCGCGTTCTACGCACCGCCCGCGGCCGGTCAGCCGGCCCCGTCCGCCGGCGCGCTGCGCTCGCTTTTGTCGCTCGTGCGCATCGAGGACGCGGGTATCCGCGCGGTGCTGACCGACTGGCTCGGCCTTGCGTTCGTCGCCGATGATCTGCAGCAGGCGCTGTCGATGCGCGCGCAGCTGCCCGAGGGCGGCGCATTCGTGGTGAAGGCGGGGCACGTGGTCACGCGCGTCGGCGTGCAACTGTACGCGGCCGATTCCGAACAGGCCGGCATGCTCGCGCGTCAGCAGGAAATCGAAAATCTCGGCCGCCAGGTGCGTGCGCAGGCGCTGCTCGCCGAAGAGGCGAAGGCCGCCGCGATCCGCGCCGAAGCCGCCCACACGCAGGCCGCGCAAGCGCTCGCCGAAATGCGTCAGCAAGCCGAACGCGCGACACAGCGGGTCCACGCATTGCAGATGGACGTGCTGAAGCTCACCCAGGCGCACGAGCGCTACACACAGCGCAGCACGCAGATTCGCGAGGAACTCGAAGAGATCGCCGCGCAGGTCGACGAGCAGCGTGCGCTGCGCGCGGAATCGGAGGCGAACTTCGAGCGTCACGACGGCGAGCTTGCCGAACTGCAGGCGCGCTTCGAAGACCATCAGCTCGCCTTCGAAGCACTCGACGAAGAACTGACGACCGCCCGCGGCGAAGCACGCGACCTCGACCGCGCCGCCACCGACGCGCGCTTTGCCGCGCGCAACATGGCGAACCGCATCGACGAATTGAAGCGCAGCATTCAGGTCGCGCACGAGCAGAGCGAGCGCGTTGCGGGCTCGCTCGAAGACGCGCGCGCCGAGCTCGAAACGATCAACGAGCAGACCGCGCACACGGGTCTGCAGGACGCGCTCGATATCCGCGCCGTCAAGGAAGAGGCGCTGCGCGCCGCGCGCGTCGAGCTCGACGACCTGACCGCGAAGCTGCGCTCGGCCGACGAAACGCGCCTCACCGCCGAGCGCGCGCTGCAGCCGCTGCGCGATCGCATCAACGAATTGCAGTTGAAGGAGCAGGCCGCGCGCATCAACGGCGAGCAGTTCGTCGAGCAATTGACCGCGGCCGGGGTCGATGAAGCCGAGCTGCAAGCGAAGCTGACGCCGGACATGAAGCCCTCGTACCTGCAGAGCGAAGTCACGCGCATCAACAACGCGATCATCGCGCTCGGGCCGGTCAACATGGCCGCGCTCGACGAGCTGAAGGCCGCGACCGAGCGCAAGAGCTTCCTCGATTCGCAGTCGGCCGACCTGACGAGCGCGATCGAAACGCTCGAAGACGCGATCCGCAAGATCGACGCCGAAACGCGCACGCTGCTGCAAAGCACGTTCGATGAAGTGAACCGTCATTTCGGCGAACTGTTCCCGCGTCTCTTCGGTGGCGGCCAGGCAAAGCTGATCATGACCGGCGACGAAATCCTCGACGCCGGCGTGCAGGTGATGGCACAGCCGCCGGGCAAGAAGAATTCGACGATTCACCTGCTGTCGGGCGGCGAAAAAGCGCTGACCGCGACCGCGCTCGTGTTCGCGATGTTCCAGCTGAATCCGGCGCCATTCTGTCTGCTCGACGAGGTGGACGCGCCACTCGACGACGCCAACACCGAACGCTTTGCGAATCTGGTCCGGGCGATGTCGGACAAAACCCAGTTCCTGTTCATCTCGCACAACAAGATCGCGATGGAGATGGCGCAGCAGCTGATCGGCGTGACGATGCAGGAGCAGGGCGTCTCGCGGATCGTTGCGGTCGACATGGAAACGGCGGCGGGTTTCGCCCAGAATATCGTTTGAGTTAACGCCTTCGCGGGCATCCGCATCCAGCGCAGCGGCCTCGATGAGAGCCGCGCGGTACGTGGAGCGGACGACAGGCCCGCGTGGATAGAAGAATTGCTGATGGAGCATGCATGGACGAGTTGACACTCGGTTTGATCGGCGCGGGTGCCGTGGTGGTGGGGGGCGTGGTCGTGTACAACGCGTGGCAGGGCGCGAAGGTGCGTCGCAAGATGCCGCGGCCGATGCCGGCCGACACCGCCGAGAGCCTCGCGCGGGACGAGCATGAGGAGCAAAGCCCGTTCATCGAGCCGGCCCGGCCGACCACGCGGCGCGAGCCCAGCGTGAGCGCCGAGCCGACCAAGCACCCGAGCGCCGCGCGCGTCGAGCCGACGTTCGGCGCGGGCGCGGCGCCGCTCGATACACCGGCTGATATCCAGGCCGAGATGACGTCGCCGAACGGTTATCCGTTGGCGGATTCCGATACCGCCGGCGAAGGCGAGCATGCGGCGGCTTCGGACGCCGACGTGGAGCGACCCGCGGCCGAAGCGCCCGCGGTCCAGCCGGCGCCCGCCGAGCACGAGCGGGTCGAACCGATCCTGCCGGCCGCCACGACGATCTCGTCGGCGCCACCGGCCGTCGTCGATCGGCGCATCGACTGTATCGTGCCGATCCGATTGAACGGTCCCGTGGCCGGCGACAAGGTGCTGCCGCTCGCGCAGCGCTTGCGTCGCGCGGGTAGCAAGCCCGTGCATATCGAAGGCAAGCCCGAAGGCGGCGGCGCGTGGGAGCTGCTGCAGAACGGCACGCGCTACGAAGAACTGCGCGCGGCCGCGCAGCTCGCGAACCGCAGCGGCGCGCTCAACGAGCTGGAATTTTCCGAGTTCGTGACCGGCGTGCAGCAGTTCGCCGACGCGCTCGACGCCGCGCCGGAATTCCCCGACATGCTCGAAACCGTCGCGATGGCGCGCGAGCTCGATGGCTTTGCCGCTCAGTGCGACGCGCAGCTGTCGATCAACGTGCTGTCGGACGGCGCACCGTGGTCGGCCAACTACGTGCAGGCGGTCGCGTCGCAGGACGGTCTGCTGCTGTCGCGTGACGGCACACGCTTCGTCAAGCTCGATTCGCGGCAAAACCCGGTATTCATGCTGCAGTTCGGCGACACCAACTTCCTGCGCGACGACCTCACGTATAAAGGCGGCGAGATGATCACGCTGGTGCTCGACGTGCCGGTCGCCGACGAAGACATCCTGCCGTTCCGTCTGATGTGCGATTACGCGAAGTCGCTGGCCGAGCGTATCGGCGGACGCGTGGTCGACGACGGCCGCCGGCCGTTGCCCGAAAGCGCGCTGCTCGCGATCGAAAAACAGTTGATGACGCTATACGCGAAGCTCGAACAGGCGGGCATTCCGGCGGGTTCGCCGGCCACGCGGCGCCTGTTCAGCCAGTAAGCAGTTTCAGCGTTCCACCCGTTTTGACGACGGCCGCACGATGTGCGGCCGTCGTCGTTTCAGGCTTGCATTGCAGCATGGCTCGCCCGGTATTCACCGATGTAAAGGGGCACGCTTCCTGCGATAATCCGATGTCCGACTTTCATCTCGAGAAGCTTCCGACAGCATGGCCCGATCCTCCGTCCCTTCTTCCGCAACCAGCGCTCCGGCCGAACGGGCCGCGTGGTTGCGCGCGGAACTCGAACGCGCGAACTACGCGTACTACGTGCTCGATCAGCCGGATCTGCCGGATGCCGAGTACGACAAGCTGTTCAAGGAGCTGGAGCGCATCGAGACCGAGCATCCGGATCTGATCGTGCCCGATTCGCCGACGCAGCGTGTCGGCGGTAAGGCCGCGAGCGGTTTCGAGCCGGTCGTGCACGATCAGCCGATGCTGTCGCTGAACAACGGTTTCGCCGACGAAGACATCGTCGCGTTCGACAAGCGCATCGGCGACGCGCTCGGCAACAACGCGGGCGAGCCGCCGGTCCCCGTCGACTACTCGGCCGAGCTGAAATTCGACGGTCTCGCGATCTCGCTGCGCTACGTCGACGGCGTGTTCGTGCAGGCGTCCACGCGCGGCGACGGCACGACTGGCGAGAACGTCACCGAAAACGTCCGCACGATCCGCTCGATTCCGCTGAAGCTGAAGGGCAAGCGCGTGCCGCACGTGCTCGACGTGCGCGGCGAAGTGCTGATGTTCAAGCGCGACTTCGAGCGCCTGAACGAACGCCAGCGCGCCGCCGGGCAACGCGAATTCGCGAACCCGCGCAACGCGGCGGCGGGCAGCTTGCGCCAGCTCGATTCGAAGATCACCGCGCAGCGGCCGCTGTCGTTTTTCGCGTATGGGATCGGCGTGCTCGACGGCATCGAGATGCCGGCCACGCATAGCGAACTGCTCGACTGGTACAAGGAAATGGGCTTGCCGGTCAATGGCGAGCGCGCGGTCGTGCAGGGCGCCGAAGGCCTGCTCGGCTTCTTTCACGCGGTCGGCGAGAAGCGCGACAGGCTGCCGTACGACATCGACGGCGTCGTCTACAAGGTCAACCGGCGCGACGAGCAGGACAGGCTCGGCTTCGTGTCGCGCGCGCCGCGCTTCGCGCTCGCGCACAAATTCCCCGCGCAGGAAGCGCTGACGAAGCTCGTGGCGATCGACGTGCAGGTCGGCCGCACCGGCGCGATCACGCCGGTCGCGCGGCTGGAGCCGGTGTTCGTCGGCGGCGCGACGGTCACGAACGCGACCTTGCACAACGAAGACGAGGTGCGCCGCAAGGACATCCGCATCGGCGACACGGTAATCGTGCGGCGCGCCGGCGACGTGATTCCGGAGGTGGTCAGCGCGCTGCTCGAGCGTCGTCCGGCCGATGCGCGCGAGTTCGTGATGCCGACGCAGTGCCCGGTGTGCGGCTCGGCGATCGAGCGGCTGCCCGACGAGGCGATTGCCCGCTGCACGGGCGGGCTCTTCTGTCCGGCGCAGCGCAAGCAGGCACTGTGGCACTTCGCGCAGCGCCGCGCGCTCGATATCGACGGCCTCGGCGAGAAGATCATCGATCAGCTGGTCGAGCAGAACCTGGTCCGCACGCCGGCCGATCTGTTCAATCTCGGCTTCGCGACGCTCGCGGAGCTCGACCGCTTCGCCGATAAATCGGCGCAGAACCTGCTCGACTCGCTCGAAAAAGCCAAGCACACGACGCTCGCGCGCTTTATCTACGCGCTGGGGATTCGCCATGTCGGCGAATCGACCGCGAAGGATCTTGCGAAGCACTTCGGCTCGCTCGATCCGATCATGGATGCGTCGCTGGAAGCGCTGCTCGAAGTCAACGACGTGGGGCCGGTCGTCGCCGAATCGATCCATCAGTTCTTCGCCGAGGACCACAACCGCACGGTGATCGAGCAGCTGCGCGCACCGGGCAGAGTCACGTGGCCCGAAGGGCCGCCCGCGCCGAAGGCGCCGCAGGGCGTGCTGGCCGGCCAGACGGTCGTGCTGACCGGCACGCTGCCGAACCTGTCGCGCGAGGACGCGAAGGAAATGCTCGAAGGGGCCGGCGCGAAGGTGGCGGGGTCGGTTTCGAAGAAAACCAGTTACGTGGTGGCGGGCGCCGACGCGGGCAGCAAACTCGCGAAGGCCGAGGAACTCGGCATCCCCGTACTCGACGAAGATGGTATGCGCAAGCTCCTGGAGGGGCACTGATGATTCACGACATTCTGAAGATGGGCGACCCGCGCTTGCTGCGAATCGCCGAGCCGGTCGATCACTTCGACACGCCCGAGCTGCACCGGCTCGTGGAGGACATGTTCGAGACCATGCACGCGGCGAATGGCGCGGGTCTTGCGGCACCGCAGATCGGTGTCGATCTGCAGGTGGTGATTTTCGGCTTCGGTTCGAATGAGCGCTATCCGGACGCGCCTCCGGTGCCGGAGACGGTGCTGATCAATCCGACCATTACGCCGGTGTCGCAGGACATGGAAGAGAGTTGGGAAGGCTGCCTGTCGGTGCCGGGACTGCGCGGCGTGGTGAGCCGGTTTTCGATGATCCGCTATCACGGCTTCGATCAGTTCGGCAATCCGATCGACCGGGTCGCCGAGGGCTTTCATGCACGGGTCGTGCAGCACGAATGCGATCATCTGATCGGCAAGCTGTATCCGATGCGGATTACCGATTTCTCGAAGTTCGGCTTTACCGAGGTCCTGTTCCCCGATCTCGATCCGAATAGCGACGACTGACACGGCTGCCGCCAACAAAAAACCCACGCCTAAGTGCGTGGGTTTTTTGTTATGCCGATGCGCCCGCTCTGAGCAGCGACGCGCATTGGACGGACTTCAGAACGACTCGTCTTCCGACAGATAGCGCCACTGTCCCGGCGGCAGCGCGCCGAGCATCACTTTGCCCATGCGCACGCGCTTCAGGCCCACCACTTCAAGACCGACCAGTTCGCACATGCGGCGAATCTGACGCTTCTTGCCTTCGCGCAGCACGAAACGCAGCTGCTCGCCGTTTTGCCAGCTGACTTGCGCGGGCTTGAGCGCGACGTCGTCTAGCGACAGGCCGTGGCGCAGCAGCGCGAGTTTTTCGGGCGGGAAGTGGCTTTCGACGTCGACCGTGTGATCGCCGTAGGCGACGCGCACCAGATACTCCTTGTCCACGTCCGAGTGACCGCCGATCAGTTGCTTCGCGATGCGGCCGTCCTGCGTCAGCACCAGCAGGCCCGTCGAATCGATGTCGAGACGTCCGGCCGGCGCGAGCTGGCGCAGATGCGACACCGAGAAGCGGATGCCCGAATGGTCGCCTTCCCAGCGATTTTCCGGCGTGACGAGCGTGATGGCCGGCTGATAGCCGTCCTCCGCCTGTCCCGATACGAGGCCGACCGGCTTGTGGACGATCACGGTCACCTGGCTCGACTGAAAGGCTTCGGCGGCTGGATCGATGTCGATGCGCTGATCCGGGAACACCTTGGTGCCGAGCGTGTCGACGCGCTCGCCGTCGACCATGACCCAGCCTTTCTCGATCCACTCGTCGGCCTCGCGGCGCGAGCACAGGCCGAGCTTGGACATCAGCTTCGACAGACGCAGCATGCCCGGCGCGTCTTCGCGATCGCGGCGGGGCGGGTGCGGGGTGTCGATGATGGTGTCGACGGGTCGGGCTGTTGCCGATGCCGACGTTCGCGGCTTAGCGGCGCGGGCGGGCCGGTCGTCGCCGAAGCGGCGGTTTGCGGCTGGCAGCGTGTCATCGAAGCTGCGCGCCGGGCGCTCGCGACGCTCGGTACGTTCACCGCCGCGTGCGGCGCGGTCGCCGAACTCGCGACGCGAGGGCGTCCAGTCGCCGCGTGCACCGCGCTCGCCGCGGTCCTCACGCGGGGCGCGCGCCGGACGCTCGGTGCGCTCGCCGTAGCCGCCTTTTGCGGGTTTCCCGAAGCTGCGCTCGCCACGCTCGCCTTCGAAGCGGCGCGGGGCGCGCTCGCTGCGCTCGCCTCGATCACCACCGCGACGCTGCTGCGGCTCACCGCGATCGCTACCGAAGCGCGGACGATCGGCGGCATCGCGCTCCCGGCGCACCGGGCGGTCGTCACGCCCGCTGCCTTCCGACGGTCTGCCTGCGCCTGCGCGTGGACCGCTGAACGGACGGCGTTCGCCGTCGTCGCGGCGCGGTGAGCGCCCGCCGCGCTCCGCATTGCCCTCGAAACGACGCGGCGCGCGTTCTGTGCGCTCGCCGAATTCGCGACGGGGCGCGCGTTCGCCGCGCTCAGCGCCGCCTTCCAAGCGACGCCGTGCTGGTTCGCCACGCTCGCCGAATTCGCGCCGTGGAGCGCGTTCGCCACGCTCAGCGCCGCCTTCGAAGCGACGCGGCGCGCGTTCACTCCGCTCGCCGAATTGGCGTCGTGGAGCGCGCTCGCCACGCTCAGCACTGCCTTCGAAGCGACGCGGCGCGCGTTCAGTACGCTCGCCGGATTCGCGCCGTGGAGCACGTTCGCCACGCTCAGCGCCGCCTTCGAAGCGACGCGGCGCGCGTTCACTCCGCTCGCCGGATTCGCGCCGGGGGGCACGTTCGCCACGCTCAGCGCTGCCCTCAAAACGACGCGGTGGGCGTTCTCCGCGTTCGCCACGCTCAGCCGCACCTTCAAAGCGGCGCGGTGTGCCCGCGGCAGCCGCACCCCGTTCGCGCGGACCCGACCTTTCGGCACGAGGCGCGCGCGCACCGGCGTCCGCCGGCTTCGCGCCGACCGGCCGCTTCGCGCCACCCTCGGCCTCGAAAGGCTTCGGCCGCGCTGGACGGGTCGGCTTACGCGCCGACGCGCTGCCGGGGCGGACAGGGGAGCGTTCGGACGACGCCGGCCGCGGATGCTTCGCTGTTAATTTGATTCGCATGAAATCTCACACTGCGATCGCGCGCAGCAGTTCGGTCTCGACCTGAATTTGCAGGCGGTTGTCCGACAGGCTGTGTCCTTCGAGCAGGAACACGTCCTCGACGCGTTCGCCGAGCGTATTGATCCGCGCCGAGGCGACGCCGACCCGGTGCTCGGCCAGCACGCGCGCGATGGAATAAAGAAGGCCCGGCCGGTCGTTCGCCGACACGGACAGGATGTAGTATTGGCCGCGCTCATCGGCCCGCAGGTCGACACGCGGCGTAATCGGGAAGGTGCGCGACAGCCGCGACAGCCGGCCCTTCGACGGTCCCGGCAGCAGGGTGCCGTGGCCCGCGAGCCGCGCGGTCAGTTCCTGCTCCACCAGATTGGCGATGTCGCGATAGTGCACGTCCTCTTCGGTGTGCGTGACGAGGAAGTTGTCGAGCGCGTAGCCGTGGCGCGTCGTGCTGACGCGCGCATCGAGCACCGACAGGCCGTTGCGGTCGAAATACGCGCAGATGCCCGCGAACAGATCGGGCTGGTCCTTCACGTAGACGAGCACCTGCAGCGCCTCGCCGATCGGCGACGGCCGCGCGCGCACGAGCGGCGTCGGCGTTTCGACGTGGCGGTACAGCACGCGGGTCTGCCACGCGATGTCCGCCGCGTCGTGGCGCAGGAAGTAGCCGACGTCGAGCTTGTCCCACAGCGCCCGTTGCGCGCCTTCCGGCACGGTTTCCAGGCGCAGCAGCGCGAGCGCTTCTTCCTTGCGCGACTTCAGTTCCGAATGCTCGTCCGGTTGAGCGCCGCCCAGCACGGCGAGGCTGGTGCGGTAGAGGTCTTCGAGCAGCTTGCCTTTCCACGTGTTCCAGACCTTCGGGCTGGTACCGCGGATGTCGGCGACGGTCAGCAGATAGAGGGCGGTCAGACGGCGTTCGGTGCCGACCAGCTCGGCGAAGCGCTTGATCACTTCGGGGTCGCTGGTGTCCTGTTTCTGCGCGACCTGGCTCATCGTCAGATGCTGCTGCACGAGCCACACGACCAGCTCGCCATCTTCGCCTTCGATGCCGTGCTGCCGGCAGAAGCGCCGCGCGTCGGCCATGCCCAGCGTGGAATGATCGCCGCCGCGCCCCTTGGCGATGTCATGAAACAGCGCGGCCACGTACAGCACCCACGGCCGGTCGAAGTTGGCAATCAATTGGCTGCAGAACGGGTATTCGTGCGCATGCTCGGCGATCGCGAAGCGGCGCAGATTGCGTAGCACCATCAGGATGTGCTGATCGACGGTGTACACGTGATACAGGTCGTGCTGCATCTGCCCGACGATGCGCCGGAAATTGAGCAGATAACGCCCGAGCACGCTGGTCTGGTTCATCAGCCGGAACGCATGCGTGATGCCGGCCGGCTGTTTCAGGATTTCCATGAAAAGCCGGCGGTTTTCCGGGTCGCGCCGCCAATGCTGGTCCATCACGTCACGAGCGTTGTAGATCGCGCGCAGCGTGCGCGCCGACAGACCCTTCACGCCGGGGGTGCGCTCGTAAAGCAGGAACGCTTCGAGGATCGCGTTCGGCTCGCGCTGGAACACGTCGTCGGACGTGATTTCGAGCATGCCCTGCTTTTCGACGAAGCGATCCGACAGCACGCGCGTGATGCCGCTCGTGTTCGGAAACAGCTGCGCCTCGATGTTCTGGATCAGGATCGTCGCGAGCTGCGTGACCGCTTTCGCGGCCCAGTAGTAGCGGCGCATCAGTTGCTCGCTCGCGCGCTTGGTCGCGGTCGGCTTGAAGCCGAAGCTTTCGGCGACCGGCGTTTGCAGGTCGAACACCAGGATGTCCTGACGGCGCCCGGCGATCACATGCAGCCGCGCGCGCAGCGCCTTCAGGAAGCTCTCGTTGCGGCGCAGCTCGCGCGCCTCTCGCTCGGTGATCAGTCCGCGCGCTTCGAGCTCGCGCCAACTGCTGCCGAACCCGGCCGCCTGCGTGATCCACAGGATCAGCTGCAGGTCGCGCAGCCCGCCCGGGCTTTCCTTGATGTTCGGCTCGAGCGCGTACGGCGTGTCCTGAAACTTCGCGTGACGCTGGCGCATTTCGAGCACCTTAGCCTGGAAGAACGCCTTCGGGTCGAGCGCTGCACGGTAGCGTTGGGCGAAATCGTCGAACAGCGCGGCGCTGCCGGTGATGCGACGGGCTTCCAGCAGCGAGGTACGCACCGTGACGTCGTTGGCCGCTTCCTCGAGGCATTGCGACACGCTGCGCACGCTGCTGCCGAGTTCCAGCCCGAGATCCCACGCGAGGCTGATGAAGCGCTCGATGCGCGCCTCCAGATGCTCGAGCCGCGTGTCGGGCAACAGCACCAGGATGTCGATGTCGGAGTGCGGCGCGAGTTCGCCGCGCCCGTAGCCGCCGACCGCGACGAGTGCGAGATCGTCGGGCAGTTCGCAGGTGTCCCAGGCGGCGCGCAGCGAATGGTCCGTGGCGCGCGCGAGCGCGGCCATCAACGCGTCGACGTTGGTGGCCGTTCGAAAGCGTTCCAGCAACTGGGCTTTAGCCACTTTGTAGTCCGCCTTGAGCGACGAGGCATGGGAGGGGGCGACGGCTGGAACGCTACTCATTGGCAGACGGAAGGTGAGGTCGGAATCGGTCAGGCGGTAGCCGCGACCACGGGCGGACGCGCGGGCGTACCGGCCGACACGGTCAGCACGTCGTAGCCGGTCTCCGTGACGAGGACGGTATGCTCCCACTGCGCGGACAGGCTGCGGTCCTTGGTCTTGACGGTCCACTGGTCGGGCATCGTGCGGATGTCGCGGCGGCCGGCGTTGATCATCGGCTCGATCGTGAAAATCATGCCGGCCTGCAATTCGAGGCCGGTGCCGGGGCGGCCATAGTGCAGGATCTGCGGATCTTCATGGAACACGGTGCCGATGCCGTGGCCGCAATATTCGCGCACCACGCTGTAGCCGAGGCCTTCGGCGTGCTTCTGGATCGCATAGCCGATGTCGCCGAGATGCGCGCCGGGGCGCACCTGGTCGATGCCGAGCCACATGCACTCGAAGGTAGCCTGCACGAGGCGCTTCGCCATGATCGACCCTTCGCCGACGATGAACATGCGGCTGGTGTCGCCGAAGTAGCCGTCCTTGATGACCGTGATGTCGATGTTCAGCGCGTCGCCGTTTTTCAGGGCCTTGTCGCCGGGAATGCCGTGGCAG
This sequence comes from Paraburkholderia sp. BR14374, assembly GCF_040948685.1. NCBI lineage: Bacteria > Pseudomonadati > Pseudomonadota > Betaproteobacteria > Burkholderiales > Burkholderiaceae > Paraburkholderia > Paraburkholderia sp. BR14374. The sequence continues at coordinate 176,600 of NZ_JBFPKF010000002.1, read as the reverse complement.
ATTACGTCGTTGACGGAAATGCAGGTGGCTTTCGGGTACGGCGGGTAGCCGGGCGGCTGGTAATTCAGCGGCGCGGGGACCGTGCCCTGGTCCTTCAGCATGTATTCGTGGCACAGGCGGTCGAGCTCGCCAGTGGTGACGCCGGCCTTGACGAACGGCGTGATGTAGTCGAGCACTTCGCTCGCGAGCCGACAGGCGACGCGCATCTTCGCGATGTCGTCTTCGTTTTTGATGGTGATAGCCATGGTTTCCTCGGAAGCCTTGCTGGATAAGGCTTGCTGGGTGTTGCGGTGGCCTGGCGGAGGGCGTCTGGTGCACACGGAATGCCGGTCGATCCTTGACGATCCCCCGCGGGTGGCGGAATCGAGCCATTTTACAGCAGTGGGGGCGGGCTCGTTGCGCTGGATCAGGCGGTAATGGGCTAAAAGTGATCAAAATCGGCCAATTGGTGGGCCATAGGGCGCCAAGCCCGGATTCGGAGCCCGGCTGTGCGCTCCAGTGCGCATGGCTATCCGCCGGTGGTTGGGTCGGTTGAGTCGGTCGATAGTCGCGTGCTATACTCTTTGGCTAAGTCGGTCCTGGTCCGTTTTTATTCGCGAGTCCGCAAATTCGCGCATGGCAACTGGGCGGAACCGGCTTCTCGCGGCAATCCGGTTGCTGATGTCGTGAGCTGGAGAAAGCAGTGTCAGGCAACCAATTCGCAAACCGGCGCACCCAGGGTGTCTGCCGCGTTCCAGCCAAAAGAAAGGCGGGCGCGGCCGATACGGCAGCCGGCTTAAGACCCAACCCTCGTGGAGAATTTCATGGCAGTTACGATGCGTCAAATGCTGGAAGCAGGTGTCCACTTCGGTCACCAGACCCGCTTCTGGAACCCGAAGATGGCTCCCTTCATTTTCGGTCATCGCAACAAGATTCACATCATCAACCTCGAAAAGACGCTCCCGATGTACAACGACGCGCTGAAGTACGCGCGTCAGCTGGCATCGAACCGCGGCACTATCCTGTTCGTCGGTACGAAGCGTCAATCGCGCGACACGATCGCCCAGGAAGCGCAGCGCGCTGGCATGCCGTTCGTGAACGCACGCTGGCTCGGCGGTATGCTGACCAACTTCAAGACGCTGAAGGTATCGATCAAGCGCCTGAAGGACATGGAAGCGGCGCTGGAAGCCGGTGAAACCGAGCGCATGAGCAAGAAGGAAGCGCTGCTGTTCGAGCGCGAAATGGCCAAGCTGCAGAAGTCGATCGGCGGCGTGAAGGACATGGGCGGCATTCCGGATGCGATCTTCGTGGTTGACGTCGGCTACCACAAGATTGCCGTGACCGAGGCAAACAAGCTCGGCATTCCGGTTATCGCCGTGGTCGATACGAACCACTCGCCGGAAGGTGTGGACTATGTGATCCCGGGTAACGACGACGCCAGCAAGGCCGTCGCCCTGTACGCGGCTGGTGTGGCCGACGCGATCCTCGAAGGCCGTGCCAATGCGGTCAACGAAGTGGTCCAGGCGGCACGTGGCGGCGACGGCGACGAGTTCGTCGAGGTCAACCCGGAAGCGTAAGGCTGCCCAGTGTCCGACATAAAAGGGGGCTTTCTACAGGCCCCCTTTTTTTAAGCCGCGACGCTTGTAACAGATGTTGTAACGGACATCTGGCAGAGTGCTCGAGATGGCGTGACACGCGTCGCTCGCAAAAATACGCGAAAACGCTGAAACGAATTCCTGCCGCCGGCATCGAAGTGCGGGCGGCGTGTGACAGACAGAACTCAAGGAGCAAATGATGGCGGCAATTACCGCAAGCATGGTTGCAGAACTGCGCGCGAAGACCGACGCGCCGATGATGGAATGCAAGAAGGCGCTGACGGAAGCCGACGGCGATCTGGCGCGCGCTGAAGAGCTGCTGCGTGTGAAGCTCGGCAACAAGGCGAGCAAGGCGGCATCGCGCGTGACGGCTGAAGGCGTGGTCGCATCGTTTATTGGCGGCAACGCTGGTTCGCTCGTCGAGCTGAACTGCGAAACCGACTTCGTCTCGAAGAACGACGACTTCCTCGCGTTTTCGAAGAAGGTCGCCGAGCTCGTCGCGACGCAAAACCCGGCTGACGTCGCCGCGCTGTCGGCGCTGCCGCTCGACGGCTCGACCGTCGACGCAGTCCGTCTCGCGCTGGTCGGCAAGATCGGCGAAAACATGTCGATCCGCCGTTTCGAGCGCTTCGAAACCGCCAACAAGCTGGCCGCGTACCTGCACGGCACGCGCATCGGCGTGCTGGTCGAGTACACCGGCGCGGACGAGCAGGTCGGCAAGGACGTGGCAATGCACATCGCCGCGATGAAGCCGGTTTCGCTGTCGTCGGACGACGTTCCGGCGGACCTGATCGCCAAGGAGCGCAGCATCGCTGAACAGAAGGCTGCCGAATCGGGCAAGCCGGCTGAAATCGTCGCCAAAATGGTCGATGGCAGCGTGCAGAAGTACCTGAAGGAAGTGTCGCTGCTGAACCAGACGTTCGTTAAGAACGACAAGCAGACGATCGAGCAGATGCTGAAGGCGGCTAGCTCGAGCGTGCAGAAGTTTGCACTGTTCGTGGTCGGCGAAGGCATCGAGAAGAAGCAGGACGACTTCGCTGCGGAAGTGGCCGCTCAGGTCGCTGCTGCAAAGCAACAATAAGCGTTAGCTAAGTTTCACAGCCGTACCGTTTGGACCCACGGCGAGGCAAGACCTCGCCGCGGTCGGCAGCGCCGCAAGGCCGCGCACGGGTTGACCCTCGCCGCGCGGCCGCCGCTGGCGAACCTTTGGGTTCGCCAATTTGGCGGAGCTTGCCCGAATCAGTATTTCACCCCTACATTAGTCCCTTGTTGTTGCCCTGTTCTGCGCGATCTGGATACCTCTATGCCCACTGCCTATAAACGCGTCCTGCTCAAACTCTCCGGTGAAGCTCTGATGGGCGACGATGCCTTCGGCATCAATCGCGCGACCATCGAACGAATGGTGGCGGACGTGGCCGAAGTGGTCCGTCTCGGAACGCAGCTGGCCGTGGTGATCGGTGGCGGCAATATCTTTCGCGGCGTCGCGGGCGGCGCGGCGGGTATGGACCGCGCGACTGCCGACTACATGGGTATGCTCGCCACGATGATGAACGCGCTGGCGCTGCAGGACGCGATGCGCCATGCTGGCATCGAGGCGCGCGTGCAGTCCGCGCTGCGCATGGACCAGGTCGTCGAGCCGTATATCCGGCCCCGCGCGATCCGCCAGCTCGAGGAAGGTAAGGTCGTGATTTTCGCGGCCGGTACCGGCAACCCGTTCTTCACGACCGACACGGCCGCTGCATTGCGCGGCTCGGAAATCGGCGCGGAAGTGGTGCTGAAGGCAACCAAGGTGGACGGCGTCTATTCGGCCGACCCGAAGAAGGATTCGAGCGCGACCCGTTACACCACGATCAGCTTCGACGAGGCAATCGGCCGCAATCTGCAGGTGATGGACGCGACGGCTTTTGCGCTGTGCCGCGACCAGAAGCTGCCGATCCGCGTGTTTTCGATCGTCAAACCGGGTGCGCTGAAGCGCATCGTGCTAGGTGAGGACGAGGGCACACTCGTCCACGTGTAAACTTCGTTTACATTACATGGGCTTTGACGCGAGCCCGGGCCGCCGCATCGCGCGTGCCGGGCGGCTCGCACCGTTTTGAAGGTTCGGAGGTTTAAAAATGTCTGTGGCTGATATCAGGAAGGGCGCTGAACAGAAGATGCAGCGCTCCATCGACGCGTTCAAGAACGACCTGTCGAAGATCCGCACTGGCCGTGCGCACACGGGCCTGCTCGATCATATCCAGTGCGACTACTACGGCTCGCCGGTGCCGATTTCGCAGGTCGCGAACCTGACGCTGATCGACGCTCGCACGATCGGCGTGCAGCCGTGGGAAAAGAAGATGGTTCAGGTCGTCGAAAAGGCGATCCGCGAGTCGGACCTCGGTCTGAATCCGGCCACGCATGGCGACGTGATCCGCGTTCCGATGCCCGCGCTGACCGAAGAGCGTCGCCGCGAGCTGACCAAGGTCGTGCGCAGCGAAGCCGAAACCGCCAAGGTGGCCGTGCGCAACCTGCGTCGCGACGCCAACGAGCAACTGAAGAAGCTCGTCAAGGACAAGGAGATTTCGGAAGACGATGAGCGTCGTGCCGGCGACGACGTCCAGAAGCTGACGGACAAGTTCGTCGCTGAAATCGACAAGCTCGTCACGACGAAAGAAGCCGAGATCATGACGGTCTGACGCCGTTCGGCTCAGTCTTTCTGATTTCCACTTCTTTACTGGCATTACTGTCCCGACGGCCATGACCTATACCAGCTCGACCGTGCGCGTGCCTGAAGTCGCCGCGGTGCCGCGACATATCGCGATCATCATGGATGGCAACGGCCGTTGGGCCACCCAGCGGCGTCTGCCGCGCGTGGCGGGCCATACGCGCGGCGTCGACGCGGTGCGGGCGGCCGTCGAGGCGTGCGCGCGGCGGGGCGTCGAATATCTGACGCTGTTCGCGTTCAGCTCGGAGAACTGGCGCCGTCCGAACGAGGAGGTGTCGTTCCTGATGCGCCTGTTCGTCACCGCGCTCGAGCGCGAGATCGGCAAGCTGCACGCGAACGGCATCCGTTTGCGCGTGGTCGGCGATCTCGAGCGTTTCGACGACAAGATCCGTGATCTGATCAAGCGCGCGGAAACCAAGACCGCGCGCAATACCCGTCTTACGCTGACCATCGCCGCGAACTACGGCGGTCGCTGGGACATCATGCAGGCCACCCGCAAGCTCGTCGAGCAGGCGGCTGCGGCCGGCAAACCTGTCGAGGTCAACGAGGACACCTTCGCCGAGCATCTGTCGATGGCTTATGCGCCCGAGCCCGACCTGTTCATCCGCACCGGCGGCGAGCGCCGCGTCAGCAACTTCCTGCTGTGGCAGCTCGCCTACACCGAGTTCTATTTCACCGACACGTTCTGGCCGGATTTCGACGCCGACGCACTCGGTCACGCCATCGCTTCGTACGCCGAGCGGGAACGCCGCTTCGGCCGCACCAGTGCTCAGCTCGAGCCGCAATCGCAGAACGTCGATTCGCTTCCATGCTAAAAACCCGTGTCATCACGGCGATCGTGCTGCTGGCAGTGTTCCTGCCTGTCACGCTGTTCGCGCCGGTCGGCGCGTTCGGCGCGCTGATCGCGTTCGTAGTGGTGTTCGCCGCGTGGGAGTGGGCGCGCCTGCTGAAGCTCGGCGGCGCGGGTCCGGTGCTGTACGCGCTCGTCGCGGCGCTCGGGCTCGTCACCAGCACGCGGCTGGGCATTGGCACCGAGCATGCGCGGCCATTCTTCCAGGCGGCGGCGATTTTCTGGGTGATCGGCGGTCCTTTCGTGCTGCTGCGCAAGCCGGTGCTCGCGCAGGGCGCCTGGCGCGCCTTTCTGTTTCTTGCCGGTATCGTCGGTTTCATCGCGTGCTGGCATGCTCTCGTCGCCGCGCGCATGCTCGGTGTGCCGTTCGTTCTGTCGCTGCTGCTGTTGGTATGGCTCGCCGATATCGGCGCATACTTCTCGGGGAAGGCGTTTGGCAAGCACAAGCTGGCACCCGCCATCAGTCCGGGTAAAACCTGGGAGGGCGCGATCGGCGGCTGGTTGCTGGTCATGATCGTCGCGGCGGCGGCGATCTTTTTGCACGCGTTCGAGCCTACCCTGTATTCTGCGCTGCTGGCGCAACTGGGCGCGTTACGCACGGTGCTCGCGCTGACCCTGCTGGTGGTTTTCAGCGTGGTCGGTGATCTGTTCGAATCGATGATGAAACGCCAGGCCGGCGTCAAAGACTCGAGCGGCCTGTTGCCGGGGCACGGCGGCGTGCTCGATCGCATCGACGCATTGTTGCCGGTGCTGCCGCTCGCGATGCTGCTGCTCGGCTAGAGAAAAGAGATATGCAAAAACGTCTGACATTGCTCGGTTCCACGGGCTCGATTGGAGACAGTACGCTCGACGTGGTTGCGCGCCATCCCGAGCGTTTTTCCATTTACGCACTGAGCGCGCATCGCAACGGCGACAAGCTTGTCGAGCAATGCCTGCGCTTCGCGCCCGAAGTGGCGGTGGTCGGCGACGCCGACACGGCCGCGAAGGTCGCCGCGAAGCTGCGCGATGCGGGCAGCAAGACCGAGGTCACGTACGGGCCGCAGGCGCTCGTCGACGTCGCGAAGAGCGAGGGCTGCGACACGGTGGTCGCGGCGATCGTCGGCGCAGCGGGTCTCGCGCCCAGCCTCGCCGCGGCGCGCTCCGGCAAACGCATTCTGCTCGCGAACAAGGAAGCGCTGGTGATGTCCGGCGCGATCTTCATGGACGCGGTGCACGACAACGGCGCGGTCCTGCTGCCCGTCGACAGCGAACACAACGCAATTTTTCAATGCCTGCCGCGCGAAGCATCGCTGCATGGCGGCGTCTCGAAGATCATCCTGACTGCGTCGGGCGGCCCCTTTCGCACCCGCGAACCGGCCACGCTCGTCGACGTGACCCCTGACGAAGCCTGCAAGCATCCGAACTGGGTGATGGGCCGCAAGATCTCGGTCGACTCGGCGACGATGATGAACAAGGGCCTCGAAGTGATCGAGGCTCATTGGCTGTTCAATCTGCCCGGCGAGCGCATCGACGTGCTGATCCATCCTCAGAGCGTGATCCATTCGCTGGTGTCGTACGCGGACGGCTCGGTGCTCGCGCAGCTCGGCAACCCCGACATGCGCACGCCGATCGCGCACGCACTCGCGTTTCCGGATCGCGTGGATTCCGGCGTTGCGCAGCTCGATCTCGCGGAGATTGCGTCCCTGTCGTTCGAAAAACCCGACTACGCGCGGTTCCCGTGCCTCGCGCTCGCGATGAAGGCGCTGGCCGCAGGCGGTGTCGCGAGCGCGGCGTTGAACGCCGCCAACGAGATCGCGGTGGAGGCGTTCCTCGCGCGCCGCATCGGCTTCATGGCGATTGCGCAGGTGGTCGACTCGGTGCTGAACGCATTGCCGAACCGCAGCGCGCACGCGCTCGACGACATCATCGAAGCGGACGCCGCGGCGCGCCGTGCTGCTACCGAATTCATCGCGCGTCTGCCCGACGGCGTCCGTCGCACGGAACGCGCCGTCCAGTGAGGCGTTTATGAATCTGCTGATCGAACTGCTCGCTTTCGCGGTTGCGATTGGCGTACTCGTGGTGGTCCACGAGTACGGGCACTACAGCGTCGCGCGTCTGTGCGGCGTGAAGGTGCTGCGTTTTTCGATTGGCTTCGGCAAGCCGCTGGTTCAGTGGGTCAGTCGGAAGACGGGCACCGAGTGGACGATTGCCGCGCTGCCGCTAGGCGGCTACGTGAAGATGCTCGACGAGCGCGAGGCCGGCCCCGGCTCGGTTGCCGACGCGGATCTGCCGCATGCGTTCAATCGCCAGTCGGTGTGGCGGCGCTTCGCGATCGTCGTGGCCGGTCCGGTCGCGAATTTCCTGCTTGCGATCGTGCTGTTCGCACTCGTGTTCGCCACTGGCGTGACCGAACCGGCGGCCGTGATCGCCACGCCCGCGCCGAATACACCCGCCGCGCTGGCGGGCTTCGAGGGCGGCGAGACGATCGTCGGTGTGCGCACCGGCCATAGCGACGAGACCGAGCCAGTGCGCTCGTGGTCGGATCTGCGCTGGAAGCTGCTCGGTGCCGCGTTCGATCAGCAGCGCATCGTGCTCAGTGCAAAAGACGCGCACGGCACCTCCGATTTTCCGATGGACCTGCGCGGCATTGGCGAGAAAGACGTCGACGACGATCTGATGTCGCGCCTCGGCTTCGAGCCAGGTGGCGGCAAGCTGACGGTGGCCGGCGTCCAGGCGGGCAGCGCCGCGCAGAAGGCGGGGCTCGTCGCGGGCGACCGGCTGCGCGCGATCAACGGTACGCCGACGGATAATGCCGCGGCCTTCATCGCCTTTGTAAAATCGCACGCCGGCGTGCCGGTCACGCTGCGGGTGGAGCGCGGTGGCCGCGGCGGACATACGGCGGGCGCGCTCGAAGAGATCGCGATCGTGCCGCAACTGCAGCGCGATGCGGCGAGCGGGCAGCAGATCGGCCGCATCGGCGCGGAGCTGGCGACCCAGGTGCCGTCGATCGAAGTGCGCTACGGCCCGCTCGACAGCCTGCGCCTCGGCGCGCGCCGCACGTGGGATCTCGCGGTGTACTCGGTGCGGATGTTTGGCCGGATGATCGTCGGCGAGGCATCGCTGAAGAACCTGTCCGGTCCGGTGACGATCGCCGACTACGCGGGAAAGAGCGCACGTCTGGGTCCTGCCGCGTTTTTGTCGTTCCTGGCCCTTGTCAGCATTAGCCTTGGCGTGCTGAACCTGCTACCAATTCCGGTATTGGACGGGGGTCATCTGTTATATTATTTGGTTGAAGCTGTGACCGGTAAAGTTGTCTCTGATCGCTGGCAACTCGTTTTTCAGAGGGCGGGTCTTGCCTGCATCGTCGCGTTGTCGGCGATTGCGCTGTTCAACGATCTGGCTCGTTTAATCCATTTTTAAAGTGTCCGGCGGCGTTCTCGAGGGCGGCCGCCAGGCCTGATGCAGCTATACACACTGGGGAAGCACGTTGTTCAAACCTCATCGCTTTGGTCCAAAGACGGTTATAGCCGCGGCGTTCGCCGCGCATGGGCTGGTTGCTCATGCAACGACGCCCTTCGTGGTGCAAGACATTCGCATTGAGGGATTGCAACGCGTCGAACCGGGTACGGTGTTCGCGTACCTGCCCATCAAACAAGGCGATACCTTTTCCGACGACAAGGCTTCTGAAGCGATTCGCGCGCTGTACGCGACGGGCTTCTTCAACGACGTCAAGATCGCAACCGAAGGCAACGTGGTGGTGGTGCAGGTGCAGGAGCGCCCGGCCATCGGCACGATCGACTTCGCCGGCATTCACGAGTTCGAAAAGGATAACCTGATCAAGGCGCTGCGTGCGGTCGGGCTGTCGCAAGGCCGCTACTTCGACAAGGCGCTGGTCGACAAGGCCGAGCAGGAATTGAAGCGCCAGTACCTGACGCGCGGTTTCTACGCGGCCGAAGTCACCACGACGATCACGCCGATCGACCGCAACCGCGTCGGCATCCTGTTCTCGGTGGCCGAAGGTCCGAGCGCGAAGATCCGCCAGATCAACTTCATCGGCAACAAGACATTCAGCACCGGCACGCTGCGCGACGAAATGCAGTTGTCCACGCCGAACTGGTTCTCGTGGTACACCAAGAACGACCTGTACGCGAAAGACAAACTCACCGGCGACCTCGAGAACCTTCGCTCGTTCTACCTGAATCGCGGCTTCCTCGAGTTCAGCATCGAATCGACCCAGGTGTCGATCTCGCCGGACAAGAAGGACATGTACCTGACCATCACGCTGCATGAAGGCCAGCCGTACACGATTTCGAACATCCGCCTCGCCGGCAATCTGCTCGACCGCGAAGCGGAGCTGAAGAAGCTCATCAAGATCAAGCCGGGCGACCGCTTCTCGGCCGAAAAGCTGCAAGCCACCACGAAGGCGATCGTCGACAAGCTCGGCGAATACGGTTACGCGTTCGCGACCGTCAATGCCCAGCCGCAGATCGACCAGAACAACCACACGGTGGACCTGACCCTGCAGGTCGACCCGAGCCGTCGCGTGTACGTGCGCCGCATCAACGTGGTCGGCAACACGCGCACGCGCGACGAAGTGGTGCGCCGCGAAATGCGCCAGCTCGAAAGCTCATGGTTCGATTCGAACCGCCTCTCACTGTCGAAGGACCGTATCAACCGTCTCGGCTACTTCACCGACGTCGACGTGACCACGGTGCCGGTCGAAGGCACGCCCGACCAGGTCGACATCGACGTGAAGGTCGCCGAAAAGCCGACCGGCGCGATTACGCTCGGCGCAGGTTTCTCGTCGACGGACAAGGTGGTGCTGTCGGCGGGTATCTCGCAGGACAACGTGTTCGGCTCCGGCACGAGCCTCGCGGTGAACATCAATACCGCGAAGACGTACCGTACGCTGACGGTCACGCAGGTCGACCCGTACTTCACGGTTGACGGCATCAAGCGGATCACCGACGTCTACTACCGTACGTACCAGCCGCTGTACTACTCGACCGATTCGAGCTTCAAGATCGTCACGATGGGCGGCGACCTCAAGTTCGGCATTCCGTTCTCCGAAGTCGATACCGTCTACTTCGGCGCGGGCTTCGAACAGAACCAGCTGGACGTCGATGCAAATACCCCGGCTTCATATAAGCAATACGTGAATGACTTCGGCCGGGTGTCGAACAACGTGCCGCTCACGATTGGCTGGTCGCGTGATGCGCGCGACAGCGCGCTCGTGCCAAGCCGCGGCTACTTCACGCAGGCGAACGCAGAATACGGCACGCCGATCGGCGGTACCCAGTATTACAAGGCCGACATCAACGCGCAGTACTATTACTCGTTTGCGCGCGGCTTTGTGCTGGGCTTCAACTTCCAGGGCGGCTATGGTAACGGCCTTGCTGGCAAGCCTTATCCTATCTTCAAGAACTATTACGCGGGCGGTATCGGTTCGGTGCGTGGTTACGAGCCGAGCTCACTGGGTCCGCGTGACAAAACGACCGGCGACCCGATCGGCGGCTCGAAGCTGCTGGTGGGCAATATCGAGTTGACGTTCCCGCTGCCCGGGACCGGTTATGACCGGACGCTGCGTGTGTTCACCTTCCTGGACGCTGGTAACGTCTGGGCGGACGCGAGCACGGCAGCGACGTCGACTGGCGCGAACGGTCTGCGTTACGGCTACGGTGTGGGTCTCGCGTGGATCTCGCCGATCGGTCCGCTCAAGTTGAGCCTTGGCTTCCCGCTCACGAAGCACACGGGCGACCAGTATCAGAAGTTCCAGTTCCAGATCGGGACCGCGTTCTGATTGGGCGGCGGGCGCTCCCGGCGGCCGGCTGCGGCGGCGGGCGCTCCCGGCGGCGAGCCCGGCCAAACTACAGTATCGAGAGGATGACTTTGCTAACCGGTATGTTTTCGAAACGTGTAGCGTGCGCATTGGCGCTGGCGATGACCCTCGGGGTCGGCATGGCGCACGCGCAGGAGGCGAGAATCGCCGCGGTGAATTCCGACCGCATCCTGCGCGAATCGGCTGCGGCGAAAGCCGCGCAGCTAAAGCTCGAGGCCGAATTCGCGAAGCGGGACAAGGATCTCGCCGACATGGCGCAAAAGCTCAAGTCGATGTCCGATGCACTCGACAAGAATGGCGCGACAATGTCGGCGACCGATCGCGCGCAGAAGCAGCGCGACCTGTCGCAGCTCGACTCGGACTTCCAGCGCAAGCAGCGTGAGTTCCGGGAAGACCTGAACCAGCGCCGCAACGAGGAACTCGCGGCGGTGCTCGATCGCGCGAACAAGGTCATCAAGCAGATCGCCGAAACGCAGCACTACGATCTGATCGTGCAGGAAGCGGTGTATGTGAGCCCGCGCATCGATATCACCGACCAGGTGCTGAAGGCACTGGCGGCATCGGGCAACTAAGGGCAACTGAGGGCAACCGAGGGCGGCGCACGGTCGCCCCGCGCGCGTTGGTGCGCGCCCTCGCAATGATTGAACAGGTTGGAGACAGGATAGGCATGGCATTTAAGCTCGAGGACATCGTCCAGCGGTTCGGCGGTGAGGTTGTCGGTAACGGGTCGCAGCGCGTGAGCAGTCTCGCGCCGCTCGACCAGGCAGGCCCGGACCAGTTGGCGTTCCTCGCCAATCCGAAATATCTGTCGCAAGTCGAAACGACCCGCGCCGGCGCGGTGCTGATCAATGCCGGCGACCTCGCGAAGCTCGCCTCGCGCGAAGGTCGAAACTTCATCGTCACGCCGAATCCCTACGCTTACTTTGCGCGCATCGCGCAAACCTTCATCGACCTCGCTGCGCCTAAGCCCGTTCCCGGCGTGCATCCGAGCGCAACCATCGACCCTTCCGCGCAGGTCGCCGCGAGCGCGGTGATCGGTCCGCGTGTCAGCGTGGAAGCGGGTGCGGTGATCGGCGAGCATGCGCGGCTCGACGCCAACGTCGTGATCGGCCGCGGCACGCGTGTCGGCGCGAACGCGCATCTGTATCCGAACGTGACCGTGTACCACGGCTGCAAGCTCGGCGAGCGCGTGATCGTGCACGCGGGCGCGGTGATCGGCTCGGACGGCTTCGGCTTCGCGCCCGACTTCGTCGGCGAGGGCGACGCGCGCACCGGCAGCTGGGTGAAGATTCCGCAGGTCGGCGGCGTGTCGATCGCGAACGACGTCGAGATCGGCGCGAACACTACGATCGACCGCGGCGCGATGGCCGACACGATCATCGAGGAGTGCGTGAAGATCGACAACCTCGTGCAGATCGGCCACAACTGCAAGGTCGGCGCCTACACGGTGATCGCGGGCTGTGCGGGCATCGCGGGCAGCACGACCATCGGGCGTCACTGCATGATCGGCGGCGCGGTCGGCATTGCCGGACACGTGACGCTGGCCGATAACGTGATCGTCACCGCGAAGTCGGGCGTGTCGAAATCGCTGCTGAAGCCCGGCATGTATACGAGTGCGTTCCCGGCCGTGAACCACGCGGACTGGAACAAGAGCGCCGCGCTGCTGCGCAATATCGACAAGCTTCGCGATCGCATCAAGGCGCTGGAGAGCGCCGCCGCCGACAAGGCCGGCAGTGCCACTGACGGCGCCGCAGGTCAACCCGCAGGCAACAAGATCTGACAGTTATCCCGGCGACCCACCGGCACCGCGTAAAATAGTGGTCGAGCATCATGAAGCAAAGCCGGTGGCCGTGACCGGGTGGCACGGCCACCGGTCAATCAAGGCACCGGTCGCGCGCGTTTTCAACCCACCTGCACCAGCATCCGCAGTCATCATCGCGCATTCAATGCGTGAGCAGAAACACCATGAGCACCGAAAAAATCAATCTCGACATTCATAAGATTCTCACGCTGCTGCCGCATCGTTATCCGTTCCTGCTGGTCGACCGGGTGCTCGAACTCGAACCGCACAAGAGCATCAAAGCGTTGAAGAACGTGTCGATCAATGAGCCGTATTTCCAGGGACATTTCCCGACGCGGCCGGTGATGCCAGGCGTGCTGATCCTCGAAGCGCTCGCGCAGACCGCGGCGCTGCTGACGTTCTCGGAAGAGCCGAGCGATCCGTCGAACACGCTGTACCTGTTCGTCGGCATCGACAACGCGCGCTTCAAGCGCGTGGTGGAACCGGGCGATCAGCTGATCCTGAACTGCACGTTCGAGCGTCACATGCGCGGCATCTGGAAGTTCAAGGCGCGCGCCGAAGTGGATGGCGTCGTCGCGGCGGAAGCCGATCTGATGTGCGCAGTGCGCCACACGGACAAAGACGCGTGAAGCTGGCGTCCGGGCAGGTCGCAGCGTGGCACGGCAGGTGCGCGGCCCCGGCGGCAAGGCCATCCACACAACGCAACAGAATCAGAAGCGAGGACGCATGAGCAGGATCCATCCCACCGCGATCATCGAAGCGGGAGCGCAGCTCGACGAATCCGTCGAAGTCGGGCCCTATGCGGTGATCGGCGCACACGTGACGATCGGTGCGCGCAGCACGGTCGGCTCGCACAGCGTGATCGAAGGCTATACCACGATTGGCGAAGACAACCGCATCGGCCATTACGCATCGGTCGGCGGCCGTCCGCAAGACATGAAGTACCGGGACGAGCCGACCAGGCTCGTGATCGGCAACCGCAACACGATCCGCGAATTCACGACGATCCACACCGGCACGGTGCAGGATGCGGGCGTCACCACGCTCGGCGACGACAACTGGATCATGGCCTACGTGCACATCGGTCACGACTGCCACGTGGGCAGCAACGTGATCCTGTCGAGCAACGCGCAAATGGCCGGCCATGTGACGATCGGCGACCACGCGATCATCGGCGGCATGTCCGGCGTGCATCAGTTCGTGCGCATCGGCGCGCATGCGATGCTCGGCGGGGCGTCGGCGCTCGTGCAGGACGTGCCGCCCTATGTGATCGCCGCGGGCAACAAGGCCGAGCCGCACGGCATCAACGTCGAGGGGCTGCGCCGCCGCGGTTTCTCGGCTGACGCGATCTCGGTGCTGCGCTCCGCATATCGCGTGCTGTACAAGAACGGCCTGTCGCTCGAAGAAGCGAAGGTGCAATTGAAGGAACTCGGTTCGGCCGGCGGTGACGGCGACGCCCCGGTGCAGACGCTGCTCGCGTTCGTCGAAGCGTCGCAGCGCGGCATCATCCGCTAACCGATGACGTTGCAACCCAGTTCGCCGCGCATCGCGATGGTGGCCGGCGAGCCGTCCGGCGACCTGCTCGCCGCGTCGCTGCTCGACGGTCTCGCCAGCCGGCTGCCGGCCGCCACGCAGTACTACGGCATCGGCGGTCCGCGCATGATCGCCACCGGCTTCGACGCCCACTGGCCGATGGAAAAGCTGACGGTGCGCGGCTATGTCGAAGCACTGCGGCACATCCCCGAAATCCTCGGTATCCGCAACGAGCTCAAGCGTCAGCTGCTTGCCGAGCCGCCGTCCGTGTTCGTCGGCGTCGACGCGCCCGACTTCAACTTCGGGCTCGAGCATGCGCTGCGCGACGCCGGCATTCCGACCGTGCACTTCGTTTGCCCGTCCATCTGGGCGTGGCGTGGCGGGCGCATCAAGAAGATCGCCAAGGCGGTCGACCACATGCTGTGCGTGTTCCCGTTCGAAACCGCGCTGCTCGAAAAGGCGGGCGTCGCGGCGTCGTACGTCGGGCATCCGCTGGCCGATCAGATCCCGCTCGAACCCGACACGCTCGGCGCGCGCCGCGCGCTCGGTCTGGCGGAAGGCGGGCCGGTGATCGCGGTGCTGCCGGGCAGCCGGCGCTCCGAGATCGACCTGATCGGCCCGACGTTCTTCGCGGCGATGGAGATGATGCAGCACCAGGAGCCCAGCGTGCGCTTCGTGATGCCGGCGGCGACGCCCGCGTTGCGCGCGCTCCTGCAGCCGCTCGTCGATGCGCACCCGGGCCTCGCGCTGACCATCATCGACGGCCAGTCGCAACTCGCGATGACCGCCGCCGACGCGATTCTCGTGAAGAGCGGCACCGTCACGCTGGAAGCCGCGCTGTTGAAAAAGCCGATGGTGATTTCGTACAAGGTGCCCTGGCTGACCGGTCAGATCATGCGCCGCCAGGGCTATCTGCCGTACGTCGGCCTGCCGAACATCCTGGCCGGGCGTTTCGTGGTGCCGGAGATCCTGCAGCACTTCGCGACGCCGCAGGCGCTCGCCGAGGCGACGCTGAAACAGTTGCGCGACGAAGCGAACCGGCGCACGCTGAAGGAAATCTTCACGGAGATGCACCACGTGCTCAAGCAGAACACCGCGCAGCGCGCGGCCGAAGTCGTGGCGAGCGTCGTCGAGCAACGGGCGGGGCGGCCATGACCCCCCCGCGCGCGCCTCGCCGCAAGACCGCGGCCGCCGTTCGGGTGGTCGCGCAAGCCGGCCTGAACTTCGAGAGCGCCGACGACATCGTCTGCGGCGTCGACGAAGCAGGGCGCGGACCGCTGGCCGGACCGGTCGTCGCGGCGGCGGTGATTTTCGATCCCACCAAACCGATGATCCGCGGCCTCGACGATTCGAAGGCGCTCACCGCACTCAAGCGTGAAGCGCTGTACGACAAGATCGTCGATCGCGCGCTCGCGTATTGCATCGCATCGGCGACGGTCGAGGAAATCGATTCGCTCAACATCCTGCACGCCACCATGCTCGCGATGAAGCGCGCGGTCGAGGGCCTGTCGGTCGTGCCGACGCTCGTGAAGGTCGACGGCAACCGTTGCCCGACGCTCAGCATCCGTAGCGAGGCGGTGATCGGCGGCGACGCGCTCGTGAAGAGCATTTCGGCGGCGTCGATTCTCGCGAAGGTCGCGCGCGACCGCATGCTGCTCGAACTGCACGAGGTGTATCCCGTGTATGGCTTCGACGCGCATGCCGGCTACGGCACGCCGCAGCATCTCGCGGCGCTGCGCGATCATGGGCCGTGCGAGCATCATCGGCGCTCGTTCGCGCCGGTGCGCGAAGCGCACCTGCGGTTCGGCACAGGTGTGCCGTTGCCATCGGCGGATGCCGTCATCGTGGCCGACGCGCTGCTGCTCGACGACGATGCATTCGGCGAGGCCGGGCTCGCGTGATCGACCCCATCAGCGCGGCTCGAACGCGGTTCGCGCTCGAGCGCCGCTGATTTGCCACTGATTCGTCGCTGCTCCCATTTCCATTTCTCACCGCCTTCGCTGCCTGTGAAAGCCATCACCTCGCGGGACAATCCGCTCTACAAGCGCCTGAAGGCACTGGCCGGCTCGACGCATCAACAGCGCCGCAGCGGCCACGCGCTGCTCGAGGGCTTCCATCTCGCGAGCGCGTATCTCGACGTCGCCGGTCAGCCCGAGCTCTGCGTCGTCACCGATGGCGCGCTGCGTCACGACGAAGCGCAGGCGATCGTTTCGCGCATCGACGAGCATCGGCTCGTGACGCTGCCAGATGCGTTATTCGGACAGTTGTCGAATGTCGTGCATGGCGTCGGGATTCTGCTGCTCGTCGAGAAGCTGGATGCGCCGCTGCCCGAGCGCGTCGAGCAAAACTGTCTGGTGCTCGACGGTGTGCAGGACCCGGGCAACGTCGGCTCGATTCTGCGCAGTGCGGCGGCCGCGGGTATCGAGCACGTGTTCTGCGCGCCGGGCACCGCGTACGCGTGGTCGTCGAAGGTGCTGCGCTCCGGCATGGGCGCGCACTTCCTGTTGCAGATTCATGAGGATGTCGACGCGAGTGCGTTGATCGAACGTCTCGCGGTCCCGATCGTCATCACCGATTCGCACGGCGCCGAAGCGATTTATGACTGCGACCTGAGCAGGCCGCTTGCGTGGGTGTTCGGCAACGAAGGGGCGGGCGTGTCGCAGGTGTGGCGCGATGCCGTGTCGTTGCGGGTGACGATTCCGCAGCCTGGCGGCATGGAATCGCTGAACGTGGCGGCCGCGGCGGCCGTCTGCGTGTTCGAGCAGTGCCGGCAGCAGCGCGGCCGTAAAAAGTAGACGTCAGTGGCGTTGCGCGGGCGCTGGCCGGCAACGCTACGCCTGCTCGGCGGTCGCTCAATACGACGGCCGATCCAGCTTGATCTCCTGCAGGATCGTCGTCGCGATCTCCTCGATCGACTTGTGCGTCGACGACAGCCACTTGATCCCCTCGCGCCGCATCATCGCTTCCGCTTCGTTGATCTCATAGCGGCAGTTTTCCAGCGCCGCGTACTTGCTGCCCGGCCGCCGCTCGTTGCGGATCTCCGACAGGCGCTGCGGATCGATCGACAACCCGAACATCTTCTGCCGATGCTCGAGCAGCGGCGTGGGCAGCTTGCCGCGTTCGAAATCTTCTGGAATCAGCGGATAGTTCGCCGCTTTCACGCCGTACTGCATCGCCAGATAAAGGCTCGTCGGCGTCTTGCCGCTGCGCGACACGCCGACGAGGATCACGTCCGCGTCCGCGAGATTGCGGTTCGATTGACCGTCGTCGTGCGCGAGCGAGAAATTGATGGCCTCGATCCGGTTCTTGTACTCCTCGGTGTCCGCGTTCTGGTGGCCGCGGCCCATCGCGTGACTCGACTTCAGCTCCAGCTCCTGCTCGAGCGGCTCGACGAAGGTCTGGAACATGTCGAGCACGAGTGCGTTCGAATCCTTCACGATCTGATTCGACGAGCTGTCGACAAGCGTGGTGAACACGATCGGACGACGGCCGTCCTGCACGACCGCTTCGTTGATCTTTTCGAGCGTTGCGTAGGCCTTCTCGGTCGAGTCGACGAATGGCACGCGGACCAGGCGGAATTTCTGGTCGAACTGGGAGAGGATCGAATGCGCGAAGGTTTCGGCAGTGATCCCGGTACCGTCTGAGACGATGAATACGGTGGGCGGCATCAGTGGGGCTGTGAACGTGAAAGGCAAATGAGCCAGCAAAGCGCGGCGCTGGAACGCGCTTGGATCAAACCGCGCAGCGGCGCGCGGCCGGCCTCGCAAAAGCCGGCTGGCTGGGCCGGGGCGCGATTCGAGACGCAATTCTCGACCGACTGCCACATTTGGGGAGTCGGCACGGTAGAATAGCGGCAACCTGTTGGATAAGCAATTGCAGGCGATTGGTCGCTAAATTGCCGCGAACGGTCGTTCAACCTCACGTCATCTGGCGTAGATATGCGTTGAACGTAAGAGATCGTGCGGTAAGTGCGTTGATTGGCGTTCTTCGCCGCCGCCGTCTCGGTCACGCCGGGGGCCGGCGTCTCCATGCAACGCATCTCTGCCTTAACGGCGATTGCTTATCTAACAGGTTGTGCAAGACACGGGTCGAGCTTCCAATGGGCTGCCCGTGTTCAAGCCCACTTGCACAGTCGTGAATTTCTTTCACACTTAGGGGCTTGTATGACTAACGCAGTTACCGGCGCAAAGGACAAGGCGTATGTAGTTCCGTTCGAGCAGTTGCGGATGACCGACGTGGAAATCGTCGGCGGCAAGAACGCGTCGCTGGGCGAGATGATCAGCCAGCTCGCGGAAGCCGGTGTGCGCGTGCCGACCGGTTTCGCGACCACCGCGCTCGCGTTCCGTGACTTCCTGCAGCACAACAACCTGACCGAACGCATCGCCAAACGTCTCGAGACGCTCGACGTCGACGACGTGAAGGCGCTCGCCGAAGCGGGCAAGGAGATCCGTCAATGGATCGTCGACGCGCCGCTGCAGCCGCAGCTCGAGGCTGACATTCGCGCGGGGTTCGACACGCTGCAAAAGAGCTCGCCGGAAGAGCTGTCGTTTGCCGTGCGTTCGTCCGCGACCGCGGAAGACCTGCCCGACGCATCGTTCGCCGGTCAGCAGGAAAGCTATCTGAACGTGGTCGGCATCGACGACGTGCTCGATCGCATGAAGCACGTGTTCGCGTCGCTGTACAACGACCGCGCTATCTCCTATCGCGTCCACAAGGGCTTTACGCATGCTGAGGTCGCGTTGTCGGCGGGCGTGCAGCGCATGGTGCGCTCGGACGTCGGCGCCGCCGGCGTGATGTTCACGCTGGATACCGAATCGGGCTTCAAGGACGCCGTCTTCATCACGTCGAGCTATGGCCTCGGCGAGACCGTCGTGCAGGGCGCGGTGAATCCGGACGAGTTCTACGTCTTCAAGACCACGCTCGCGCAGGGCAAGTACCCGATCATCCGCCGCTCGATCGGCTCGAAGCTGATCAAGATGGAGTTCACGAAGCCGGGCGAGCCGGGCCGCGTGAAGACCGTCGACGTCGCGCACGAGCAGCGCAACCGTTTCTCGATCACCGACGAAGACGTGATCGAACTCGCGAAGTACGCGGTCATCATCGAAAAGCACTACCAGCGTCCGATGGACATCGAGTGGGGCAAGGACGGCCGCGACGGCAAGATCTTCATCCTGCAGGCGCGTCCGGAAACGGTGAAGAGCCAGGGCGGCGGCAAGGCCGAGCAGCGCTTCAAGCTGAAGGGCCAGTCGAACGTGCTGGCAACGGGCCGTGCGATCGGTCAGAAGATCGGCGCGGGTCCGGTGCGCGTGATCCACGATCCGTCGGAGATGGACCGCGTGCAGCCGGGCGACGTGCTCGTCGCCGACATGACCGACCCGAACTGGGAGCCGGTCATGAAGCGTGCGTCGGCGATCGTCACGAACCGGGGCGGGCGCACCTGCCACGCGGCGATCATCGCGCGTGAGCTGGGCGTGCCGGCGGTGGTCGGCTGCGGCGACGCGACCGACGTGCTGAAGGACGGCGCGCTCGTCACCGTGTCGTGCGCGGAAGGCGACGAAGGCAAGATCTACGACGGCCTGCTCGAAACGGAAGTCACCGAAGTGCAGCGCGGTGAACTGCCGCCGATTCCGGTGAAGATCATGATGAACGTCGGCAATCCGCAGCTCGCGTTCGACTTCTCGCAACTGCCGAACGCAGGCGTGGGTCTCGCGCGTCTCGAGTTCATCATCAACAACAACATCGGCGTGCACCCGAAGGCGATCCTCGAGTACCCGAACGTCGATCAGGACCTGAAGAAGGCGGTCGAAAGCGTCGCTCGCGGTCACGCGTCGCCGCGCGCGTTCTACGTCGACAAGCTGACCGAAGGCATCGCGACGATCGCGGCGGCGTTCTATCCGAAGCCCGTCATCGTGCGTATGTCGGACTTCAAGTCGAACGAGTACAAGAAGCTGATCGGCGGTTCGCGCTACGAGCCGGACGAGGAAAACCCGATGCTGGGCTTCCGCGGCGCATCGCGCTATATCGCCGAAGACTTCGCCGAGGCGTTCCAGATGGAATGCGTCGCGCTGAAGAAGGTGCGTGAAGAGATGGGCCTCGACAACGTCGAGATCATGGTGCCGTTCGTGCGTACGCTGAAGCAGGCGGAGCGCGTTGTCGGGCTGCTCGCAAAGTTCGGCCTGAAGCGCGGCGAGAAGGGCCTGCGCCTGATCATGATGTGCGAAGTGCCGTCGAACGCGATCCTCGCCGAAGAGTTCCTGCAGTACTTCGACGGTTTCTCGATCGGCTCGAACGACCTGACGCAACTCACGCTCGGCCTCGACCGCGACTCGGGCATGGAACTGCTCGCCGTCGATTTCGACGAGCGCGATCCGGCGGTCAAGTTCATGTTGAAGCGCGCAATCGAAACCTGTCTGCGTCTGGACAAGTACGTCGGTATCTGCGGTCAGGGTCCTTCGGATCACCCGGACTTCGCGCAGTGGCTGACGGACGAAGGCATCAAGTCGATCTCGCTGAACCCCGACACGATCATCGATACGTGGCAGCAGCTGGCAAAGGCAAAGGCGTAACTCGCGAGGTATCGAATGCCGCTTCGCAGGCGGCATTAAGCACGCGTTAAACGCACGTCCGCTTCGTGCTATAAACACCCCGGTAGATCCGGGGTGTTTTGCTTTGTGGAGGTCGACGTGGCGCCTGGTGGACTGTTCTGGTGGATCGGGGCGGGTGTGCTTGTCGTGCTGGAGCTGATGAGCGGCACCTTCTATCTGTTGATGATCGCGTTCGGCTTCGTCGCGGCCGCGCTTGCGCGCATTGCCGGCGCCGGGCCCGATCTGCAGTTCGTGGTGGCGGCGCTGGTCGCGCTTGCGGCGGTCGTGGCGCTCAGACGCTCGCGCTTTGCCCGTCGCAGGCGCGAGCAGGCGTCGCGCAATCCCGATGTCAATCTGGACATCGGGCAGACGTTGAACGTGCCGGCCTGGCGGGGCCGCAAAGCACGCGCGACCTATCGTGGCGCCGCATGGGACGTCGAGCTGGCCGCGGGCGAGCCTGAAGACGCACAGGTCTACGAGATCAGGGAGTTGCGCGGTAGTTGTCTGGTCGTCGTCGCGAGCCGGCAGCCGAAGGCGCGCGCGAGCGCGACCTGACGATCTGAACCCGAGTGTTGGGTGCGGTGTTCGCCACACGCGCTCATCGATGTCCCTTCACAAAGTGAAGCACCAGAGCCTAATCTGAACACGCAGGCCCGACCAACCTGCGCACAACAATTCGAAGCAGAAGCGGAGGGTAGCGATATGGATTCAACCATCGTCGGGGCAGTGCTGCTGATCGTCGTGATCGTACTCGCGTCGCAGACCATCAAGATCGTGCCGCAGCAGCATGCGTGGGTGCTCGAGCGCCTCGGTCGCTATCACGCGACGCTGACGCCGGGTCTGAGCTTCGCGTTTCCGTTCGTCGATCGGGTCGCGTACAAGCACGTGCTGAAGGAAATTCCGCTCGAAGTGCCGAGTCAGGTCTGTATCACGCGCGACAACACGCAACTGCAGGTCGACGGTGTGCTGTATTTCCAGGTCACCGATCCGATGAAGGCATCGTACGGATCGAGCAACTTCGTGTTCGCGATCACGCAGTTGTCGCAGACCACGCTGCGCTCGGTCATCGGCAAGCTGGAGCTCGACCGGACTTTCGAGGAGCGCGATTTCATCAATCACAGCATCGTGTCCGCGCTCGACGAGGCGGCCTCGAACTGGGGCGTAAAAGTGCTGCGCTACGAGATCAAGGATTTGACGCCGCCGAAGGAAATCCTTCACGCGATGCAGGCGCAGATCACTGCCGAGCGCGAGAAGCGCGCGCTGATCGCGGCCTCGGAAGGGCGCAAGCAGGAGCAGATCAATATCGCGTCGGGCGGCCGCGAGGCGGCGATCCAGAGGTCCGAAGGCGAGCGGCAGGCGGCGATCAACCAGGCGCAGGGCCAGGCCGCGGCGATTCTGGCGGTGGCCGAGGCGAACGCGCAGGCGATCCAGAAGATCGCCGCGGCGATCCAACTGAACGGCGGCATGGACGCGGTCAATCTGAAGGTGGCCGAACAGTACGTGAACGCGTTTTCGAACCTCGCGAAGCAGGGCACGACACTGATCGTGCCGGGCGACATGTCGAACATGAGTTCGATGATCGCGTCTGCGCTGACGATCGTGAACAAGGGCAGGGCGGCAGCGGAGCCGCCGCGAAGCGACCTGCGCTGACGAATTGAGCAATCGGCGCGCAATGAGCGCGTGACAAAAAGCAATTGGCCCGCACATCGATGTGCGGGCCAATTTTTCTGCGTGAGCCGCAAACGAATCGCGCTTACGTCGGCGAGCGCATCAAACGCGCCTTCTCGCGCTCCCAGTCGCGCTTCTTCTCGGTCTCGCGCTTGTCGTGCATCTTCTTGCCCTTCGCGAGACCGATCTCGCATTTGACGCGACCGTTCTTGTAGTGAAAGTTCAGCGGCACGAGCGTGTAGCCGCGCTGCTCGACCTTGCCGATCAGCTTGCTGATTTCCTCGCTATGCAGCAGCAGCTTGCGCGTGCGCACCGGATCGGGATGGATGTGCGTCGACGCTTCGGGCAGCGGGCTGATGTGCGTGCCGATCAGAAACAACTCGCCGTTGCGGATCACCACGTAGCCTTCCTTGATCTGGCCGCGCCCTGCGCGCAACGCCTTGACCTCCCATCCTTCGAGCACGAGGCCGGCCTCATAGCGTTCCTCGACCGAATAGTCGTAGAAGGCTTTTCTGTTGTCGATGATGCTCATGAATGGAAAGTGCCCAACTCGTTTAAAATTACGATTTTAGCAAAGCGGGACAAGGAAAGCCCGCCGCGCTCATCCACCCTTGCCACGCGCTGTTCAATTTATGGCAGATGTCCAGAAAACCGTGTTGATTCGCCATTCGGCGGAACAGATGTTCGACCTCGTCACCGACGTCGACGATTACCCCAACTTCCTGCCATGGTGCGGCGGCATCGAAATTCGTCACCGGGACGACACCAGCATGGAGGCGCGAATCGATATCAACTTCAAGGGCATCAAGCAGCATTTCGCCACGCGCAACTCGATGGAGCGCCCCACGCGCATCGACATGGAATTCGCCGACGGTCCGTTTCGCAAGTTCACCGGTTTCTGGCGCTTCACGCCGCTGCGCGCGGATGCGTGCAAGATCGAATTCGCGCTGCACTACGAGTTCACCAGCATCCTGCTCGAGAAGATCATCGGGCCGGTGTTCAATCACATCGCCAATACCTTCGTCGAATCTTTCGTGAAGCGCGCCAATCAGCGCTATGGTCAGGCATGAGCGCGCGGCTAACGGTTGTGGTCTGCTATGCGCTCGCCGGCGAGCAGGCGTTGATTGCGGTCGAGTTGCCCGCGGGCGCGACGCTGGAGCAGGCGATCGACGCAAGCGGGATTCTGCGGCGTTTTCCGTCGATCGATCTGAACACGCAGAAGGTCGGCGTGTTCGGCAAGCTCAAGCCGCTCGATACGGTGCTGGCCGACCATGATCGCGTCGAGATTTACCGGCCTTTATTGGTCGATCCGAAGGTGTCGCGCCAACGGCGCGTCGAAAAGACACGCAAGGCTGGGTCGATCGAGGGGCGGCGCTGGTTGAACAAGGATTCGCGCTAGGCGGCGCGCGTCGGCGGGGCGGTGAATTTTTTCACCCGCTGCCCGTGTCACATCATCACGTCACATCACTCAAGGCGCCGCCGTTTGCGCCTTCTCGTCCATGCCCTCGATGCGCGCCGTACCCGACGAATCGTCGTCCGAATGTCGGCGCACCGACCACCAGACCCCCGCCACCAGCAGCAGGATCGCCGCGAGTTCGAGCGGGCGCGGCAGGCGCTCGTCGTAAATGAACGCGTAGAGCAGCGCGAATAGCGTCTCGAACACGATCATCTGGCCGGACAGCGTCAGCGGCAGCCGTTTTGCCGCGGCATTCCAGAGCCCGTTGCCGAGCCACGACGCGCCGATCGCGAGCACCAGGTTGAGCAGCCAGAACGTGTGCCAGCGGGCATCGGCAAGCTGGCCCTGCGGGCCGCCGGCCGGCAGCACCGCGACCACCAGCCACAACGCGCCGCCGAGCGCGCCCGTCACGACGCCCCACAGCACCGACCACTCGTTGCCGCTGAAATGCGTTTGACGCTGCAGGTAGCGGGCGTTTTCAACCGCGAACCAGCTCCAGCAAAGGAGCGCACCCACCGCGCAGGCGACGCCGAGCAAGCGCGTCGCGATGCTCACCGGCGCCGCACCGGCCACCGTAAACACGTCGATATTGATGCACACGATGCCCGCCATCACGGTCGCGAGCGGCCATGCGAGGCGCGCGAGCGGCACGGCGCCGTGATCGCGCCGGCCCATCAACGTGACCGTGACCGGCAGCACGCCGACGATCAGCGAGGCCGGCGCGATCCCGATCAGGTGCACGGCGGCCGTCAGCAGCAGGTAATAGACGATGTTGCCGGCCAGCGCGAGCTTGACGAGCGCGATCAGGTCCTCGCGGCTCAGCCGTTTGGCGAGCGAGCGCGCGATCGGCAGGGCCGCGGCGAGCGACACGACGCCGTACATCGAATAGCGGCCGGCGACGAGCAGCAGAGGGGAGAAGTCGGGCAGCACCCGCGGCACCAGAAACACCATGCCCCACAAGGCTCCGGCCATGACACCATATATGACACCGCGCTGCATCGACTGCCCCTGCTGGATAAACTGGAATGGGCGGCAGAATAGCGGGTTCGCGGACGGGGCGTCTTGTTCGATCCTGCATTCGCGTCGCTCGATCGCCGATGGCCGCCGGCCAAGGCTCCAGCGTTTGCCTGCGAACGCGCAAACGAAACCCGATCGAACCCGACGCGAAAAGCGAAGCGAAATCGGCGCGTGCGGGAGCGGTAAAAAATCGTCTGAAATTCGCTAAGCTGCTGTTCGCGCAGTGAAAACCGGGGTGGTATCGCGTATAATTCGCTTTTGCGCCTATAGGATTTGCCATGCGTCTGATCCAAACAGCACTCACGTTCGATGACGTGCTCCTCGTCCCGGCCTTCTCCGATGTTCTGCCGCGCGACACCAGCCTCAAGACCCGGCTGACCCGCAACATCTCCCTGAACATGCCGCTCGTGTCCGCCGCGATGGACACGGTCACCGAAGCACGTCTGGCAATCGCCATGGCGCAAATGGGCGGCGTCGGCATCATCCACAAGAACCTCACGCCGGCCGAGCAGGCGCGTGAAGTCGCCAAGGTCAAGCGTTTCGAATCGGGCGTCGTGCGCGACCCGATCACCGTGCCGCCGCAAATGAAAGTGCGCGACGTGATCGCGCTGTCGCGCCAGCATGGCATTTCGGGCTTTCCGGTCGTCGAGGGTGCGCAGCTCGTCGGTATCGTGACAAACCGCGACCTGCGCTTCGAAGAGCGTCTGGACGAGCCGGTGCGCAACATCATGACGCCGCGCGAACGCCTCGTCACCGTCAAGGAAGGCACGCCGCTCGCCGAAGCGAAGGCGCTGATGCACAGCCACCGCCTCGAGCGCGTGCTGGTCGTCAACGACTCGTTCGAGCTGCGCGGCCTGATGACCGTCAAGGACATCACCAAGCAGACCGAACATCCGGACGCGTGCAAGGACGAGCACGGCAAGCTGCGCGCGGGCGCGGCGGTCGGCGTCGGCGCGGACAACGAAGAGCGCGTCGAACTGCTCGTGCAGGCCGGTGTCGACGTGATCGTCGTCGATACCGCGCATGGCCACAGCAAGGGCGTGCTCGAGCGCGTCAAGTGGGTCAAGCAGAACTTCCCGCACGTCGAGGTGATCGGCGGCAACATCGCGACCGCCGCGGCTGCCAAGGCGCTCGTCGAATACGGCGCGGACGGCGTCAAGGTCGGTATCGGCCCGGGCTCGATCTGCACGACGCGAATCGTCGCCGGCGTCGGCGTGCCGCAGGTCACCGCGATCTCCAACGTGTCCGAAGCGCTGAACGGCACCGGCGTGCCGGTCATCGCCGACGGCGGCGTGCGCTTCTCGGGCGACGTCAGCAAGGCGCTCGCGGCGGGCGCGAGCGCGGTCATGATGGGCAGCATGTTCGCCGGCACCGAAGAGTCGCCAGGCGAAGTGTTCCTGTTCCAGGGCCGCCAGTACAAGTCGTACCGCGGCATGGGCTCGGTCGGCGCGATGAAGGACGGCGCCGCGGACCGCTACTTCCAGGACAACTCAGCGAACATCGACAAGCTGGTGCCGGAAGGCATCGAAGGCCGCGTCGCGTACAAGGGTTCGGTCAACGCGATCCTGTTCCAGCTGATCGGCGGAGTGCGGGCGAGCATGGGCTACTGCGGTTGCCGCACCATCGCCGAAATGAACGAGAAGGCCGAGTTCGTGCAAATCACCGGCGCGGGCCTGCGCGAGTCGCATGTGCATGACGTGCAAATCACCAAGGAAGCGCCCAACTACCACGTGGACTAAACGCCGATGAAGCCACTGCTGCGCGTTGTACTGATCCTCGATGCGTTGGTGCTGCTGGCGTTCGGCCTGCTGTTCGTGCTGACGCCGTGGACCTCGCTGTACGACGCGCTGCAACTGGTGCCAACGGAGCCGATGCTGGTCGGCCAGGCGTTCGGCGTCGCGCTGATCGGGCTCGCATGGCTCGCGCTGCATGCGTCGTTCGACGGGGCGCTGACTTCGACGGTCGCGAAGGTGGTCGGTCATGTGCACTGGCTGATCGGCGTGCTGATGCTGGTCTGGCTGCTGGGGCTGCATACGCCGTCGCTGACTGGCTTCGGGCAGATGGTGGCGGTGCTGGCCGGTGTCGCGCTGGTGGTGATCGGCCTTGGCGGCGTGCGACTGTCGGGTGTGGTGCGGCGGCGCGAGAAGGGGGGCGTGGTCAAGTCCTCGTCGAGCAAGGCCGACAGCCGGGCTGATCAGCGTGCCGCGAAAGAAGCCGAAAAGGATGCCGTACAGAAGCGCGAGCCACGTGCCTCAGCGGGCTTTCCGATCTATCAGGCGGAGCCGGTGCCAGAGCCCGTCGTGCCGGTCACGCGACCCGTCAATCCGGCTGGCGCGGCTCCCGTTGCCACTGCCGCGCCGCTTGGTCCGGCTGCAAGCGAGCCTGGCCTGAGCGAATCCGAACGCGCCGCGCGCGACACCAGCAACGACGTGCCCGGCGCACCGCGCCCGCCGTTTCATGGCTGAAGCGCCGCGCGCCAGGCCGTTTGCCGAAGCTACCCGGTTTCGTTCGCGCGCATCGCAGGCGGCAAGTTCCGCCATTGGTCGGGCCTTCGTGCTTCATCGCAATGTTTGCTGTCAGCGCCGCGCCGAGACCGTCGCCGCGTGGACCGCTTTGAATTCGTCGCCGCGCCTCGTGCGCGGCATTCCGTATCCGCTCACTTCTGATTCCGTCCGCTGCCATGCATGACAAGATCCTGATTCTCGACTTCGGTTCGCAAGTCACCCAACTGATTGCACGTCGCGTTCGCGAAGCCAACGTGTATTCGGAAATCCATCCGTACGACGTCGACGCGTCGTTCATCCGCGACTTCGCGCCGAAGGGCGTGATTCTGTCTGGCGGCCCGAGCTCGGTCACCGAGGAAGACACGCCGCGCGTGCCGCAAGCCGTATTCGAACTCGGCGTGCCGGTGCTCGGCATCTGCTACGGCATGCAGGCGATGGCGCAGCAGCTCGGCGGCAAGGTCGACATCGGCCATCTGCGCGAATTCGGCTACGCCGAAGTGCGCGCGCGCAACCATACGAGCCTGCTCGAAGGCATCAGCGACTTCACCACGGCCGAAGGCCACGGCATGCTCAAGGTGTGGATGAGCCATGGCGACAAGGTGCTGGAAATGCCGCCGGGCTTCGCGCTGATGGCATCGACGGAATCGTGCCCGATCGCCGCGATGGCCGACGAACAGCGCCGCTTCTACGGCCTGCAATGGCATCCGGAAGTCACGCACACGGTGCAGGGCCGCGCGATGCTCGAGCGCTTCGTGCTGCAGATCTGCGGCGCGAAGGCCGATTGGGAAATGGGCCACTACATCGACGAAGCCGTCGCGAAGATTCGCGAGCAGGTCGGTAACGAGCACGTCATTCTGGGCTTGTCGGGCGGCGTGGATTCGTCGGTGGCGGCGGCGCTGCTGCATCGCGCGATCGGCGATCAGCTGACCTGCGTGTTCGTCGATCATGGCCTCTTGCGCCTGAACGAAGCCGAGCAGGTGATGGCGCTGTTCGCCGATCACCTCGGCGTGAAGGTGATTCACGTCGACGCGAGCCAAGCATTCCTCGGCAAGCTCGCGGGCGTGACCGATCCGGAAGCGAAGCGCAAGATCATCGGCGCGGAGTTCGTCGAAGTATTTCAGGCCGAAGCCGGCAAACTGACCGACGCCAAATGGCTGGCGCAAGGCACGATCTATCCGGACGTGATCGAATCGGCGGGCAAGGGCAAGAAGGCCGCGCAAACCATCAAGAGCCACCATAACGTCGGTGGTCTGCCGGAGACGCTGAACCTGAAGCTGCTCGAGCCGCTGCGTGAGCTGTTCAAGGACGAAGTGCGCGAGCTTGGCGTGAAGCTCGGTCTGCCGCACTCGATGGTGTATCGCCATCCGTTCCCGGGCCCGGGTCTGGGCGTGCGGATTCTCGGCGAAGTGAAGCGCGATTTCGCGGACCTGCTGCGCCGCGCGGACGCGATTTTCATCGAGACGCTGCGCAACACGATCGACAAGGAAACCGGCAAGTCGTGGTACGAGCTGACGAGCCAGGCGTTCGCGGTGTTCCTGCCGGTGAAGAGCGTCGGCGTGATGGGCGATGGCCGCACCTACGAGTACGTCGTCGCGCTGCGCGCGGTGCAAACGCTCGACTTCATGACCGCGCATTGGGCGCATCTGCCGCATGAACTGCTCGGGCATGTGTCGAACCGGATCATCAACGAAGTGCGCGGGATCAACCGGGTTGTCTATGACATCTCCGGCAAGCCGCCTGCGACAATCGAGTGGGAGTGATCAGCCGTCCCGACCGTACCGGCACGACCTGGCAACACAACACATCAAAGCCCGCGTTTTCGCGGGTTTTTTTGTTTTGGGCCGCTGGATTCGCAGGTTTTGAACGGCGCCGCGATTGACGCGGGCATGTCAGACCAGATCGAGCCGCGCCCCCATCTCGACGACACGATTCGGCGGTAACCCCAGGTGGGCGGTCTTGGCCTCGCGATTTTTCCGGGAATTCCGCTGGCGTCGTTTTCGCAACGCGATTTGATCGCGCGCCGGCTCGAAGCGCCGCTCGTTACGCGCGACGTGAATCTGATCCGACGCGCCGAGCATTCGTTGTCGTCGGCCGCTCAGTCCTTCATCGAGCTTTTGGTACAAGCGCATCGGCAAGCCGGCCGGCCAGTGGCGCGCTGTGATTGCGCATGGGCCTGTCATACTGTATGAATATACAGTAACATGGCTGCAATGGGCCGCTTGTGCGGCGGTATGCGAATCGGCATAAAAATTCAGCTAGGGAACGAGGCGCGATGCCTGAACAACTGTGGTTGCCCGGGCTAGAGGCGCCGCCCCCGCCCACCGACGGGCTCTTTTTCGCGGTTTATCCCGATGCCAATACCGCGGCCGGCATGGCGAAGTTCGCGCAACAGCTTTGCGCGGAGGTACGCGGGCGCAGCGGCGTGCGCGGCAAAGCGCTCGCGGCGAACCGTTTGCACGTGACGCTGAGGCATCTCGGCAATTTCGCGGGCGGCTTGCCGGCGGATGTGGTCGCGGCGGCGAAACGGGCGGCCGCCGCGGTCAGCATGGCGCCGTTTACGGTCGAATTCGACGCGATCGCCAGCTTCGCGAAAAAGCCGCGGCTCGGGCCGGCGGTGCTCGTCGGCGAGCACGGTGTGCGCGGACTGCAGGCGCTTCACGATGCGCTCGAAGCGAGCTTGCGGGACGACGGCATCGAGCCCGATGCACGTTTTACGCCGCACGTGACGCTGGCGTACGGGATGCCGTGGATCGAGCGCCGTCCGGCCGAGCCGGCATGCTGGAACGTGCGCGAGTTTGCGCTGATGCACAGCCTGCTGGGACGATCCAAACATATCGTTCTCGCGCGCTGGCCGTTGGTGGGGCGAAGCTGAGGTGGGACGGCTGATCGGTTTGAACGACATCGCGGCATCGGCTTCGACGAGAGGAAAAATCATGGCTTGCCGCGCCAGTCAAGCGCTGCGCGCGTCGTACGGCTCGATGACCTACTCTAAGTCGACGCTGAAGCACCGTCAAACGCCGAATAGCCGGCAAATCGGCGCTTTTATGCCGTCCGGGGAGCACTGAACGCGCGTGCACTCCCTGATAGAATGCTCGGGCCGCAACGTAGTGGATTGCAGATGAAATTGCTTGATGCGCTTGTCGAACAGCGTATTGCCGCCGCCGCCGCGCGCGGAGAGTTCGACGACTTGCCGGGCGCGGGCGCGCCGCTGGCCCTCGATGATGATGCGTTGGTGCCGGAAGAGGTGCGCGTCGCCAACCGGATTCTGAAAAACGCGGGCTTCGTGCCGCCCGCCGTCGAGCAGCTTCGCGCGTTGCGCGACCTGCAAACGGAGCTGAATGCCGTGAGCGATCAGGCGACCCGTTGCCGTCTCCAGGCCCGCATGCTCGCGCTCGATATGGCGCTCGAATCGCTGCGCGGCGGCCCGATGGTCCTGCCGCGCGAATATTGCCGCCGCATCGCCGAACGTCTGTCGGAACGCGTGGGCAATGTCGATGTGGCGGGAGCAGGTTCACAGTGAACGAGCCGCTCGCGTGTCCCGCCTCGATCGGCTCTTCGGCGCAAACCGAGGACGGCGAGAAATCCGTTGACGCTAGCATCGGCGCAGTGTCCGCGCCGGCGGCTGATCGGCCTGTGGCCGGTCCTGCCATCCCTCCCGGAAATTCCGAAGCTCCCATCGTCTCCGAACGCGACTTGCGCTTCATGGCGCTCGCTCAGGCCGCCGCCGAAGAAGCGCGCGCGGCCGGCGAAGTACCGGTCGGCGCGGTGCTGGTGCGCGGTGACGAAGTCATCGCCACGGGCTTCAATCATCCGATCGGCGCGCACGATCCGTCCGCGCACGCCGAAATGGTTGCGCTGCGCGCCGCCGCGCAGTCGCTCGAAAACTATCGTCTGCCGGGTTGCGAGCTCTATGTGACGCTCGAGCCTTGCCTGATGTGCGCCGGCGCGATCATGCACGCGCGCATCGCGCGTGTCGTGTTCGGTGCGCGCGATCCGAAAACCGGCGCGTGCGGCAGCGTGGTCGATGCGTTCGCGAATCCCCAGCTGAACCATCACACGACGGTCAGCGGCGGTGTCCTCGAAGCCGAATGCGGTGCCGCGCTCAAGTCGTTTTTTGCCGAGCGGCGTCGCGCGAGCCGCGCAGCGCGCGCGGCGGCTCGTGGTGAAGTGGCTGAAGGGTCCGTTGGCACCGCCACTGACCCCGCAACACCCCCAAGCAACGAACCGCTCCCAACCACGCCGCTCTAAAACAACAACGCCCAACGGGTCTCGCCATGACCGCTCATCGCACCATCGAATTGATTGCGCCATCCGGCTATCCGCATGATCCGGAGGTGTTGCATCGCGCGTTACATCGGCTGCGGGCGCAGGGGCATCGTGTCGACGGCGAGGCGGCCGCGAAGCGCCGCTACCAGCGCTTCGCCGGCACCGACGGCGAGCGCGCGGCCGATCTGAACCGGCTCGCCGATCCATCGCGCGAGTTGCCCGATGTCGTGCTGGCGGTGCGCGGCGGCTACGGCGCGGTGCGGATTCTGCACGGTCTCGACTACGAAGGCCTGCAGCGGCGGCTCACCGATCAGCCGATCGCGCTCGTCGGTCACAGCGACTTCACCGCGATCCAACTGGCGCTGCTCGCGCGCGCCGGCTTGAAGACCTTTGGCGGCCCGATGCTGATGAGCGATTTCGGCGCCGAGGAGCTCAGCGAATTCACGATGCGGCATTTCTGGTCGGCATTGACGCAGCCGACCCTCACGATCGCGAGCAACACGCCGCAAGCGCAGAACGTCGATGTGACGGGCACGCTGTGGGGCGGCAATCTGGCGGTGGTGGCGTCGCTGGTCGGCACGCCGTACATGCCGCCGGTGCAGGGCGGCATCCTGTTCGTCGAAGACGTCAACGAGCAGCCGTTCCGCATCGAGCGGATGATCTATCAGCTGCATCTGGCCGGCATCCTCGCGCAGCAGCAGGCGCTCGTGCTCGGCGACTTCACGGGCGGCAAGCCCTACGACTACGACAATGGCTACGACCTGCAGGCGATGGTCGAGCAAGTGCGCTCGCTGATCGGCATTCCAGTCGTGACGGGGCTGCAGTTCGGGCATGTCCACAACATGGTGACGCTGCCGGTTGGCGCTAATGCGCATCTGGTCGCGAATGCGCATGGCTTCAGGCTGACGGCATCGGGCTATCCGAGCCTTGGCTGAAGCCCGCGTGGGTGGGGCAGAGGCGGGCGGATCGGCGCTTTTTTTCGCGTTATTAACGCAACTAACTGTCTGCTTATGCAGCTCACCACCACTCAAACCCGTCGTCAATGTTTTCAATTTTTGTTGACAAAATCCCAGCCGCCAACAGTCGGCTTCGCGCCGTGAAAACGGGTAATATTTCCGCCAGACAGCCGCGCAGCTTGACTTGCAGGCCTTTCCTGACGCAACGCAGCACAAGAACTGTCGAAAATCGACGCAAAAATTGTTGACAATATTTGTGTCCATCCTATGATGACCAACATACCGAGACGCCAATCATGTCCGACACCGAATCAGTCGCGAACAGTTCGAAGCCCGAAGCAATCGCCGAGCGCATCCGCGCGGCGATCCTCGAGCATCGGCTGGCACCCGGCGCGAAGCTCACCGAAGCTCAGCTATGCGAAGTATTCGGCGTAAAGCGCGGCCCGATCCGTCAGGCGCTGTCGCAGCTGGCGGGTGAGCGGCTCGTCGATCTCGAGCCGAACCGTGGCGCGTTCGTCGCGAGTCCGTCGTTGCAGGAGGTGCACGAGGTGTTCGAAATGCGCCGCATCATCGAGCTGGCCGTCGTCGAAAAGATCTGTAGCGGACACGGCATGCGGCGTCTGAAGAACATCGGCGGCATGATCGGCCGGGAACGCAAGGCATTCGAAACGCGCGATTTTCCGGCATGGATCCGTTTGTCGGGCGAGTTTCATACGGAGCTCGCGAACCTGACCGGCAACTCGGTGCTGTGCGATTGCCTGAACGGGCTGGTCGCGCGTTCCACGCTGATTTCCGCGCTGTACGAATCGCTCGGACGCAGCCCGTGCTCGTTCGAGGACCACGAAGCGATTCTCGCCGCGCTCGACGCCGGCGATGCGAAGCAGGCGGCCGCGCTGATGTCGCGCCACCTGCAAAGCGTCGAGTTGAAGATGCTGGAGCGCCCCGCGCGCGGTGCTGCGGATCTGCAGGAAGTATTCGGTGCGCTCGCGCCGAAAGAAACATCCACGTAAAGAGCCGAAGCCGACTCCACCCCCAGGCTGAGGCAAGTAGCAGGCGAGCGCCCGTTGGTGGTGCGCGTCGCACTGAATTGAACTGAACCGATAGATGCACGGCACGGCGGCCTCGCGTGAGCGCCGCCGGCCTGAACACGCACGTCCGTCGCGAGACGACGGACCTTAGGGTAGCGACGCATCGCCGGAAATCCGCGGCGGCCGGCGATGCGACAACCACAAGTACGTCAGTACGGAGACACGCGCGGCACGGTCCGGGACCACGACGCCGACTTCTGCGACCCACGCAGGGCAAGAAGCGAGCAACTGGCATGGCCGATGCAATGTCCGTCGATGCGCTTTCGACGGTCCCTATCCAAAGGAGGAATCATGGCTCAGTTCAGTGCAGCGCCAGGCAGTCACCCCATCTCCAACTACCCGGACGGCACGGCCCAGACCGAACCGTCGATGCCGGCCGGCTACAGCGAGCGGCTCTACAACGCGGACCTCGCGCCGCTGCGCGCGCAGAACTGGACCGCGTACAACATCTTCGCGTTCTGGATGTCGGACGTGCACAGCGTGGGTGGCTATGTCTTCGCGGGGAGTCTCTTCGCGCTCGGCCTGACGAGCTGGCAGGTGCTGGTCGCGTTGCTCGTCGGCATCACGCTCGTGAACGTGCTGTGCAACCTGATCGCAAAGCCGAGCCAGCTGAACGGCGTGCCGTATCCGGTCGCTTGCCGCGCGACCTTCGGCGTGCTCGGCGCGAATGTTCCCGCGGTGATCCGCGGCCTGATCGCGGTCGCGTGGTATGGCATCCAGACCTATCTCGCGTCGAGCGCGCTCGTGATCGTCGTGCTGAAGTTCGTGCCGCAACTGCTGCCGTATGCCGACGTGCATCGGCATGGCCTGCTCGGTCTGTCGACGCTCGGCTGGGCCGGCTTCATGCTGCTGTGGGTACTGCAGGCGCTGGTGTTCTGGCATGGCATGGAGACCATCAAGAAGTTCATCGACTTCGCCGGGCCGGCCGTCTACGTCGTGATGTTCATTCTCGCCGGCTACATGGTGTATCGCGCGGGCTGGCGCAACATCGGCATCAACCTCGGCGGCGTCAAATATCACGGCATGGAAGTGGTGCCGGTGATGATCACGGCGATCTCACTGGTGGTGTCGTACTTCTCCGGACCGATGCTGAATTTCGGCGACTTCTCGCGCTACAGCAAGAGCTTTCGCAGCGTCAAGCGCGGCAACTTCTGGGGCCTGCCGGTCAACTTCCTCGCGTTCTCGCTGGTGACGGTGATCACGACCGCGGCCACGCTGCCGGTGTTCGGCGAGCTGATCACGGACCCGGTCGAAACGGTGGGCCGCATCGACTATCCGATGGCCGTGATTCTCGGCGCGCTGACCTTCACGATCGCGACGATCGGCATCAACATCGTCGCGAACTTCGTGTCGCCGGCCTTCGACTTCTCGAACGTCGCGCCGCGCCTCATCAGCTGGCGTGCGGGCGGCATGCTCGCGGCGGTCGCGTCGGTGTTCATCACGCCGTGGAACCTGTTCAACAATCCGGCCGTGATTCACTACACGCTCGACGTGCTCGGCAGCTTCATCGGACCTTTGTACGGCGTCCTGATCGTCGATTTCTATCTGATCAAGCGTCAGAAGATCGTGCTCGACGATCTGTACACGGTCGCGCCGAACGGCTCGTACTGGTATCGCAACGGCGTCAACTATCGTGCGGTGGCCGCGTTGCTGCCGGCCGCGGTGATCGCGGTGATCTGCGTGATGGTGCCGGGCCTCGACGGCCTCGCGAATTTCTCATGGTTCATCGGCGCGGGACTCGGCGCGCTGTTTTACCGGATGCTCGCGCGCTGAGCTTCATGGAGCGCCACGTTTTCGCCGCTGCAATATGAGTCGAACAGGAGTCGCCATGCGTATCAAACTGATCAATCCGAACACGACGCGCCGCATGACCGAGGCGATGGGGCGCTGCGCGCGCGAGATCGCCGCGCCCGGCACCGAAGTGATCGCCGTCAATCCGACGATGGGCCCGCCGTCGATCGAAGGCTATTACGACGAAGCGCTCGCCACACCGGGTCTCCTCGCCGAAGTCGCGGCGGGCGAGCGGGAAGGCTGCGACGGCTACGTGATCGCGTGCTTCGGCGACCCGGGTCTCTACGCGGCCCGCGAGTTGGCGCGCGGGCCGGTGATCGGCATCGCCGAGGCGGCGATGCACGCGGCGAGCGTGCTCGCGCCGGGCTTTTCGGTCGTGACGACGCTCGCTCGCACCTGCGGCATGGCCTGGCATCTGGCCGAGCGCTACGGCATGAAGCGCTTCTGCCGCAACGTGCGTGCGACCGACGTCGCCGTGCTCGATCTCGACAAGCCCGGCTCGGCGGCGCGTCGCATCATCCTCGACGAATGCCGGCGCGCGCTCGACGAGGATGGGTCGGACGCGATCGTGCTCGGTTGCGCGGGCATGGCCGAGCTATGCGCGGAGATCGAGGACGCGCTCGGCGCGCCGGTGATCGAAGGCGTGACGGCGGCCGTCAAATGGACCGAGGCACTGGTGGCGCTGCGTCTCGCGACGGCCAAGCGCGGCGACTATGCACACCCGCTCACGAAGCGCTACGACGGCGCGCTCGCCTCGTTCAGCCCCGGCCCGCTGCGGGTAAACGCCGACTCGGCGGAGACCCAGGCGGACGCGCACATACACTTGCTGTAACACGCACTATCTGCCCGGCCGTATGGGCTCACCGGGGCGTTTTCGCTACACTGGGTCAACTCGGTGCGGCGGCTTCGGCCGCCGCTGAAGCCTCCGAACGAGCGCTTGCAAAGGTCAGTTCCGGCGTCGTTGCCGAGGGGTTTCGAGCCCGAGCTTCATGCGCGAGCTTCACGCAAATTCCTGGTGCCGTCACTACCCATCCGTCAAACCATGCCACTCGACCCGAACTACCCACGCGATCTGATCGGCTACGGCCGCCACCCGGTGCACGCGAACTGGCCGGGGCGAGCGCGCATCGCGGTGCAATTCGTCCTCAACTACGAAGAGGGCGGCGAAAACTGCGTGCTGCACGGCGACCCCGGTTCCGAGCAGTTCCTGTCGGAGATCGTTGGCGCGGCGGCGTATCCGGCGCGGCACATGAGCATGGAGTCGATCTACGAATACGGCTCGCGCGCGGGCGTGTGGCGCATCCTGCGTGAATTCGAAAGACGTGACCTCGCGCTGACGGTGTTCGGCGTCGGCATGGCGATCGAGCGGAATCCGGAAGTCGCGCGGGCGTTCGTCGAACTCGGGCATGAGATCGCGTGCCACGGCTATCGCTGGATTCACTATCAGGACATGTCGCCGGAGAAGGAAGCGGAGCACATGCGCCTCGGCATGGAGGCGATCGAGCGCGTGACCGGCGTGCGGCCGCTCGGCTGGTACACCGGCCGCGACAGTCCGAACACCCATCGGCTGGTCGCCGAATACGGCGGCTTCCTGTACGACTCCGATTACTACGGCGACGACCTGCCGTTCTGGATGGACGTCGAGGTGGCGGGCGGCAAGAGCGTCCCGCAACTGATCGTGCCGTACACGCTCGACACCAACGACATGCGCTTCGCGACGCCGCAAGGCTTCAACACCGCGGACCACTTCTTCACCTACCTGCGCGACGCGTTCGACGTGCTGTACGAAGAGGGCGACGAAGTGCCGAAGATGCTGTCGATCGGCATGCACTGCCGGCTGCTCGGACGGCCGGGGCGTTTCCGCGCGCTGCAGCGCTTTCTCGATCACATCGAACAGCACGATCGCGTATGGGTATCGCGGCGCGTCGATATTGCGCGGCACTGGCACGAGACTCATCCTTATCAACAGGACAACCGCGAGGCTGCGGCATGAAGGCGATGCAATACACCCTGGACCAACTCAACAGCCTCTCGACCGACGCGTTCGTTGCGACGCTGTCGGGCATCTTCGAGCACTCGCCGTGGGTCGCGGAGATTGCGGCGCGGCAGCGGCCGTTCGCGAGCATCGACGAGCTGCATCGCAGCATGTCGCAGATCGTCGAAACCTCGGGCGAGGACAGGCAGCTCGCGCTGATCAACGCGCACCCGGAGCTGGCCGGCAAGGCCGCGGTGCGCGGCGAGCTGACCGCCGAATCGACCCGCGAGCAAAGCGGCGCCGGGCTCGCGCAATGCACGCAGGAAGAGTTCGACAAGCTGCATGCGCTCAATCACGCGTATCGCGAGAAGTTCGGCTTTCCGTTCATTCTCGCGGTGCGCGGCTACGACCGCCACGGCATCATCGCGAACTTCGAATCGCGCATGAACAATAGCCGCGCCGACGAGATGCGCGCGAGCCTCGATCAGATCTATCGCATTGCACGTTTGCGGCTCGACGACCTGATCGGCGTGTGACGCGCACCGCGTCACGCAACGAGCCGCAACGTTTTTCCCGCACCAATCGATATCAAGGACGACAAAGATGGCACTTCCGATTCTCGACCCCAACGCACCGGAATTCACGCGCCGTTACGTGAACCTGGCGGACCCGCGTCTGGGCGCGCAGGCGCTCGAGGCTAGCGACGAATTCTTCGCGCCGAAGGACCGCATGCTGAATCCGGAACCGGCCGTCTTCATTCCGGGCAAGTACGACGACAACGGCAAGTGGATGGACGGCTGGGAAACGCGCCGCAAGCGCACGACCGGCTACGACTGGTGTGTCGTCAAGCTCGCGCGGCCCGGTGTGATCAAGGGACTCGACCTCGACACCAGCCACTTCACCGGCAACTTCCCGCCGGCGGCGTCGGTGGAAGCGGCGCGTGTCGTCGATGGCGAGCCGAAACAGTCGACGCAATGGACCGAGATCGTGCCGTCCACCACGTTGCAGGGCAATAGCCACCACTACCTCGAAGTCGCCGACGCGAACGCGTACACGCATCTGCGCGTGAACATCTATCCGGACGGCGGCATCGCGCGTCTGCGTGTGTACGGTCAGCCGCAGGTGGACTGGGCGGGCGCGAGCCGCACCGAGCAGTTCGATCTCGCCGCGATGGAAAACGGCGCGTATCTGGTCGGCGCGAACAACCAGCACTTCGGCGCGGCCTCGACGCTGCTGATGCCGGGCCGCGGCGCGAATATGGGGGATGGCTGGGAAACGCGTCGTCGTCGCGAGCCGGGCAACGACTGGGCGATCATCGCGCTCGCGCAGCCGGGTGTGATCCGCAAGATCGAAGTCGACACCGCCCACTTCAAGGGCAACTATCCGGATCGCTGCTCGATCCAGGCCGCGTACGTGAAGGGAGGCACCGACAGTTCGCTCGTCACGCAGGCGATGTTCTGGCCGGTGCTGCTCGGCGAGCAGAAACTGCAGATGGACAAGCAGCATTTCTTCGAAAGCGAGATCGCGGCGCTCGGACCCGTCACGCATGTGCGCTTCAACATCTATCCGGACGGCGGTGTGTCGCGTCTGCGTCTGTGGGGTACGCTCGAATGAAAACGCTCGCCATCGAACCGCTGACGAAAGAGGCGTTCGCCGCATTCGGCGACGTGATCGAACTCGAAGGCGCGAAGCAGATTCCGATTAACCGCGGCACGACGATCCGCTATCACGACCTCGCGAAAGTCGACGTGACCGACGAGCACGGCCGCACGCTCGTCAATCTGTTTCGTGGCCAGCCGCGCGCGCTGCCGTTCGAAGTGAAGATGCTCGAGCGTCATCCGCTCGGCAGCCAGGCATTCGTGCCGCTGAACGACAAGCCGTATCTGGTCGTCGTCGCACCCGCGGGCGAACTGGACGCGGCGAAGATTCGCGCGTTCGTCACGAGTGGTTGGCAGGGCGTCAACTACGCGAAGGGCGTATGGCACCATCCGCTGATCGCGTTGGGCGAGGTGAGCGACTTTATCGTCGTCGATCGTGGCGGCGAGGGGCTGAATCTGAACGAGCAGGATCTGGCGGAGTCGCTCTGGCTCACGGAAGATGCGTTGAGCGCGGTGGCGGTTTGATGGCAATGCAGCTGCCGTGTAGCCGGTAGCGTTGCGGTTGAAAAGAAAAGCCCGCGACGTGCGTTACGTCGCGGGCTTTCTTGCATGGATCACGATCACTTGCGCCTGCCGAGCAGCGGCGAATGCCCGATGACTTCTCTTGACCGCTCGGGCGGCTCCGGCGCCGAAAATCCCGCTGCTTCGATGGCCGGCTTGAGACCCCTGAATTGCAGGCTCTTCTTTGGCGAACGCAGCGATGTCATGCCGTCGTCCCACGCATGCAGCATCTGCTTGGCGACCGTGCGCCACTGCGGTTCGTTGCGCGCTGCCTCGATCAACTCGTGACCGACGTCGACAGCCGAGTCGCACAGCGCCTCGACCATTTGCGCATATTGCCGCGGAGCGATGCCCATGCGCGTGTTGAAAAAGCGTTCCAGCGTTTTACCGGCTGCCCAGGTCTTGCGGCCGTCGATGGCGAGGCCCGGCGGATTGGCGGCGAAGCGCGGATAAGCCTGGGTCGTCACGACATCGTAGACGGGCGTGAACGCGACATCGTCGACCGACGTATAGAACAGCGCGACGTTCTTGGTGTGGCAGTCCGCATTGCGCACGACGTAGTTGGTCAGCAGATGCCAGCCGAGCTGCTGGAGCTGCGTTCGCGTGGTGTCGCGATCGAGCAGATACGCTCTTGCCGCGTTGAGCATTTTCTCGCTGGTCGAATTGTATTTTTCGTGCGGCGGCAAACCGAGCAGGCCGCACAGGTCTTCGACGCCGTACGCCGGCAGTCCTTGTGCGTCGACATCGAAGCGCTCGACGACGAGCGCCCGGCCATCGTCCGACATCTGCGTGCGCGCAACGGGCGCCACCCCCAGCCGCTCCAGCACCCGCATCGAATGGAACTCGTTGAAACCGAGAAATGGCGTGTTGTCGTCCGAACCTTTGACGATGTGACGGCTCGTTCGAATCGTCGGCTTTCCGAGCTGCAACGGTGTCGATGCGGCAGGCTGCGCTTCCGGCGCGATGAACTTCGGCACGACACCTGAAATGGCCGCTCGCGCGTATTCACGCACCAGTTGCGCGAAATGTTCGGCGGTGTTGTCGCCGTGCAGAATGTGCTGGACGTCGAGCGCCTCCAGTTCGGTGCCCGGCGCCACGCCTTCTGGCGTGACGGTGACCCGGCCGATCCCCATCGAGCCCACCACGGCGAGCAGCGACAGATCGGTTCCGTCGAGCAAGGGCCCGAATTGCTCGCGGATCAGATTCAGCAGGTAGCCCTCGGGCAGGTTCTGGCGGAAAAACGGATGTAGGTCGCGCGGCCAGCGCCAGGCCTCTTCGCGCACCGGCATCGTCAGACTGACGAAGTCGGCCGCGCTCGCGTCGCGGTTGTATTTGAGGACATAGTCGTCGCGCTCGCGAAACAGCGTGGCAACGTTCTTGCCTAGTACCTGAACGTCGAGCTTCATGGCTGCGCGTCCGGGCTGCGCTGTTCAGCGAGGATGTCTTCGAGCGTGCGGCCATGTCCATGCGCGACGAACTTGAGGTCGTAACCGGCGGCTTCGAGCAGGCGCACCAGCACGGACACGCTCATATCGTTTTTGGCGAGCGTCTCCATCCGCGCGACGGTCGTGCGGGCCACGCCCGCGCGGCGCGCAAGCTCTTCCTGCGATAGCTTGCTGTCGCGGCGTACGGCTTTCAGCATGTCCGAGACATCGGCGAGGTTGGTCATTTGTGGCCTCAGGGCGTCAAATTCAGCGTATTTGCGATTTATTGTAGCCCAAGAGCCACAATAAGGTTGTTTGTTTTTGTGCCTTTAGGGCTACGTTTTACATATCTATGGCCTATTTTGTAGCCCAAGGGCGACAAATTTAATGCATCGATGCCACTGATTGCACCCACCATCCTCCCAAACGACAACGGGCTTGCCGCTCTCGCGACAAGCCCGTACACACACCAGCCTCTACCTCGGAACCGGATCCGTGATCCGGTCAGACGTCTTTACTTCGCCGCGCCGCCTTCGAACCACGCGGCGATCTTCATCCGCTCGTCGTCGGTCATGTGCGTGACGTTGCCGAGCGGCATCGCTTTCAACGTGACCGCCTGCTGGTAAATGCGCTGCGCGTTCTGCGAGATTTCGTCGGGGGTATCCATCAGCACGCCGGCGGGTGCGCTGCCCATCATCGTCGGATGCGAGGAGTGGCAAGCCACGCAGCGCTGCTGCAGCACCGGCGCGATGTCGGCGACCTTCAGCGTCGGCGCGTTGGCGGCCTGCGCCTGCGGCACCACCGGACGCGGCATGGTCCACACGAGCGCCGTGCACATCAGCGCGACGCCGACGAGCGGCAGATACCACAACACCTGGCCGCGATGGCGCATTACGAAGAACTGACGGATCAGCGCGCCGGCCAGCATGATGACGACGAGCACCGCCCAGTTGTATGGATGCGTATAGGTCATCGCGTAGTGGTTCGACAGCATCGCGAACACGACCGGCAGCGTGAAGTAGGTGTTGTGCACCGAGCGCTGCTTGCCGCGCTTGCCATAGATCGGGTTCGGCGTGTCGCCCTTGAGCATCGCGTCGACCATCTTGCGCTGGCCCGGAATGATCACGAAGAACACGTTGGCCGACATGATCGTCGCGAGCATTGCGCCCATGATCAGATACGCCGCGCGGCCCGCGAAGATATGACAGGCGAGATACGCCGCGATCAGCACATATACGCCGACACAGACGCCGAGCAGTTTGTCGCGCGTGCCGAGAATGCGGCACAGCGAGTCATAGACGATCCAGCCGGCCGCGAGGAAACCGATCGCCGAGGAGACCGCAACCACCGGTCCCATGTCGAGCACGTTCTTGTCGATCAGGTAAGTGCTCGGCGAGAACAGATACAGCACGGTAAAGAGGCCGAAGCCCGACAGCCACGTCGTGTACGACGGCCATTTCGACCAGTGCAGGTCTTCGGGCATTTCCGGCGGCGCGACCGTGTACTTCTGCATGTTGTAGAAGCCGCCGCCGTGCACGTGCCACAGCTCGCCGAACACGCCGCGACGGCGCTGGTTCGGATCGGTCGGCGGTTTCAGGCTGTTGTCGAGCGCGACGAAATAGAACGATTCGCCGATCCATGCGATGGCGGCGATGACGTGGAACCAGCGAATCGCGAGGTTCAACCAGTCGGTGATAAAGCCTTCCATGAAACTCCTCCACTTCTGATTCGTTGTGCGCGCGATGACGTTCGACGTCGCCGGTCATCGCGCCGACTGCGGATAGAAGACGCAGCGCGGCTTGTTATGGGTATCGCGGGGCGCTTGTGCGTATTTGTGTCTGTTCGTGCCGAAGCGGACGCGGCTTGCATCCGGCAGGGCTAGCTGCCGCGATACGTGCTGTACGAAAACGGCGACACCAGCAGCGGCACGTGATAGTGCGCGCTGGCATCGGCGACGCCGAAGCGCAGCACGACGCGATCGACGAAGCGCGGCTCCGGCAAGCTGGTGCCGAGCGACGCGAAGTAGTCGCCCGCGCCGAACACGAGTTCGTACTCGCCAGCGACGAGCGCGTCGCCCTCGAGCAGCGGCTCGTCGCAGCGGCCGTCGTGATTGGTGACAGTGGTTTTGAGCGCGCGGCGCGTGTCTCCGGCGAGCGCGAAGAGTTCGACCTTGAT
The DNA here is from genome assembly GCF_040948685.1 of Paraburkholderia sp. BR14374. Lineage (NCBI taxonomy): Bacteria > Pseudomonadati > Pseudomonadota > Betaproteobacteria > Burkholderiales > Burkholderiaceae > Paraburkholderia > Paraburkholderia sp. BR14374. Next base: position 133,257 of record NZ_JBFPKF010000002.1, on the reverse strand, counting down.
GCCTGCGCCGGGACGGCCGTTCGCGGTGTCGAGCACATGGGTAGTGAGCTTGCCCATTCGCAATTGTCCTTGTGTGAATGCGAGGTGTCGGCGGCGGCCCGATCCATTACGTTTGCGGCGGATCGAGGCTCCACGTCAGTGGCTACATACCCGTCGGCGAATTGAAGCGAGCGCCGTGGCAGCCATTGTAAAAAGGATGCCCCGTTCAGCGCGCGAGCGATAGGAAAGATAATAGTTCGCGCATGATGGACAGCCAGTCGAAAGCCGCGCCGGCTCATCGGCCGATCGTACCGGCGCCAAAAATGCACCACTATATTGGCGGTGTGAAGTTGGGTATCGCAACCGCGCGAGTTGTCAGCGGGATTTTGGCTACCGAAGGTAAGCGCTGTGCGACACACCCGTGCAAAGGCAGGCCTTTGGCACGGCAAACCCCGAAGACGGCGATTCGCGCTGGGTAACCGGGCCAACGGCGTTCAACCGAACGCGGCGGCACGGTGGCGTGCCGCCGCATCGCGTTCGAACGGCTTTGCATGCAGGCGATCAGGCGGACAGACGAATGACGATGAATGAACCACTGAAACAACCCGGCAAAACGATGCTCGTGAAGCACGCGGACGTGCTCGTCACGATGGATGGCGAGCGGCGCGAATTGCGCGACGCCGGTCTATTTATCGAGGACAACCGGATCGTCGCGGTCGGGCCGACCGCGCAACTGCCGCAAACGGCCGATCAGGTACTCGACCTGCGCGGCCACCTGGTGATACCTGGCCTCGTCAATACGCATCACCACATGTACCAGAGCCTCACGCGCGCGATTCCCGCCGCGCAGAACGCCGAGCTGTTCGGCTGGCTGACGAATCTGTACAAGGTGTGGGCGAACCTCACGCCCGACATGATCGAAGTATCGACGCTGACCGCGATGGCCGAGCTGCTGCTGTCGGGCTGCACGACGTCGAGCGACCATCTGTATATCTATCCGAACGGCAGCCGTCTGGACGACAGCATCGCCGCGGCGCGCCGCATCGGCATGCGCTTTCATGCGGCGCGCGGCAGCATGAGCGTGGGACGGAAAGACGGCGGCTTGCCGCCCGATTCGGTGGTCGAGCGCGAAGCGGACATCCTGAAGGACACGCAGCGCCTGATCGAGACGTATCACGACGACGGCCGCTACGCGATGCTGCGCGTCGTCGTGGCGCCGTGCTCGCCGTTTTCCGTGAGCCGCGACCTGATGCGCGAATCGGCGCTGCTCGCGCGCCAGTACGGCGTGTCGCTGCACACGCATCTGGCGGAGAACGTCAACGACGTCGAGTACAGCCGCGAGAAGTTCGGCATGACGCCGGCTGAGTATGCGCACGATCTCGGCTGGGTCGGCCGCGACGTATGGCATGCGCACTGCGTGCAACTCGACGACTCGGGCATCGCGCTGTTCGCCCACACCGGCACCGGCGTCGCGCACTGTCCGTGCTCGAACATGCGGCTCGCGTCGGGCATCGCGCCGGTCAAGCGCATGCGGCTCGCGGGCGTGCCGGTTGGGCTCGGTGTCGACGGCTCGGCGTCGAACGACGCTGCGCAGATGATCGCCGAAGTGCGCCAGGCGCTGCTGCTGCAGCGCGTCGGTTTCGGACCCGATGCGATGACCGCGCGCGAGGCGCTCGAAATCGCGACCCTGGGCGGCGCCCGGGTGCTCAATCGCGACGACATCGGCGCGCTCGCGCCTGGCATGGCCGCGGATTTCGTCGCGTTCGATTTGCGTGCGCCGCAGTTTGCCGGCGCACTGCACGATCCGGTGGCGGCTCTGGTATTCTGCGCGCCGTCGCAGGTCAGCTATAGCGTGATCGACGGCAAGGTGGTGGTGAAAGAAGGGCGCTTGGCGACGCTCGAACTCGGGCCGGTGATCGAGCGGCATAACGCGCTCGCGCGGCAGCTTTACGAGACGGCAGCTTGAGCTTGTGCGGAAGGGGCGGCACTCACGCTCTGATGCGCGGATGCCGCGAGTCGTTGATATCTGAGCGGCGCCGCGTGCGGGCTCAGGGCTTGTCGATCAACGTCCGGGTCGCCTCGCCAACCAGACTGCGCAGCCAGCGCACTTCGTCGGAGTAGTGCACGCGCTCGTGCCACAGCTGGTAGTACTGCATCGGCGGGAAGTCGAGCGGCGCGGGCACCACGGTCAGCGGCAGGAACTTCGCGTAGTAGTCGGCAAAGAGGCGCGTCGTCGTGAAGATCAGATCGGATTTGATCAGCACGTACGGCGCGAGATTGAAGTAGGGCAGCGTGACGACCACATGGCGCTTCAACCGCTCGCGCGCGAGATGCACGTCGATCGCGCCGCGCTGGCCGACCGAGTACGGCGTCGGCGCGAGATGCGGTGCGTTCAGGTACTGGTCGAGCGTGAGCCCGCCACGTTTGGCGAACGGATGCGAGTTGCTCATCAGGCAGACGATCTGATCGACGAACAGGTTCGACAGATGCAATTGCTCGGGCGGCTCCGGCCAGTTGCCGACCACGATGTCGAGCTTGCCGTCCTCGAGCGCGAGTTCGTAGTCGAACGCGGGGCCGAGCGAATGGAATTCGAGCGTCGCGTTCGGCGCGGCCTGGCGAAAACGTTCGACGACTGTCGGCACGAACAGCACGTTCAGGTAGTCGGGACAGCCGATCCGGTAGCAGCGGATGGATGTGGCCGGATCGAAGTTGTGCTGCTGGAACTTGATGCGCTCGATTTCGCGCAGCGCGTTCTGCACCGGTTCGAGCAGGCGCAAACCGTATTCGGTCGGCACCATGCCGGACTTGCCGCGCACCAGCAGCGGGTCGCCGGTGATGTCGCGCAGACGGCGCAGCGCCGCGCTGATCGCGGGTTGGGACTGATTCAGTTTGACGGCGGCGCGCGTGACGCTGCGCTCCATCAGTAGCGTGTGCAACACGCGCAGCAGGTACGTGTCGATCGCCTCGCGTTGCTGGCTCATGGATTCTCCGAAATATATGTGCTGGCTGATCGAGCGGACGTAGGGGTATATGCGTTTTAATATGGACGAAAAACGACGTCAAGGGTGACATACCCGCAGAGCTTGTAGCGGCGCGGGTTTGCGGGAATTTTGTCAACTCGACTGAGTGGGTCGAATTAGGTATCGTCATTCGGTTGTGGTGACGGATCGCCCGTCGGCACGGTGGACGTCATCGACGCCGACCCGGCGATATTCAGGCAGCAAGCGGCGTCTCAAACGCACTACGGAATCTCATGAGCGACACTCCACTTAGCGACGGCGCACGACTCACCGGCCAGGCGGTGCCCCGGCTCGCGCTGACGGGCATCACCAAGCAGTACCCGGCCGTGCGCGCCAACGACGACGTCACGCTCGTCGTCGCGCCCGGCGAGATCCACGCGGTGCTCGGCGAGAACGGCGCGGGCAAGAGCACGCTGATGAAGATCATCTACGGCGCGGTGCGGCCCGATGCCGGCGAGATCCGCTGGGAAGGCGAGACGGTCGACATCGCGAGCCCGGCGGCCGCGCGCAAGCTCGGCGTCGGCATGGTGTTCCAGCACTTCTCGCTGTTCGAAACGCTGACGGTCGGCGAAAACATCGCGCTCGCGCTCGACGAACCGTTCGATCTGAAGTCCCTTGCGAAACGCATTCGCGAGGTGTCGGCCGACTACGGGCTCGACATCGATCCGCAACGGCACGTGCACAGCCTCACCGTCGGCGAGCGCCAGCGCGTCGAAATCGTGCGCTGCCTGCTGCAGAATCCGCGTCTGCTGATCATGGACGAACCGACCTCGGTGCTGACGCCGCAGGCGGTCCGCAAGCTGTTCACGACGCTGCGTCGGCTCGCGGCCGAAGGCTGCAGCATTCTCTACATCAGCCACAAGCTCGACGAGATCCAGGAGTTGTGCGACACCGCGACCGTGATGCGAGGCGGCCGCGTGACCGGCAATGTGACGCCGAAGAACGAGACGCATGCGTCGCTCGCGCAGTTGATGGTCGGCCACTCGCTGCCCGACTACACGCGGCGCGAGCACAAGCCGGGCGCGGTGCTGCTCGACGTCAGGCAGTTGTCGGTCGCGAGCGACGATCCGTTCGGCACGTCGTTGCGCGACGTGTCGTTCAGCGTGCATGCGGGCGAGATCTTCGGCATTGCCGGTGTGTCGGGCAACGGCCAGGCGGAACTGCTCGCGGCGTTGTCGGGAGAAAAGCGCGCTGAAAAACGCAGCCTGCCGGCCGACGCGATCAAGATCTGCGGCAGGCCGGCCGCGCGCCTCGGCGCGGGCCGCCGGCGCGCGCTCGGCTTTGGCTTCGTGCCCGAGGAGCGGCTCGGCCGCGGCGCGGTGCCGGCGATGAGCCTGGCCGACAACGCGTTGCTGACCGCACATCGGCAGAACATGGTCAAGTCGGGCTGGATCAGGGCGGGCGCGATGCGCGCGTTCGCGAAGCGCTGCATCGACGCGTTCGACGTGCGCTGCGGCGGCCCCGACGCGCTCGCGCAAAGTCTGTCGGGCGGCAATCTGCAGAAATACATCATGGGCCGCGAGATTTTGCAGGCGCCGAAGGTGCTCGTGGTCGCGCAGCCGACATGGGGCGTCGATGTCGGCGCGTCCGCATTCATCCGTCAGCAACTGCTCGATCTGTCGGCGCGCGGCGTCGCGATTCTGGTGATCTCGGAGGAGCTGGAAGAGCTGTTCGATATCTGCGATCGCATCGCGGTGCTCGCGGGCGGGCGGCTCTCGCCGGTGCGCGCGACCGGTGCGACCAACGCCGAGGAAATCGGCCGCTGGATGGCGGGGCTATTCGGCGACCGCGAGGGCGCGGCGCCTGCAGCAGACCAACCGGCGCATGCGTGAGGCGAGGCGTTGCCCGCCGGCCACGCCAAAACGCTAAGCACGCACTCGAATGCGGACCCTGAAGAACAGAACCCGAACAAACCCACGCCACCCATGATGCTTCCTTATCGACTCGAAGCCCGCACCACGCCCTCGCGCACGATGCAGCTCGCCGTGCCGCTGATCGCCGCAGTGCTGACGCTCGCGATCGGCTTTCTTATTTTCGGCCTCGTCGGCCGCGACCCGTTGCAGGCGATGCACGCGTTCTTCATCGAGCCGCTGTCGAGCATCAACGGCTGGTCGGAACTGCTGCTTAAGGCGTCGCCGTTGTGCCTGATCGGCCTTGGGCTCGCGATCGGTTACCGCGCGAACGTGTGGAACATCGGCGCCGAAGGGCAGATGCTGCTCGGCGGCATCGCGGCAAGCGGCGTCGCGATCTATTTCGATCAGGCGAGCGGCTGGTGGATCCTGCCGACGATGATGCTCGCGGGCATCCTCGGCGGCATGGCGTGGGCTGCGATTCCCGCGTTCCTGAAGAGCCGTTTCAATACCAACGAGATTCTCGTGAGCCTGATGCTCACGTACGTCGCGACCCAACTGCTGATCTACCTGGTGAGCGGCCCGTGGCGCGATCCGCAGGGCATGAACTTCCCGCTGTCGGAGATGTTCAGCGGCGACGCGCTGTTTCCGACGCTGTACGGCGACTGGCACTGGAAATTTCTGCGCGGCACGCGCCTGAACGCGTCCGTGTTCCTCACGCTGATCGCGATTCCACTCGTCTGGCTGTTTATGCGCAAGAGCTTCGCGGGCTACCGGATGAACGTCGGCGGACTCGCGCCGCTCGCCGCTCGCTACGCCGGCTTCTCCGACAAGAAGACGATCTGGACCTCGCTGCTGATTAGCGGCGGCCTCGCGGGCCTCGCCGGCATGGGCGAGATCGCCGGTCCGATCGGCCAGTTGCAGGCGACGTGGTCGCCGGGCTACGGCTTCACCGCGATCATCGTCGTGTTCGTCGGCCGCTTGCATCCGCTCGGCATCGTGCTCGCCAGTCTGCTGATGGCGCTGCTGTATCTCGGCGGCGAAGCGGTGCAGACCTCGATGCAATTGCCGCAGGCGCTGTCGGGCGTATTTCAGGGGTTGCTGCTGTTCTGCCTGCTCGGCGCCGACCTGTTCGTGAACTACCGCGTGCGGCGCCGCTCGACCGTGGCAGTGGGTCATTGAGCTTGCCAATCAGCTCGCTAAACCGCTTTCAGAACTCGATATGGATATCCAGCAAGCCAGCGCGCTCACGTCGAGCGCGATCACCGCGTCGATCCCGCTGATGTTCGCGGGCGCCGGCGAACTCGTCGCCGAAAAATCGGGCGTGCTCAATCTCGGCGTGGAAGGGATGATGCTGATGGGCGCGGTCAGCGGCTACGCGGTCACGTCGATCACCGGCAGCCCGTGGCTCGGCGTGCTCGCCGCGATTGGCGCCGGTCTCGCGATGTCGCTGCTGTTCGCGTTCCTGACGCTGACGATGCTCGCCAACCAGGTCGCGACCGGCCTGTCGCTGACGATCTTCGGCATCGGATTGTCCGCGTACGTCGGCAAGCCGTACACGTCGGCCGCGGTGCGCGCGACGATCGATACGTGGACGATCCCCGGCCTGTCGAAAATCCCGGTGCTCGGTCCCGCGCTGTTTACGCTCACGCCGCTCGATTACCTCGCGTTCCTGATGTTCGCGGCGATCGGCTGGTTTCTGTATCGCACGCGCGCGGGGCTCGTGCTGCGCTCGGTCGGCGAATCGCCGCAGGTCGCGCACTCGGTCGGCTTTCCGGTGGTGGGCGTGCGCTATGGCGCGGTCGCGTTCGGCGGCGGCATGGCGGGGCTCGCGGGCGGCTACTATTCGATCGTCAATCTGCACCTGTGGCAGGAGAACCTGACCTCGGGCCGCGGCTGGATCGCGCTGGCCCTCGTCGTGTTCGCGACGTGGCGCCCGGGACGTCTCTTGATCGGCTCGCTGCTGTTCGGCGCGGTGACGGGGCTGCAGTTCTACGCGCAGGCGATCGGCGTGCCGGTGCCGACGCAGTTCCTCGCGATGCTGCCCTACGTCGCGACGATCGTCGTGCTGGCGCTGATCTCGCGCAATCCGAACACGATTCGCCTGAATGCGCCCGCGTCGCTCGGCAAGCCGTTTTTCTCGGCGGGCTGACGGCGAAACGGGTTTTTTTATCGATTCCGCTCACTACTATTCGCTCATCACGACAGGGGAAAACATGAAGAGAAGAAATCTGCTGACCGCTTTCGCGTGGGGTGCGGCGTCGCTCGCACTCGCCGCGCCGCTCGCGCAAACCGCGCAGGCCGCCGATGTGCCGGGCGTCGCGTTCGTCTATCTCGGCAATCCGGGCGATGCCGGCTGGACCTTCGCGCACGATCAAGGCTCACGCGAAGCCGAAGCGAAGTTCGGCAACAAGATCAAGATCACGCGCGTCGAGAACGTGCCGGAATCGGCCGACTCGGAGCGCGTATTCCGCGATCTCGCCAACAAGGGCAACAAGATCATCTTCGGCACGAGCTTCGGCTTCCAGGACTTCCAGCTGAAGGTCGCGAAGGACTTCCCGGACACCATCTTCCTGCACGCGACCGGCTACAAGAAGGCGCCGAACTTCGGCACCTACGACGTACGCATGTACCAGGGCGCGTATCTTGCCGGCGTCGCCGCGGGCTACGTGACGAAGAGCAACACGCTCGGCTTCGTCGCATCGGTGCCGATTCCGGAAGTGGTGCGTAACATCAACGCGTTCACGCTGGGTGCGCGCTCGGTGAACCCGAAGGTGCATACGAAGGTGATCTGGATCAACAGCTGGTTCGATCCGGGCAAGGAAAAACAGGCCGCCGAAACGCTGATCGGCCAGGGCGCCGACGTGCTGCTGCAAAACACCGATTCGAGCGCGACGCTCGCCACAGCTTCGGAGAAGCACGTGCACGCGTTCGGCTGGGATTCGGACATGAAGAAGTTCGGTCCTGATGCGCATCTCGGCTCGGTGGTCGCGCACTGGGGCGTGTACTACAGCGCGGTGATCCAGCAGGTGCTCGACGGCAAGTGGAAGAACGATCCGGTGTGGTGGGGCATTCCGCAGAAGGCCGTCAACCTCGAAAACCTGAACACGTCGGCGATTCCGGCCGATGGGCAGAAGCAGGTCGCCGCCAGGCGCGAAGAACTCGCGAGCGGCAAGCGCGACGTGTTCACTGGCCCGATCAAGGATCAGTCGGGCACGGTGAAGGTGCCGGAAGGCAAGACCCTGACCGATGCGGAATTGCAGCGCCTGAACTGGTACGTCGAGGGTGTCGACGGGTCGCTGCCGAAGTAACGCGGGCGGTCCGCTGTTGAAAAAAGCTGCATCCAGCCTGGGCTCGATGCAGCTTTTCTGTTTGCGGCCTGCGCGTGGCAGCGCGCAAGCGTGTCGTGCGGTCGCCGCTCAGTCCTCGATGCGCAGGCCGACCTTCAGCGTGACCTGCCAGTACGCGACCTTGCCGTTCTCGATCTGGCCGCGCGTTTCCGTGACCTCGAACCAGTGCAGATTGCGCAGCGTTTCCGACGCTTTGGCAATCGCGGTGGTGATCGCGTCGTCGATCGATGTCTTCGACGAACCGGTCAGTTCGATCTTCTTGTAAACGTGTTCTGACATGAATTCCTCCTTGGTGTGCGCCGCTGGTCGATAAAACGCTGCTCGGAAACGCGCATGGAAAAAGTATAGGCAACGGTTCGCGCAGTCCGTCGAACATATGCGTGCTCGCGAGCGTCATCGCCTGCGCGGCGGATCAAACGTCGCGCCCGGACCATCGATGCCGCACGTCGCGTGCCCGGTATCGCATGGTCGTTATCATGTGTACGCAACATAGCCCATTCAATCTGATCGCAACGAGGTTCGAACGTGGAAATTGGTTTTTGCGGCCCCGGTCTGATGGGCGCGCCGATGATCCGGCACCTGCTGCGCGCGGGCCATACCGTGCATGTGTGGAACCGCACGCGAGCGAAGGCCGAGGCGTTGCGGGCCGAGGGCGCGCACGTCGTCGATGCGCCGCGTGAGCTGGCCGCGCGCTGCGACGCGGTGCTGCTGTGCGTCGCGGACGCGGCGGCGGTCGAACAGACCGTGTTCGGCCCGGCGGGGCTGCTCGATGGCGATCCTTCGACTCCGCGCCGTGTGCGCTGGATCGTCGATCATTCGAGCATTGCGCCTGCCGCGACGCGCGCGCTGGCGCGACGGGTGGCGGATTTCGCCGAGCAGGGCGGGGCTGCGGGCACCGCAGCTTCCCGGGATGGCGCTTCGATCGGCTGGATCGACGCACCGGTGTCGGGCGGCGTCGCCGGCGCCACGGCGGGCACGCTCGCGATCATGGCAGGCGGTGAGGCCAGCGATCTCGCCGCGGTGCGCCCCTTGCTCGATGCCTATGCCGCCCGCGTCACGCACATGGGCGAGGTCGGCGCCGGGCAAACCGCGAAGCTGTGCAATCAGGCGATCGTCACCGCGACCGTCGCCGCGATCGCCGAGGCGGTGAGCCTCGCGCAGCGCAGCGGCATCGACGCCGCGAAGCTGCCCGAGGCGCTCGCCGGCGGCTGGGCCGATTCGGTGCTGCTGCGGATCTTCGTGCCGCGGATGACGCAAAGCGATCTCGCGCCGATCGGCGCGTTGCGCACGTTTCAGAAGGACGTCGATACGGTTGCGGCGACCGCCTACGAGACCGGCACGCCGATGCCGGTCGCGTCGACGGTCCAGCAATTGCTGCGACTCGGTGCCGCGATGGGGCTCGCCGACGCGGATTTTTCGGCCTTCATCGACATTCTGCAGACGCCGCGCGACGGCTCGAACGGGTGACGCGGGCCGGGGCGGGCGAACTGTCGGGTTGAAATCTCTAAACCTGCTAAAATATTGGGTTTTTCGCCGATATCACATTCAAAGGGACGCGCCGTGCTGTCTACTGCCAATATCACCATGCAATTCGGGCCGAAGCCCCTCTTCGAGAACATTTCGGTCAAATTCGGGGAAGGGAACCGCTATGGCCTGATCGGTGCGAACGGCTGCGGTAAATCCACCTTCATGAAGATTCTCGGTTCGGATCTGGAGCCGAGCTCGGGCAACGTGATGCTCGAGCCGAACGTGCGTCTGGGTAAGCTGCGCCAGGACCAGTTCGCGTACGAGGACGTGCGCGTGCTCGACGTCGTGATGATGGGCCACACCGAAATGTGGGCCGCGATGACCGAGCGCGACGCGATTTACGCGAACCCCGACGCGACCGACGACGACTACATGCACGCGGCCGAACTCGAAGCGAAGTTCGCCGAGTACGACGGCTACACGGCCGAAGCGCGCGCGGGCGAACTGCTGCTCGGCATCGGCATCGCGATCGAAGACCACAACGGCCCGATGAGCAACGTCGCACCGGGCTGGAAGCTGCGCGTGCTGCTCGCGCAGGCGCTGTTCTCGAAGCCGGACGTGCTGCTGCTGGACGAGCCGACCAACAACCTGGACATCAACTCGATCCGTTGGCTGGAAGACATTCTGAACCAGTACAACTCGACGATGATCATCATCTCGCACGACCGGCACTTCCTGAACCAGGTCTGCACGCACATGGCCGACATGGACTACGGCACGCTGAAGGTCTATCCGGGCAACTACGACGACTACATGCTCGCGAGCACCCAGGCGCGCGAGCGTCAGCAGGCCGCCAACGCAAAGGCGAAGGAGCGCGTGGCCGATCTGCAGGACTTCGTGCGCCGCTTCTCGGCGAACAAGTCGAAGGCCCGTCAGGCGACCAGCCGTCTGAAGATGATCGACAAGATCAAGATCGAGGAATTCAAGCCGTCGTCGCGGCAGAATCCGTTCATCCGCTTCGAGTTCGAGAAGAAGCTGCACAACATCGCGGTGGTCGCCGAGAGCATTTCGAAGAAGTACGAGCGCTCGATCTTCAATAACTTCAGCATCAGCGTGCAGCCGGGCGAGCGTATCGCGATCATCGGCGAGAACGGCGCGGGCAAGACCACGCTGCTGCGCTCGCTGCTCGGCAATCTGCAACTCGATCACGGCACGGTGAAGTGGGCGGAAAACGCGAACGTCGGCTACATGCCGCAGGACACGTACGAAGAGTTTCCGGATGACGTCACGCTGATGGACTGGATCGACCAGTACCGCAAGGAAGGCGACGACGAGCAGATGGTGCGCGGCACGCTAGGCCGCCTGCTGTTCAATGCCGACGACATCCGCAAGTCGGTCAAGGTGCTGTCGGGCGGCGAGAAAGGCCGCATGATCTGGGGCAAGCTGATGCTCGGCCGCCACAACGTGCTGCTGATGGACGAGCCGACCAACCACATGGACATGGAGTCGATCGAGTCGCTGCAGATCGCGCTGGACAAGTTCGAAGGCACGCTGATTTTTGTTTCGCACGACCGTGAGTTCGTCAGCGGCCTCGCGAACCGGATCATCGAAGTGCGCACGGACGGCACGCTGAACGACTTCGGCGGCAACTATGAGGACTTCCTGACGAGTCAGGGCGTTCAATAAGCGCTGGGTCGCTGGTTTTCAGCGATCCCCCAGAGGCCCATGCTGGCAGTTTGCCGGCGTGGGCCTTTTGTTTTGGTGGCTAGCCGGTGCCCCAGGCGCTGGACTAATGCCGGCTCAGCGCGAGCCGTCGAATGACTTCATCCAGCGTACCCATGGGGCGATTCTTCGCTTGAACCGCGCTATTTGCAGGTTTCGCCGCTCTCGCCGTAGGGTGCCTCACGAGTTCGTGCAGCGGCCGCATCGGGTGACTGAGCAGCGCGCTTTCCGCTTCCCGTCCAAGCGCAACGAACCGCACGTTTGGAGGGAACAGGCCGATGAAGTCAGTCAGAATCTGGACTGTCGCATGTAGCTCTGGATTCGTTGGGCGGCGGTTGCTTTCGGTGTCTTCGTCCGCGAACGGATGAAACGGGAATGCATTCCATAGCGCAAACTCGGTTGGATCGAAGCCGTTGGAAAGCATCGTCTGCCAGACGACCGAGGCCGTTCTCTCATAGACACCGTCTGCGCGGTCCGTCATTCGAGGCAGCGCATCGCGGCAACTGGTGCGGGTTGCCGAACCCGGCAGATAGTCCGGTAGCGGGCCGCGCTCCGTTCTCCTGGCGAAGCCGTTGAGCTTCGCATCGTTGCCAAGCAGAATCCGCTCGGAGGTCATCGCGATGCCCGTGAAACGTCCGCCGCGGCAGCTCAGCGCTTCCGCAATCAGAATCACCTTGACGCTCGTCCGGCGCGCTTGCAGGTAGGCGGCGAGCTGTTGCTGGCGAATCAGTGGCGCGTTGATGCCGGGCTGATCGCGTTCATCGGTCTCGGACCACGGATTGAACACGTGGGCCATTCGGCGCCATTGCGCGAGGCACTGAACGAAGTCCCTGGTGGTGGTCATGGAGCCGAAGTTTTCCGCAGCGTTCTCGGGTTTGGATGCATGCGCTTCCAACGCGCACAGAGGAAACCACAAACCAAAAAAATGCCGGGACGTCCCGGCATTCTTCATGGTCGCAAGCAACCTCGAACTGCGATGCGTGCAGACGACCGGCTCACACCTTGTCGTTCTGAAAGCGCATCGCCGTGCCTTCCCGTTCGATCCGGGTCCAGATCGCGCGCTTTTCCTCGTCGCTGAGGAACACCCAGTTCGACACTTCGGTCGCGGTGCGGCCGCAGCCTTTGCAGACCTCGTCGAAGAGCGTGGAGCAGACGCCGATGCACGGGCTGTCGGGAAGATCGTGGAGATTCGAAGTCATCGGAAACCTTGGGGCGGGGAGGCAAAGTTCCGCTATGTTAACCGATGCGCGGAGCGTGCCCTGCAAGCGGCGTCAGCGCGATGCGAAGTTCACGACGACCGCGCGCCGACGTCCGCGGCCGCCGTCATGCCCCGGTCGCCAGCTGCCACAACAACGCGCCGTTGAGCGCAATGATGAACCACGCCGACAGCCAGGCCAGCACGAGCGGCAGGCCGTGCACGCGCCAGCCGCGCATCAGCGTCGGGTCGGACGCACAGCGGATCAGCGGCACGACCGCGAGCGGCAATTGCAGGCTCAGCACGACCTGGCTCGCGACCAGCAACTGATTCGAGCCATGCTGGCCGAACATGCCCACCGCGAGCAGGGCCGGCCCGATCGCGAGCGCACGCGTGAGCAGTGCGCGTTTCCAGCGCGGCAAGCGCAGCCGCAGGAAGCCTTCCATCACCGCCTGACCGGCCAGCGTGCCAGTGACGGTCGCGCTGAGTCCGCACGCGAGCAGCGCCGCCGCGAACAGGATGCCGGCCCAGCGGTTGCCGACGAGCGGCGCGATCAGCCGATGCGCATCGGCCAGATCGGTGACGTCGCGATGGCCGCTGGCATAGAACACGGCGGCCGCGACGATCAGCAGCGCGGCGTTGATCACGAACGCGAACGCAAGCGAGCCGAAGGTGTCGATGTTGACGACGTGCAGCGCGGCCTTGATCTGCGCGTCGCTGCTCTCGGGCGCGTGGTGCTTGACGAGCGCCGAATGCAGATACAGGTTGTGCGGCATCACCGTCGCGCCGACGATGCCCGCCGCGAGCCACAGCATGCCCGCGCTTCTGATCAGCTCGATGCTCGGCGCGGTGCCGGCGAGCGCCGCGTGCCAGTCGGGCCGCGCGAGCGCGAGCTGCACGACGAAGCACAGCCCGACGAAGCCGATCAGCGCGGCGATCACCGCTTCCAGCCTGCGGCCGCCTTTCTGCCGGAGCGCGAGCAGCGCGAACGTGCAGACCGCCGACATCAGCACGCCGACCGTGAGCGACACGCCGAGCAGCAGTTGCAGCGCGACCGCGCTGCCGACCACCTCGGCGACGTCGACGGCGATGATCGCGACTTCGCTCGTCAGCCATAGAAACAGCGTGGTGCGCCGGCCATTGCGCTCGCGGCACAGCTGCGCCAGGTCGCGCCCGGTCACGACGCCGAGGCGCGACGACAGCCACTGCATCAGCATCCCCATCAGGCTCGCCAGCAAGACGATGCCGAGCAGGCGGTAGCCGTAGCCCGCGCCGGCGCCGAGCGCGGTCGCCCAGTTGCCGGGGTCGATATAGCCGACCGCGATCAGCGCGCCGGCGCCGAGGAACGAGAACCAGTGCGCCGGACGCGTCGGCTCGCCCGGCAGACGCCGGCGCCGGTTGGGACGCATCGCGAAAGGATTGGTGTTCATCGTGCCAGAGCTTCCGGGAAACGCAGCCTGTTGCAAGTCATATGCCCACCGCAGGCGCGCAGCGGCTGGCCGGCCGTCGCGAGGCGACGTCGCGCAATCCGCATCAATGGATCATGATAGGAGCATTCGAGCCCTCGTGGCGAAGCCGGTGCGCATGAAAGGTGCGCTGCCGCGCCGACGCGGCTCTGCACCGGCATGCAGCTTCCGGCACCCGCGCGGGCGCGAGCGGCGCCCCGGCCAGGTGCGAGCCGACGCCGACCTGACAAGCAGATAACAGCGACGCGACGAAACCCCCGCAACCTGCGCCAGCGCGGGGAAAGCGCGACCCCGGCGCGCGTATTTTCCGGTAGACACGCGCCGATAACCCGTTAAAATTGCGGCCATTTTGCAAGGGTGCGGCCAGAGCCTGTACCGTTTGCGCGACAGCTCCGGGTTTTTTTTGGAGTGGGCAATAATTGGTGGTAGTTTTCGGGGTTTTCAGGGGGCCGTGCGCGCGAGCGCGCGGCTTGAGTGACGACGGGAGCGGAGAACGGGATGAACAAACGGATAGTGGGGCAGGTGGCGGCGCTGATCTTGTGCGCGGCGCCGTGGTTGACGGCCGCTGCGAAAGATACGCAGCTGAACGTGTATAACTGGTCCGACTATATCGCGAAGGATACGATCCCGAACTTCACGAAACAGACCGGCGTTCAGGTCAAGTACGACAACTACGACAGCGACGACACGCTGCAGGCGAAGCTGCTCACCGGCAACTCGGGCTACGACATCGTCGTGCCGACCAGCAACTATGCGGGCAAGCAGATCGCCGCGGGCATCTTCGAGCCGCTCGACAAATCGAAGCTGCCGAACCTGAAGTACCTCGACCCGTCGCTGATGGCGCTCGTCGCCGGCGCCGATCCGGGCAACAAGTACGTGGTGCCCTGGGCGTACGGCACGACCGGCCTCGGCTACAACGTGACGAAGGTCCAGCAGATCCTCGGCAAGGACGTGCCGCTCGATAACTGGGACATTCTGTTCAAGCCGGAAAACATCTCGAAGCTGAAGGCCTGCGGCGTGTCGGTGCTCGACGCGCCGGACCAGATGTTCGCGGCCGCGCTGCACTACATGGGCCGCGACCCGATGAGCACGAACCCGGCCGACTACCGCGCCGCGCTCGAAATGCTGAAGAAAATCCGTCCGTACATCACGCAGTTCAACTCGTCGGGCTACATCAACGACCTCGTCGGCGGCGACGTGTGCTTCGCGTACGGCTGGTCGGGCGACGTCGTGATCGCCAAGCATCGCGCGCTCGAAGCGAAGAAGCCGTACAAGATCGAGTACTTGGTGCCGAAGGGCGGCGCACCGGTGTGGTTCGACGTGATGGCGATTCCGAAGGACGCGAAGCACAAGGAAGCCGCACTCGAGTGGATCAACTACATCGAGACGCCGCAGGTGCACGCCGCGATCACCAACGCCGTCTACTACCCGAGCGTCAATATGGAAGCGCGCAAGTACGTGGACAAGGACGTCGCGAACGATCCGGCCGTGTACCCGTCGCCGGAAACGATCAAGACGCTGTTCCTGTTGAAACCGCTGCCGCAGGAAATCCAGCGGCTGCAAACGCGACTGTGGACCGAGTTCAAGTCCGGCCGCTAAGCGCGGCAACAAACAGATAAGAAGCCTATGAAGCCCTCGGTGTTCACCGGGGGCTTTGTTCGTCAAACGCCGGAGTGAAGCAGCATTATGATGAGTAGTGACCAGCCGGGCGCGCTGGCCGGGACGGCCGTGCCGTCGACGGGCCCGAGCGCCGTTACGGGAGACGCAGCGGAGCAGTTCATCCAGATCGTCGACGTCGTGAAGAAGTTCGGCGAGACCGTCGCGGTCAAAGGGGTCAACCTGACGGTAAAGAAGGGCGAGCTGTTCGCGCTGCTCGGCAGTTCGGGCTGCGGCAAGTCGACCTTGCTGCGCATGATGGCCGGGCTCGAAACCGTGACGTCGGGCAAGATCCTGATCGATGGCGAAGACCTCGCGCAACTGCCGCCGTATCGCCGGCCGGTCAACATGATGTTCCAGTCGTACGCGCTGTTCCCGCACATGACGGTCGAGGCGAACGTCGCGTTCGGCCTGAAGCAGGAAGGCGTGCCGAAGGCCGGTCTGAAAGACCGCGTGCACAACGCGCTCGAACTCGTGCAGATGGGCCGCTTCGCGAAGCGCAAGCCGCATCAGCTGTCGGGCGGCCAGCAGCAGCGCGTCGCGCTCGCGCGCTCGCTCGTCAAGCGGCCGAAGCTGCTGCTGCTCGACGAGCCGATGTCGGCGCTCGACAAGCAGATCCGCCAGCGCACGCAGATCGAGCTCGTCAACATTCTCGACCAGGTCGGTGTCACCTGCATGATGGTCACGCACGATCAGGAAGAAGCGATGACGATGGCCAACCGCCTCGCCGTGATGAGCGAAGGTCAGATCGTGCAGCTCGGCACGCCGCATGAAGTCTACGAGTATCCGAACAGCCGTTTCTCGGCGGAATTCATCGGCTCGACCAATCTGTTCGAAGGCCGCACGGTCGAGGACGAACCCGATCACGTGTTCATCGAAACGCCGGATCTGACCTGCCGTTTGCACGTCAATCACGGCATCACCGGTCCGCTCGGCATGCCGGTGACGATCTCGGTGCGGCCCGAACGCATCGCGCTCACGCGCAAGCCGCCCGAGGGCGCCTACAACTGGGGCAAGGGCGTCGTCACGAATATCGCGTACATGGGCGGCTATTCGCTGTATCACGTGAAGCTCGAGGGCGGCAAGACCGTCATCGCGAACGTGACGAGCCTCGCGCTCACCGAAATCGATCCGCCGTCCTGGGGCGACGAAGTCTACGTGCGCTGGAGCGCATCGGCCGGCGTGGTGCTGACGTCATGAAAGAAGCGCTTCGCTCGTTTTTCACGTGGCCCGTGCGGCGTCTGAAGCTCACGGGACGCACCGCGGTGGTGGCGGGACCGTTCATCTGGCTGCTGCTGTTTTTCCTCGTGCCGTTCCTGCTGGTCGTGAAGATCAGCTTCGCCGATTCGCAGCTCGGCATTCCGCCGTACACGCAGCTCGTCACCTTCGCGGAAGGCGCGCTGCACATCACGCTCGATCTATCGCACTACGCGTTTCTGCTGACCGACAGCCTGTACTTCGCGACCTATGTGAATTCGGTCGTGGTCGCGGCGATTTCGACCCTGCTGTGTCTGCTGATCGGCTATCCGATGGCGTACTACATCGCGCGCTCCAATGCAGCCACCCGCAATCTGCTGATGATGGCCGTGATGCTGCCGTTCTGGACTTCGTTCCTGATCCGCGTGTACGCATGGATCGGCATTCTGAAGAACAACGGGCTGCTGAATAACTTCCTGATGTCGGTCGGCCTGATCCATACGCCGATCGAGCTGTATCACACGAACACGGCGGTCTACATCGGCATGGTCTATTCGTACCTGCCGTTTCTCGTGATGCCGCTTTACGCTCACCTCGTGAAAATGGACCTGACCTTGCTCGAAGCCGCCTACGACCTCGGCGCGAAGCCGTGGAAGGCGTTCTGGCAGATCACGCTGCCGCTGTCGAAGAACGGCATAGTCGCGGGCTGCCTGCTGGTGTTCATTCCGGCGGTCGGCGAGTACGTGATTCCGGAACTGCTCGGCGGCGCGAACACGCTGATGATCGGCCGCGTGATGTGGAACGAGTTCTTCGACAATGCGGACTGGCCGATGGCGTCCGCCGTCACCTGCGCGATGGTGTTGCTGCTGCTGGTGCCGATGGCGCTGTTCCAGCATGCGCAGGCGAAGGCATTGGAGGAGGGCCGCCAATGAAACCGAATCGCATGCTGCAGCTGATTGCTCTCGGCATCGGCTTTCTGTTTCTGTATATCCCGATCGTTAGCCTCGTCGTGTATTCGTTCAACGAATCGCAACTGGTCACGGTGTGGACACGCTTTTCGACACGCTGGTACGCGGCGCTGTTGCGGGACGACGAGCTCATCACGTCGGCGTGGCTGTCGCTGCGGATCGGCTTGCTGACGGCGTTCGCGTCGGTGATCATCGGTACGTGGGCCGGCTTCGTGCTCGCGCGGATGGGCCGCTTTCGCGGCTTCACGCTGTACACGGGCATGATCAACGCGCCGCTGGTGATCCCCGAAGTGATTCAGGGCATTTCGCTGCTGCTGCTGTTCATCGAAATGGCGCGCTGGATCGGCTGGCCGGCCGAACGCGGCATCTTCACGATCTGGATCGGCCACGTGATGCTGTGTATTTCGTACGTCGCGATCATCGTGCAGTCGCGCGTGCGGGAGTTGCATCCGTCGCTCGAGGAAGCCGCGCTCGACCTCGGCGCGACTCCGTTGCGCGTGTTCTTCTCCGTGACGCTGCCGCTGATTTCACAGGCGCTGGTGTCGGGTTGGCTGCTGTCGTTCACGCTGTCGATCGACGACCTCGTGCTGTCCGCGTTCCTGTCGGGTCCCGGCTCGACGACCTTGCCGCTCGTCGTGTTCTCGCGCGTGCGTCTCGGCCTGAATCCGGAGATGAATGCGCTCGCGACGCTGTTCATCGCGGTCGTCACGGTCGGCGTGGTCGCGGCGAACTTCTTCATGCAGCGCGCGGAGCGCAAGCGGGCCGTGATGGCGGTTTGAGGTCGCGCGACGCGTTGGGCGCCTTCATTTCTTCTGGCGATAGCGATGTTCGAGTCCCTTCTGCGCGTGCTGGACTGGCAGCCGCTTTATCGGCTGTGGGAACTGATCGTGATCATCGTGAAGTTTCTATGGGAGCTGTTGCGATTGCTAAGCGGTGGCGGAGGGCAGTGATTGCGCCTGCCGCCGCGCGAGGCCGATTCAACGCGCGAAGCGGTAATCCTGCGGCCGCACGCGCCGCGTACGCTTGCGAAAGCTGAACGTGAAGCCGGGCCAGATCGCGGTGACCTTGCCGCTCTGGGTCTGATACCAGCTATGGCAGCCGCTCGTCCATACCGCGTGCCGCATCTCCTGCTGCAAACGCGCATTGAATTCGCGCTGCACGTCGGCGCGTAGGGTCATCGTGCGCGCATTGCGTTTGCGCAGCACGCGCAGGCAATCGCCGATGTAGCGCAGTTGCGACTCGATCATGTAGATCATCGAGTTATGGCCGAGCCCCGTGTTCGGGCCGACGATCATGAAGAAGTTCGGGAAGTTCGCGATGCTCGTGCCGAGATAGGCCTCCGGACCGTCGCGCAGCCATAGCGTGCTGAGGTCGGTGCCGTCGAGGCCGGTCACTTCGAACGGCGCGGGCACGTCGTTGACCTGGAAGCCGGTGCCGCAGATGATCGCGTCCGCGTGGTGATGCACGCCGTCCTCGGTCACGATGCCATCCGCGACGATCTCGCGAATGCCGCTCGTCACGACATCGACGTTCGGCTGGCACACGGCCGGGTAATAGTCGCTCGACAGCAGCACGCGCTTACAGCCGAGCCGATAGTTCGGCGTGAGCTTCGCGCGCAGCGCCGGGTCCTTGACGCGTCGCTCCAGATAGCTGAGGCCGAACTTCATCGGCATCTCCATCAGCTTCGGATTGACGACGAACGCGATCCCACGCGATTCGAGCTGCCAATAGATCGCGCTGCGAACGAAGCGCTGCGTGAACGGCAGCGTACGGAACAGCCATTGCGCGCGCGGGCCGATCGGCTTGTCGCGCTTCGGCATCACCCACGGCGCGGTGCGCTGGAACAGGTCCAGATGCGCGACACGCGGCTGGATTTTCGGCACGAACTGGATCGCGCTCGCGCCGGTGCCGATCACCGCGACGCGTTTGCCGTCGAGCGGATACGCGTGATCCCAGCGCGCCGAGTGAAACAGCTTGCCTTCGAAACGTTCGATGCCGGCGATGCGCGGCAGCGCGGGACGCGACAGCGGACCGTTCGCGGCGATCAGCATGTCCGCCTCGATAATTTCGCGCACACCGTTCGTGTCGAGCTCGACGAGCCAGATCTGCCGCGCTTCGTCGAAGCGCGCGGCGCTCACTCTCGCATTGCAGCGCACATAGCGATCGACGCCGTACTTGCGCGCGCAGTGCTGCAGATACGCGAGAATTTCGGCCTGGCTGCTGAACGAGCGCGACCACGCCGGATTCGCCTCGAACGAAAACGAATACAGATGCGAGGGGACGTCGCAGGCCGCGCCGGGGTAGGTGTTGTCGCGCCACGTGCCGCCGATGCCGCTCGCGGCCTCGTAGACGGTAAACGATGTGATGCCCATCTGCTGCAGACGGATCGCCATGCCGATGCCGGCAAAGCCACTGCCGACGATCGCAATGCGCGGCGCGGTGGATGAGGGGGAGGGGGCAGGCGTCACGGCGGTCTCCGGCACGGGCGAAAGCGGGGGTGAAACGACAGCGGCTACCGAGCGGCGGGCTCGCGCGGCGCGTACGGCCGAAGCCGAAATCGCGCGTCTACACCTGTCTATAAATGGCTCACCGCGCAGGGTAGACAACCGTACACATCGCGTCAAGATCGTTTAGAGTGCAGCTATTGAACGCGTATACCGCGCGATGATTGAACGCACGATGACCACTGTCCCCGAAGCATCGTCCGTCGCCGGCCCGGAGTTGCCGCCCGGCAAGCGCAAGCTGATCGAAGCCGCGCTGCGGTTGACCGCCGGCGGCCGCAGTTTCGCGAGCCTCGGCTTGCGCGAGCTCGCGCGCGAGGCGGGCCTCAATCCGAACACGTTCTACCGTCATTTCAGCGCGCTCGACGAACTCGCGCGCGAAGCCGTCGCCGCCGTGAGCCGTCGGCTTCGGCCGATGCTGCGGCGCGAGCGCTGGCTCGGCGCGCATGACGAGCCGCACAGCGTGCCGCGGCGCGCGTGCGTCGCTTTTTTCGCGTTTGCGCTCGCGAACCGCGAGGCGTTCCTGAGCGCGCTGGCGGAGTACCACGGCACGTCGCCGGCCTTGCGCGAAGCGGTGCGCGCGAACCTGCACGAGGTGTCGGCGGAAATGGCGGACGACGTCGTGCAACTCGAACTGATGCCGCGACTTGCGCGCGAAACCGTCGACGAAGTCTGCATGCAGATCGTGCTGCAACTGTTTCATCTATCCGCTGAATACATCGACGCGAACGACGCGCGCCGCGACGCATTGATCGATTACGCCGAGCGTTTCATCGTGCGGCTGTTCGCAGGGGCGGTCGTGCTCGCGCAGCACGAGGGTAGCCAGGCGGCATCGGCGCGGGCCTGAAAAAAGCGCAAGCGCTACACAAAACCGGCAGGCAAAAAACAGGCTCCGCGAAGGAGCCTGGGTTTCATTCGACGGGATCGATCGGGTGAGATCAGGTATCGGTCCAACCGCCGGAATCGTCGTTGCTGCCCATGTCGATGCCGCCGCCGCTGCCGTCATCGTTCCAGTCGTTCGAACCCTGACCGAAGTCGAGGCCGCCGCCGTTTCCGCCGTCGTTGCCGCGCCGGCGCAGTTCGTCGGGGTCGACGATCACGTCGCGCTCGATCACGCGGTCACGCCCATGACTGAGCGCCTCGCCAAGCAGCACGCCGGTCAGCAGACCGCCCATGCCGCCACCCATGCCACCGCCTTGCTGCACGATGACCTGCGGCTGCTGCTGCACCGGACCCTGTTGCGGATAAGGCGGCTGCGGATTGCCAAAGCGCTCGGCCTCCTGCGCATACGCCGATTGCTGGCCGGTGCCCACCGACGCGGCGGTCGGATCGGGCCGGCCGTCGGCGCGCGCACGCAGGCTCGCGATGCGTTGCTCGAACTCGTCGAGTGCATAAGGCGGCAGCGGATTCTTGCCGTTCGACAGCGTTTCGACAGTGCCGCGCAACTGCTCTTCGGTCGCTTCGACGTCTTTCTCGAGCAACTCGTGGCCCGGCGCGGTGGACAGCTTCACGTCGAGCTTGATCGAACGCACCGTGTTGAGCATGTCGGTTGCACGCTTCAATTGCGCGCGACGGTCCTCGTCAGCGCGAGTGTCTTCCTGGCCGCGCGCGCGGCGCAAGGTCCAGCGCAGCACAAACGCGATCGCCACGATCAGAACAACGATACCGATCCACATACCCACCCCCGGACCATGCCGTAATTGCGCTTGCGACGCCATTGCCGACTGTTGCTGCACAGCAGGCGCATTCTGCTGCGCGAACGGATTCGCGGCATGACGGGTGACGTTGTTGCCCGCGCGCTCCGCGTCGCGGCGCAGGCGCGCTTCGGTTTGCGCGAAGCGGCTCGGGTCGGTGAAGCGGATCTGCGGATCGAGCGTCTTCGCCTGCTGGAGTTGCGCGAGCGCCTCGGCGGAACGGCCTTCGCGATCGAGCACCTGGGCGTACAGATAATGCGCGTGTGCGTTGTTCGGATGCGCTTGCAACACTTCGGTAAGGCCGGCGTCGGCCTGCTGCCAGTTGCCCTGCGCCATCGCCGATTCGATTTGCTGAGCGGTCGGCACCGCGAACGCCGCGGCCGACACAAGCAGCAGCGAAGCGAAGGCGGTTGCGAAAAGTTTTTTCATTTGCGGACCGGGCGGGGCGCGCCCGTCTCCATCAGTCGATTGCGGTGGCTGCCTGTGGCTGCCGATATGCCGGTGCGTTCAGCAGCGAGCGCACCGGCATGTACTGCTACTGCTGTTGTCACTGCCGCGTGTACCTGCTTCGCGTACTTGCCATGAGGTGGTACACACGCATCCAGCATTTACTGCGCCGGCGTATTGAGCTGCTTCTTCAGCGCTTCGAGCCGGTCGTCGACGGACGGGCCGCGGTTCAGGTCCGCGAGCTTGTCGTCGAGCGCCTTGCCGCTTTTCTCGTCGGCGGAGTTCAGACGCGCGTCGGAACGCGCGTTCGACAGCGCGACTTTGTCTTCGAGCTTCTGGAAATCTTCGGACAGGTTCTTGCCGCCGATGCCGCCGAGTGCCGTGGCCGCCGTATCTTTCGCCTGCGCGATCTGCTGCTTGGCTTGCAGGATGTTCGAGCGTGCGTTCAGGTCGTTGCGGCGCGTGCGCATGTCCTCGATCTGGCTCTTCAGTTGCGCGACCGACGGCTCCAGCGAGGTCAGCTCTTTCGTCAGTGCATCGCGTTCGGCTTCGGCGGTGGCCTGCGCGCCGAGCGCTTCACGCGCGAGCGCTTCGTCGCCCGACTGCAGCGCACGACGAGCACCGTCTTCATACTTCTTCGCCTTGTCCGCGGCAACATCGCGCTTGCTTTGCTGGGTGGCGACCTGCGCCTGAATCTCGATCAGCGAGTTCTCGGCTTTGCCGATGCTTTCGTCGAGTTCGCGCACGATCTGGCGCGAGTCACGCGACGGATCCTGCACCGAGTCGGCCGCATCGTTCAGAAGACCCTTGAGCGTGCGCGAAATGCTGTCAAAAAGCGACATGAAAACCTCCAGAGAATGTGAGCGGCGCCGACGATGCGTGCGCGCCTGACTGCTTTGAATTACTGCTACTTTACGCCGCCGCGCGCGATGCTGCGCAACGTTCGGACCGGAGTTCGGGGCGTACTTGCCAATTGCAATAGCGCGGTCCGTTTTTGTTGGGGCGCAATGCCGGGTCGAGGCTTGCCTGGATGATGGAAAGCCGCGACGGGCATGGACTTGACGGCGGATATTACACCATCGGCTTTCTTAAAGATGGCTTGAACGATGCGGCCTTCCGGAGGCTGAAGCGATGCTGGAAAGCCACTGTTTGCAAGCGTGTGCGGGCATTATCGAGCAGCGGTTCATACAGGTGTCACTGATGTAACGATATGCAACGCGGACTCGTTGCATACCTCTGCCTGTTCGTTCGGATGCAGTGATCGCGGCCCGATGCGCGGTAATTTTCCGTCACGCTTTCGGTCACGCGAAGCGGCCGCCTTCGGCGCTCGGGTCGCTGTGCGGTTCGTCGTCGTCGGTGGCCGGCTCGTTGGGGCGGCGCTTCAGAGAGTTGCGCAGGCGCGCCGAGGTGCCGGACAGCCGTTGCGACGCGGCATGTTCGATTGCGTCCGTCTTCGTGTTTTCGGCGTTGTCGGCGGCTCGTGCCGCGGTCAGGCGCGCGACGGCTTCGGCGGTGGCCGCCGCCTGTTCGTCCTGCTCGGCGGCGAGCGCGGCGGCGACACCCGCAGGAAGCAGCGGGGCGGGGGAACTGGCAGCGTCCGTCGCGACAGCGGGGCGACCGGCTGGCGGCATTGCGGGCGGGTCCGCGGCATCGGCTGCGCCGGCAGGCGCGCTTGCCGCGTCTTTGTCAGGCGCTTGCAGCGACGCCGGCAGCGCGGCGCGCGCATGGCGCGTACCGCGCGCGACGCGTTGCAGCGCCGCGTTCAGCGCATCGGGCGCGCGCGGCGCGCGCAGCCGGTCGACGATGCTCGCAGCCTTGACCTGCTCGCTGGTCGCACCGAAGCTCAGCACCGCGCGCCGCATCAGTTCGCTTACGCTGATGCCCAGTTCCTCCGCAGTCGCGGTAATCGCACGTTTCTGCGCAGTCGTGACGAATACGACGATGCGCTCGCTGGGCTTGGACATGATCGACTCGCAGTATTGTTGGCATGGGCGGGTCGGCGCGTGCCCCCGGGATACGGTTTCGAACCCGTCAACGGAGCTGCCGGCGGAACCCGCCGCTGGGTCCCCGTCGCGCGCATCGACAGACGTGCGCGGGGTTCATCATATGACGAGTTGCGCCGCCACGGAATAAGCGTGATGCGAAAATCCCGTGACATCAATGAGTTGTAGTGATTGCGGCCGGTTTGTCCACAGCCCTTTCAACAGAAAATGTTGATAACCCCGCATAAGCCGCGCTTCGCACGCACGCTGCGATCCGCACTGCGCGAAATTACAGCCCCTTACCAGGAAAAGGCGGCCGTCGAAGGGAATTCTTACAAAAAAACCGCGTTGGAACGCTGCTGATTTCTTTAAAATGCGCTGTTACGTTGCGCCGGACATGGTCCGAGGCGTGCCGTGCGGCCGGCCGGGGGCAAGGTCCGCAGGGCGGCGTACGTCCCCGGCCAGGATGTCGATCACGACCCATGCGCGCGCCGCGTGCGCGTGCAGACAGGCGCGCAGTTGCGGGCCCATTACTCCAGTCATGCCAATCATCAAACGACCGCATTCCTCGAATTCTCCGGCCGGTGAAGACCGGGACTCCCATCAACGCACCCCAGGACGCAATGCTGCTTCGCGCGACGCCGAGTACGGCCGTCGTTCGATCGGTGCGTCGCTCGTGCTGTGGTTTATCGGCCTGATCGCGACCGTCGCCGTGATCGGCGCGCTGATCGTCGGCTATGCGCTCGTCGTGATGGGGCCGCAGTTGCCGTCGCTCGACGCGCTCACCGACTATCGCCCGAAGGTGCCGCTGCGCGTCTACACCGCGGATCACGTGCTGATCGGCGAATTCGGCGAGGAGCGCCGCAGCCTCGTGCGCTTCCAGGACATCCCCGACCAGATGAAGAAAGCGGTGCTCGCGATCGAGGACTACCGCTTCTACGAACACGGCGGCGTCGACTTCGTCGGCATTCTGCGCGCCGGTTTCGCCGACCTTGCGCATGGCGGCGCATCGCAGGGGGCGAGCACGATCACGATGCAGGTCGCGCGCAACTTCTTCCTCTCCAGCGAGAAGACCTACACCCGCAAGGTCTACGAAATGCTGCTCGCGTACAAGATCGAGCGAGCGCTGACGAAAGACCAGATCCTCGAGCTGTACATGAACCAGATCTACCTGGGCGAGCGCGCATACGGCTTCGCCGCGGCCGCACGCGTGTACTTCGGCAAGGACCTGAAGGACATCTCGCTGGCCCAGGCCGCGATGCTCGCGGGCCTGCCGAAGGCGCCGTCCGCGTACAACCCGGTCGTCAATCCGAAGCGCGCGAAGATCCGTCAGGAGTACATCCTGCGACGCATGCTCGAACTGCGCTACATCACGCAGCAGCAATATGACCAGGCCGTGAAGGAAGAGATTCACACGAAGAATCCGGGCAACGAGTACAGCGTGCATGCCGAGTACGTCGCCGAAATGGTGCGGCAGATGATGTACGCGCAGTACAAGGATGAAACCTACACGCGCGGCCTGAACGTCACGACGACGATCGACTCCGCCGATCAGGACGCCGCGTACCGCGCGGTGCGCAAGGGCGTGATGGACTACGAGCGGCGCCACGGCTATCGCGGACCGGAGGGCTTCGTGCAGTTGCCCGAGGCCGGCGACGACCGCGACCAGACCATCGACGACGCGCTGACCGATCACCCGGACAACGGCGAGATCATCGCCGGCGTGGTGACGGCCGCGAACGCGAAGCAGGTGGTCGCGCAACTGGTCGACGGTACGCAGGTGACGGTGTCGGGCGACGGCCTGCGCTTCGTCGCCGCCGCGCTGAGCCCACGCGCGAACCAGACGCTGCACATCAGGCCGGGTTCGATCGTGCGCCTCATCGCCGACGACAAGGGCAACTGGCAGATCACGCAGCTGCCGCAGGTCGAGGGCGCGCTGGTGTCGCTGACGCCGCAGGACGGCGCGATCCGCGCGCTGATCGGCGGTTTCGACTTCAACAAGAACAAGTTCAACCATGTGACGCAAGCGTGGCGCCAGCCGGGTTCGAGCTTCAAGCCGTTCATCTATTCGGCCGCGCTCGACAAGGGTCTCGCCCCGGCGACGATCATCAACGACGCGCCGCTGTACTTCCCGCCGAGCACGCCGGGCGGCGACGCGTGGGAGCCGAAGGACGACGACCAGCCTGATGGTCCGATGTCGATGCGCCTCGCGCTGCAGAAGTCGAAGAACCTCGTGTCGATCCGCATCCTGTCGTTCATCGGCACCAAGTATGCGCAGGACTTCGTCACGCAGCGCTTCGGCTTCGACGCCGACAAGACCCCGCCGTATCTGCCGATGGCGCTCGGCGCGGGCCTCGTCACGCCGCTGCAGTCGGCGGGCGCGTACTCGGTGTTCGCGAACGGCGGCTACCGGATCAATCCGTATCTGATCAACGAAGTGACCGACGCGCGTGGCGTGGCGATCTCGCGCGCGCAGCCGCTCGTCGCTGGGCACGATGCGCCGCGCACGCTCGAGCCGCGCAACGCGTACATCATGAACAGCCTGTTGCACTCGGTCGCGACCGCGGGTACGGGCGCGGGCACCAACGTGCTGAAGCGCTCGGACCTGCAGGGCAAAACCGGTACGACCAACGATGCTAAGGACGGCTGGTTCGCCGGCTATCAGCAGTCGCTGGTGGCGGTCGCCTGGATGGGCTATGACCAGCCGAAGAGTCTCGGCAGCCGTGAATTTGGCGCGCAACTCGCGCTGCCGATCTGGGTCGAGTACATGCAGCGCGCGCTGCGCGGTGTACCGCAGGCCGAGCCGCCGCAACCCGACGGCGTGACGGCGATGGACGGTGAGTTGTTCTTCAGCGACAAGTTGCCGGGGCAAGGCTTCGTCGCGAGCATCGGTCTCGATTCGAGCAATCCGATGGCCGGCGCGACCGATGCGATGGGCGGTGTGGGGCCGGCGGGCATGACGCCGCCGGTAGTGCCGCCGCCGAGCGTGTCGACGACCGAGAAGAAGCAGATCATGGATCTGTTCGAGTCGAACAAGCCTTGATGTTTTTGACAGCGCGTACGCGGTCGGCTTCGGCGGGTCGCGCACGCGTTCACCCCTTCGGGTCGGATTCCTGGCCTATCCTTCCTTCTTTGCGCGATGCGTGCGCGAATGCATCGGCGGCTGAATCCATCGCGCGCTCAAGCACTTGGACGCGATCTCCAGGCCTTATCAACAGGTCTTTCAACACATTCTGTGGATAACGGCGCTGGCCGTTTTCTTCCCGTCGTGACTCCGCTTGATCGCGTCGTTGCTTGGAAATTGCCGCGCCCGATAACACGCAGGACAAAACGATTCGCCTCAAGCACTTAGCCGCTTCGCCCCTAGCTTATCAACAAGTCTGTCAACACAAACTGGGGATAACACGAACTGGGGACAAGTGCTCGGCGTTCGGTAGGGAATCCCAGGTTTAGTTGGATGCGGTTGTGTTCGGTGTACCGACGGGCGCCGACGCAGACGCAGCAGTAGAAGCGGCCGCCACCGGCGCGGACGAGGTCCGGCCCTGATCGAGCGGCGGATTCCCCATCGCTTGCAACAGCGCAGCCGTGTCAGTCAGCCGCGCACTCGTATAGCGGATCTCGTCGAGCTGCGCGTTGCGCCATTGCTGCTCGCTCGAACGGGCCGCCGCGACGGGCAGCGAGCCGAGCCGATAGCGCGCCGACGTCTCGTTGAACACGCCCTGTGCCGAACGCGCGGCGATGTTCGCGGCATCGAGCGACTGCGCGTCGTGCTCGAGCGAGGCGAGCGTATCGGCGACGTTCTGGAACGCGGCCAGCACGGTCTGTTTGTACTGCGACACGCTCGCTTCGTAGGTGTGTTGCGCCGCGCGGCGCTGCGCGAGCAGCGCGCCGCCATGAAACAGCGGTTGCGACAGCGACGCGCCGATGCTCCAGATCGCCCCCGCACCGGACATCGCGACCGGCCAGCTAAACCCGCCTTGTCCCATCGATGCCGACAGCGACAGACTCGGGAACATCTGCGCGGTGGCGACGCCGACATCGGTCGCAGCGGCCTTCAGCGCGGCGTCGGCGGCCTCGATGTCAGGCCGCGTGCGTAGCAGCTCCGACGGCACCACGACCGGCACCTGCTCGGGCAGATGCAATTGCGCGAGATCGATGTCGTCCGGCGCGGCATCGGGCGTGCGGCCAAGCAGCACCGCGAGCGCGTGACGCGTGGTGAGCCACTGTTGCTTCAGCGCCGGCAGACTCGCCGACACGCTCGCCGCGCTCTGCTGCGCGTTCAGAAGATCGGCGTGCGAGACCGCGCCGAGCGCGAAGCGCCGTTCGGTATCGCGCGCCTGATCGTTGGCGAGGACCACGAGCCGCTCGGTCGTATCGATCTGTGCATGCAGCGCGGCGCTCGTGATCGTCGCGGTCACGATGTTCGCCGCGAGCGCGCGCCGCGCCGCCTCGAGCTGGTACACCTGCACGTTCACGCGCGCCGCGAGCGCCGCGTTCGCGAGGCGCGCGGAGCCGAACAGATCGAACGTATAGTGCGCCTGCAACTGGCCGACGAACACGTTGTACAGAAACGTGTTCGGTCCGATCTCGGGGATCGCGAGCGCGCGATTGCGGGTGGCCTGGCCGCCGGCGTCGATGGTCGGCAGCAGCGAACTGCCGACCTGCGCGCGCAACTGCTCACGCGCGGCGGCGAGACTGCGGTCGGTCGCGTCGAGCGTCGGACTATTGCGCAAGCCTTCGTCGACGAGCGCGTTTAGCGCCTCCGAGCGATACAGCTTCCACCATTCGGGCACCGGTTGCGCGCCGGTCACGAACTGCTGCGTGATGCCCTGCGCGGGGACGGTTTGCGTCGGCAGCGGCTCGGCACCGTAGTGCGCGGGCTGCGGCATCGCGGGCGCGTCGCCGTTCGGTCCGAACGAGCAGGCGCCGAGCATGCAGGTGATGCTCGCGATGCCGGTGGCCAGCGTGGTGCGGGCCAGCGCGTCGAAGCGCGCGCGGCGGCGGGATAGGGCGGGAATAGTCATGCTCGTGCTCATGCTCAGTTACCCGTATGCGTGGCGCCGGAACCGGACGGCGTCTGCGGCTCGCGCTCGTCGGTACGCACGCGGAACGACGCGGCGTACAACGCGGGCAGATAGAACAGCGTCAGGATCGTCGCGCTCGTGATGCCGCCCATCAGCGCGGTCGCCATCGGCCCGAAGAAGTTCGAGCGCAAGAGCGGGATCAGCGCGAGCACAGCGGCGGCGGCGGTCAGCGTGATCGGCCGGAACCGCCGCACGGTCGCGCCGACGATCGCATCGAAACGCTTGTGCCCCGACGCGATGTCCTGCTCGATCTGATCGACGAGAATCACCGAGTTGCGCATGATGATGCCGAACATCGCGATCACACCGAGCATCGCGACGAAGCCGAACGGCTGGCCGAACAGCAGCAACGTCAGCACGACGCCGATCAGGCCGAGCGGCGCGGTCAGCACGACCATCAGCACGCGCGCGAAGCTTTGCAACTGGATCATCAGCAGCGTCAGCACCGCGATCACCATGATCGGAATCTGCGCGTTGATCGAGGTTTGACCCTTGGCGCTTTCCTCGACGGAGCCGCCGATCTCGATCCGATAGCCGACCGGCAGCGTCGCGCGGATCGGCGCGAGCGCGCGGTCCACCGCGTGCGTCACGTCGATGCCTTGCGCGCCGGCCGACACGTCGGATTGCACGGTGATGGTCGGCTGGCGGTCGCGTTCCCAGATCACGCCGTATTCGAGGTCGTTGCGCAGATGTCCGAGGGTGCCAAGCGGCACCGGGCCGTTCGGCGTCGGCATCGCAAGCGCGGTCAGCTGCGACGGGTCGACGCGTTCGGCGCGCGGCGCGCGCAGATCGACGCTGATCAGCTTGTCGCGCTCGCGATACTGCGTGACCGTGTAGCCGGACATCGTCAGCGCGAGGAAGCTGGAGATGTCTTCGGATGTCACGCCGAGCTCGCGCGCGCGTTTCTGGTCGATCTCGAAGCGCACCGAGCGCTCGGCGGGTTCGTCCCAGTCGAACTGCACGTTGCGCGTGCCGCGATTGGCGCGCATCGTCGCGGCGACGCGTTCGGCGATCGAGCGCACAGTCGCGATGTCGTCGCCGCTCACGCGGAACTGCACCGGATAGCCGACCGGCGGGCCGTTCTCGAGGCGCGACAGGCGCGTGCGGATCGCCGGGAAGTTGTTGCGCAACTCCGGTTCGAGCCACTGCGCGAGCTTCTCGCGATCCTTGACCGACTTCGCGGTGATCACGAACTGCGCGAAGTTCGGCTGCTGCAATTGCTGATCGAGCGGCAGATAGAAGCGCGGCGCGCCGGTGCCGACGAAGCTGACCGAGTGATCGATTTCCGGCCGCCCCTTGAGAACCTGTTCGAGCCGCTGCGCCTGACGCAGCGTGGCATCGAACGACGCGCCTTCGGGCAGCCGCACATCGACCAGCAACTCCGGCCGGTCCGAGCTCGGGAAGAACTGCTGCGGCACCAGCGAGAAACCGGCCATCGCGAGCACGAACAGCAGCACGGTGATCGCGAGCACCACGAAGCGCCGTTCGATGCACCAGCCGATCCAGCCGCGCAAACGCGTGTAGAAGCGCGTGTCATAGATGTCGTGTTCGTGATCGTCGGGCTCGTGCGCATGGCGCTTGCGCTCGGGCAGCATGTGATAGCCGAGCAGCGGAATCAGCACGACCGCCGCGAGCCACGACGCGATCAGCGCGATCGCCGACACCTCGAAGATCGAACGCGTGTACTCGCCGGTGCTCGATTTCGCGAGTGCGATCGGCAGGAAGCCGGACACGGTCACGAGCGTGCCGGTCAGCATCGGAAACGCGGTGCTGGTGTACGCGAAGGCCGCGGCGCGCGTGCGGTTCCAGCCTTGCTCGAGCTTCACCGACATCATTTCGACCGCGATGATCGCATCGTCGACAAGCAGGCCGAGCGCGAGCACAAGGGTGCCGAGCGATACCTTGTGCAGGCCGATATCGAACAGGTACATGCACAGCGCGGTGACCGCGAGCACCACCGGAATCGAGATCACGACGACCATGCCGGTGCGCACGCCAAGTGACACCAGGCTCACGATCAGCACGATCGCGACCGCTTCGGCGACCGCTTCGAGGAAGTCGTTCACAGAGCGCGCGACCGCGTGCGGCATGCTCGATACTTCGACCAGATTCAATCCGACGGGCAGCGCGGCGCGCAGTTGGGTCATCTGCTGATCCAGCGCGCGGCCGAGGCGGATCACGTCGCCGCCCGGCTGCATCGTCACGCCGATGCCCAGCACGGGTTTGCCGCTAAAGCGCATCTGCGTGACGATCGGGTCGTCGTAGCCGCGCCTGATCGTCGCGATGTCGCCGAGACGGAACGTGCGGTTGTTGATGCGGATCAGCGTGTCGGCAAGCGCGTTGACGTCGTTGAACTGGCCGCTCGGGCGCACGAACACGCGGTCGTCGGTGGTGGTGAGCGTGCCCGCGGGCGCGATCGCGTTTTGCGCGTTGATCGCCTGGCCGAGCTGTTGCGGCGAGATGCCCAGACGCGTCAACTGCGTGTTCGCGATCTCGATGTAGATGTGCTGATCGGGGTCGCCGAAATAGTCGACCTTGCCGACGCCCGGCACGCGCAGCAGCACAGAGCGCAACTGGTCCGCGTAATCATGCAGTTGCGCGGCGGAAAAGCCGTCGCCTTCGAGCGTGTAGATGTTGGTGTAGACGTCGCCGAATTCATCGTTGAAGAACGGGCCCTGGATGCCCGGCGGCAAGGTCGCCGAGATGTCGCCGACTTTCTTGCGCACCTGGTACCACGTCTCGGGCACCTGGCTCACCGGCGCGGAATCCTTCATCGTGAAGAAGATCAGCGATTCGCCGGGGCGCGAGTAGCTGCGCAGGAAATCGATGTACGGCGTCTCCTGCAGCTTGCGGCCGATGCGATCGGTCAGCTGCTCCTGCACCTGGCGCGCGGTGGCGCCGGGCCAGAATGTGCGGATCACCATCACGCGGAATGTGAAGGGCGGGTCTTCCGATTGCGCGAGCCGCGTGTAGGCGAGGATGCCGAACGCGGTGGCGAGCGCGATCAGGAACACGACCAGCGCCTGATGACGCAGCGCCCACGCGGAAAGATTGAAGCGGCCTTCTTCTTCTTGCGCCGTGCTCATGAAGCGAAGTCCTCGGGATGCAGCGGCGCGATCGCGCGGACTTTCTCGCCGGCGCTCACGGTGTGCACCCCTTGCAGTACGACGCTTTCGCCATCTTTCAGGCCCTCGCTGACGACAAACGTGCGCTCGTAGTAGCGCGTGACGGTCACGCGACGCAGCTCGAGCGTGTTGTCCGCGGCGCGCACGACCCACACGGCCGGTTCACGCCCCTCGTGAAACAGCGCGGTGACCGGCAGCGTGAACACGCCGTGCTGCGCTGCCGCCGCGGTGAGCGGCACGGCCGGCGTGACGTCGGCGGTCATGCCGAGGCGCACGTCGGCGCCGGCATCGACGAGCGTCAGACGCGCGCGCCATGTGCGGCTTTGCGGATCGGCGGCCGGCGATAGCTCACGCACGCGCGCGCTGAGCTTGCGGCCCGGCAGCGCGGCCAGCGTGACGCTCGCATTCTGGCCGACCGCGAATGCGGCGAGCGCGCTTTCGGGCACGTCGCACAACACGTCGACGTCGCCGCTCCACGCGAGGTTGTAGACGGCCTGACCCGCCGACACGTTTTGTCCCGTGTCCGCCTGTTCAGCCGTGATGACGCCCGCATGACCGGCGGTGAGCGTCGTGTACTGCAACTGGTTCTTCGCGAGCGCCGCCTGCTGCTGCGCCTGATCGCGCTGCGCGAGCGCGGACGCGTAGGCGTTGGTGGTCTGTTCGAGCTGCGCCGGCGCAATCAGGTTTTCCTTGGCCTGGGCCCTGTCGCGTTCGAGCTGCTGCTGCGCATAGACGAGGTTGTGCTGCGCGGCTTCGACCTGCGCCTGCGTGCTCGCGGCGTTTTTCTGCGCATCGGCCGGGTCGAGCAGCGCGACGACTTCGCCGCTCTTCACCGTGTCGCCGAGCCGCACCCGTCGCTCGATGATCTTGCCGGCGACGCGAAACGACAGCGGCGTCGAATAGCGCGCCTGCACTTCGCCGGGCAGCGACGCCGCCTGCAGCGCGTGACCGTCCGCATGCACGGCGAGCGCGACCACCGGGCGCGGCGCCGGTGCCGCGGCTTCCTTCCTCGAGCAGGCCGAGAGCGCGAGCACGCCTGCCAGCGCCAGCGCGCAGGTCTGCATGGCGAAACCGCGGTGATGGGATGGGGGAGACTGCTGGCGCATCGCTGACGATGCGGGAGAACCGGGACGCTTCACAATTACCCCAACTGGAGACAGCGAACGAACACGGCAAGCCGCGCGGCCCGCCAGCGAAGACCTGCACGCCGTTCATGCTAATGGCATACAGATATGGCTTTGGATGACGAAATGCATTCTAATACACTCCTGTATCTGAATGTATAGATGGATTTGAATTCTTTTGGATGCTAGGCTTGCGGCCATGAAACGTCAAAGACTGACACGAGAGCAGAGCAAAGACCAGACGCGGGGGCGGCTGCTCGATGCTGCGCAGGCAACTTTCATGAAGAAGGGCTTCGTCGCGGCGAGTGTCGAGGACATCGCGGCGGCGGCCGGCTATACGCGCGGCGCGTTCTATTCGAATTTCCGCAGCAAGACCGAGCTGTTTCTGGAGCTGTTGCGGCGTGATCACGAAGCGATGCAGGCGGGACTGCATGCGATCTTCGAAAACGCGGCGTCGCGCGAGGAGATGGAGGCGCGCGTGCTGCGCTACTACAGCTCGCTGCATCGCGAGAACAAGTGTTTTCTGCTCTGGGTCGAGGCGAAGCTGCTGGCGGTGCGCGACGGCCGTTTCCGGCTGCGCTTCAACGCGTTCATGCACGAGAAGATCGAACAGTTGAGCGCCTATGTGCGCGAGTTCTCGGAGCGCGTGGGCACGCCGATGTCGATGCCGCCCGAGCAGCTCGCGATCGGACTGATGGGGCTATGCGACGGCGTGCAGTTCTTCTACACGGTCGATCCGCAGAATGTGCCGACCGAAATGGCCGAAATGGTGCTGGCGGGTTTTTTCTCGCGCGTGGTGTTCGGGCGCGATGCGTGACAGTGGGCGTTGAGCCCGGATGCAAGAACGCGCGACCCCGGCGGATCGCGCATCAGATACGGCTAGAACCGCAAAAATCAGTCGACCGGCAGTTGCGCGCAGGCTTCGGCGGCGGGCGCCGTGCAAGCGAACGCGTATTGGCCGCTGGCGTCGAGGATCTTTGCCCCTGCGTGCAGGGCGACCTTGATATCCGGGCAGCGCTCATAAGCGATATATGCCGAGCTAGCGGCGGCCGACCAGCAAACCAGCGAAAACGCGATTTTTTCGAGCAGATGAAAACGATGTGGCATGGCGATGTGGCGGTAATTTCTTTCGGCCGCTATTTTACCAATAGACTAGGGTTTATACCTAGTTAAAACCCACAATAGACGCCGCAATAGTGGCGGGATTGACACGCCGCCTCGAATCTGACCGGAATGTCATGTCTGGGTCAGGGTTGGGACATGTCCGATAGCTAGAATCGGTCGGGTTGGGCAGGCCCGCGCGCATGCCGCGCGGGTGCGCACAGGCGGCAACCATTGCGCCGGCCCGGCTTTACCGAGGCAGGAGTCGTCCCATGAATCAACTGCAGTCGATGCGCGTGTTCGTCAAGGTGGCGGACTTCGGCAGTTTCGTTGGCGCGGCGGGCGCGCTGGATCTATCCACCGCGGTCGTCACGCGGCACGTCGCGGATCTCGAAGCGCGGCTCGGCACCCGATTGCTGAACCGCACGACCCGCCGTCTGTCGCTGACCGAATCCGGCGCGACCTATCTGGAGCGCGTACGTCACATCCTCGCCGATCTCGAAGGCGTCGAGCAGATGGTGGTGGCGCGCAATCACGAACCAGTCGGCACACTGCGCATCGTCGCGCCGGTCGTGTTCGGGCTGCATAGTCTCGCGCCGGTCGTGCAGTCGTACGCGGCGCGCTATCCGGACGTCGTGCCCGACGTCACGCTCGCCGACCGCCACGTCGATCTCGTCGAAGAGGGCTTCGACGTCGGTATTCTGGTTGCGCGGCAGATGCGCAGCGCGAGCATCGTCACGCGGCGGCTCACGACCGGCTATATGACAGTGTGCGCGACGCCCGAGTATCTGGCGCAACACGGCACGCCGAAACGCCCCGACGATCTGCTCGGGCATTCGTGCCTGAGCCGGCCGGCCGAGCAGGGCGGCGGCGAGGAGCGCGTGTTCAGCGGGCCGGACGGCGAAGTGAGGGTGCGGCCGACCAACGCGATCGCGGCGAACAACGC
Organism: Paraburkholderia sp. BR14374; assembly: GCF_040948685.1. NCBI lineage: Bacteria > Pseudomonadati > Pseudomonadota > Betaproteobacteria > Burkholderiales > Burkholderiaceae > Paraburkholderia > Paraburkholderia sp. BR14374. The sequence continues at coordinate 97,383 of NZ_JBFPKF010000002.1, read as the reverse complement.
CGAGATGCTGCGGCAGTTCGCGCTGCTGGGCATGGGCGTGGCGATTCTGCCGAGCTACCTGATCGGGCGGGATCTGGCGGCGGGGCGGCTCGTGCGTCTGCTCGATCAGTACAGCCTGCCGCCCATCGAAATCACGATTGCGTATCCGAGCCGGCTGCATCTGCCGGCGAAGGTGCGGACGTTCATCGATCATCTGGTCGAGCATTTCCAGCCGGAAAGCGCACAGGCGCGGGATTCGCGCAGTGCGGCGCTGGTGCGGGCGGTAGCGCAGGTGAGCGGGTCCGACGATCAGGTCGCGCGCGAGACGGCCGAAGACGCGCTCGAACGCACCCGCACGACACGCCGTGTGACAAGGGTGCCGCGCACGCGGATCGCGGCGTCGTCGCAGTTCTGAAGGGGAAGGTGACGCGTGTCTGAATCGGGCTTCAGATGCTTAAGCCCGGACCATAATTGCCGCCGATCAGACGTGTGACCGACTCGATGTCGACATAATCCTGCTCCGGCATGCTATCGAGCATCGCCAGCACCTCGTTGCTCGCGCCGGCTTCGCGCGCCGCGTCGACGAGCGCATCTTTGTTGGTCGGAAATTCGACTTCGCTGAGAAGATCGGCGATCTGCAGATCGATCGATTCGCCGGGGATGTCCGAGGCCGTCATGCGCATGCTCCTGTCGAGCCCGAGTTAGTCACGTTGTTATTGCCGCCGCGAAAAGACAGCGCCTCGCCGCGATGAGTTTCTCGCAGTGTGTCGCAAAACCCGCGCGCATCGCCACCCCATCGTCGTGACAGCCGGCGCGTCGCCGCGGCAGCGCCATCGCCCGCCGTTGCGGCCGCCATCACGTGGTCAAATGCTCGTGCTGCCCGGTCAGGCTGCGTTCCAGATGTCGGGACTTGGGCAGCGCAATATGCTCCCAGTGCTGCGGACGGTTCGAGTCGGCGCTCGCCACGTCCGGGGCAGGAGGCGCGACCGGCGCGGCGTCCACGCGTTGCGCAAGCGTAATGGAATCCTTGCTGTCCGGCGCGGTATGGACCGGCGCGGCGAAACACGAGGCTGACAGCGTCACCATGATTAACAGTGTCGAGGTTTTCATCGCCCGACCTCCTAAAGCTCATGCGGCGCTGACAATCGAGCAAACCCTGTGCCGTCCCGCGTCGAAAGGACGGTGCAAGCCAAGGACGGCGTGGCGCTACGCGGCCCAAGCTCCTTACCATCTTAGACGGCAAATACTGCAAAGCGCGCACATTTGCGACAAAACCGTATTGTTGATTCCATCATCGCACGAACCACCGCGCGCGTCCGCCATGCGTTAGCGCAGCACGTCGAAGCGCGTCCACGGCCACGACGGACGGTCGCGCATATAGCCGTTCAGCCAGTTCCACTGCGGATGCCGCTTCATAAACGCCTGCGCATCGAACGGCCGGCCGCACGGATGCCCCCAGCGCGCGGTAAACGCCATCTCGCGCGCCATTTCGCTATCGACCACCTTGCCGTCGTTCGCGCCCCACGGATTGAACGGGCCGTGATCGGTGCCGCCGAAGCGCGCGTCGTCGAGCTCCAGATGCCCGCAGATCGTGCGCGAGCACGGGTTGTCGTTGCGATCGAGATAGACGTCGTGATGATCGGCGATCATCTGCTTCGCGAGTTCGACGTCGATGCTGCCGCGATGCATTTCCTCGAGCTGCATGAAACGCAGACGCCGCGCGCCGTTCTTGCGCACGTCGGTATAGTCCTCGCCTTCGCCGATGCATTCCTGGTTGCGGATCTTCAGATCCGTCGCGGTGTTGTAGCCGCTGTAGAAACCGTCCCTGGTGGTCTCGAAGCCCGAATAGTGCAGCCCGAGTTCGTAACGCGCGATCTCGCCGGTCTTCGTGTCGCCGAGCAGCCAGCTGTTCGCGTAGCCGCCGTTGTTCGCGAGCGAGAACATCTCGCACCATTCCTTGATGCTGTTCGCATATTGCGACGCGCGCCGCGAGCGATAGAACTCGGGCGCGCCGGCCGGGTTGTAGCCCGCGAAGTTCGAGATCGTCGTTTCGGTGATCATCAGGCCGGCCGCCGTGACCCAGAAATCGGTCAGGCTCGAGATGCAGCCCGGCAGGCCCTGCATCAGGATGCGGTTACCGCGCTCGGGCACGATGTCGAACACGACGTTGAACGCGTCGCCGGCCGCATAGCGGTCCCATGAGTTGTGCGCCATCACGATGCGGCCGTCGCGCGTCGCGCTGCCGGTCGCGATGAACGCGCTGCAGTGGTGACCGCGCCGGCCGCGCCACAGTTTCGCGCCCAGATGCGGCTGTGCCTGCGCCGCATGTGTCGGCCACCAGCTTTGCAGCAGATCCATGTAGCCGTTCCACGCGAGCACTTCGGCGAACGGCAGCTTCGCGCCATCGGCGATGCCATGAATTTCGTCGGCGAATTCGGTGTCGAGCTTGCTCGCGAACTGACTCGTCGCGGCGTTGACGAAGGTGTCGAACTCCTCGCCGGTGTCCCACCTGGCGAGATAGCGCGCGGTGCGGATCGCGTTTCTGATTTCGTCGGCGAGCAACTGGCCGTGCTGCTCGCCGCGATCGTACGGCTCGCCTTCGATATGCACGAAAATCCAGCCGGCCTGATCGCGGCGTACGGCCTCGGGGGACGGTTCGCTCATCTTCGGCTCCGACGATACCGCGTATAGGGCGGGCGCTGTTGCCGCGCCCATGCTGGGCTCACGCGTGTGCCGGCCGCATGAAGGGCCGGCGGTCTGTTCATTGTAGAGAATCCGCGGCGCTTTGCATCGCGCGCCGCGAAGCTTGCGCGAAGGCCCTAGCGCGACGGATTCATGCGGAAGTACGCGTCGAGCAGCGAGGTCTTGTAGACGACCCCGGCAAGCAACGGACGCGCGGTGCTTTCGATCACCGGCAGCCGCTCGCCCTGAAACGCCATGAAGTGCTGCAACGCGACGGCAAGCGACATGTCCGGCGTCAGCACGTCGAAATGCGGCTGCAGATAATCGGCGGCAGTTTTCATCGACGTGTCGGTCCGGTCTAGCAGATCGGACGTGATGTCCTTCAGCGCGACCACGCCGAGAAATGCGCCCGAGTCGTTGGCGACGTACAGGTACTTGACCGGATATTCGAGAAACACGCGCGTCATGTCGTGCACGGTCGCGCTCGGCGGCACGACGGTCTGCGCGGGGCGGATCAGCTCGCGCATCTGCGTCGCGCGCAGTCGCGTTCGTTCCTGCTCCTCGCGATTGCGGCGCAGCGTGATCTCGTACATCGAGGTCTTGCCGATCGCGCGCGCGATGAAGTACGCGACCACGCACGACACCATCAGCGGCAGCACGACCTGATAGCTCAAGGTCATCTCGAAGATCATCAGGATCGCCATCAGCGGCGCCTGGGTCGCGCCCGCGAGGAACGCGCCCATGCCGACCATCGCATACGCATAAGCGGCCGACGTCGCGTGCGGCCACAGCGCGTGCATGCCCTGGCCGAACAGTGAGCCGACCGCCGCGCCGACGAACAGCGTCGGCGTGAACACGCCGCCGACCGCGCCGGAGCCGGCCGTCGCCGCGGTCGCCGCGAGCTTGCAGACGAGCACGAGCAGGAGCGCGGACCACGTCCACGGCGAATGCAGGATCGAGTTCACGACGCTGTAGCCGTTGCCCCACACCTCGGGCTCCGCGACCGAGATGATGCCAACCACGAGACCGCCGATTGCGAGCCGCACCGGCAGCGCCACCGGCAGCTTGCGAAAGGCCTGCTTCGAGGCATCCAGCAGCCGCAGGAACTGCGGCGCGGCCGCGCCGCACAGCGCGCCGAGCGCGACGAACAGCAGCACCTCGGGACCGGTCACGGTCGGAAACTCCGGCATCTCGTAGGGCGGCTTGTAGCCGGCGAATTCGCGCATCGTGATGTTCGCGACGACCGCCGCGACCACCACCGGCCCGAAGCTCTCCATCGCGATCGAGCCGAGCACGATCTCGGTGACGAAAAACGCGCCCGCGATCGGCGCGCTGTACGCGGACGTGATACCAGCCGCCGCGCCGCACGCGACCAGCAGGCGCAGCCGCGGCGGATCGAAGTGGACCCAGCGGCCGATCAGCGACGAGGCGAGCGCCGCGAGCTGCACCATCGGACCTTCACGGCCGATCGAGCCGCCGCTCGCGATCGTAAACAGCGACGACACGCTGCGCCACAGGCTCAGGCGCACCGGCACGGCGCCGTCGCCGATCGCGACGGCTTCCATGTAGTCGGAGTGCGGGTGCCTGTCGGCGTGACGCTGCGCGATCAGCAGAAACACGCCGGCGACCAGACCGCCCGCGGCCGGCACCCAGATGCGCACGGTCCACGGCAGGCTGCGCGCCGTTTCGACGAAGCTGCCGGAGTGGCCGGTTATCGCCAGTTGCAGCAGTTCAATGCCCTTGCGAAACGCCACGGTGGCGAACGCGCCGGCAATGCCGACGACGACCGACCAGACCAGCATCGTATGGGCATCGGAGAGGCGGAAAAGGCGTTGGGCGCGGGTGCGCAGCTTCAGCAGGAATGAAAGCACGTCGACGGTACGGGGCGTGATGGGAGGTTGAAAAATCCGCGCCACAACGACAGCGCGCCCGCCTCGAATGGCGGGCGCGCGGCGGCGAGCGGGCGGGGCCGGGCGGCGCGGTTCAAGTCGCCGCCTCGTCGAGTTCCGGGTAGTGCCGGAAGACGCAGCTTTCGTTATGGGCGATGCGCCGGTCCGAGTCCAGGTACGCGGCGATGTTCGGTCTGGCGATCACCCTGTCGTGCAGCGCGGCGAGCCGCGGATAGTGCTCGCCGAAGCGCTTCAACGCGCGCGGAAACGCATACAGCAGACCATCGATCAGCTGGAACATCGACAGGTCCACATAGGTCAGCGCGTCGCCGACCATGAAGCTGTCGCCGGCCGGATTCTGCGCGAGCACGCGCTCGAAGTACGACATGAACTTCGGAATCCGATGCTCGATGAAATCGTGCGCGCGCACCTTCGCCGCGTCTTTCTGCTCCTCGTAGTAGAGGCCGCTCGCGAGCGGATGGTGGGTGTCGTGCGCTTCGGTGACGACGTCGGCGATCGTCAGTTGCAGGCCGTTCGCGACGTAGCGCAGGCTCTCCACCTTGGGCGCGAGATTGAGCCGCGGGCCGAGATAGAACAGGATGTTGGCGGTCTGCGGGATCACCAGATCGCCGTCTTTCAGAAACGGCGGCGCGAACGGCGGATACGGCTCGTCGGGGCTGTCCATCACGGCCATCATCGCCTCGGTGCCGAGGCCCTTCGAAGGCTTGCCGCGCGCGACTTCGACATAGTCGACGCCGGCTTCCTCCAGCGCGAGCCGCACGAATTCGCCGCGGCCTTGCAGGCCATCCCAGTAGTACAGTTCCAGGCTCATCGATCGATCCTCATTCCGGTCGCCGGGACGCGCCGCGGGAAGACGGTTTCACCGCTGCCATCGGACCATGCGCACAGGCGGGTTGTGGGAGCAAAGTTCGCAGCAACGAGTATGCCGTGTGAGCGGGCCGGATGGGGCGCCAGAATGCCCAAAACCCCGCGCGCGGCGGGGTGTCGGGGAAGGCGGGGAAGCCGGAGACGGCTCAGCGCAACAGGTGCTGGACGGCCCATGTGATGCCCAGTCCGCCGGCGATGAGCCACACATACAGAATCAGGCCCGTGGTCAGCGCGCGCGGACCCGCTTCGCGAATCTGCGAAATGCGCGTTTCCATGCCGAGTGCGGTCATCGCCATCGTCAGCGCGAAGGTGTCGAGCAGGTTCAGCGACGAGGTGGCGCTTTGCGGCAGCACATGCAGCGAGTTGATCGCGACGCAGGCGAGAAAGCCGAGTGCGAACCAGGGGATCGCAAGCTTGCGCGGGACGGCGCCGTCCGTATTGTCATCCTTCGCGCCGCGCGCCGCGCGGTTCACCCACAGGCCGACCACCAGCAATACCGGCACGAGCAGCATCACGCGGGTCATCTTGACGATCGTCGCGATGTGCGTCGCTTCCGGGCTCACGTTGCTCGCCGCGCCGACCACCTGCGCGACCTCGTGGATCGTGCCGCCGAAGAAGAGACCCGCGCCGACCGTATCGAGATGCAGCCAGCCCGCGTTGAATAGCACCGGGTACAGGAACATCGACAGCGTGCCGAACAGCACGACGGTGCCGACCGCCATCGCGCTCTTGTGCGGCTTCGATTGCAGCGTCGATTCGAACGCGAGCACCGCGGCCGCGCCGCAGATCGCGCTGCCGGCCGCCGTCAGCAGCGCGGTGTCGCGATCGAGCTTCATGACCTTGATACCGGCCCAGGTGCCGATCACGAGCGTGCTGACGACGATTAGCACCGATTCCGCGAGGCCCGGCAGGCCCACCTGAGCGATTTCCTGCAGGCTCACGCGCAGGCCGAAGAACGCGACCGCGATGCGCAGCAGCTTGCGCGCCGAGAAGTTGACGCCCGCCGCCCAGCTGGCCGGCATGCTGTCGCGCAGCGCATTGCCATAGATCGCACCGGCGACGATGCCGACGATCAGCGGACTCAGGCCAAGACCGGCAACCGCCGGGATCGCCGCGATGCGCGTGACGGCGGCGGCGAACAGCGCGACGAACAGCACGCCATTGAGTTGGCCGCGAGTGGACAGCGCGGGTGAGGCGGCAGTGAGCGGGACGGTGGGTGTGGACATGATCGGGTGCCTGACTCCGTAGCGAACTTGCACAGAACTGCATGAGCAGCAACGGGGCTAATCCTAAATTAGATATAACGATATGAAAAATCGTGATTTAGAATGTGAAGTATCGGCTCAACCAATATCTTGTCGAGATGACCCCGGATCAACTTATAACCTTCGCTGCCGTCGCTGAGCATCGCAACATCAGCCGGGCGGCGGTGGCGCTGCACCTGTCGCAGCCGGCGGTGTCCGGACAGCTACGGCAATTGCAGGACGAATTCGGCGAGCCTCTGTACCAGCGCGATGGCCGAGGCGTACGGCTGACGCCGGCCGGCGAGCAGCTCGCCAGCTATGCGGCGCGGCTGCGCGATACCTGGCGGCAGGCGCATGCGTATCGCGACGCGCTGCGCGGTCTGGAGCAGGGCACTTTGCGGATCGGCGCGAGCACGACGCCGGCGAGCTATCTGCTGCCCTATCTGATCGCCGAATTCCATCGCCGCTATCCGGACGTGACCGTGCATACCGCCAACGGCAATACGGCCGAGATCGTCGGCGCACTCGGCTCGGTCGACATCGCGATGATCGAGGGTCCCGCCGGCGCCGATCTGCCGCCGGATACGGTCGTCCATGCGTGGCGCGAGGATGAAATCGTCGCGATCATGCCGCGCTCGCATCCGCTCGCGCAGGCGGACCACGGCAAGCGCATCGAGCTGGCCGCGTTCGGCGCCTATCCGCTGGTGCTGCGCGAGGAAGGCTCGGGCGTGCGGCAGACGGTCGAGCGCGAATTCGCTCGCGCGGGCGTGCCGATGCGTGTGGCGCTAGAGATCGCCGGGGTCGAAGGCGTGAAGGAGGCGGTGCGGGCCGGCATGGGCGTCGGCTTCGTGTCGGCGATGTCGATGCGGCATGAGAACGGTGCACTGCGCCTGATGTCGCTGAGCCCGCAGCCGCTGACGCGGCGGCTGTCGATTCTGGTGCCCCATGCGAGCGCGCCGTCGCGGGTTGTCGAACAGTTTCTGGCGATGTGTATCGCGGACGGCGGCTGACTGCAGCGCTGGCGGCGTGCGGCCGGCGCGCCTGGGGATTTCCTCTATGGTGCGCGATGGCCGTCCCGCGCACTATTCGCACATCGCAGCGCCTCCGCGCTTTTTTTCGAAGTGTGATTGGAACCGGTTCCAATAGCGGTTTCGCGTGAGAATCGAGTGAGTCGGACATGGCTGATGCAGTTGAGATCGTGATCGTCGCCAGCGCGTTCGGTGTGAACGCCGTGCGCGCCGACGGCCATCTGAAATGGGCGCAGGCGGCAAAGCGAGCCGGCGCGGCGGGTTTCGAAGTGCGTCGCGAGCTGTTTGCGAGCGACGCGGACGCGGACCCGCAACGGCTGCGCGCCCTCGGCGCGGCGTTGGCCGATCTCGGGCTGTGGCCGGTGTTCTCGACGCCGGCATCGTTGTACGCCGCGAACGGCCAGCTCGGTACCGACGCGCTGCGTCTGGCGCTCGACGAAGCGGCCGCGCTCGGCGCGCGCTTCGTCAAGCTGCAACTCGGCGGCTTCGCGGGGGAGGCTCACGGTGCGGCGCTCGTCGCGCAGGTGGCGAGCGGCTGCGGCACCACGGACGGCGCGCAGCCACGGCTCGTCGTCGAAAACGGGCAACTGGCGCAGGGCGGCTCGCCCGCGCAGTTCGTCGGGCTGTTCGACGCGCTCGCGCGTGAAGGCCACGCGGACGCGCTCGGTATGACTTTCGATACCGGCAACTGGGCGTGGCTCGACGTCGCGCCGCTCGAAATCGCGCCGCAGCTTGCGCCATACGTCGAATACATCCATTGCAAGACCACGACGGGCGAGGGCGCGCGGCGCTTCGCGACCGCGCCGGCCGACGATGACGCTTCCTTCCGCGCGGTCCTCGACCTGCTGCCGCGCGATGTGCCGCGTGGCATCGAGTTTCCGTTCGACCCGAGCCGGATCGATGCTGATGCCGCGCACTATGTGAACTGGCTGGCGCGGGTATAGACCGCGACGCGGCAAAGGCAGCAAACAACGCAACGCAACCTGAATCATCGGCATCGGATGCACCACCAGGAGCCCAGCATGACCCACCCGTTCCCCGCCCTCGACGTGATCACCTACGGCGAAGCGATGGCGATGTTCGTCGCCACCGAAACCGGCCCGCTGGCAGGCGTCGGACACTTCACGAAGCGCATCGCCGGCGCGGATCTGAACGTCGCGATCGGCTTGTCGCGACTCGGCTTCAGGGTGGGCTGGATGAGCCGCGTCGGCGACGATTCGTTCGGCCAGTACGTGCGCGACACGCTGACGAAGGAGGGCATCGACCAGCAATGCGTGAGCACCGACGCGCGCTATCCGACCGGCTTCCAGCTGAAGTCGAAGAACGACGACGGCAGCGATCCGGCGGTCGAATACTTCCGCAAAGGCTCGGCGGCGAGCCATCTGTCGCGCGACGACTACGTCGCCGACTACGTGTTGCCCGCGCGTCATTTGCATCTGACCGGCGTCGCGCCGGCGATCTCGGCGAGTTCGCGCGAACTCGCGTTCCATCTGGCCCGTGAAATGCGTGCGGCAGGCAGGACGATCTCGTTCGACCCGAACCTGCGCCCGACGCTGTGGCCGTCGCGCGCGGCGATGGTCGAAGGCCTGAACGCGCTCGCGGCACTCGCCGACTGGGTGCTGCCCGGCATTGGCGAGGGTGAGATTCTGACCGGCTACACGCAGCCGGAGGACATCGCGCGGTTCTACCTCGAGCGCGGCGCGCGCGGCGTGATCGTCAAGCTCGGCGTGCAGGGCGCGTATTACCGAACCGCGACCGATGCCGCGACGATCGCCGGCCGGCCGGTCGCGAACGTCGTCGATACGGTTGGCGCCGGCGATGGTTTCGCGGTAGGCGTAATTAGCGCGCTGCTCGAAGGCCGCACGCTCGCGCAGGCGGTCGCGCGCGGCAACCGGATCGGCGCGCTCGCGATTCAGGTGATCGGCGATTCGGAAGGTTTGCCGAGCCGCGCCGAACTCGACGCGCTGGAACTGGCCGAGGTGCCGGGCATCGCAAGCGCGGCCTGACGCGGCTCGGACTGCATCGATAGCGATGCATACACGACCAGCATCCACACGACAACAAGAGCGCCCTCAGCGCGCCAAGATTTTTTCATCATTGATTCGGGACGACGCCGTCCAAGGAGACTTTCATGACCTCATCACTTGCGATTCGCCGCTGGTGGACGATCATGCCGATCGTATTCATCACCTACAGCCTCGCGTATCTGGATCGCGCGAATTTCGGCTTCGCGGCGGCGGCCGGCATCAACCAGGATCTCGGCATCAGCAAGGGGCTCGCGTCGCTGATCGGCGCGCTGTTTTTCCTCGGCTATTTCTTCTTCCAGATTCCGGGCGCGATCTACGCCGAGCGCCGTAGCGTGAAGAAGCTCGTGTTCTGGAGCCTTATCCTGTGGGGCGGCTGCGCGGCGTTGACCGGCATGGTCAGCAACATTCCGTCGCTGATGGCGATCCGCTTCGTGCTCGGCGTCGTCGAAGCCGCGGTGATGCCGGCGATGCTGATCTTCATCAGCAACTGGTTCACCAAGAGCGAACGCTCACGCGCGAACACGTTCCTGATTCTCGGCAACCCGGTCACGGTGCTGTGGATGTCGGTCGTGTCGGGCTATCTCGTGCATTCGTTCGGCTGGCGGCAGATGTTCATCGCCGAGGGCGCGCCCGCGATCCTTTGGGCGGTGTGCTGGTGGTTCCTCGTGAAGGACAAGCCCGAGCAGGTGTCGTGGCTCACGCAGCAGGAAAAGGATGCGCTCGCGCAGACATTGCGCGCCGAGCAGGCCGCGATCAAACCGGTGCGCAACTACAGCGAGGCGTTTCGCACGCCCGCGGTCATCAAGCTGTGCGCGCAGTATTTCTGCTGGAGCATCGGCGTGTACGGTTTCGTGCTGTGGCTGCCGTCGATCCTGAAGAACGGCTCGTCGATCGGCATGGTCGAGACGGGCTGGCTGTCTGCGCTGCCGTATGCGGCCGCGACGATCGCGATGCTTGCAGCTTCGTGGGCATCGGATAAACTCAACCGCCGCAAGGTGTTCGTGTGGCCGTTCCTGCTGGTCGGCGCAATTGCGTTCGCAGCGTCGTACGGGCTCGGCTCCGCGCATTTCTGGATCTCGTATGCGCTGCTCGTGATCGCAGGCGCTGCCATGTACGCGCCGTACGGCCCGTTCTTCGCGATCGTGCCGGAACTGCTGCCGAAAAACGTCGCGGGCGGCGCGATGGCGCTGATCAACAGCATGGGCGCGCTCGGTTCGTTCGTCGGCTCGTACGTGGTCGGCTATCTGAACGGCGCGACCGGCTCGCCCGCGGCATCGTATGCGTTCATGAGCGTGGCGCTCGTCGCCGCGGTGATCCTGACGCTCGCAGTCAAGCCGGCCGCCGCCGAACGACGCGACCCCGCTCGTCCCACCGTCGCAAGGAAAATTAGCTGATGAAGAAGATCGTCGCCTGGAAATCGCTGCCCGAGGATGTGCTCGCCTATCTGCAACAGCATGCGCAGGTCGTGCAGGTCGATCCGTCACAGCATGATGCTTTCGTCGCCGCGTTGCGCGATGCCGACGGCGGCATCGGCGCGAGCGTGAAGATCGCGCCGGCGATGCTCGAAGGCGCGAGCCGGCTTAAGGCGCTGTCGACGATCTCGGTCGGCTACGACCAGTTCGACGTCGACGACCTCACGCGCCGCGGCATCGTGCTCGCGCACACGCCGGACGTACTGACCGAATCGACCGCCGATACCGTGTTCTCGCTGATCCTCGCGTCCGCGCGGCGCGTGGTCGAGCTGGCCGACTGGGTCAAGGCGGGCCAGTGGCGCACGAGCATCGGGCCCGCGCAGTTCGGGGTCGATGTGCAGGGCAAGACGATCGGCATCGTCGGCTTGGGGCGGATCGGCGGCGCGGTCGCACGGCGCGCTGCGCTCGGCTTCAACATGAAGGTGCTGTACACGAACCGCAGCGCGAACCACCAGGCGGAAGAGGCGTATGGCGCGCGGCGCGTCGAACTGGCCGAATTGCTCGCGCAGTCCGATTTCGTCTGTCTGCAGGTGCCGCTCACGCCGCAAACGCGGCATCTGATCGGCACGGCCGAACTGCGCGCGATGAAGAAGAGCGCGATCCTGATCAACGCGTCGCGCGGCGCGACCGTCGACGAAGCGGCGCTGATCGAGGCATTGAAGAACGGCACGATTCACGGTGCGGGCCTCGACGTGTTCGACACCGAACCGTTGCCGGCCGACTCGCCGTTGCTGTCGATGCCGAACGTGGTCGCGCTGCCGCATATCGGTTCGGCGACGCACGAGACCCGTCATGCTATGGCGCTCAACGCGGCGCAGAACCTGGTCGCCGCGCTCGACGGCACCTTGACGACCAACATCGTCAACCGTGAAGTCCTGGCGAAGTGAATCGCAGGGCGGCGCGCAAGCTGCCGCCCTCGGACCGACACGAGCGATCAGCGAATGAGCATGACCCCGGCCGCCACGCCACCCGATCCGCCGTCCGCGCCGACGCGCCGCGCGACGATCACCGATGTCGCGCGCGAAGCCGGCACCGGCAAGACCAGCATCTCGCGCTATCTGAACGGCGAGTTCAGCGCGCTGTCGCCCGAGCTGCGTGCGCGCATCGAAGCCGCGATCGCGCGGCTCGACTATCAGCCGAACCAGATGGCGCGCGGCCTGAAGCGCGGCCGCAACCGGCTGATTGGCATGCTGGTCGCCGACCTGACCAATCCGTACTCCGTCGAAGTGCTGCAAGGCGTCGAGGCCGCGTGCCACGCGCTCGGTTTGATGCCGCTGATCTGCCACGCGGCGAACGAAGTCGAGATGGAGCGCCGTTACCTGCAACTGCTGACCACGTATCGCGTGGAAGGCGTGATCGTCAACGCGCTAGGCGTGCGTGAGGAGACGCTGAGGCCGGTCGGCGATGGCGGGATTCCGGCGGTGCTGGTCGATCGCCGAGTGGAGGGGCTCGTCGCCGACATGGTCGGCCTCGACAATGGCGCGGCCGCCGAGCTTGGGACGCGGCATCTGCTCGAACGGGGCTTCGAGCATATCTGGTTCGTCGTGCAGCCGTTCGAGCGCGTCAGCTCGCGGCGGCAACGCGTCGACGCGTTCGATCGCGCGATGCGCGATGAAGGCCGCGCGCGCGGTCGTACGCTAGTACTCGATCTCGCCGATGAAACTGCTGTCGAACGCGGCCTTGCGGAGCTGGATCGTGTGATCGACTCGCTGGACGGGGCCGGCACAGCCCCGCGCGTCGCGCTGTTCGCAGCCAACGCACCGGTCGCGTTGCGCCTCGCGCTGCACCTGAATGCGCGCTACGGCGCGCACTGGCAGAGCCGCGTCGCGCTGCTTTCCATCGACGATCCGGACTGGGCCGAGCTCGCCGGCATCACGACGATCCGTCAGCCGACCTACGACATCGGTTATCGCGCGGTCGAATTCCTGCACGAGCGCATCGAAGGCGCGCAGACGGGCGCGCGCGACTGCCTGCTGCCCGGCGAGCTGATCGTGCGTGCGTCGACCGCGCGCTGATTTCCGGTCAATCTGCGATCATTCGGGGCTGCGGCGCGCAGCGGTTGCGCGCCGGGGATTGCAAGGAACCCCGCAAGGATACTCATGGTCGTGCCACCGCTTACCCTCGCGAGCCTCGCGCTCGCCACCCTCGTCATCGCCGCTTTACCTTTTCTGCTTTACCGGCAGTTGCGCCGTCCGCTCGCGCTCAGGCCGCGCGACGCGATCGCCGGCGTCGCGGTGTTTGCGCTGTTCGCGATGGTGATCGAGCGGGCGCTGAACGACTATCTGCTGCGCGGTAACGCAGCGACGGCGGCGTTCCTTTCGCAGCCGCTCGCGTTCGTCGTCTATGGAGCTCTGGTCGCGGGCGTTTGCGAGGAAGTGGGGCGGTTCTTCGGCATGCGGCTGCTGATGAAGCGGGCGGCGACGCGGCCGGCCGTGCGCAAAAAGTCGAGCGTGGAAGCGCCCACCGGCGTCGCTGCAAGTGCGGGCGCCAACGCCGCCGCCAGCCCGAGCGCCGACGCCGACACCCGCACCGCCGCCTTGCGCGCCGACGATGGCGCCGCGCTGAGCTACGGCCTCGGCCACGGCGGCGCGGAAGCATGGATGGTCGGCGTGCTCGTGCAGTTCCAGTGGCTCGTGTTCGCGGTCCTCGAAAACCGCGGCCAGCTCGGCGATTACCTCGGCAATCTGCCGGCCGAAGCAGTGATGCGCGTGCATCTGATTCTCGCAAGCCTGACGCCGCAACTGGCCGGCATTTTCGCGCTCGAACGCGTCGCCGCGCTGGTGTTCCAGATCGGCCTGTCGGTGCTGATGTGGCGCGGCGTGCGGGCCGGCTCGCGCGCCATCCTGCCGCTCGCGATCGTGGTGCACGCGCTGATCGACACGCCCGCGGCGATGACGCAGGCGCGGCTGCTGCCGCTCGCGGCGGTCGATACGATCTATGCGGTGGCGGCGGTGTTCGTCGCGGGACTGTTGATCCGCAGTTACCGGCGGCCAGCGGCGGCGTGAGTGGATGAACCGCTGGATCGCAGGCGCCTCGCCATCCCTTCAGCGTTTCTCTAAAATGCGCCTACGTTTCAGGATCTTCTTTTCCCGGCAGCCTTCATGGAAGCTTACCAATACGACTGCGCGCATCCGGAGTTCGGCGAGCTCGCGCGCGTCATCAGCGATCTGTTTCCCGAGCAGACGCAGTTCATCGAGCGTGCCGCCGACAATGGCGCGCCCACATTGACGATTCACTGGGTCGCGATGCGCTTCGGCTCGACCGCACGGCGCATCGAGATGACGGTCGCGATCGCGCCGGCGGCGCTCGCGCGTTATCGCGCGATGCCGGCGCGGCTGCGTGGCCGCAGCTTCGCGGTATTGCGCGCGTACGTCGAAGCGAGCCTGGGCTCGCTCGAAGAAATGTACGCGAACGGCGAGGCGGTGCCGCGCGAAGTCACGGTCGAGCTCGGCGACGAGTTCGCATGAAGTGCGGGTGAATCTGGTTCAATCCGCGGGACGATAGACCTTCGCGAAACGCGCGGCCTGCACGACGCCATAGTCGCCGGGCGCGTACTGCATGACCCAGTCGCCGGCCGCGCCGTGCAGCACGTCGCCGCCGCTGGCCGAGCGCGCGAGCGAGAAGGGCTCGTCCATCCGGCGGGCCAGCACGACTGCCGGGATGTTGCGATAGGCGCCGGCTTCGCCGTGCGCGAGCGCTGCATCGGCGGGCAGGTACTTCGCGTCGAAGCGCTCGCGCGACACGACCCAGCGGTCGCCGGTCGAGCCGGTGATCAGCGCATCGCCGCACATATAGCGGTTCGGGCCTTCGAGGCTCATCAATTGGCCTTCGGAGGCGGCGAATTCGACGCTTACCGTTTCGTCCTTGACGACGCGTTGGGCGTGCGGATCGTCACGCAGATCGAGATTCCTGAGTTCGGTCATGAAGCGGGTGGGAGATTAGGGGGTGGGCGTTGCGGCGAGACTCGCCGCTTTGCGAACCCGAATCATGCCAGATGCCCGCAACGGGGCAACCCCCCGCCGCGGGCGCTCTTTCATCACGGCTTGACGGCCGCGTCGCTCGCGGCTTCGGCCGCGGGCTTGCTGGCCTTGCCATGGTGGCCGCGCTGATGACCCTCGGGGCCGCCACGGTGGAACGTCGCATCGGCGAGCTTCTTCTGCTCCGGAGACAGGCTGCCATACAGCGGCTCGAACGCATCGACGAGCTTCTTCATGCCGTCCGCATGCGCCTGCGCAATCGTTGCGTACTGTTTCATGTCGTCGAGCGCGCTCACGTTGGTGGCGGCTTTGCGCTGCTCGAACAGCTGGCCCATCGTTTCGCCATTGCTGCGCATCACGTCGGCGAACGCCTTCCATTGCGTTTCCTGCGCGGGCGTGATCTTCAGTTGCGAATGCAGATAAGCGATGCGGTCTTCGACGTTGCGTTCATGGCCGGCCTTGGCCGCGGAAGCCGTTGCCGTGGTGTCCGGTGCCGAGGCCGAGGCCGGCGCGGCGGTTTGAGCGAACGCGCCGCCCATCGAAACGGCCGTAGCCAGCATAACGAGTGCTTTTTTCATCGAAACTCCTGATGTCTGTTCGTATTGAGACTCGGCGCGCGGCGTGCGTATCGCCTCGCGCCAGCGACGAATAGCGGCGCGCCGCAACCAGCTGCCGCATTCGCCCGTCGCCGCTATTAGTAACACGATATCCCTGCAATACGGCTGCTGTGCGACAAACGCTTACAACCGAAACGAACGGGAAACGGCTCGCGCCTGAGAGACAAGTCGCCGACCTGCTGCGCCGAGGACGCCCCACAGTGTGCCGGGCAGCGGTGAGCGCACACCGTCACACAGCGCCGCTGCCCGCGCAGACGCGCGATAATCCGCCACATTCCATACCAACTTCCCGCCCCTTCGATGAGACCTCCGCGCCTCGACCAGCTCGACGACCTCGACCGTAATCTCGTTGCACTGCTGCAAGCCAACGCGCGCGAGAGCGTCGCGAATCTCGCGCGACAGCTCGGCGTCGCGCGCACGACCGTGATCGCGCGCATTGCGCGGCTCGAACGCAGCAACGTGATCGCCGGCTACAGCGTACGGTTGGGCCAGGACGTGCTCGATTCGAGCATCGTCGCTTATGTCGGCATCATCATCGCGCCGAAGCACGGGCCGGCCGTGCAGAAGCGCCTCGGCAAGATGCCCGAGGTGCAACTGCTGTGCGCGGTCAGCGGCGAGTACGACTATGTGGCATGGCTGCGTGCCGATTCGCCTGAGCGGCTCAACGATCTGCTCGATCAGATCGGCGGCCTCGAAGGTGTCGAGCGGACCACGACGTCGATCATTCTCGCGCGCAAGATCGACCGCGGCACGGTGTGAGTCGGCGCGCGGCGTAACCTCTTCGCGAATGCTTCGACGGTCCGTCGTTAACGCGGTTTTTACGCGTTTTCGACGAATCGTTTGAGAAGTTCGTCGGAACGTCGAATCTGCTGGTCATACCGCAGCATTTTGCGCGTATGAACTGTTTTTGCTTCTTCCTACACTGTCATTCAAGGGGTTCGGCCCGCAGGCGCCGCGCGCAATACGCGGCGCACTTCCCAAGCTCAGAGACAGCACATGGATAACAAGGAGAAGCAGATGAAAGTAGCTATCGTTGGCGCAGGTCTGATCGGTCACACCATTGCTCATATGCTGCGCGAGACGGGCGACTACGAAGTCGTCGCATTCGACCGCGATCAGCACGCACTCGACAAGCTCGCCGCCCAGGGCATTCCGACCCGCCGCATCGATTCCGCCGACGCCGCCGTGCTGCGCGCCGCGATCCAGGGCTTCGACGTGCTGATCAACGCGCTGCCGTACTACCTCGCGGTGAACGTCGCATCCGCCGCGAAGGGCGCGGGTGTCCATTACTTCGACCTGACCGAGGACGTGCGCGCGACGCACGCGATCCGCGCGATCGCCGACGATGCCGATCACGCGTTCATGCCGCAGTGCGGTCTCGCGCCGGGCTTCATCGGCATTGCCGCGCACGAGCTTGCGAATCGCTTCACGGAAATCCGCGACGTGAAGATGCGCGTCGGCGCGCTGCCCGAGTTTCCGACCAATGCGCTGAAGTACAACCTGACGTGGAGCGTCGACGGCCTGATCAACGAGTACTGCCAGCCGTGCGAGGCGATCCGCGACGGTCGCACGCAATGGGTGCAGCCGCTCGAAGGCCTCGAACATTTCTCGCTCGACGGCACCGAGTACGAAGCGTTCAACACGTCGGGCGGGTTGGGCACGCTGTGCGAGACGCTGGCGGGCCGCGTCGAATCGCTCGACTACAAGTCGGTGCGCTATCCGGGGCATCGCAACCTGATGCAGTTCCTGCTGGAAGACCTGCGTCTGTCGAGCGACCGCGATACGCTGAAGACCATCATGCGCCGCTCGGTGCCATCGACCGCGCAGGACGTCGTGCTGGTGTTCATCACCGTGAGCGGCATGCGCGACGGTCAGCTCGTGCAAGAGGTGTTCACGCGCAAGATCTTCGCGAAGACCGTCTGCGGCGTGCCGATGAGCGCGATCCAGATCACCACCGCCGGTGCGATGTGCGCGGTGCTCGATCTGTTCCGCGAGCGCAAGCTGCCGCAAAAGGGCTTCGTGCGGCAGGAGCAGGTGTCGCTTGGCGATTTCCTCGCGAACCGCTTCGGCAAGCTGTACGAAGGGCAGTCGCTGGAGGCGGCGGTGACGGTTTGAGGTTCGAATAGCTCGCGCCAAATGAAAATCCCCGTACGTCACTGACGTACGGGGATTTTTCGTTTTTCAGCCGATCAGCGGGACTACGCTGCGCCGCACTCGCGTAACCGTCACCCAGCCAGGATTTGCGCAACGAGCGCTTGATAGTCCGCCGAACTGGGCGCGGTATTGTCGAACATCAGCAGACCCTCGCGGCTCGCGCCGCTCGGCTCGAAGCGCCGCCGCCGGTAATCGTCCCAGTGCGCGAGCTTGTACGCATCGTTGGGATTCGCGCGCGCGACGATCCGCTGCCGCGCCACGTCCTCCGAGGTCCGCACCCACACGACACGCACCCTCACGTCCGCCGCGACGCCGAGCCACGCATGATCGAACAACCGCCGCTCGCGCACTTCGCGCGACAGCGGGCCGACGACCAATGCGCTGATGCCGAGTTCGAGATTGTCGCGCGCGGTATCGATGAGGCCGCGATATTCGGGGTCGCGCAGATGCTGCAGGAAAAGAGGGCTGTCGCGATCGTTCGGATCGCCGGTCACCATCGCCATCGCGGCCGCGCTATAGCCGCCGTACAGTGTGTCCTTGTCGAGCAGGCAGAAGGGGGTGCCGCCCGTTTTCATCAGCGGGCCGAACAGTTTTTTCGCCAGCGTCGTCTTGCCCGTGCCCGCATGACCGCAAAAGAAAACCAGAGAAGTCACGCAGGCTTGTCCTCACGCGGCGCGGCGGCCGCATCGGGGCGCGGGTCGCGCGCGAACTTGCCGTTGGTCTCGAGCCACATCACGTTGATGATGCCGAAGCCGAGCGCCACACCCACGCCGAGAATCCAGGTGAAATACCACATCGCAGTCTCCTTCATCGTGCGTCCGGCGACGCCAATCGACAGGCTTGCCAGTTACCCACGACGGCCAGCCGTGAGCGCGGCCGCCTTCAACGATCATGAAGAAGAACGCCGCGCCATGCAAGAGGGCTCGGCGCCCGAGTTCCGCGCGCGTTGCTATGATGCGGGACAGTCATGCGTAAGACCCGCACCGCGTAGTCACAAACTCGGCCGACCATCGAGAGCACACGGGAGAACCAGCATGCCGATGCGCCTGTCTTGCCGCGGCCGGGCCGCACGCCGCGCCGCGTTGGCCGCATGCGTCGCGCTCAACGTGCTCAGCGTGCTCACGCTAGCCGGCTGCGCGTCGACGCCGGCCGAGCCGGTGCCGTTCAAATCGGTGCCGGCCGAGCGCATCGTCAGACAGGGCTATACGCAGCCGGGCCCCGGCCTCGTAGCGGTGGACGTGCGGCGCGAGCGTTCGCGCGACGTGATCGTGCGGTTCCGCGATGCGCTCGTCTATATCGACGGCGAGCGCGTGACCGACCTGATGAACGGCGAGCACGTGGTGTTCTATCTGCCGCCCGGCACGCATCGGATCGGCGTATCGACGCAGTTCGATCCGGTCGTCGAGCTGAACTTCATCGTGACGGCCGACCCGCGCTACACGAACCGCGCGTCGGTCACGTTCAACGACGATCACCGCATCGGCCTGCAGCGGGTCGCGCAGTAGCCGCGGTAGCCGCAGTAGCAATGCGGCCGGGCATTAACAATTCGAAACGCGCACCTTACGCAGCGCGCCTTAACATGGCGGCTGATCCAAGCCTGCTGAAAGTGCGCTTGTCCGCTCACGCGAGACCGGTCGCCCGTCTTACGCAACGCTTACGCGAGAGGGCGGCCCGGTCTGTTTTCGTTTCGAGGGTAATCCGAACATGTTGATCAATTGCGCCGCCTATCAGGACGGCCGTAAGCTCGCCGACATCGATATCGACGCCATCAGCGACTACGTCGCGCGGCCCGAGTGCTTCGTCTGGGTCGCATTGAAAGACCCGAGCCCCGACGAACTCGCGGTCATGAAAGAGGAGTTCGATCTGCACGAACTCGCGATCGAAGATGCGCAACACGGCCATCAGCGCCCGAAGATCGAGGAGTACGGCGATTCGCTGTTCACCGTGATGCACACGGTCGAGATGGACCAGAACGGCGAGTTCGTGATCGGCGAAGTCGCCGTATTCGTCGGCAGCAACTATGTGCTGTCGGTGCGGCGCGGTACGCGCGCCGGTTTTCAGAGCGTGCGAACGCGCTGCGAGCACGAGCCGCATCTGTTGAAGGAAGGCTCGGCGTTCGTGCTGTATGCGCTGATCGACGACGTGGTCGACCGTTATTTCCCGATCGTCGAGGCGATGAGCACCGAGCTCGAAGCGCTCGAGGACCGCATCTTCGAGAAGAACGATTCGGCCGCCTCGCGCGCGATCGTGCAGGACCTGTACACGATGAAGCGCCGGCTCGTGACCCTGCAACACCACATCCTGCCGCTGCGTGAAGCGGTGGGCAAACTGACCGGCGGGCGCATTCCGAGCATCTGCTCCGGCATGCAGGCGTACTTCCGCGATGTCTACGACCACCTCGACCGGATCGTCAGAACCATCGAGGGGCGCCGCGAAATCGTCGTCACGGCGGTGCAGGTGAACCTCGGCATGATCTCGCTCGCCGAGAGCGAAATCACCAAGCGGCTCGGCTCGTTCGCGGCGCTGTTCGCGGTGCCGACGATGATCGCCGGTATCTACGGGATGAACTTCGAGCGCATTCCCGAGCTGCATTTCAAGTTCGGCTATCCGGTCGTGCTGATCGTGATGCTGGCGATCGACTTCGTGCTGTACCGGCGCTTTCGCAAGGCCGGCTGGCTGTAGCCGGCACGCCTTTCAAGATCCTCGCGGTTTCGCTTGCAGCGCGCGCAATACCAGGCCAGCATAAGCGGCCGGTGTGTCGCGCCGCACGCGATGCATCGGCGTTCTCGACTGCACGGACTGAGCGAGGGGACCTTGCCACACGCTGCCCGGATCGACCGAGCGCATCGCGGCGCCGCACATGCTGCGCGCCGGTGCGTTGCAACACCGCGAATCGTTGACATTCCGAAAAGCTTGCGCTGAGAATAGGCCTCGCAAACGTTTGCGCATCACAAAAAATACGGCTCGCCCGCGAGCCTGACAAACTTGGAGATACGCATGAGCCATCGAACCCGTCGTCGCATTCTTGCCGCCGCAGTTCTCGCCACCGCCTCCGCCGTCCTGCCTTTTTCCGTCGCCCACGCGCAGAACGCCCCGGCTCATAAACCCAAGGTCGCGCTGGTGATGAAGTCGCTCGCCAACGAGTTCTTCCTGACCATGGAGACCGGCGCGAAGGACTATCAGAAGCAGAACCCGGCCAAGTTCGACCTGATTACCAACGGCATCAAGGACGAAACCGACACCGCCAACCAGATTCGCATCGTCGAGCAGATGATCGTGTCGAAGGTCGACGCGATCGTGCTCGCGCCGGCCGATTCGAAGGCGCTCGTACCGGTCGTCAAGAAGGCCGTCGACGCGGGCATCATCGTCGTCAACATCGACAACCGGCTCGATCAGGACGTGCTGAAGTCGAAAGACCTGAACGTGCCGTTCGTCGGCCCCGACAACCGCAAGGGCGCTCGGCTCGTCGGCGACTACCTCGCGAAGCGGCTGAAGGCTGGCGACGAGGTCGGCATCCTCGAAGGTGTATCGACCACCACCAACGCGCAGCAGCGTACCGCGGGCTTCAAGGACGCGATGCAGGCGGTCGGCGCGAAGATCGTGTCGGTGCAGTCGGGCGAGTGGGAAATCGACAAGGGCAATGCGGTCGCATCGGCGATGCTGAATGAATATCCGAACCTGAAGGCGCTGCTCGCCGGCAACGACAACATGGCGATCGGTGCGGTGTCGGCCGTGCGCGCGGCCGGCAAGCAGGGCAAGGTGCAGGTGGTCGGCTACGACAACATCAACGCGATCCATCCGATGCTGAAGGACGGCCGCGTGCTCGCCACCGCCGATCAGTTCGCGGCGAAGCAGGCCGTGTTCGGCATCGATACCGCGCTGAAGGCGTTGAGCGAAAACAGGAAGCAGTCGGAGTTGTCGGGCGTCGTCGAAACGCCGGTGGTTCTGGTGACGAAAGACACGCTGAAGTAAGCACGGCGCGCCCGGCGTCGAGCGCGAGCCGGGCGCGGCCGGACAGGCTCGCGGGAAACCGCCAATGCCGCCGCGAAGCGCGCATCGCACGCTTCAGCGGCAATGCGGCAACCCGCCGTCCGCTTTTATTCAACGAACGCTCAAGAATTCCGCCCGGCCGCCGTTAATTCCAGAGATAAGCGTCATGACGGCGGCTCGCGCGATGAGGGAAGCGCGGCCGTGAGCGCCTGCGCATTCCGCGCAGTGGGCCGGCATGACTCGTGGCAGCCAGGAGCGATGTGCTTTGCGGCAAGCGCAGCGGACCACCGCCAAGGTGTCACGAAGGCGCCAGAGGCGCCATGCAATCAGGAGCGCGATGGATTCGACCGACCACGACGCCTTGCCTGTCGTGCTGAGCGTCAGCGGCATCGGCAAGACCTATGCCGAACCAGTGCTCGCCCACGTATCGTTGTCGCTGCGAGCAGGCGAGGTATTGGCATTGACCGGCGAGAACGGCGCGGGCAAGAGCACGCTGTCGAAGATCGTCGGCGGGCTGGTCGAGCCGAGCGCGGGCACGATGCAGCTCGCCGGCGCGCCGTACGCGCCCGCGAGCCGCACCGAGGCCGAGGCGCTCGGCGTGCGCATGGTGATGCAGGAGTTGAATCTGCTGCCGACCTTGTCGGTCGCCGAGAACCTGTTCCTGAACCGGCTGCCGCGCGCGGGCGCGTTCAGCTTCGGCTGGATCGATCGCGGCAAGCTGCGCGAGAACGCGCGCGAGGCGATGGCGGAGGTCGGGCTCGACGCGATCGATCCCGACACGCTGGTCGGCGAGCTCGGTATCGGTCATCAGCAGATGGTCGAGATCGCCCGCAACCTGATCGGCGACTGCCGCGTGCTGATACTCGACGAGCCGACCGCGATGCTGACCGCGCGCGAGGTCGATCTGCTGTTCGAGCAGATCGGGCGGTTGAAGGCGCGCGGCGTCGCGCTCGTCTATATCTCGCATCGGCTCGAAGAGCTGGCGCGGGTCGCCGAACGGGTCGCGGTGCTGCGCGACGGCCGCCTCGTGCATGTCGACGCGATGGCGAACCTGACGAGCGAGCAGATCGTCACGTGGATGGTCGGCCGCGAGCTTGGCGAGCATATCGATCTCGGCGCGCGCAACATCGGCGCGCCGCTGTTGAAAGTGGCGCGGCTCGCGCGCGGCAAAGTCGTGCGCGACGTGTCGTTCGAGGTGCGCGCGGGCGAAATTTTCGGCGTCAGCGGGCTGATCGGCGCGGGCCGCACCGAGCTGATGCGGCTTATCTACGGCGCCGACCGCAAGGACGGCGGCAGCGTGTCGCTCGCCGCGACGCCGGGCGCGCCGCCCACGCCCGTGCAGATCGACTCGCCGGCGGACGCGGTGCGCGCGGGCATCGCGCTGATCACCGAGGACCGCAAAGGCGAAGGCCTGCTGCTGCCGCAGCCGATCGCGGCCAACCTGTCGCTCGGCAATCTCGGCAGCGTCGCGCGGCATGGCGTGGTCGACGCGAAGCGCGAGAACGCGCTGGCGAACAAGCAGATCGCCGCGATGCGGATTCGCAGCTCGGGGCCCGCGCAGATCGTCGGCGAACTGTCGGGCGGCAATCAGCAGAAGGTCGTGATCGGCCGCTGGCTCGCGCGCGACTGCCGCGTGCTGTTGTTCGACGAACCGACGCGCGGCATCGACGTCGGCGCGAAGTTCGATATTTACGGCCTGATGGGCGCGCTCGCTCGCGACGGCCGCGCGCTGGTCGTGGTGTCGAGCGATCTGCGCGAGCTGATGCTGATCTGCGACCGGATCGGCGTGATGTCGGCGGGCAGCATGACCGGAGTGTTCGAGCGCGCGAGCTGGAGCCAGGATGCGCTGCTCGCGGCCGCGTTCGCCGGCTACCGGGGCCGCGAGGCGCTGCTGCACACGCACGGCGTCAACGAAGCAGGGAGTCTGTGATGACCGATCAACCGTGGCGCGAGGCGGCGGGTGTCAAGCAGGGTGACAAACGGGGCGACAAGCAGGGTGACCAGCAGGGCGGCAAGCAGGGCGAAAGGCCTGCCGGCGCGCCGGACGCGCCCGTCGTGACGCCGCCGGCCGATCCGTCGGCGCCGCTCGCGAGCGGCAAGCCGGCCGGCACGCGGCTCGGCTTTTCGAACTACCTGGGCCTCGCCGGCGCGCTGCTCGCGATGATCGTGCTGTTCTCGCTGCTGAGTTCGCACTTTCTGACCTACGACACGTTCAGCACGATCGCGAACCAGATTCCGGATCTCGTCGTGATGTCGGTCGGCATGACCTTCGTGCTGATCATCGCGGGGATCGATCTGTCGGTCGGCTCGGTGCTCGCGCTCGGGGCATCGGTAGTCAGCGTGGTGACGCTGAAGTGGGGCTGGGGGCCTGCCGCGGGGGCGCTGCTCGGTGTCGCGGTCGCGGCGCTGACCGGCACCGTGACCGGCGCGGTGACGGTGGGCTGGCGGATTCCGTCGTTCATCGTGTCGCTCGGGGTGCTCGAGGCGGCGCGCGGCATGGCGTACCAGATGACCAATTCGCGCACCGCGTATATCGGCGACGCGTTCGATTTTCTGTCGAACCCGATCGCGCTCGGCATCTCGCCGGCCTTTCTGGTCGCGGTCGCGGTGATGGTGATCGCGCAGCTGGTGCTGACGCGCACGGTGTTCGGGCGCTATCTGGTCGGCATCGGCACCAACGAGGAAGCGGTGCGGCTCGCGGGCGTCAATCCGCGGCCGTACAAGGTGATCGTATTCGCGCTGATGGGCGCGCTGTCGGGACTCGCGGCGCTGTTCCAGATCTCGCGGCTCGAGGCGGCCGATCCGAATGCGGGCGTCGGCCTCGAGCTGCAGGTGATCGCGGCGGTCGTGATCGGCGGCACGAGTCTGATGGGCGGGCGTGGTTCGGTGATCAGCACGTTCTTTGGCGTGCTGATCATTTCGGTGCTGGCGGCGGGCCTCGCGCAGATCGGCGCGAACGAGCCGACCAAGCGCATGATCACCGGCGCGGTGATCGTGGTGGCGGTGGTGCTCGATACCTACCGCAGCCACCGCAAACGCGGCTGAGGGGTGCGCCGCGGCGCAACGATGAATCGGTGTGGTGTGTCTTCGATGAAGACGTCCGCGGGTCGCCAGGCGGCGCATCCGGCGGGAACAACAGGCAGTAGGAGAGCAACAGGTTATGGCGACGATCAAGGATGTAGCGGCCGTGGCGGGCGTGTCGTTCACGACGGTATCGCACGTCGTGAACAACTCGCGGCCGGTGTCGGCCGATGTGCGCGCGAAAGTCGAGCACGCGATTCGTCAACTGCACTATGTGCCGTCGGCGGTGGCGCGCTCGCTGAAGGCGCGCGCGACCGCGACGATCGGACTGGTGGTGCCGAACAGCACCAACCCGTATTTCGCGGAGCTCGCGCGCGGCATCGAGGACGGCTGCGCGCGCAACGGCTACTGCGTGTTCTTCTGCAACTCCGACGATGACCCCGCGAAGCAGCGCAACTATCTGCGCGTGTTGCAGGAAAAGCGCATCGACGGGCTGATCGTCGCGTCGGCCGGTGACGACGCCGTGCTCGCGCAGACGCTCGCCGACTCGCGCGAGCCGCTCGTCGTGGTGGACCGCAACATCGAGGGGGTCGTCGCGGACCTCGTGCAGATCGATCACGAGAAGGGCGCTTACCTCGCCACCCGTCATCTGCTCGAGCTCGGGCATGTGCGGATCGGCTGCATCACGGGGCCGGTGGAGACCGCGGTCGGCGCGATGCGCGTGCACGGCTTCATTCGCGCGATGGCCGAGCGCGGCATCGAGATTGCCGCCGATGCGATCGTCGAAAGCGATTTTTCGGGGACGGGCGGCCACCGCGCGGCCGCGCAGCTGTTCGACACGGTCAGGCCGTCGGCGATTTTCGCGGTCAACGACATGATGGGCATCGGCGCGTTGCGCGCGGCGGCGGAGCGCAATATCAGCGTGCCGCGCGATTGCTCGATCATCGGTTTCGACGATATCGAGCTGGGCCGCTTCACGTTCCCGTCGCTGTCGACGGTCGGGCAGTCGGTGCGCGCGCTTGGCGACACGGCCGCGCAGACGCTGATCGACCGGATCGCCGAGGCGGCGTCGAACAGCACCGCGCGCAGCCCGGCGCGCCGGCGGGTGGTGTCGCCGCGGCTGATCGTGCGCGAATCCACCGCGACATGGGCGGGAGACGCACGGCGGAATCTGGCGGCCTGACGCGCCCGCGATAGCAACGCGGCCCGTCGCGCAATGGAGGGCACACGAGTGGCAAGCAACCCAACGCGTTCACGCGTCACGGTGGTCGGTAGTCTGAACATGGACCTCGTGGTGCGCTCGCCGCGCCTGCCGCAGCCGGGCGAAACGCTGGCCGGCCGCGGCTTCGCGCAGGTCGCGGGCGGCAAGGGCGGCAACCAGGCGGTCGCCGCCGCGCGGCTCGGCGCGCAGGTATCGATGCTCGGCTGCGTCGGTACCGATGCGAACGGCGCGCAACTGCGCGCGGGTCTCGAAGCGGAGCACATCGACTGTGCGGCGCTCGAGACCGGCAGCGAACCGAGCGGCGTGGCGCTGATCGTCGTCGACGATGCGAGCCAGAACACGATCGTAATCGTCGCGGGCAGCAACGGCGAGCTCACGCCGGCCAGCATCGCGCGACACGAAGCGGCGCTCGCCGCCGCCGATGTCGTGATCTGCCAGCTCGAAACCCCGCCCAAATCGGTGCATGCGGCGCTGGCCGCGGCGCGGCGCCTCGGCAAGATCGTGATCCTTAACCCGGCGCCCGCTACCGGCCCATTGCCGGCCGCCTGGCTGCCGCTGATCGATTACCTGATTCCAAACGAACTCGAAGCCGCCGCGCTGAGCGGTGTCGCCGTCGACTCGCCCGTGGACGCCGCGCGAGCCGCCGCCGCATTGCGCGCGGCCGGCGTGCGCAACGTGCTGGTCACGCTCGGTGCGCGCGGCGTGCACGCGGCGCTCGAAGGCGCGGCCGCGACGCTGTATGACGCGCCGCGTGTCGAGGCAGTCGATACGACCGCGGCCGGCGACACCTTCATCGGCGGCTTCGCGGCGCAGCTCGCCCAGGGTGCGAGCGTCGAAGCGGCGATCCGCTTCGCGCAACGCGCCGCCGCGCTTTCGGTGACGCGCGCGGGCGCACAGCCGTCGATTCCGACGCGCGCCGAAGTCGACGCGTTGGGCTGATGCCATCGCGGCTTTAGCGCCCTCACGGGCCGCCTGACGGCGCTGTGCTGCGATCGCTTCGGGCGACTCCGTACGGCTCGCAATCCGCCCCATTCCCCGCCGCTCAAACATCAAAAGTGGTGCTTTGACGAATACCGTCGCGTTTCCCCAACGCGACGCGAGCCCACACGTCTGCCGTCAACTCGCTTTCAACGTCTTACATCGTCTTTGTTCATACCTTTTAATTCCTTCAAGTCTATGAACGCGCTGCCGTAAACGGTAGTTAGATCAATGACTCAAAAACAGCGCCGGACCCAAACTCACGCCGCCCCCACGCTGCGCAAGCAGCAGCCTCTCATCGAGTACAGCACACAGGACCAAGCATGTTGAATAAAGGCATCACGATCAAGGCGCGAATTGGACTCACGATGGCGTTCCTCGCCGCGTTGCTGGTTGCGATCGGCGTTTTCGGTCTGTTCGGCATGGGCCGTTCGAACGACGCCCATGAAGCCACTTTCACCGATGCGATGCCGAGCGCCGTGAACATCGGCAACGCGGAAATGTACGCGGCGCGCGAGCGACTCGCGCTCGACCGCGCCGCGTTCCTCGTCGGCACGCCGGAAGCGGCATCCACGATCGAGCGCGCGCGCATGCTCGGCAGCACGTCGGACATGTGGTGGAAAAAATATCTCGATCTGCCGCGCGACGCGGACGAAGAACGGCTCGCGCAGGACGTCGCCGCGAAGCGCAACACGCTGCATCAGCAGCTCGAAGCGTTCGCGACGGCAATCGAGGCGAACGATCAGAGCAAGCTGGTCGAGCACGCGAAGAATCTGCAGGCCGTCTTCAACGATCTCGTCACAGCCGACGACGCATTGCGCAAATACCAGTTCGATTCGGCGAAGCAGGGCTTCGACTCCGCGCAGAACAGTTTCCATATGTTCCGGATGGTCAGCATCGGCGCGCTGGTGCTCGGCGTGCTGGCGGCGGCGCTGTCGTATCTGACGCTGAGCCGTGCGATCGCGCGTCCGCTCGACGAAGCGCTCGGCCACTTCGAGGCGATCGCGGCCGGCGATCTGCGTCGTCCGGTGGTCGTGACTTCGCGCGACGAAATGGGGCAACTGCTCGAGGGAATCGCCAGAATGCAGCACAGCCTCACCGAAACGGTGCGCAGCGTGCGCGGCGGCAGCGAGTCGATCGCGACCGCGACGCGGCAGATCGCGGCGGGCAACGTCGATCTGTCGTCGCGCACTGAAGAGCAGGCGTCCGCGCTGCAGGAAACCGCGTCGAGCATGGAGCAGCTGACCGGCACCGTACGCCAGAACGCCGATAACGCCCGCCAGGCGAGCGCGCTTGCCGCCAACGCGTCGGAGATCGCCAATAAGGGCAGCGCGGTGGTCGGCCAGGTGGTCGGCACGATGGGCGACATCAACCAGAGTTCGGCGAAGATCGCCGACATCATCTCGATCATCGAGGGCATCGCCTTCCAGACCAACATCCTCGCGCTGAACGCGGCCGTCGAGGCGGCGCGCGCCGGCGAGGAAGGGCGCGGCTTCGCGGTCGTCGCGGGCGAGGTGCGCAGCCTCGCGCAGCGTTCGTCGGCGGCGGCCAAGGAGATCAAGGAGCTGATCGATACGTCGGTCGAGCGCGTGCAGTCGGGCTCGGCGCTGGTCGACGAGGCCGGCCGCACGATGAGCGAAATCATCGGCGCGGTGCAGCGCGTGACCGACATCATGGGCGAGATCGCGTCGGCGTCCGAAGAGCAGAGCGGCGGCATCGAACAGGTCGCGCGCGCGGTCACGCAGATGGACGAGGTTACGCAGCAGAACGCGGCGCTCGTCGAGGAAGCGGCGGCCGCGGCGTCGTCGCTCGAGGAGCAGGCGGCCCGGTTGCGCAACGTGGTCGCGGTGTTCCAGCTCGACGACAGCGGCCGTGGCGGTCACGACGGGGCGTCCGCGCTTGCGGCGCCGAAGCGCCCGGTGTCCACGAGCCCGGTCGCCGCGCGCGCACGCAAGCACACGCCGGCTGCGGCGCAGGCGGCGATGCCGGCGAAGCGAGCGACGGTGGCCGCTGTCGCGCCGCAGGTTGCCGCCGCGCCCGCGCCAGCCCGCGCGCCGGCCAGGTCCGCGGCGACGGCCGGCGGCGATCAGGATTGGGAGACCTTCTGAGCGGGCTCGGGTTCACGTGTACATGGGCGGCGGCGCTGTCGCGCGTTAGGTGATTGAACACGCGCCGTTGGTTGCAACATCCGTTCCCGTCCGCTCGCTGGCTGTCCGGCATCCGCGTCGTACGAACGACGATAGCTTCGCGAAAAGCCGCACCTGGTTCCCCAGGTGCGGCTTTTTTTCGGCTCGCGCAAGAAATAACGTTTGCGCGCTGCGTGGCTTTCACCGGCGCGTGTCGCGATCCGGTACATTGACGGGCACGGCCCCGATCCGCGTGCGCGGCGCGCGGCTGCCCGCACCTTCAACAGGTGGTTCCCACTTATTGCTACGTCCTGCGAACCTGCCATGCGCCAGCCACAAAGAACCGACATGACGCGTTACGATCTTGCGCAACACCTCGTCGAGGCACGCCGGCAGCACCTGCCGATCGACGCGCCCGCCCCCGACAGCCTGCCGCCCGACGCGGCGACCGCCTACGCGATCCAGCAGGCGGTGATCGCGGGGCTGGGCGAATCGACCGGCGCGTGGAAGATCGGCGCGAAGTCCCCGGGCGGCGCCGCGTCGGGCGCGCCGATTCCGGCCTCGCTGGTGGTGCCGTCGCCGGCGCGGCTCGCGCATGACGGATTCTTTCGCGTGCTGGTCGAGCTGGAGATCGCGTTTCGCTTCGACGTGACGATCGAGCCGCGCGCTCAGGCCTATGCGCGCGACGAGGTGCTGTCCAAGCTCGGCGCCGTGCTGCCGGCCATCGAGATCGTCGACAGCCGCTTCACCGAGTGGCCGAACGTCGCGCCGCTCGCGCAGCTAGCCGACGCGCAGAACAACGGCGCGCTGATCACGGGCCATCCGGCCGTCTATGCGAGCCTCGCGCGCGGCTTCGACTTCGTGTCGCCGGAACTGGAGCTGAGCTTCAACGGCCGCTCGCTGATACCGGAAGTGACCGGCAATCCGGCCGGCGATCCGCGCGAACTGCTCGTCTGGTTCGTCAACCATTGCGCGGCGATGGGGATCACGATCGAGCGCGACTGGACCCTGACCACCGGCTCATACGTCGGCGCGCACAAGATCGACGAGCCCGGCGTCGTACGTGGACATATCGATGGGTTGGGTGAAGTGGAAATTGAACTGACCTGATCGATGCTGCGGCGGTTGTAACCGCAAATTACAACGCTTCATCCATTCCAAACGGCTGCCCGCGTGCAGCCGTTTTTATTTTGGCGAATTTGAAACGGTGGCAGTCTTTGAATCGTTAACCTGTTCGAATCCATTTGTTGCAACTTTGCCGCTTCTTTCCGTATACACCTATGAGATCGGCGCGAGCGGCTGCCGTCATCCAGTCATACGGATCAGGGGTGTGCCTGCTTTTGTGACGAAGTGTGCGTGCGCAGACAGCCGCATTTTTGTGAAGGGTCGACGGTGCAGGTACGGGATGTGCAATAGCAATGCGACGTCATGGCGCGATGCAGCGGTAAAGCGAAGTCGTGCAGGAGCACTGAATAGCGATGCGGTGCTGAAGAAAGTAACGGTAGAGCGGAGCAGCGGATGATTTGATTCGTTGCGGCGCGAGTGAAAAATTGTAGGTGGTCGATTCTTTGTTTCCAAGTGAGGACTGTAGCTTCGCGGTTACGGAGCGATTTTCGCAACGTAGTCCGTGAAAAAAAATTTAAAAGGGTTTAGGATGAATTCGAGCGATGTCGTTTCCGAATAGCGCGCCGCGCACGACATCGCTCCAGACTTCGGCGAGGAGGTAGCATGGATATCTACAGCAGTTTCGCGACCCGCTTCGAGAAAACACGGGAGGATGAACTCTCGCTCGAGGAGTATCTCGCGCTCTGCAAAGACAATCCCGCCGCGTACGCCACTGCAGGCGAACGCATGTTGACGGCAATCGGAGAACCGGAACAGATCGACACTCGCAACGATCCGCGTTTATCGCGTATCTTCGCGAACAAGGTCATCAAGGTATACCCCGCATTCCGTGAGTTCTACGGAATGGAAGAGGTGATCGAGCAGGTGGTCGCCTACTTCCGGCATTCGGCCCAGGGGCTCGAGGAAAAGAAGCAGATACTGTATCTGTTAGGACCGGTCGGCGGCGGCAAGTCGTCGATCGCGGAACGGCTGAAGCAACTGATGGAGCGCGTACCGTTCTATGCGATCAAGGGCTCGCCCGTCAATGAATCGCCACTCGGTCTGTTCGACTACGAGGAAGACGGTCCGATCCTCGAAGAGCAATATGGCATTCCTCGCCGCTACCTGCGAGGCATCCTGAGTCCGTGGGCGGTCAAGCGCCTGCACGAGTACAACGGCGACATCCGCAAGTTCCGCGTGGTGCGCCGCTATCCGTCGATCCTTCGTCAGATCGCTATCTCGAAGACTGAACCGGGCGACGAGAACAATCAGGACATTTCGTCGCTGGTCGGCAAGGTCGACATCCGCAAGCTCGAACAGTATGCGCAGGACGACGCCGACGCGTACAGCTACTCGGGCGGCCTGTGCCTCGCCAATCAGGGCCTGCTCGAGTTCGTCGAAATGTTCAAGGCGCCGATCAAGGTGTTGCACCCGCTGCTCACCGCGACCCAGGAGGGCAACTTCAAGGGCACGGAAGGCTTCGGCGCGATCCCGTTCGACGGCATCATCCTCGCTCACTCGAACGAGTCCGAGTGGAAGGCGTTCCGCAACAACCGCAACAACGAAGCGCTGCTCGACCGGATCTTCGTCGTCAAGGTGCCGTACTGCCTGCGCTATAGCGAAGAGGTGAAGATCTACGAGAAGCTGCTGCGCAACTCGTCGCTGGCCAACGCGGTCTGCGCGCCTGGCACGCTGAAGATGATGGCGCAGATGTCCGTGCTCACGCGTTTGCAGGAGCCGGAAAACTCGAGCCTGTTCTCGAAGATGCAGGTCTACGACGGCGAGAATCTGAAGGACACGGACCCGAAGGCGAAGTCGTACCAGGAGTACCGCGACTTCGCGGGCGTCGACGAAGGCATGACCGGGGTGTCGACCCGCTTCGCGTTCAAGATTCTGTCGCGCGTGTTCAACTTCGACTCGACCGAGGTCGCGGCCAATCCGGTGCATCTGATGTACGTGCTCGAACAGCAGATCGAACGCGAGCAGTTCCCGCCGGAAACCGAGCAGAAGTATCTGTCCTTCATCAAGGACGTGCTCGCGTCGCGCTATGCGGAGTTCATCGGCAAGGAGATTCAGACCGCGTATCTGGAGTCGTACTCCGAGTATGGTCAAAACATCTTCGACCGCTACGTCACGTATGCGGACTTCTGGATCCAGGATCAGGAGTTCCGCGACCACGACACCGGCGAGAGCTTCGACCGGGCCGCGTTGAACGCCGAGCTGGAGAAGATCGAGAAGCCGGCGGGCATCAGCAACCCGAAGGACTTCCGCAACGAGATCGTGAACTTCGTGCTGCGCGCGCGGGCTGCGAATGCGGGCAAGAACCCCGCGTGGATCAGCTACGAGAAGCTGCGCGTGGTGATCGAAAAGAAGATGTTCTCGAATACGGAAGAACTGTTGCCGGTGATCTCGTTTAACGCGAAGGGCTCGGCCGAAGAGCAGCGCAAGCACGAAGACTTCGTCAATCGCATGGTGGCGAAGGGCTATACGCCGAAACAGGTGCGCTTGTTGTGCGACTGGTATCTGCGCGTGCGCAAGTCATCGTGATGCGCGCATGATACTCATGATGTGCCGCCCGTACGGTTCGACCGTACGGGCAACCGGCGAGGCGCAAGCCGCATAGCATGCACTGCGCGGCGGGCGTCTCGCGCACCGGAAATATTAGTGCGGCCGCAGAGCAAACGCGGTTGCACGGACGGGAGACCGGGCGTGCTTCATCAAATCATCGACCGCAGGTTGGCAGGCAAGAACAAGAGTATTGCGAATCGCGAGCGTTTTTTGCGCCGCGTCAAAAACTATATCCGTCGCGCCGTTTCGGAAGCGGTGCGCGACCGCAGCATCAAAGATATCCAGAACACCCAGAGCATCACCATTCCGCGCAAGGACATCGCGGAGCCGTCGTTCCGTCACGGACCGGGCGGCCGGCGCGAGATGGTGCATCCCGGCAACTCCGACTACATCCGCGGCGACAAGATCCAGCGCCCGCAAGGCGGTGGTGGTGGCGGCGGAGGCAGTCAGGCCAGCAACGAGGGCGAGGGTCAGGACGACTTCGTGTTCGAGCTGAGTCGCGAAGAGTTCATGCAGTATTTCTTCGACGACCTCGAACTGCCGCGTCTCGTCAAAACCCATCTGATGGCCGTGCCGACGTGGAAAAGCATCCGCGCGGGCTGGGCCGCGGAGGGCACGCCGAACAACATCGACGTGGTGCGCTCGCTGCGCAGCGCGCTCGGCCGGCGCATCGCGCTCGGCGCGCCGCTCGTCAACCAATTGCACGAAATGGAGCGGCAGCTCGAAGAGCTGAAGGCCGATCCCGCCGATCGCCGGGAAGAGATCAAGCTGCTCGAAGACGACATCCACCATCTGAAAGGACGCATCTGGCGGATTCCGTTCATCGATCCGTTCGATCTGCGCTACGTGAATCGCGTGAAGCAACCCACGCCGTCGAGTCAGGCAGTGATGTTCTGCCTGATGGACGTGTCCGGCTCGATGGACGAGCAGCGCAAGGATCTCGCGAAGCGCTTTTTCATCCTGCTGTACCTGTTTCTGAAGCGTAACTACGAGCGCATCGAAGTGGTGTTCATTCGCCACCACACGCGCGCCGAGGAAGTCGACGAAGATACGTTCTTCCACTCGACCGAAAGCGGTGGCACGGTGGTGTCGAGCGCGCTCGAACTGATGCGCAAGGTGATGGAGGAACGCTACTCACCAACTGAATGGAACATTTACGGGGCGCAGGCTTCGGACGGCGACAATTGGACCGACGATTCGCCGAAGTGCCGCAAGATACTCTCGGATGACATCCTGCAGAAGGTGCGGTATTTTGCGTATATTCAGGTGACGCCCGAAGAGCAGAATCTGTGGCTCGAATACGCGCAACTGGCGCTATCGCAACCGCATATGGCGATGAAGAAGGTCGAAACGGCGGCCGATATCTATCCGGTGTTTCGCGAGCTGTTCGAGAAGCAGGCGGCGACTTCGTGATGGAACGCTGATTGCGCTCCAGGCATCTGGATCACGACGCGTGCGGCGATGAATCGTACGACTTGAGGCAAGCCGTCGTACGACTGCGCCGCAGCGCAACAAAGGCGTGCCGCAGCAACTGTCGGGGCATGCCGAGGCAGGAGCGGCTAGCACGGCAGCCGCTCGCGCCGGAGCAGTCCGCAATGCTGCAGCACTGGACACACCGGAACGCCCATCGAGGGGCAAAGGGAAGTCCGTATGAACGTAGCCGATAGACGGCCTCTGCCGTGCCCGTCCGACTGGACCTTCGAATTGATCGAAGAGTACGACTCGCATATTGCCCGTGTTGCGGAGCAATACGAGCTCGACGTGTATCCGATCCAGCTCGAACTCATCAGCGCTGAACAAATGATGGACGCCTACGCGTCCGTCGGCATGCCGGTGAACTACCGTCACTGGTCGTTCGGCAAACACTTTCTTTCTACCGAAAAAAGCTATCGTCGCGGCCAGATGGGGCTCGCGTACGAAATCGTCATCAATTCGAACCCCTGCATCGCGTATCTGATGGAAGAGAACACGATGACGATGCAGGCGCTCGTGATCGCGCATGCGGCGTATGGTCACAACTCGTTCTTCAAGGGCAACTATCTGTTCCGCTTGTGGACGGACGCGCACGCGATCATCGACTACCTCGTCTACGCGAAGAACTACATCGCGGAATGCGAGGAGCGCTATGGGCTCGACCGCGTCGAGGAATTGCTCGATTCGTGCCACGCGCTAATGAATTACGGCGTGGACCGCTACAAGCGCCCGCAGAAACTGTCGCTCGAGAAGGAGTTCGCCGCGCGGCGCGAGCGCGAGGCGTATCTGCAGTCGCAGGTCAACGAATTGTGGCGCACGCTGCCCACGCGCCATACGCCGCTGCCCGAAGAGGTCGAGGAGCGCTATCCGCCCGAGCCGCAGGAAAACCTGCTGTATTTCGCGGAAAAAAACGCGCCGCTGCTCGAGCCGTGGGAGCGCGAGGTGATCCGCATCGTGCGCAAGATCGGTCAGTATTTCTATCCGCAGCGGCAGACCCAGGTGATGAACGAAGGCTGGGCGACGTTCTGGCACTACACGCTGCTAAACACGATGTACAACCAGGGCAAGCTGGAAGACGGCTTCATGATGGAGTTCCTCCATTCGCACAGCAACGTCGTCTATCAGCCGCCGGTCACGAAGCCGTATTACAGCGGCATCAATCCGTATGCGCTCGGCTTTTCGATGATGAGCGACATCCGCCGCATCTGCGAAGCGCCGACCGACGAAGACCGCAAGTGGTTTCCTGATCTGGCAGGCAGTCCCTGGCTGCCCTCGATGCACTATGCGATGCGCAACTTCAAGGACGAGAGCTTCATCGCGCAGTACCTGTCGCCGCATCTGATCCGCGAAATGCGCCTGTTTTCGGTGCTCGACGACGACATGCGCGACGCGCTGGAGGTGTCGGCGATTCACGACGACAGCGGCTACCAGTACGTGCGTCAGGCGCTGTCGCGGCAGTACGACATGCATCACCGCGAGCCGAACATTCAGGTATGGGCCGTCAATACGCGTGGCGATCGCAGCCTGACGTTGCGGCATTTCATGAGCGACAACCGGCACCTGTCGTCGGATAGCGACGAAGTGCTCAAGCACATGGCGCGCTTGTGGCAATTCGATGTGTACCTCGAAAGCGTCGACGAAAACGGTACCGTCAGAAAGCGCTACGAGTGCCGGTACGTGCCGCCGTCCGTGAGAATCTGACCGTCTCCGTCCGAGCGCGGCGACGGTTCGAAACCTTGCCCGGGCGGTCCGCGTCGATTACCCGAAGCCCCCGCCGCCTCGCGGCTGGCGGGGGCTTCGGTTTCGTTGCAGTTCTAAATTCGCCGCGGGCCCGTACCCAGGGCTTTCCTGCAGTTCCGCAGACAAAACCCCATCTAAACTTTTCACTTATGTAAAATTCGCCGCGCGCGCGTGTGCGGTTGTCCGCGACGCGCATGAAGGCGGCGTCACGAGCGTCATCCTCGTTTAGAGAAAAAAGGACCGACATCAGCATGAACGATCTAACCGACCAACCCGTCGTCGCACACGCGGACGACACCCGGCGCCGCATCTTCGCGATCGTCGGCGCTTCATCGGGCAATCTTGTCGAATGGTTCGACTTCTACGTGTATTCGTTCACGGCGCTGTATTTCGCGCCGTCGTTCTTTCCTAGCGGCAACACCACCACGCAGTTGCTCAACACGGCCGGGGTGTTCGCCGCCGGCTTCCTGATGCGCCCGATCGGCGGCTGGTTCTTCGGCCGGCTCGCCGACAAGCGCGGCCGCCGCACCGCGATGATGGTGTCGGTCTTCATGATGTGCGGCGGCTCGCTCGTGATCGCGATGCTGCCCACGTACGCGCAGATCGGTGCGCTCGCGCCGGCGCTGCTGCTGATCGCGCGACTGTTCCAGGGCCTGTCGGTGGGCGGCGAATACGGCACCAGCGCGACCTATATGAGCGAAGTCGCATTGAAGGGCCGGCGCGGCTTCTTCGCGTCGTTCCAGTATGTGACGCTGATCGGCGGTCAACTGTTCGCGCTGCTCGTACTGGTGGTCCTGCAGCAGTTGCTGACGACCGACGAACTGAAGGCGTGGGGCTGGCGCGTGCCGTTTGCAATCGGTGCGATCTCTGCGCTGGTCTCGCTCTATCTGCGTAAATCGCTCGACGAAACCACCACCGCCGCGACCCGTCAGCGCAAGGAGGCGGGTACGCTGCGCGGCTTGTGGGAGCACAAGGCCGCGTTCATGACGGTGCTCGGCTTCACGGCCGGCGGCTCGCTGATCTTCTATACGTTCACCACGTATATGCAGAAATACCTGGTCAACACGGCCGGCATGCACGCGAAGACCGCGAGCTCGGTGATGACCGCCGCGCTGTTCGTCTACATGCTGATGCAGCCGGCGTTCGGCGCGCTGTCCGACAGGATCGGCCGACGCAATTCGATGCTGTGCTTCGGCTTGTTCGCGACGCTCGGCACGGTGCCGCTGCTGCATGCGCTGAAGGACGTGACGAGTCCGCTCGCGGCGTTCGCGCTCGTCGTCGTCGCGCTCGCGATCGTCAGCTTCTATACGTCGATCAGCGGCCTGATCAAGGCGGAAATGTTCCCACCGCAAGTGCGTGCGCTCGGTGTGGGGCTGTCGTATGCGGTCGCCAATGCGATCTTCGGCGGCTCGGCGGAATATGTCGCGCTGTGGCTGAAGTCGGCCGGCGTCGAGACGATGTTCTTCTGGTATGTAACGGCGCTGTGCGCACTCGCGGGTATCGTGTCGCTGCGCATGCGTGATCCATCGACGGAAGGGTATCTGCGGCACGAGCCGTGAGCCGCTAGCCGGGCACGGCGAAACGTCGTGCCGCGATGAAGCATTCGAGCGGCGGTCTGGGGGCAACCGGACCGCCGTTTTTCATCGCATCGACGTTCGCGCGCCACTACGCGAACTGGCAGCAGCGCGCTCCACTCAACTGACGACGATCCGTGTCCCCCACGCATGCAGCAGGTCGCGCAAGCTCTCGGCCTGTTCCATCCTCGCGCCGCTGCGCAGATGAATCTGCACCGCACGCCCCGCGATGCCGTCGATCGGTTGGGCGAACCATAGCTCGACCGCGAGGCCGAGTCCTTCCGGTTGATCTTCGACGACCGGTTCGATCACGCGCGGTCTGAAACACGCATTGTCTGACATGGCGAAGCACCTCTGCGATGACGGGTCGTGCCCATCGTAATCAGCGGCGCGCTCGGGACCAAGTAACGAATACGCGTTTGCTAAGCAGGGAATGCTTAGCAGAAAATCGGCTTGCGCTCGCGCTCGTCCGGTTCGCGACGCGCTTCTCGCTGCTCACACCGGCTTCGAGCGGTCGCCGACGAACTCATCGACCAGCTTGTCGACGAACTCTTCGACCCTAGCGGCCTCATTCGCCGCGACCGTCGCGATCGACGGCGCCGCGCCGCGCGCGGCAGCATCGGCCGCCGCGCTCGCCGTCGGCAGACGTGCGCGCCAGGCCGCGCGCGCCAGCATCAGCAGGTGGTAGTAAAGCCGCGCGCTAAAGCCGTAGTCGTAGGCGAACAGATGCGTGCGCGCGATCCGCCAGCCCGCGTGCGCGTCGCCGTTTCTCGCGTGAATCGACACGACGATCGGTACGAGCCGCCGCAGCGCCAGCCGCCGCGACGCTTCGAGCCGCGCCGGCAGTCGCAGCGAATTCACGAATCCATACGCGCTCAGCGGCGCTGCCGTGTTCGTGCCGCGCGTGCTGTGCGAGATCGACGTCGCGGTCTTCCGATACACCGACACGTAGTCGTGCAGATAAAACACCTCGCGCGCGGCAAGGCATAGCTCGGTGCCGAACACGTAGTCGCAGCAGACGCCGTACCGATCGTCGTAGCCGATCCGCTTCACGAGCCGCGCGTCGGCCATCCAGCCATTGTTCGGAAACATCTGGATCAGGCCGGTGCGGCCCGCGAGCGGCTGCAGCCCCTCATTGGCCTGGATGCGCCGGAACGCCGCGTTCAGGCGCTCGCTCGCGGCGAGGTCGATCGCGCCGTCGTGATCCGCTTCGTACTGGTCGCCGAATGCCGCATCGAGCCCCGGATAGCGCTGCCAGAGCGACACGAGTTTGCCGACGGCGTCGCTCGTCAGCAGATCGTCGTCGTGGATCAACAGGATCTTGTCGCCGCGCGCCCGCTCGAACAGGCTCGACACATTGCGCGCCTGGCCAAGCGGCCGCTCGTGCTTCTCGTAGCGCACACGCGGCTCGTCGCGGTAACGCTGCAAGATCAGTTGCCGTGAGCGGGAGTCCGTCGAATCATCGCCAATCACGATTTCCACATGCGGATAGCTTTGCGCGAGGCACGAGTCGACGCACTCGACGAGCAGTTCGGGACGATTGCAGGTCGGCACACAGATGGACACCTGGGCGATGGCCGCACGGGCGAGGAGAGTACTGGACGCGTTGGACATGAATGACGCCTTTTAACGATCGGAAGCGGCATGAACCGGCGCAAAGCGGAGCGGCCGGTTCGGAGGGCGACACTTCGCTGCTAGCAGCAAAATAGTCCAAGGCGCTGAAAAAATATTCGGTAAAAATGAGGAAGAAATGTTTGCTTACAGAAAGGCACTGGAAGGCAAAAGTGATGCGGCCTGAATGCATGAAGCAACCAGGCCGCCGTGGTACGGAGTTTTATCAACCGACCGACGGTTCGTCGTCGCCGCGTTGTTTGCCCGGACGGTCCGCCGGGGACTGCTTGTGGCCCTCGCCGTGGCGCTCGGGCATCTTGCTCTTCGCGTTGTCGCTATGCACGGCGTGGTGCGGATGCGCTAAATCCTCGGTCTGGGTGCCGGCCTCGCTTTTCGTTTCGTTTTCGCCCGGGTTTTTGGTTTCGCCCTTGGGTTTATCCGTCGTCTTGCTCATCGCTGCTCTCCTGAAGGGAAGACAAGGCTCCGATAGCAAGACGCGGACCCCGGCGGGCGACAAACAGCAGTTCTGCGCTCAGGCGGCCGGGTGGCGCGGCTTGGAGCGGGTCAGCGAGATGATGAAGTCGAGAAACGCGTGCACCTTGGCCGGCGGGTGGTGCCGCGACGGATATAGCGCATACAGCGGGTACACCTCGTCGCCCCAATCCGCAAAGAGCTCGATCAGTTTGCCGCTCGCGAGCAGCGACTCCGCGCCGAGCGCGAGAATCTGCGCGATCCTTTGGCCCGTCACGCATGCGCTATGCGGCGTGCCGACGTCGTTGACGGTCAGCCGCCCCTGCGGTCGTACCCTGCGCGGCGGAGGCCGCCGCTTCCTCGAGTCCGCCGAGCAGCGGCACGATCTGCTCGTAGAAACGCCGGCCTTCGTCGGTCAGCGTAACCGAGCGCGTGGTGCGGTCGAACAGGCGAATGCCGAGGCGTGCTTCGAGCCGGGCAACCGAGCGGCTTACGCCCGATTGGGACATGTCGAGCGCTTCGCCCGCGGCCGCGAAACTGCCGCAATCGACGATCGCCGTCAGCACGCCGATGCCGTTCAGCACGCGCTCATCGAATGGCATCGGGGGTACCTGCCGGGTAGCCATGGATGCCGGACATGCTAACGCGAAGACCTTTCGAATTCATGCGTCGACACGCGAGCAAACGCGCCGCGGCTCAACGCCCCGCGCTCTGTGCAGCCTGGCCGCGAATCACGCGCGTACCGGATGGGGCGTCGAGATGACGGAAGATCCACGCGGACACCAGCGTGATCACGCCGACGCACACGAACGCTAGCCGGAAGCCGAATTCCGCCGAGCCCCATTGATCCGCGAACAGATTGACGAGCCCGCCGCCGATCGACACGCCGAGCCCGATCGCCAGCATCTGCACCATCGAGAACAGGCTATTGCCCATGCCCGCGTCTTCGTGCGACAGGTCCTTCAGCGTGACGCTGTTCATCGCCGCGTACTGCATCGAGTTGGCCGCGCCGAACACCGCGAGAATCGCGATTTCGACCACGAGCGGTGTGCCGCGCGAAATCAGCGAGAACGCGACGATCGCCGAGCCGACGATGATCGTGTTGACCAGCAGGAACATGTCGTAGCCGTAGCGGCGCACGAGCGGCGCGATCCAGCGTTTCGCGAGCGTGCCGGCGAGCGCCGCGGGCAGCATCATCAGACCGGAGTGCAGCGGCGAGTAGCCGAGCTGCAACTGCAGCAGGAGCGGCACGAGGAACGGCACCGCGCTCGAACCGACCCGGCATACGAGGTTGCCGATCAGGCCGACGCTGAAATTCGGCTCGCCGAACAGCGACAGCCTGAATAGTGGATTGCCGCGGTTTCTCGCGTACGGAATGTAGGCGAGCGCGCAGGCGACCGCCAACGCGAACAGCCCCGCCGACCACGCCGCGCGATGCGACGGGACCGGCGCGTCGATCGCGAGCGAAAACGCGATCATGCACAGCGACAGCAGCGCGCAGCCGATCACATCGAAGGGCGGCGCCTGCGTCTCGTCATGCGACGGCAGAAAGCGGTGCACCGCGTACAGGCCGAGCGCGCCGATCGGCACGTTGATCAGAAAGATCCAGTGCCAGGTGATCGCCTGCACGAACCAGCCGCCGAGCGTCGGCCCGGCGATCGGCCCGAGCTGGCCCGCGATCGAAATGAACGCGAGCGCCGATACATATTGCTCGCCCGACACGCTGCGCAGCACCGCGAGACGTCCGATCGGCAGCAGCATCGAGCCGCCGAGGCCTTGCAGTACCCGCGCCATCACGAGCTCGCCGAGCGTGTGCGCGCTCGCGCAGCAGATCGAGCCGAGCACGAACACGAGAATCGCGGCGAAATAGACGCGGCGGGTGCCGAAGCGGTCGGCAAGCCAGCCGGAGGCGGGCGTCAGCATCGCCATCGTCAGCGTGTAGGCGACGACGACCGGTTGCATCGCGAGCGGCGCGACGTGCAGGCTGTTCGCGATCGACGGCAGCGCGGTGTTGACGATCGTCGTATCGAGCGATTGCATGAAGAAGCCGGCGGCGACGATCCACAGTAGGGCGGTTTGAGACGAATGCTTGGTCATGGTTTCGACAGCGGGCGCGGCGGCAAAGCGCCACCGGAGCGGGGCCAGGCGGAATTCCGTCATCTTATTGACATCCCCGTCAATCGGGAACCCCACTAAGCTCGCTGACTGTTATCGACAATGCCGATAAGCAGCGCGACAATCACGCATGCTCAATCCGATCTGGCTGAAGACCTTCTCGACCGTCGCAGCCTGCCATAGCTTCACCGAGGCGGGGCGGCGGCTCGACCTGACGCAGTCGAGCGTCAGCGAACATATCCGGCGCCTCGAACAGAGCGTGGGCCGGCGCCTGTTCGTGCGCGACACCCATTCGCTCGCGATGACGCCCGACGGCGAAGCGATGCTCGCGCATGCAAGCGTGATCCTGCAGGCGTTATCGCGCGCGGAGTCGCAATTTCGCGCGCCGCGTCTGAAGGGGCGCGTGCGGCTCGGCTCTTCGGACGACATCGCGCTCGGCCCGCTGCCCACCGTGCTGGCGGCGTTTCGCAATGCGCATCCCGACGTCGAGCTCGAAATCACGATCGGCATGACCGGCAGGCTCTACGAGCTGCTCGACGCGGGTGCGATCGATCTGCTGGTCGGCAAGCGCCGGCTCGGCGACCGGCGCGGCGTGCCGCTTTTCACCGGGCGGCTGGAATGGCTCGCGCGAACCGGCACGCTCGTCGATCTGAGCCAGCCGCTGCCGCTGATTCTGGTCGCCGAGCCGAGCGTGACGCGCGCGGTCGTGCTCGATGCGCTCGCCGAAGCCGGCGCGAGCTGGCAGATCGTCTGCACGAGCAGCAGTCATTCCGGCTGTATCGCGGCTGCGCGCGGCGGACTCGGCATCACCGTGCGGCCGCAGTATCTGGCCGCACGCGGGCTCGCGCCGCCGTTGAATGCGGCCGGGTTGCCGACGTTGCCGTCGGTGGAATTCATTGCGCTGGCGGCGAAGCGCTTGAGCCGCCCGGCCGGCACGCTGCTGCAGTTGCTGCATGACAGCGATCTGCGCGGGTCGTGGATCGGCGAGTGAGGCGGGCAGTGCATCACCTCATGCCGCCGCTTATGCCGCCACTCATTCACCACTCAGGCCGGCATCTTCCGGAACGAAATCGCGAAGCGGTTCCAGGCATTGATCGCCGAGATGAGCAGTGTCAGGTCGACCAGTTCCTCGTCGCTGAAGTGCGGGCGCACCGCCTGCCATACCGCGTCGGGCACGTGATCGTGCGACACCAGCGTCACCGCTTCGGTCCACTCGAGCGCCGCGCGTTCGCGGTCCGTAAAGAACGGCGTTTCGCGCCACACGACGACGGTCGCGAGACGCCGCTCGGTTTCGCCGCCCTTGCGCGCGTCGCTCGTATGCATGTCGACGCAATACGCGCAGCCGTTGATCTGCGACGCGCGCAGCCGCACCAGTTCGGTCAGCGATTTTTCGAGCGCCGACTTGCCGATGCGCTCTTCGACGCCGAGCAGCGCTTTGATCGCGGCGGGGTTGGCTTTGTAGAAGTCGAGACGTTGTTCCATGATGGGCTCCTGGGCTGATGGGACGCTGCGATGGATCGGACAGGTGTTAGCTTAGTCCGTCATCTGGATCATCAAAATGGCCGATTCCAGATATTTTCAGGTAGCCACTTTCGTGCATTGAGCGGGCCCGCGTAGCATCCTTACCGCCGACGATGGCATCGTTGCCGCGTGCGGGCCGATTCGGTAATGTGAGTCATCGACGCTTGCTTTGCGCCTTTCACCGTGACCCGGAGACCTGCCTCATGACCGTTGCCGCCGACCCGTCCTCTGTGTCCACCTCGCCGATCCGCACCGATGTCCTGATCGTCGGCGCCGGTCCCGTGGGTCTGTTCGCGGCATTCGAGGCCGGTGTGATCGGCCTCACCTGCCAGATCGTCGACATACTCGGAAGGGTCGGGGGCCAGTGCATCGAGCTGTATCCCGACAAGCCGATCTACGATATTCCCGCGATTCCGTCATGCACTTCGCGCGAACTGGTCGAGCGACTGGTCGCGCAATGCAAGCCGTTCGATGTGCCGATTCATCTCGAACAGCGCGTCGACACGGTCGAGCAACGCGACGACGGCCGCTGGACCGTGCGCACCCAGCGCGGCCTCGTGTTCGACGTCGCGGCGATCCTGCTCGCCGCCGGCAATGGCGCGTTCGTCCCACAAAAGCTCGGGCTCCCCGAGGCCGTGCCGCTGGAAAAGCGCTACGTGCACTACAGCGTGGCGCGCCTCGCCGATTTCGCCGACAAGAACGTGGTCGTCGCGGGCGGCGGCGATTCGGCGCTCGACTGGGCGCTGGCGTTGCGCAAGGTCGCGCGGCGGGTGACCCTCGTGCATCGGCGCGCTGGCTTCAGCGCGGCAGATTCCAGCGTCGAGCTGATGCGGCGCGCGGTCGAGGCGGGTGAGATGGACTTCATCATCGGCGCGATCGCGGCGCTCGAGGTAGAAGACGGCGCGCTGCGTGCGCTGACGCTGCGGCAGATCCACGGCGAGACCCAGCTCGAAGCCGAACACCTGATCGCGCTGTATGGACTCGTCGCGGATC
Organism: Paraburkholderia sp. BR14374; assembly: GCF_040948685.1. Taxonomy (NCBI): domain Bacteria; kingdom Pseudomonadati; phylum Pseudomonadota; class Betaproteobacteria; order Burkholderiales; family Burkholderiaceae; genus Paraburkholderia; species Paraburkholderia sp. BR14374. The sequence continues at coordinate 52,919 of NZ_JBFPKF010000002.1, read as the reverse complement.
TCGGCCCGATCGCGCAGTGGGGACTGAAGATTCACGGCGGGCGTATCGATGTCGATACCTCGAACTACGAAAGCTCGCGGCCGGGCATCTTCGCCGTCGGCGACATCGCGAACTATCCGAACAAGCAGAAGCTGATCCTGTCAGGCTTTCACGAGGCGTCGCTCGCGCTGCGCAAGGCCTACGCATACGCGTATCCCGACAAGAAACGCGTGCATGTCCATTCGAGCTACGACACGAAGCTCGCGGAAAAGATCGGCGCGGCCGGTTGACGGCGTGCGCGCAAGCGCAGCGATGTCGAGCCGGACCGGCCATTGGCATCATTTTCCAGCGGGCTGACTCGCGGCGGCCGCGGCGCTCGCGGCCTTCTCTTTCTTCTTCGCCTCATGGTGGCCGATCGCGCAGCCCGCGGCCGCACCCGCCGTCCCATGATGTCCGGCAACGTGGCCGGTCACCCCGCCCACGACCGCGCCTTTGGCGCAGCCTTCGGCCTGCGCGACGCTGGATGCGAAGCTTAATGCCGCGGCGAGGGCACACGGGGCCGCGAAGTTCATGGCGAAAGTCGTGAATACCTTTTTCAATTGACACTCCTGTTTTTGCTATCGAAGGGTGAAACCGAAAGCCGAAACCGCCGGGCGGCGACGCTTTCAGTGATGACCGGCTAGCAATCGCGGGGCCCGCCGTTATAAGCTTTGCGCCTGATGAGCCGGCGCCCGAGCGCTCTTCGCGAGGTATCCCGGCCCATGCGAGGGCCGCGCAACCGTTTGCGCGAAGGCTTCGGCGCCGGCCAGGCGCGAGATTTGCTGTACACAACAATTCCAATTACGTGTCCGCCATGACCCAGCTTGATGCTTCTACTCTCCGCGTCCACGGCGAGCCCGCTCGAGTGCAGGCCGAGGCCGCGCCCTCGGCGCTCGTCGGCGTCGATTATTGGTCGCTCGTGCAGGCGATCTCGGACTACGCGATCTTTCTGCTCGACGCTAAAGGCCACGTCGTGAGCTGGAACGCCGGCGCGCAGAAGCTGAAGGGCTACACGGAAAACGAGATCGTCGGCCAGCATTTCTCGCGCTTCTATACCGAGGAAGCCGTCGCGCGCGGCTGCCCAGGCTACGAGCTCGAACAGGCGGCGCACACAGGCCGCTTCGAGAACGAGGACTGGCGCGTGCGCAAGGACGGCACGACGTTCTGGTCGAACGTCGTGATCACCGCGATACGCAACGGGCAGGGCGAGGTCACCGGCTTCGCGAAGATCACGCGCGATCTGACCGCGCAGCGCGAATATCTCGAAGCGCTGCGCCAGAGCGAGGAGCGCTTCCGTCTGCTCGTCGATAGCGTGAAGGACTACGCGATCTTCATGCTCGATCCACAAGGCTTCGTCGTCAGCTGGAACTCGGGCGCCGCGCGCATCAAGGGTTATACGCACGATGAAATCGTCGGTCGGCACTTCTCGCAGTTTTATGTTCCCGAGGAGGCCGCGGCCGGCAAGCCCGCGCGCGAACTCGCGATCGCGCGGCAGATCGGCGCCGTCGAAGACGAAGGCTGGCGCGTGCGCAAGGACGGCTCGACGTTCTGGGCCAACGTGATCATCACGGCCGTCTATGACGAATCCCGACGCTTGCGCGGCTTTGCCAAGGTCACGCGGGATCTGACCGAGCGGCGCCGGCGCGAGGAGCTCGAGCGCTCCGGTGAGCGCATGCGCGAATTTCTCGCGACGCTTGCGCACGAACTGCGTAATCCGCTTGCGCCGGTGCGCAACGCGGTCGGCACGATGCAGATGGAAGCCAATCTGAGCCCGGTGGTCGCGCGTGCGCGCGATCTGATCGATCGCCAGGTCACGCACCTGACGCGACTCGTCGACGATCTGCTCGATATCGGCCGCATCATGTCCGACAAGGTCGAACTGCGGATTGCGCGCGTCGACCTCACCGAGCTCGTCACGCGCGCGATCGAAGCGGCGCGGCCGTTCACCGACTCGCGCGAGCAGCGCGTGGTCGCGCAGGTCACCGACGCCCCCGTGAGCATTCGCGGCGACATGACGCGGCTCGTGCAGGTGCTGCAAAACCTGCTGCACAACGCGTCGAAATTTTCGCCGCACGGCAGCGTGATCGAGATGCGTGGACGGGTCGACTTTCGCATGGCGGTGCTCGAAGTGCGCGACGCCGGCTGCGGTATTCCGGTGCGCTCGCTCGACAAGATCTTCGAGCTATTCGCGCAGGAGAAGGAAGGGCAAAGCTTCGGCGAAGGCGGTCTTGGGATCGGCCTGACGCTGTGCAAGTCGCTCGTCGAAATGCATGGTGGCAGCATCGTCGCGAGCAGCGAAGGACCGGGGCTCGGCAGCACGTTCACTCTGAGTCTACCGCTCTCCGCGCAGTCCGACACCGCGGAGAACGGCGCGATCAGTGCCGCGCCCCACGTGCAGCCGCTGCGGATTCTGCTCATCGACGACAATCGCGATTCGGCCGACAGCCTCGCGATGCTGCTCGAACTGAAGGGCCACGAGGTGCGTATCGCCTACGAGGGCGAGCAGGCGCTGCAGGTCGCGCCGCGCTTCTCGCCGCATCTCGCGCTGATCGATCTAGCGATGCCGAAGATGGATGGCTATGCGACGCTCGCGGCGTTGCGCGCGCTGCCCGAGATGGCTCGCACGATGTACGCGGCGATGACGGGCTTCGGTCATGCGAGCGATCTCGATCGCACTCGCAACGCGGGTTTCCATGCGCACCTGGTGAAGCCGGTCGAGATGACGGTCCTCGACGCATTGCTCACGAAGGCCGATGGTCGACTGAGCGGAAGCGGGGGGACGTAGGCGCTTTTTCGCTGCGCGGCCGCCTCGTCAGCCGGGGCATGATGTTTGCTCCGACTCTGCATACGTTCCGGTCCGCCGCCGCTCGGCGGGCCGCGGATCGAAACGGTGCAGGGAGGCACGATGCTCGATACGCGCGACCACGCGGCCAGCTTCAAGGCCCAGTCACGGCAGATCTCGAATCAACACGGCGGCTGCGCACCGCCGCTCGACGATTTCCTGCGCGACGCGCGCTTCGATGCGAACGATCCCGCTGCTCTCGGAGCACTGCTCGCTGATCTTATCGAGCGCGGCTACGATCGCGCGCCGAGCTTGCCGTTGCCGGGGCATGGCGAGACGCTGGTGCGCTGGCGCGCGCTGGCCGCCGTTGCCGCGTGCGACCTCGGTCTCGTCAAACTGTTCGAAGGCCATACCGATGCGCTCGCGATTCTCGCCGAGCTGAACGGTCCGCTGCCGCCGCCGGGAAGCCGCTGGGGCGTGTGGGCAGCCGAAGCGCCGGACGCGCGAGTGCGAGCAATCAATCAAGGAATCCAGAACGTTTCCGGCGAGGGCGCTCAGGTGCAAATGTCCGGCACCAAAGCCTGGTGCTCCGGCGCGCAGGCGCTCACCCATGCGCTCGTGACCGCATGGCGCGATGACGAGCCGGTGCTCGCGGCCGTCGCGCTGGACCACAGCTCGATCTCGATCGACACATCGAAGTGGCAGGCCGTCGGCATGAAGGCGACCGCGAGCGCCGATGTGACGTTCAACGACACCGTGGCGACGCTCGTCGGCGCGCCGCATGAATATCTGCGGCGCGCGGGCTTCTGGCATGGCGGCGCCGGTATCGCCGCCTGCTGGTACGGCGCGGCCGCGCAGATCGGCCGCACGCTGCGCGACGCGTGCGCGCGGCGCGCGGATGCGCATCGGCTGGCTCATCTCGGCGCGACCGATGTCGCGTTGCGGTCGGCCGCCGCGGTGTTGCGTGAAACCGCCGCGTGGATCGACGCGCGACCTTCGGATGATGCGCAGACGCGCGTGTTGCGCGCGCGTCTGGCCGTCGAGCAGGCCGCGAGCGCCGTCATCGATCATGCGACGCGCGCGCTTGGCGCGGGTCCGGTGTGCCGCGACGCGCGCTTCGCGCGAGCGCTCGCCGACCTGCCAGTGTTTCTGCGGCAAAGCCACGCGGAACGCGATCTCGCCGCGCTTGGCGAACGGCTCGTTGCGTGCGCTGACACGACCGCAGTGCCGGCATCGGATCACGCGTCGTCGCAAACACTCACATCGTGGACGCTATGACCTTTACTCTCCCTCCTTTGGAGGATCGGTACGATGAGCTCGCCGATGCCGTACTTCGATGAACTTTACCGACGCAGCGACGATCCGTGGCGTTTGCGCGAAGGCTGGTACGAACGCCGCAAGCGTTCGCTGACGCTCGCGCTGCTGCCGCGGCCGCGCTATCGCAACGGCTTCGAACCGGGCTGCGCGAACGGCGAGTTGACGGCCGGGCTCGCGACGCGCTGCGACGCGCTGCTCGCTGCCGATCTGCACCCGCGCGCCGTCGAGCTCGCGCGCGAACGCGTCGCGGGTGCATCGAACGTGCGGATCCAACAGCGCAGCGTGCCGTGCGAATGGCCGACGGAGCACGGGCCGTTCGATCTGATCGTGATCAGCGAGTTTGCGTACTACCTCGACGCGGCCGAGCTCGAAACGCTGGCCGCGCGCATCGCGGGCTCGCTGACGACCGATGGCACGCTGCTCGCCTGCCATTGGCGCCGGCCGTTCGCCGAAGCGCGCGAATCGGCCGACCGCGCGCACGCGCTATTCGATGCGCGCTGCGGCCTCGCACGTCTCGCGCATCACGACGAAGCCGACTTGCTGATCGACGTGTGGTCGCGCGACGCACGTTCGGTCGCGCAGCGAGAGGGGCTTCTATGATCGGCGTGATCGTCCCGGCGCATAACGAAGAGGCGTTGATCGCGGGGTGCCTCGCGGCCTTGCTCGAAGCGTCGCGACATGAAGCGCTCGCCGGCGAAGAGGTGCGGATCGTCGTCGCGCTCGACGCGTGCAGCGATTTCAGCGGAGCGATCGCTCGGGCTTACGGCGTGCAGACGCTGACGCTGAAGGCGCGCAACGTCGGGATCGCACGGGCGCTGGGCGCGTCGCTGCTGCTCGCGCTCGGCGCGCGCTGGCTCGCGTTTACCGATGCCGACAGCCGCGTGTCCCCGGATTGGCTCGCTGCGCAATTGGCGCTCGGCGCCGATGCGGTGTGCGGCTCGATCGCCGTCGACGACTGGAGCGCGCATCCGCACAGCGTGCGCGAATATTTTCGCAAGACCTATATCGACGCCGACGGACATCGTCACGTGCACGGCGCGAATCTCGGCGTATCCGCGCAAGCCTATCGGCGCGCGGGCGGCTTTCCGCCGCTCAAGTGCAGCGAGGACGTTGCGCTCGTCGATCGCCTGATCGCGACGGGCGCGCGCATCGCGTGGAGCGCCGCGCCGCGCGTGACCACGAGCGCGCGTACCGCGGCCCGCGCGCGCGGCGGTTTCGGCGATACGCTCATTGCATGGGCGACGGATGGCGTGCTGGCCTGAGCGATGGCGCTGCGCCGCGAGCTGGTCTCGCTCGCAACCATCCGGATACCGGAGCATTGGCACGGCAATACGCCGCGGGGAGGACGAACATGATGGACGCGTTTTTCGTTCTATTCGGCCAGGGCAGGGAGCTCGACCCGTTGCAGATGGGGCTGCGCTCGATCGTCGTGTTCGTGATCGCGATCGTGCTGATTCGCGTATCGGGGCGGCGCTCGTTCGGTCAGCGCACGCCGTTCGATCTGGTCGTCGTGATTCTGCTCGGCGCGATGCTGAGCCGCGCGATTGTCGGGGCGTCGCCGTTCATCGCGACCGTGGTCGCGTCGCTGGTGATCGTCGTGTGTCACCGGGTGCTCGCGTGGGCGTTCATACGTTCGCGCCGCTTCGAGCTGCTGGTGTGCGGCGTCGAGCGCGAGGTGTTCAGCGACGGCAAGTTCCAGGCGAACGAAATGCACGCGGCGCTCATCACGCGCACCGACATCGAGGAAAGCGTGCGGCAGAAAATCGGCTCGCGCTCGATGGACAACGTGGCCGCCGCGATCCTCGAACGCAATGGCGAGGTGAGCGTGATACGCAAGCGCGAATGAGCGCCCGAACGCGGGAAGGGCGGGGCGTTTGTGCGGGCGGGCTGTAAGGGCTCGACGCGCGGCTCAGCCGCGCCCGCCTCGCGAAATCTCCGAGCCCGCGCCGCGCGGCAAGCGCAGCGTGACCGGAATCGACGCGAACGAGCACAGCCCGACCACCAGAAACGCGGGCCAGAAATCCGACCAGGTGATGCTCGGATGTCCATGCAGCGCGCGCGAAATCTGCAGCACGATCCCGCCGACCGTCACGCCGAGACCGAGCGACATCTGCTGCACGACGCTGCCGAGACTCGTCGCGCGGCCGACGTCGCGGCTCGCAATCTCCGCGTAGGTGAGCGAATTGAGGCTGGTGAATTGCAGTGCAGGGAAGAAGCCGCCGAGCAGCACGACGACCCAGATGATCCACGTCGGCGTGTGCGGGAAAAAGAGTCCGCACGCGGCGATCGAAATGCCCGATAGCGCCGCGTTGAACACGAGCACCTGGCGAAAGCCGAAGCGGCGCAGCACGGTGGAGGCGATCGTGCGCATGAACATGCCGCCGAACGCGGACGCGCAGGTGATCAGCCCCGATTGGAACGCGCTCATGCCGTGGCCTTCCTGCAGCAGCAGCGGCAGCAGGAACGGCAGCGCGCCGAGACCGATGCGAAACAGCGAGCCGCCGAGCACGCTCGCCTGGAAAGTCGGCACCTTGAAAAAGCGCAAGTCGAGCAGCGGCAGCGCGACGCGCTGCGCGTACACGACGTAGATCGCGAGCAGCATCGCGCCGAGCGCGCACATGCCGAACGCGTCGGTATTCGAAATCAGTTCGCCGCCGACCAGCGACAAACCGAGCAGCAGCAGCACCGCGCCCGCCGCCGACAGCAGGAAGCCGATCCAGTCGAGCGGGCCGGGGTCCGGTTCACGCGTATTGGCGATATAGCGATTGGTCAGATAAATGCCGAGAATGCCGATCGGCACGTTGATGAAGAAGATCAGACGCCAGTGCAGATACGTGGTGATGAAGCCGCCGAGCAGCGGACCGGCAGCGGGGCCGAGCATCGCGGGCACACTCAGATAATTCATCGCGCGGATGAAGTCGGCTTTTTCCACCACGCGAAAGATGATGATTCGCCCGACCGGCACCATCATCGCGCCGCCGACGCCCTGAATGAAACGCGCAACCGTGAAAGTGGCGAGCGAGTTCGACGCCGCGCACAACAGCGAGCCCGTGACGAAGATGCCGATCGCCGTGCGGAACACCGTGCGGGCGCCGAACTTGTCGGCGAGCCAGCCGCAGACCGGGATGAACACGCCGAGCCCGAGCGCGTAGCTCGTGACCGCGATTTTCAGCGTGACCGGGTCGCGGGCGAAATCGCGCGCCATGGCCGGCAGCGCGGTGACGATCACGTTGGCGTCGACGCTTTCCATGAACATCGCGCACGCGACGATAAGGGGCGCAATCAGTGCTTTCTGAGTCTGGGCGACTGTCATGGCGGCGAGGCTGCGGCGAAGCGTCGCAGGCAAAGGGGGCATTATTGCACCTGTACGGTGCGGATTGTTAATACCTGCGCGGCCGATGCCGACCCTTTACAGTTTCTGTATCCGACACGCGACGGCGGCGGTGCGATACCGCCAATAAATATTGATTTTTGTTGCGCTGCGGCACGAGATGGCTATAATCGGGTTATTGCTTAGGTAAAAACCCTTAGTCAGGAGCCGCTATGAACACCGCATCGACTGTCGTCCGTTCCACCCCCGCCGCCACCACGTTCTTCGGCAAGCTGCGTGCGCTGGCGCTGCATGCGCTGAACCTGCATCTGCAGAACTGCGCGGTGATCGCCGAAGCGTATCGTCGCCCGCAATAAGCGCGCATTGCGCGCGCGGGCCGCGCAAGACCCGCCAACCGTGTCGATGCCCGCTCGTGTAGCGGGCATTGTGCTTTCTGGCCCCGCCAGGCAGGGCGCGTTAAGAGCGTCATCGGCGCCGTTGTCACCCGTCCCCAAAGAGTAGCCCTCCCGTCGGGCCAGTTCTGGCCCGCCATCGCCGTTTCCCTTCCAGATATCGCTCGCGCGCTTTTGACGCGCGACGCGTAGGTGAATCGACAGCAAAATTGCTATTGCTGTCAACCTTTTGCACGTTTTGCCGTTATCACTTTGTAATCGCCGCCACAGGCGATACCGCGCGTGACGCACCCGTCGCCGCGACCGCTCTCGCAAGGCCCGCATTGACCATGTTCCACCGACTTCAACACAGCTTCGAGCGCCTGCGCGCGCTGCCCGGCCGTGCAGCGAAAGTGCTTGGCAGCCGGGGACTTCTGTCGCCCGTGCTCGCGCTCGTGATTTGCGGGCTGCTGCTGGTCGTGCTGCAGCATCTGTCGGAGGCGGTGAATTACCGTTCGGTGATGCGCGAACTGCGCGAGTTGTCGCCGCGTGAGTGGATCGGCGCGCTCGGCGCGACCGCGCTTAGCTACGTCGCGCTGGTCGGGCGCGACGCGGTCGGCCTGCGCTATCTCGGCGCGAGGGTGCCGCGCGCGGCGCTGTGGGTCGGCGCGACGGCCGGCTCGGCGCTCGGCAATGCGACCGGTTTCGGCGCGCTGACGGGCGGAGCGGTGCGCGCGCGCGTGTACGGCGTCGCGAACATCACGCCCGCGCAGATCGGCCGCATGACCGTGTTCACGAGCGTGTCGCTCGCACTCGCCCTGGTATTGATGACCGCGCTGGGCATGCTCGGCATGGCCGCACAGCTCGCGCCGATGCTGCATCTGTCGCCGGTCGCGCTGCGCTGGAGCGGCGCTGCGCTGCTGATCGCGCTGGCGCTCGCCGCCGCCGCGTGCCGCCGCGAAACGCGGCCGATTCGCACGCGCTGGCAGTGGCTCTCGTTCGATATTCCCGCGCGCCGTGATCTGCTCGCGCAGGTCGCGCTGGCGGTGCTCGACGTGGTCGCCGCAGGTCTCGCGCTGTGGGCATTGCTGCCGCATGCGAACGTGAGCTTCATCGGCTTCATTACCGTCTATGCGGCCGCGATGCTGCTCGGCCTGATCGGCCATACGCCTGGCGGGGTCGGCGTGTTCGAGGCGGCGATGGTGTTCACGCTGAGCGGCAGCGTGCCGATGCATCAGATGGTCGCCGCGCTGCTCGCGTATCGCGCGATCTATTTCGGCGTGCCGCTGATCGTCTCCGCGGCGCTGCTCGCGGGCTTCGAGGGGCGCGCGCTGAAGAACCGTCTGTCGATGCTGCAGGCGCAGCGCGTGTCGGAACTCGCGCCGCTGTTTCTGAGCCTCGTTACGTTCGTGGTCGGCGGCATGCTGGTCATCTCGAGCGCGACGCCGGCGTTCTGGCAGCGCATTCATGTGCTGCGCGACGTGGTACCGCTGTGGGTGCTCGAAAGCTCGGCGATGCTGTGCAGCGTGCTCGGCGTGCTGCTGTTGTTCGTCGCGCGTGGGCTGCTGCGGCGGCTCGATGCGGCATGGTGGATGACGCTCGCGCTCGCATTGCTGAGCCTTGCGCTGTCGCTGACCAAGGGTCTCGCATTCGTCGAAGCTGGTGTGCTCGGCATGCTGATCGTGCTGCTGCTCGCGACGCGCAAGCGTTTCAACCGTCATTCGTCGCTGTTCGCCGAGCGTTTCACGGCCGGCTGGCTCGTGTCGATCGCGATGGTGCTGATGTTCGCGACGTGGGTCATGCTGTTCGCTTTCCGTGACGTGCCGTACACGCGCGACCTGTGGTGGCAATTCGCGTTCGACGAGCGCGCGCCGCGCGCGCTGCGCGCGACGCTCGCCGCGAGCGTGTTCGCCGCGACGTTCTCGTTCTGGCAATTGCTGCGTCCGGCGCCGGGCCGCTTCGTGAAGCCGGCGCCCGAAGATCTGCTCGACGCCGCCCGCATCGTGCGCGCGCAGGAACGCAGCGATGCCGGTCTCGCGTTGATGGGCGACAAGAGCTTCCTGTTTTCGGAATCGCGCGAGGCGTTCCTGATGTACGCGAAATACGGCCGCACGTGGGCCGCGTTGCACGATCCGGTGGGGCCGCGCGAAGAGTGGGCGGGTCTCATCAAAAAGTTCGTCGCGCTCGCGCATGCGCACGGCGGCCGCGCCGCGTTCTATCAGGTGCGCGCGAATGCACTGCCGCTATATCTCGACGCCGGTCTCACGCTGATGAAGCTCGGCGAGGAAGCGCACGTCGTGCTCGACGACTTCGATCTGAAGGGCTCGCACCGCGCGCATCTGCGCTATGCGTTGAAGCGCGGCGAGCGCGACGGCTTTAGCGTCGAAGTGATCGATCAGGCGCGTGTGCCGGCGTCGCTCGAAACGCTGCGCGGCATTTCCGATGGCTGGCTCGGCAGCCACGATGCACGCGAGAAGAGTTTCTCGGTCGCCGCTTTCCACGACGAATACCTCGCCGCGCAGTCGGTGATGCTGGTGCGCCAGAACGGCGAACCGGTCGCGTTCGTCACCTTCATGACGACCGATATGAATACCGAGGCGACCGTCGGCGTGATGCGTCACGTCGAAAGCGCGTCGCCGTACGCGATGGAATATCTGTTCACGCAGCTCGCGCTGCATCTGAAGCAGGCGGGCTTCCGCTCGCTCAGTCTCGGCATTGCGCCGCTCTCCGGCGTGCAGCCGACTCCGCTCGCGTCGCGCTGGCATCGGCTGGCCGGCATCGTGTGGCGCTTCGGCGGCCGCTTCTATAACTTCCGCGGACTGCGTGCTTTCAAGAGCAAGTTCCAGCCGCGCTGGGAGCCGCGTTATCTCGCGGCATCCGGTTCGGGCGTGTTCTTCACGCTCGCGGACCTGTCGCTGCTGGCAGGAGGCCGGCGTTCATGACATTGCATCCGTTGTTCCGGCTCGCCGTCGCGGCGAGCGTTCTGAGTTGCGGCGCGCTCGCGCACGCGGTCACCACCACCGTACCGGGCGGCCGCTATGGCGACGTGCGCGTCACGCAGCCCGAGGGGCCGCTGCGCGGCTTCGTCGTACTGTATTCGCAGGCGAGCGGCTGGAGCGCGGCCGATCAGCAGAGCGCCGATGCGCTCGCGAAAGCGGGCGCAATGACGGTCGGCGTCGATACCGCGCGCTACGAGGCCAACCTTGCCGCGAAAAAGGAAACCTGCCATCAACTGGTGGGCGATGCCGAGGCGCTTAGCCATCAGCTCGAACGACAATCGCAGTCGAGCCGCTACTTCGCGCCGATCGTCGCGGGTACGGGGCAGGGCGCAACGCTGGCGATGCACGTGCTCGAGCAGGCGCCGTCCAATACGATCGCGGGCGCGGTGTCGGTCGACGCCGACCGCACGCTCGACGCGCGCTTCGAACCGTGTCCGCCCGACCCGACCGTGATCCGCGACAAGGTGCCGGGCTTCGTCGAAACGGCGAGCACGGGCAACGCCGATCGCGCGCGTCTGGTCGCTTTGCTGACGCCGCATCTGCAGCCAGTCTCGACGAGTGCCGACGACGTCTCCGACCTGCCGCTGATCGAGTTGCCGGCCGCGCATCCGAATGGCCTGATGGCGATCGTGATTTCCGGCGATGGCGGCTGGCGCGATCTCGATAAGACGATCGCGCAGGCGTTGCAGAAAGATGGCGTGTCGGTGGTCGGCTGGGACAGCCTGCGTTATTTCTGGAGCGAGAAGCCGCCTGCGCAAACGAGCCGCGATCTCGCGCGCGTGATGCAAACCTATGGCGAGCGCTGGCACGCGCAGCACGTTGCGCTGATCGGCTACTCGTTCGGCGCCGATGTGATGCCGTTCGCGTATAACCGTCTGCCGCAGGCGCAGCGCGATAAGGTGTCGCTGATGTCGCTGCTCGGCTTCGCGCCCGACGCCGACTTCCAGATCCGTGTCGGCGGCTGGCTCGGCATGCCCGCGAGCGACAAGGCGCTGAACGTGCGGCCCGAGTTGACGCATGTGCCGCCGTCGATCGTTCAATGCTTTTATGGCGAGAGCGAGACCGACACGCTGTGTCCGGCGCTCGACGAGAGCGGTGTAGAAGTCATCCGCACCTCCGGCGACCATCACTTCGGCCGCGATTACAACGCGCTGGAGCGACGCATTCTCGCGGCATTCAAGAAGCAGAGCAGCGTGCGCGATTGATTTGCGGCGTTGGCTGTATCAGCGGGGCGCGCTTGACGGCGCGCCCCGTTTTTTTGCTGCTCCGTTCTGGCCGGAACCGTGGTCCGCGGAGATTGACAAAGCCTGCCAAGTCGACGAAGATCGCCGGCATGAACTGCCTCGACATCCGTATTGCGCTGATTATTAGCATCATTCATAGAATGGTGGGTTAGCGCGCGTCGACTTGCAGTGACACATAACCCGCCAAACGAGGCGGGTTTTTTTATGTCCGCTTTCAGGTTCATTCTCTACCTGCCTCCTGGCGAACATGCTGCGATTGCCATCGACTGATGTCGATCGCGGTTGATTCGTTGTTGCATCGAACGTTGCCACCCAGGAGCTTGCCGTGCTGTTAACCGAACTCGAACAGGCCGCCGCAGCGGCCGGGCGCGTCGCGCCGTCTCATGACTACCTGAAAAAGACCCTGACCGCGCGCGTCTACGACGTGGCACGCGAGACCGAACTCGAACGCGCGCCGAACCTGTCGGCGCGGCTGCGCAATCCGGTCTATCTGAAGCGCGAGGACAACCAGCCGGTGTTCTCGTTCAAGCTGCGCGGCGCGTACAACAAGATGGCGCATATTCCGGCCGAGGCGCTCAGCCGCGGCGTGATCACCGCGTCGGCCGGCAATCATGCGCAGGGCGTCGCGTTGTCGGCGGCACGCATGGGCGTGAAGGCGATCATCGTCGTGCCGGTGACGACCCCGCAGGTCAAGGTCGACGCGATCCGCACGCATGGCGGGCCGACCGTCGAGGTCGTGCAGTTCGGCGAATCGTATAGCGACGCCTACGGTCACGCGGTCAAGCTGCAGGAGGAGCGCGGCCTGACCTTCGTGCATCCGTTCGATGATCCGTACGTGATCGCCGGCCAGGGCACGGTGGCGATGGAAATCCTCAGCCAGCACCAGGGGCCGATTCACGCGATCTTCGTGCCGATCGGCGGCGGCGGTCTCGCGGCCGGTGTCGCCGCATACGTGAAATCGGTGCGCCCGGAGATCAAGGTGATCGGCGTGCAGACCGATGATTCGTGCGCGATGGCCGCGTCGCTGAAGGCGGGCGAGCGCGTGACGCTGAACGAAGTGGGCCTGTTCTCGGACGGCACCGCGGTGAAGCTCGTCGGCGAGGAAACCTTCCGCCTGTGCAGCGAATATCTCGATGAAGTGCTGCTCGTGAACACCGATGCGCTGTGCGCGGCGATCAAGGACGTGTTCCAGGACACGCGCAGCGTGCTCGAACCGGCGGGCTCGCTCGCGGTGGCGGGCGCGAAGCAGTACGCCGAACGGGAAGGCATCGAGAACCAGACGCTGATCGCGATCACGTCGGGCGCGAACATGAACTTCGACCGCATGCGCTTCGTCGCCGAACGCGCTGAAGTGGGCGAAGCGCGCGAGGCGGTTTTCGCCGTGACGATCCCCGAAGAGCGCGGCAGCTTCAGGCGTTTCTGCGAACTGGTCGGCACGCGCAGCGTCACCGAATTCAACTACCGGATCGCCGACGCGAACTCGGCGCATATCTTCGTGGGCGTGCAGATCCGCAACCGCAGCGAACCGGCGCAGATCGCCGGCGCATTCGAAGCGCACGGCTTTGCGACCGTCGACCTGACCTTCGACGAACTGTCGAAGCAGCACATCCGCTACATGGTCGGCGGCCGATCGCCGCTTGCGCGCGACGAGCGACTGTTCCGCTTCGAGTTTCCCGAGCGTCCGGGCGCGCTGATGAAATTCCTGTCGTCGATGGCGCCGAACTGGAACATCAGCCTGTTCCACTATCGCAACCAGGGTGCGGACTACAGCTCGATTCTGGTCGGCATTCAGGTGCCCGAAAGCGACCACGCGGCATTCGAGCGCTTCATCGAAACGCTCGGCTATCCGTGCTGGGAAGAAACGAGAAATCCGGTCTATCGGCTGTTTCTCGGCTAGTCGAAGCTCGTTTAGCGGATCGGGGTTTACCTGAGTGGACGCCACGCCGGCAGAACGAGCCGAGTGTCGTCCAAATCGCCGGAAAGCACCGTCACTCTTGCGTTTGCGGCCGATACAACGACACTGCACCGGCTCCTGCCTCACACCTTCTATCGCGCAATGCGATACGGCCTATCCGCCATATCGCATTGCCGGATAGGTGTCACGATCGTCACACTGAGCGCAAATTTCATCACCGCATTCAGGAGACGTCTATGCGCACCCAAGTTGGCATCATCGGTGCAGGGCCTGCCGGCCTGTTTCTTTCCCATCTGCTTCATCTGCGCGGTATCGATTCGGTCGTGCTCGAAACGCGCACCCGCGATCAGATCGAATCGACGATCCGCGCCGGCGTGCTCGAACAGGGCACGATGGACCTGCTGACGCAAACCGGCGTCGGCGAACGCATGAAAGCCGAAGGCGCGCTGCATCACGGTTTCGAACTCGCGTTCGACGGCAAGCGCCGCCGCATCGATCTGACCGATCTCACCGGTCAGGCGATCACGGTTTATGCCCAGCACGAAGTGATCAAGGATCTGGTCGCGGCGCGTGTCGCCGCGGGCGCCGAACTGCGTTTCGGCGTGTCGGATACGTCGGTGCACGGCATCGATACCGATAAGCCGTCGATCCGCTATCGCCACGAAGGCGCGGAGCACGAACTGCAATGCGACTTCGTAATCGGCTGCGACGGCTCGCAAGGCGTGTCGCGCCAGGCAATTCCGCAGGCGCTGCGCAAGGATTTCGAGCGCGTCTATCCGTTTGGCTGGTTCGGCATTCTGTGCGAAGGCCCGCCGTCGTCGGACGAACTGATCTACGCACGCCACGAGCGCGGCTTCGCGCTGATCAGCACGCGCTCGCCGAACGTGCAGCGGATGTATTTCCAGTGCGATCCGAAGGACTCGGTCGACAATTGGTCCGACGATCGCATCTGGGCGGAACTGCATGCGCGCGCCGATTCGGACGAGGGCCATAAGCTCATCGACGGCAAGATCTTCCAGAAGAATATCGTCGGTATGCGCAGCTTCGTGTCGACGACGATGCAATACGGCCGCCTGTTCCTTGCAGGCGACGCCGCGCATATCGTGCCGCCGACCGGCGCGAAGGGCCTGAACCTCGCGGTCGCGGACGTGAACGTGCTCAGCAAGGCGCTCGACGCGTTCTACAAGGAAAACCGCACCGATCTGCTCGACCGTTATAGCGAAACCGCGCTCAAGCGCATCTGGCGCGCCGAGCACTTCTCGTACTGGATGACCAGCATGCTGCACCGTATCGAAGGCGCTTCGGCGTTCGAGCAGCAGTTGCAGGTTGCCGAGCTCGAGTACGTGACGACGTCGCGCACGGCCGCGACGGTACTGGCGGAGAACTACGTAGGCGCCGCCGGCGCGCAGATGCAGGCGAATCTGTAAATGCCACTGCAAGCACCGCGCGATCATCGGGATCGCTAATTGATCGACAGATCCCGATGCGCGGCCGCCTGAAACTCCTTGGGCGTGACACCGGTCTGCTTGCGGAAATAGCGGCTGAAATAGGCCGCGTCTTCGAAACCGAGCGCATGCGCGATCTGTTTGATACTCGAACCCGAGTACACCAGATCGCGTTGCGCCTCGCGTATCAACTGGTCGTTGACGAGCGACAGCGGCGAATGGCCAAGCTCCTCACGACAGATGCGGCCCAGTTGCGCCGCGGTCACCCCCAACTTTCCCGCGTAAAAATCGATTGGCAGATGCTCGCGCACATGCGCGGCGATCAGTTCGCGTAGCCGTTTGATCTGCGCGGCGCGCCGGTCGTTGACGGTCGCACCCGCGCTTAACGGGGCATCGGTCAGACGCGCGACCTGCACAAAAAGTGCAATCATCAGCGACATGCCCGCGGCGATATGGCCGCGCGCGCTGCCCCGAAATTCCTGCTCCAGCAAACCGAACAACGGCATCAACGTGCGCTCGCCGATGGCCGGCCGCACGGGAATCAGCGCGGGCCGTTGCAGCACCGGCATGAGGCCCGGCGACACCGCTTTCGAAATCGTCTCCAACGCGCGCTGTGCGGCGGTAATCACGAGCCCGTCGATCTCCGGCGAAAACACGAAACCATGCACCGTTTGCGCCGGAAGCAGGATCAGGCATGGCGCTTTGATCGTGAGCTTTTCGCTCTCGATCAGCACGTAGCCCGAACCGCTGCGGATATAGAGAATCTGCAGCAACGCATCGTGCCGGTGCGCGGAGATATGCCAGTCGTTCGGCCGACTGCGCTCGACGATCCATTCGAAATTGAATGCGTCGTACCACGGCGGCCGCGCGGACTCTCCGTACAGATCATAGTTAGGGATATTTCTCATGCAGTTTGGTCTCCTATGTTCGAATTGTCCTGCGATGCGCTGCCTTTGTCCAATTTCGTCCCGAAGCGCGTGGCTATACTTTTTTCCATCGAAGACGCGGCCGAATATCGTCCGCGCGGCATGATCCAGAGAAGCGCACGCCGATCCAACGCCTCGCGCATCCCGAAGCAATCGCCAACGTGAACGGCTTTCTCATGTCGGACGCGGCCAGCCATATCACGGGCCCGGTCCTAAGCGTCGATGGCGGCTCGCACGCCGACGGCGCGGCAGGTGACCAGGCAATTCGAACGACAAGAAAATATCTCTTCATCTCAAGGAGACATAGCAATGACCAAGCAGAAAGGAGCACGCACATGAGCCGCTCCGAACGCAGTGTAGATGTGCAGGCCTTCATCGACGGACAGCGTTTCTCGCCGTTTCAGTGGACGATTCTGGTGCTGTGTTTTCTGGTCGTCGCGGCCGATGGTTTCGACACCGCCGCGGTCGGCTTTATCGCGCCGTCGCTCGTGCAGCAGTGGGGCATCGCGCGCAGCGCGCTCGGCCCGGTGATGAGCGCGGCGCTGGTCGGACTCGGCATCGGCGCGCTCGCGGCCGGCCCGTTCGCGGACCGCATCGGACGCAAGACGGTGCTGGTGCTGTCGGTGTTCTTCTTCGGGCTGTGGAGTCTCGCGGCGTCCCGCGCGACGTCGATCGAATCGTTGACCGTGCTGCGTTTTTTCACCGGCCTCGGTCTCGGCGCGGCGATGCCCAACGCGGTCACGCTGATGTCCGAGTACGCACCCGCGCGGATTCGCGCGGTCGCGGTCAATGCGATGTTCTGCGGTTTTTCGGGCGGGCTCGCGCTCGGTGGCTTTGCGTCCGCATGGCTGATTCCGAATCTCGGCTGGCCGAGCGTGCTGGTCGCGGGCGGCATCGGCCCGCTCGTGCTGAGCGTGCTGCTGATTCTGCTACTGCCGGAATCGGCGCAATTCCTCGCGGTGCGCAAGCGGGCCGATCAACGGATCGCGCGAATCCTGCAACGCATCGCGCCTCACGACCGCTTCGACGGATGCCGCTTCTTCGCGGTCGACGTGCGCCGCAATGGCGCCGACTCGCGCTCGCAGTGGGCGCTCGCGATCATCCTGTCGGCGCGCTACCGTTTCGGCACGCTGATGCTGTGGCTCGCCTATTTCATGGGGCTGCTGATTTACTACCTGCTGACCAACTGGCTGCCGACGCTGTTCAAGGACACCGGCTTCTCCGGCGAAAAGGCCGCGTTGATGACGTCGTTGTTTCCGCTCGGCGGCATCCTCGGCAATCTGTGCGTCGGCTGGGTGATGGATCGCTTCGCCGGCCATCGCGTGATCGCGTTCACCTATGTGCTCGTCGGTGCGCTCGTGCTGCTGGTCGGGCGGGGCGTCGGCCATCAGGTCTGGCTCGGCACGCTGATCTTCCTGACCGGTACGGTCGCGACCAGCGCGGTGACGTCGATGTCGGCGCTCGCGGCGAGTTTCTACCCGACCCGGGCGCGCGCGACGGGCGTGGCGTGGATGCTGGGAATCGGCCGGGTCGGCGGCGTGGCGGGCGCGTTCGTCGGCGCGGCGTTGATGGGGCTCGGCTGGCAGTTCGGCGCGGTGTTTAGCCTGCTCGCGGTGCCGGCCGTGATCGCGGCGGGCGGGGTGGTGCTGATGATGCGGCGCGAGCCGCTCGATCACGCGTCGGTCGATGACAACGTCGGCGCGATAGCGATCGAGTGAAGTCCGGCGTCGGGCGTGCCGCTACGCTCGAACAATGCGCGACCGCTCAGGTCGCGCGCAGCAACGCCATTTCGTTGTGCAGCAGCGCGAGCAATTCGTCGTCGGTCGGCCGCGTGCCCCAGTGGCGCGCGCCGGCCACCGACGCGATCGCTATCCACGAATGCGGTGGAAACCATTCGCGCACCAGCGTGCCGTCCTGGCGCAGGCACAGCTGGCCGGTCAGCTCGCTGTATTCGGCGCAGATCTGCGCACCGTCGACCTGCGCGCTTACTCGTCTCGGATCATTGCGTAGCACGTCGTCGCTCCTGTCAAAGGGGTGGCGCGAATGCAAGCGCGGCATGGTGGCGCGATTAACGCCACCTGGCTTCCATCAATGGTCATGCCCGTGACCGTGCCAGCCGTTGTCGTGCCAGCCGTTGTCGTGCCAGTCGTTGTCGTGCCAGTCGCGATGCGGGCCGCGTGCATCGCGCCATTCGTCGTGGTGATGTTCCCACTCGCGACGCTCCCAATAGCGACGACCATCGTAGTAACGATCGCCGTACCAGCCCGGCGCGATCACGACCGCGGGCGGCGGCGGAGGCGCATACACGGGCGCGGGCTGCACATAGACCGGCGGGGGCGGCGGAGCCTCGACCACGGCGGGCGCGACCGCGATGCCCGGCACACCGATATTCACGCCGACATCGACGTGCGCGAAAGCGGCCGTCGATGCGCCGATCGCGAGACCCGCGATGACGCTCAACGATATCAAGCGGTTGCGTGAAAGACTCATGATTGTTCTCTGTTGTGTGGATGTCTGCGATGGAGTGGCGAGCCGGACGCGCACCTACTGCGCGTGATGGCGCGATCAATAGCGTTCGTAGTAGTGGTCGTGATGCGGATGATCGCCGCCAGGGACGACGATACAGCCGCTCAACGCGCCGCCGAGCGTGGCGGCGAGAATGACCAATGCGAGAATTTTTTTCATGATGTTGCTCCCTGAAATCTGTGATGCGAGTGCCTGTCGTGCGAAGCGTTTCATCTAAACCGCTTTCGTTTGAACCGAACTCTACTGAGCGGCGCGATTACCGATGTGTTTGTGTGTAACAGGAAGTGTCGATTGGAGGTCGCATCGATATGTTCATGCGAGTGCGATGAACGGAGAGGGAAAGCGCCGGGGATCAGATGTCGAAATGCCGGGCGATGGTCAGGCGTGCGGGCAAACCCTTGAAGAGGCTATGAAAAAAACCGCATTGAAGCGCAGGCGATGCATGGATGCGGAGCGAAGGTTCGGCGCATCGATTGGTGAAAAAAGAAGCGAATGGAATTTCGCCTTATCTATGCCGCGCAGATACATTCGGTTGCAGACTGGTCATCGGACTCGCCATGCGTTCGTGCGAGCACGAGGAAATGACGCCACACCTGTAGCGTCATCAGGCTGTCTTACTGCGCGGCCGCGGGCTCCTGGGCGGTCGCTTCGCGATAGCCGAGCCGCGCCGAAATCGCGAGACCGGCTTCTTTGAGCAGCGCGACGTAATGCTGCTTCGTGTCGGCGCCGCAGCGCATCGTCGGAAACGAAATCGACAGACCGGCGATCACGCGGCCGAAGCGGTCGAACACCGGCACCGCGATACATTGCAGGCCTTCTTCCTGCTCCTCGTTGTCCTCGCCGTAGCCCTGCTCGCGTACGTGCGGCAGGATGCTCAGCACCGCTTCGGCGCAGGTCAAGGTTTTTTGCGTCGACTTGCGGAATTCGATGTGCGAGAGCACGTCACGCGCATCGGCCGGGTCCATCCATGCGAGCAGCACCTTGCCGATCGCCGTGCTATGCAGCGGATTGCGCCGGCCGATTCGCGACTGCATGCGCAGCCCGTAGTCGGCATCGATCTTGTGGATGTAGATGATCGCGTCCTCGTCGAATGCGCCGAGATGTACCGCTTCGCGCGTCATCTGGCCGATGCGGCGCATGTCGACGTCGGCCTCGCGCACCAGATCGACGCTTTCGAGCGCTTTCGCGCCGAGCTCGAACAGGCGGATCGTCAGCCGATAGCGCTCGGTTTCGACTTCCTGAGTCACGTAGCCGAGCGCCTTCAGTGTTTGAATCACGCGATGCACGGTCGTCTTCGACATGCCGAGCCGTTGCGACAACTCGCTGATGCCGATCTGCCCGGTGTCGCCGATCGCGCCGAGAATCGCGAACACGCGCCCGATCGACGACGCCGATTCGCCTCGCTCACCGCTGTCCGCATCCAGCGCCTTATCGAGCGCTTTGTCGCGCGCAGTGCTTCTCGCCGTGTTTCTCGCCGCGTTCCTGTCTGTTCCCGTTGCCGCCATGTCGATCATTCCCTGTCTGAGCCAAGCCGCGCCGCTGTCGCATCGAGCCGATGCTCACCCGGCGCGAGAGCATAGCGCGTCGCGCGCGCTGGTGGCGAACTCGTGCTGTCGCTAGCGCGCGAGCCAGCCGCCATCCACCGCCAGTGTATGCCCATGCACGTAGTCCGACGCCGACGAGGCGAGAAAAACCACCGGCCCCGCGAGATCGTCGGGTACGCCCCAGCGGCCGGCCGGAATGCGCCCGAGAATTTCTTCGTTGCGCTGCGCGTCGTCGCGCAACGCGGCGGTGTTCGCGGTCGCCATATAGCCGGGCGCGATCGCGTTCACGTTGATGCCCCGCGCGGCCCATTCGTTGGCGAGCAGCCGGGTGAGGCCGAGCACGCCGCTTTTCGACGCGGTGTACGACGCGACGCGAATACCGCCCTGGAACGACAGCATCGACGCGACGTTGATGATCTTGCCGCCGCCTTGCTGCCGCACGAACTGACGCGCAGCGGCCTGCGACAGAAAGAAAAGGCTCTTCAGGTTCACGTCCATCACCGCGTCCCAGTCGTCTTCGCCGAACTCGAGCGCATCTTCGCGGCGGATGATGCCCGCGTTGTTGACCAGCACGTCGATGCGGCCAAATGCTTCGACCGCGGCGCGCACGATGTCGTCGACCGATGAGGTCGACGCGAGATCGGCGCGCACGTCGGCGAAGCGACGTCCGAGCGCCTCGACGCGCGCGGCGGTCGCGCCCGCGTCCGCGCGGCTGACGCCGACGATGTCGCAGCCGGCCGCGGCGAGCGCGACCGCCATGCCGGCGCCGAGGCCGGTGTTGCTGCCGGTCACGATGGCGACCTTGCCGCTCAGATCGAAAGTATTCATTGTGGTCGGGCTCATGTTCGCTCAGCGCAACTCGCGAACCGCGAGATGGTCCATGTCGCCGAACACCTGGTTCCCACCGACCATGCCCCAGATGAACGTGTACGCGCGCGTGCCGACACCCGAATGAATCGACGAGCTCGGCGAGATCACCGCCTGCTCGTTGCGCACGACGATATGCCGTGTTTCGTGCGGCTCGGCCTGTCTCACGTCCATTGATCATTCTCCTGTCGGTATGCGGGGCGCGGTGCCGCCTTGTGCCGAGACTGTAACGCAGAATCGCAATTTCGGAACATCGGTCCGAAAACTTTTCGGCGAGCGATTGCGGCTAGAATGGGGTAATGAGGCCGACCGGGTAAACGATAGTCAGGTTTAAGAAATCAAGCGGAACGGCGTTCCTTTCATGATGCTATATTGCGCCGGACAGGGAGAGCCCGGCGCAGACCGGGACACCAACACGGGTCATTGATCCGATAACAGGACGTCACCGTCCATGGAGGAGACATGAAGATCAAGAAGGCCATCGACCGCATTCCAGGCGGCCTGATGCTGGTGCCGCTACTGCTCGGCGCCTGTGTGCATACGTTCGCGCCCGGCGCGGGCAAATATTTCGGCTCGTTCACCAACGGCCTGATTACCGGCACCGTGCCGATTCTGGCGGTATGGTTCTTCTGCATGGGCGCAACGATCGACCTGCGCGCGACCGGCACCGTGCTGCGCAAGTCGGGCACGCTGCTCGCCACCAAGATGCTGGTCGCGTGGATCGTCACGCTGATCGCGGCGCGCTTCATTCCGATCGACGGCATCAAGAGCGGGCTCTTCGCGGGGCTGTCGTTGCTCGCGATCACGACCTCGATGGACATGACCAATGGCGGTCTTTACGCGGCCGTGATGCAACAGTACGGCACGAAGGAAGAGGCGGGCGCGTTCGTGCTGATGTCGGTCGAATCGGGGCCGCTGATCAGCATGATCATTCTTGGAGCCACGGGTGTGGCGTTCTTCGAGCCGCGGCTGTTCGTCGGCGCGGTGCTGCCGTTTCTGATCGGCTTTGCACTGGGCAACTTCGATAGCGAGCTGCGCGAGCTGTTCGGCCGCTGCGTGCATCCGCTGATTCCGTTTTTCGGCTTTGCGCTCGGCAACGGCATCGATCTGAACGTGATCGTCACGAGCGGTTTGCCGGGCATCGTGCTGGGGCTTGGCGTGATCGTCGTGACCGGCGTGCCGCTGATTCTGGCTGATCGCTGGATCGCGGGCGGCAATGGCGCGGCGGGGCTCGCGGCGTCGTCGACGGCGGGGGCGGCGGTCGCGAATCCGGCGATCATCGCCGACATGATTCCGAGCTTCAAACCGCTGGTGCCGGCCGCCACCGCGATGGTCGCCACCGCTTGCCTCGTGACCGCGATTCTGGTGCCGATCCTCACGGCGCTGTGGGTGCGCCGGCATCATCCGCGCGGCACGCTGCGCGAGGAGTTCGCCACGGTGACGCAGGCCGCGCCGCTCAATGAGTAGCGCTATGCACCTGTTTGAATGAGTCAGTAGCGGGGCAGGGAGCTGGCGCGCCGCTCAGCGCGCCAGCTTCGTTTCGAGCATCGCTTTCACCGCGGGCCATTCGTCGTCGATGATGCTAAAGCGCACCGAGTTGCGCTTGCGCCCATCGGGCATGATCCGCTCGTGCCGCACGATGCCTTCCTGTTTCGCGCCGATGCGCAGGATCGCCGCGCGCGATCTGTCGTTGAGCTCGTCGGTCGTGAATTGCACGCGCACGCAGCGCATCACGTCGAATGCGTGGCACAGCAGCAGATACTTCGCCTCGGTGTTGACGACCGAGCGCTGCGCCGAGGCGGCGAGCCACGTATGGCCGATTTCGAGCTTGCGGTTCGCGCGATCGATCTTCCAGAACCGCGTGCTGCCGACGATGCGGCCGGCGCCGTCATTCCCGTCATCCTCGTCACGCCGCACGATCACGAACGGCATCACCCTGGCGGCAGCGCGGCCGGCGAGCGCCCTGGCAATATAGGCATCGATCGTCGCCGGGCCCGGCACGACGGTTAGCTTCATGTCCCACAGTTGCCCATCGGCGGCGGCGTCGACGAGCGCCTGCGCGTGGTCCTCGCGCAGCGGCCGCAACTCGACGAACGAGCCGCTCAGCGTGGGTTGCATCGATTCCGCGGAGATATCGTTCATGGCAATGAAAAAGGTCCGCGAGCGGAACACTCGTGGACCTGGCAGACCGGTTGATCCGTGCTCGGGAACGACGCGAGCGGCAAAGCCGCGGCGCCGTTACCGAAGCGCGCGATCAAGGTGATCAAATCAGGTGATTAAACCGACATCACCGTGACAGCCTTGGTGACGAGGTAGGCTTCCATCGCCTCCGGGCCGCCTTCCGAGCCGTAGCCGGAATCCTTGACGCCGCCGAACGGCATTTCCGGCGTCGGCGTGGCGGGCTGGTTGATCCACAGCATGCCGACTTCCATGCGCTGCGACAGCAGATGCACGTTGGCGAACGACTTCGTATACGCGTAACCGGCGAGGCCGTACGGCAGACGGTTCGCTTCGGCGATCGCTTCTTCGAGCTTGTCGAAGCCGCGGATCGCGGCGACCGGGCCGAACGGCTCGTTGTTGAACACGTCGGCTTCGAGCGGCACGTCGGTCAGCACGGTGGCCGCGAAGAAGTTGCCTTCGGTACCGACGCGTTCGCCGCCCGTCGCGACCTTCGCGCCGGTCTTGCGGGCGTCGTCGACGACCTTGGCCATCGCGCTCAGACGGCGCGCGTTGGCGAGCGGTCCGAGCGTCGTGCCTTCGGCGAGACCATCGCCGAGCTTCAGGCTTTCAGCGTGCTTGACGAGCGCCGCGGCGAACTCTTCGCGGATGCTGTTGTGCACGAGGAAGCGCGTCGGCGAGATGCAGACCTGGCCTGCGTTGCGGAACTTCGCGGCGCCGGCTGCCTTGACCGCGAGCGCGACGTCGGCGTCTTCTGCGACGATCACCGGGGCATGGCCGCCGAGTTCCATCGTCGCGCGCTTCATGTGCGAACCGGCCAGCGCCGCGAGTTGCTTGCCGACCGGCGTCGAGCCGGTGAACGTAACCTTGCGGATCACCGGATGCGGGATCAGGTAGCTCGAGATTTCGGCCGGATCGCCGAACACGAGGCCGACCGTGCCGGCCGGCACGCCGGCTTCGACGAACGCCTGCAGCAGGGCCGCCGGCGACGCCGGGGTTTCTTCCGGCGCCTTCACGAGGAACGAGCAGCCGCAGGCGAGCGACGCCGACAGTTTGCGCACGACCTGGTTGACCGGGAAGTTCCACGGCGTGAACGCGGCGACCGGTCCGATCGGCTCCTTCAGCACTTGCGACTGCGCGGCGAGGTTGCGCGACGGCACGATGCGGCCATACACGCGGCGGCCTTCGTCCGCGAACCATTCGATGATGTCCGCGGCCGCCAGCACTTCGACGCGCGCCTCGGCGAACGGCTTGCCCTGTTCCTGCGTCATCAGGCGGCCGATGTCGGCGGCGCGCTCGCGCACGAGAGCCGCAGCCTTGCGCATGATGGTGGCGCGCTCGTTGGCCGGCACCTTGCGCCAGGCTTCGAAGCCGCGCTGCGCGGCTTCGAGCGCGCGGTCCAGATCGGGGATGCCGGCATGCGCGACCTTGCCGATGGCCTGGCCGGTCGCGGGGTTGATCACGTCGAGGGTCTTGCCGCTGGCGGCGTCACACCATTCGCCGTTGATCAGAAGACGGGTATCGGTATAGCTCGAGATGGCCATGCTGGGTTCCTGTGAGAGGGAAAACAACAGGCCGCGTGGTTGTGCGGCACGGGGCGGCACACCTACGCGGCCATGAATGAATTGCCGATATCAATTATCTTATCTGATTGCGGGCAATCGCACCGGACGCGGACCGCGGGCGTCCGCTCGTGGCATGCGGTTTGCTGAGGCTTGGCACCGGAGCGACTCTGCGGGTCACGCCGAGGTGCCGCGTCAGCGCCGCACGAAACGCCTGCGAAACGCAGCGCTTCATCCATTCAACCGCTTTTACAGCGCATCACGAGGACATCGCCATGCCAACCGGAACAGTGAAATGGTTCAACGACGCGAAGGGCTTCGGCTTCATTACCCCCGATGACGGCGGCGAAGATCTGTTCGCGCATTTTTCGGAGATTCGCTCCGAAGGTTTCAAGTCGTTGCAGGAAAACCAGAAAGTCAGCTTCGAAATCAAGCAGGGGCCGAAAGGCAAGCAGGCGGCCGATATCAAGCCCGTGTGACGTCGGCATGGCGGTTCATCCGCATGCGAGGTAACGATGGATAAGGACGCCGCCTACGCGGAGATCGAGCGCAATGGCGGCGCCGCCTATGCGAAGACCTTCGCCGCGCGCTATCCCGACGAACCGCTTACACCGTTCTGTCATCGCTATCTGTTCGAACAGGCGCAGCGCGCGGAAGCGGAGCACGACGCGGCCGCGGCCACGCACGACGACGAGCGCGGTTTCGCGCTGAGGTCGCTCGCGCGCATGGAGGCGTCGTCGCATATCGCGCAGGCGGCAGCGAGCGCGTCGCGCGACGCGGCGGCCGCCGCGCACACTTCGGCGCGCGCGGCGCGGCGCTCGGCCTTCTGGACCATGATCGCCGCGCTCGCGTCGGCGACGGGCGTAGTGGTAAACGCGGCCCTCAATCTCGGCTGGCTCGAATGGGCAAGGCATCTTGCGCAATAAGCGACGCGTCGGGCCGCGCGTTCGCGCCCGTGAATGCGATATGCATCGGAGGCGCCAGTGGGGCTAGCCCGCAAACCACCCGACAACCTATGCATGTACCACACCGATACGACATCGATGCGACACGGCTACACGAGCGCGTCGATCGCACAAATCGACCCCTCGGAGCATGCCGCGGACGGTCTGAACGCAGTATTATTCTTCAGGTTTCCTTCAGCTTTGCTCCGTACTATTTGCGCCACTGCCCGTGGCCTTTCAGGACCGCGGCCGCCGCTACGTGCGGCTCGAGCACAGGCTTTCACGACCTGCATTCGGGCAATGGAACAGATAGATTCCTGACTGAAAACTGAAAGCGCCTATAAAGGCTTGCTGGAGCATCCATGAAAACTCTGTTCTTGCAGGCGCCGTCGTACGACGGCTTCGATGGTGGCGCGGGTTCGCGCTATCAGGCCAAGCGTGAAGTTCGCTCGTTCTGGTATCCGACGTGGCTCGCACAACCCGCCGCACTCGTTCCCGACAGCCGCGTGCTCGACGCAACGGCAGACGGCCTGTCCGTCGAAGCAGCTCTCGACATCGCTTCGCAATACGAGCTGGTGGTGATTCACACCAGCACGCCATCCTTCCCGACCGACGCACTGTTCGCCCAGGACCTCAAGAAGCGCAAGCCGTCGCTGCTGATCGGCATGGTCGGCGCGAAGGTCGCGGTCGATCCGCATAATTCGCTGATCGCGACCGAGGCCATCGACTTCGTTTGCCGCGAGGAATTCGACTACACCTGCAAGGAAATCTCCGAGGGCAAGCCGTTCTCGCAGATCCTGGGCCTGAGCTATCGCGCCCCCGACGGCTCGATCGAGCACAACGAAGCGCGCCCGATCCTCGAGAACATGGACGAGTTGCCGTTCGTCGCGCCGATCTACAAGCGTGATCTGACCATCAAGAACTACTTCAACGGCTACCTGAAGCATCCGTACGTGTCGCTGTACACCGGCCGCGGCTGCCGCTCGAAGTGCACGTTCTGTCTGTGGCCGCAAACGGTCGGCGGCCATCGCTATCGGGTGCGTTCAGTCGAGAACGTGCTCGAGGAAGTGAAGTGGATTCGCGACAACATGCCCGAAGTCAAGGAGATCATGTTCGACGACGACACGTTCACCGACTTCAAGCCGCGCGCCGAGGAAATTGCGCGCGGCATGGGCAAGCTGGGTGTCACGTGGTCGTGCAACGCGAAGGCCAACGTGCCTTACTCGACGCTGAAGATCATGAAGGAAAACGGCCTGCGCCTGCTGCTGGTCGGCTACGAGTCCGGCGACGACCAGATCCTGCTGAACGTCAAGAAGGGTCTGCGCACGGACATCGCGCGGCGCTTCGCGCAGGACTGCCGCACGCTCGGCATCAAGGTGCACGGCACCTTCATTATCGGCTTGCCCGGCGAGACCCAGGAAACGATCCAGAAGACCATCGAGTACGCGAAAGAGATCAATCCGCTGACCATCCAGGTGTCGCTCGCCGCGCCGTATCCGGGCACCCGGCTCTATCACCAGGCGGTCGAGAGCGGCTGGCTCGCGGAGAACAAGGTGATCAATCTCGTCAGCAAGCAGGGCGTGCAACTGGCGGCGATCGGCTACCCGCATCTGTCGCGCGACGAGATGTACCACCAGCTCGAGAACTTCTATAAACGCTTTTATTTCCGGCCGTCGAAGATCTGGGAGATCCTGCGCGAAATGCTGACGAGCTGGGACATGATGAAACGGCGCCTGCGCGAAGGCGTCGAATTTTTCCGCTTCCTGCGCGCGCACGAGGCGTGAGCGCCGTACACATCGCCGCCGTCACGCTCGCGTACGCGTGCGCGGCGGCGACTGTTGTCGGCATCGGCTATACCGTGCTCGCGAGCGCGCTGATCGGGCGCTTCTTCGCGAGGCCGGTGGCCGTACCCTCCAGTTTTCCACCCATTACGGTTATCAAACCGTTGCACGGCAACGAGTGGGCGCTGCTCGATAATCTGTCGAGCTTCTGCGCCCAGGATTATCCGGGGCCCGTACAATTCCTGTTCGGCGTGCACGACTCGGCCGACCCCGCGCTGCGAACCGTCGACGAACTGCGGCGCCTGCATCCGCGGGCGGACATCGCCGTGGTCGCCGATGCGCGTCTGTACGGCCCGAACCGCAAGATCAGCAACATCCTCAACATGCTGCCGCAGGCGCGCCACGACGTGCTCGTGTTCGCCGACAGCGACGTGTGCGTCGGCCCCGACTATCTGCGCAACGTGATCGGCGAATTGCAGAAGCCGGGCGTCGGGCTCGTCACCTGCGCGTATCGCGGCCAGCCCGATCCGGGATTCTGGCCGCGGCTGTCGGCGATCGCCACCAACTACCAGTTCCTGCCGGGCGTCGTCACCGGACTCGCGCTCGGGCTCGCGCGCCCGTGCTTCGGTCAGACGATTGCGATGCGGCGCGACACCTACGAGCGGATCGGCGGCTTCAAGCCGTTCGTGCGGCACCTGGCCGAAGACTACGAAATCGGCGCGGCGGTGCGCGCGGCGGGCGAGCAGGTCACGATTCCGCCGTTCGCGATCGCGCATGCCTGTGTCGAAACGAGCGCCGCGCAACTGGTGACGCACGAACTGCGCTGGAGCCGCACCATCCGCCGCATCGATCCGCTCGGACACTTCGGCACCGCGCTCGTGCATCCGTTGCCGTTCGCGCTGCTCGCGCTCGCGTGCTCGGGCGGCGCGCCGTGGGCGTGGCTGCTCGCGGCAGTGACGGTGCTCGCGCGTGTCGCGTTGAAGTGGCGCGCGGATAGGGCGTTGCGTCAGCGCTGCCGCGATCTGTGGCTACTGCCGTTATGGGATATCGTATCGTTTGCGATTTTCGTCGCGAGCTTCCGCTCGTCGCGGGTGATCTGGCGGGGCTTCAGCTTCAAGGTCGACGGCGACGGGCTGCTGTCGGCGGCACAGGACGAATGACGAACGAACGGCAGATTGGGCGGGCAATGAGCGAAGAAGGATCGAGCGGGCGACACAGCACCGCACTCGAGACGCACGGCAGCGGCCCGGCGGCACAGGCGGCGGCGCACTCGGCAACCCATACGGCAACCCATACCGCGGCACGCGGCGTGCGGCGCATCAGGTCTATCCTGGTCGCATGCGAGGTGCCCGCATGATGAAGCATCTGGGCCGCGCGGCCGCGCTCGCGGGTTTGCTGATCTCTTTGTGGCTGGTCTGGCGCGAAGATCCGCGCGCGGTGCTCAGCGCGTTGCGCGCGGCCGGCGCGGGCCTCGTGCTGGCCGCGTTGGCGCACGTGCTGCCAATGGTCGCCAACGCCTGCGACTGGCGCTCGCTGATTCGCGGCGCGAATCGCCCGAGCTTCGGCAGGATGATGCATCTGGTATGGGTGCGCGAATCGGTCAACTCCATGCTGCCAGTCGCGCGGATCGGCGGCGAACTCGTGGCGTTCCGCATGTTCAAGCGCTGGGGCGTCCGGCCATCGACAGCGGTCGCCAGCACCATCGTCGATATGCAACTGACCTTGATCAGTCAGCTGATGTTCACGATGGTCGGCATCGGCTTTCTGTTCGCCAACGCGCAATCGGGCGCGCTGCGGCTTGCCGGGCAGCTCGCGTGGGGCGTGGTCGCGTTGACGCCGCTGCTATTGCTGTTCGGGCTCGTGCAGCATGCGAATCCGTTCGAGCGCATCACGCGCGTGGCAAACAATATGACGAGCGGCAAGCTGACCGCGCTGGTCGGGCAGTCCGCGCAGATCGATCAATCGATCAAAGTGATCTGGCGACGCCGCGCGGTCGTGCTGCGCTATCTGTTTTTCTGGCAGCCGCTGCAATGCGTGCTGACCTCGCTGGAAATCTGGCTCGCGCTGTATTTCCTCGGCGCGCGCGTGACGCTCGTCGAGGCGATCGTGATCGAATCGCTGATCCAGGCGGTCAGCAGCGCCGCGTTCTTCGTGCCGGGCGGTCTCGGCGTGCAGGAGGGCGCCTTCGTACTGATTGGCGGCGCACTCGGGCTCGATCCCGCCACCTGTCTTGCGCTCGCGGCCGCGCGGCGCATTCGCGATCTGCTGGTGTTCGTGCCGGGCCTGATCGCGTGGCAGTTGTTCGAGGCGTCCGGCGGCGCGCGGCCGCATGCCGCGCCGCACGGGGTGGGCGCCGGGCTGGCCAAACAGCGTTCGGGCGTCGCTGACGTGAACCGCGGCGGCGAGCGGCGCTGAGCGATCGGCGCGCGGTTTCCGCTTCCCGCTCGCGTCTTCGACGCGCATACCGCGCGCCGTCAGCGCGGCGCGCGATAGGCCGGAAACGACACCCGCACTGCAAGCCCCTGGCCCCCGATTCCCGCGCCTAGCTGCAGACTCGCGCCGAAATGCTCGGCGATCCGCGCAACGATCGACAACCCCAGCCCGCTGCCGGTCGCCTGATTGCCGGTCGCGCGGAAAAAGCGGTTCGTGAGGCGCGCGAGATCGTCTGGCCCGACGCCTGGACCGTCGTCCCGCACGCTCAGCTGCACGTGCTCGTCGGCATGGCGCACCGCGACTTCGATATTGCCCCCCGTACGTCCATACTTGATCGCGTTGTCGAGCAGATTGTCGAGCAGGATGCCGATCAGCACCGGCTCCGCATCGATCTCGGCGAGCATGTCGCCGACCAGCATCACGTTGATGTGCTTTTGCTGCGCATTACGCCGGTTCGCGAGCAGCGTATCTCTCGCGATCGCGGCCGGCTTCACCGGCTCGGTGGGCAGCTTCTCCTGCACGTCGAGCCGCGCGAGCAGCAGCAACTGCTCGGCGAGCCGGGCGCTGCGATCGACGCCTTGCACGACGCGCTCCATCGCGAGCCGCTGCAGCCCGATGTCGGGCTCCGCGAGCGCAACCTGCGCCTGCACCTTGATCGCGGCGAGCGGCGTCTTCAGTTCGTGCGCGGCGTCGGCGGTGAAGGCGCGCTCGAGTTCGAGCGCATGCTGCAGACGCGCGAGCATCTGGTTGATCGCATCGACGAGCGGGCGCACCTCGAGCGGCGTGCGGCCGATGCCGACCGGTTCCATGCGGTTGATGTCGCGAGAACTGAGCGCGGCCGATAGCACCTTCAGCGGCGCGAGGCTCCAGCCGATGCTGAACCACACGAGCACCGCGAGCACCGGCAGCGCGATCAGCGTGGGCCGTGCGATGCGGCTCGCGATTTCGCTCACCAGGTCGCTGCGGGTATTGGCCGGCTCGAACACGCGCACGCTGTGACCGAGCACGGTCTCGCGCAACGTGAACGAGTGATAGAGCTCGCCGACCAGCATCACGTCTTGCGAGCCGCTCGCCGGCGGCAACGGCAAATCCCACGCGGCCAGCGCGTGCAGTTGCGGGCTGCCTGCCAGCACGACGCCGTCGGCCGAGCGCACCTGGAAAAGCGCATCGCGCGGCAGGGTGTCGTCGTCATCGTAGTTGTTCGCGCCGGCTTCGCCGTTTCGCTCTTCTTCGCGCAGGTCGATGCGCGCATTCGCGAGCGTCATCAGATTGGCCGAATCGAGCAGCGCGAGCATCTGCGCGAGTTCGGCGAGGCGGGCTTGCTCCCATAGGCCGACTTCGCGCGTCGCCTGCCGGTAGCTCGACACGAGCGCGCCGCCCCAGACGAGCGCGATGCTCGCCAGCACCAGCAGCACGAGGCGCCGCCGGATCGACGGACCGATCATTCTTTCTCCATCACATAGCCGATGTTGCGCACGGTCTTGATCAGATTTGCGCCGAGCTTCTTGCGCAGGTTCGACACATGCACCTCGATCGCATTGCTTTCGATTTCTTCCTGCCAGCCGTACAGGCTTTCTTCGAGCCGCGAGCGCGACTGCGGAATGCCGAGATTGGTCAGCAGTTGCAGCAGAATCGCCCATTCGCGCGATGTAAGCGGCACGCGCGTCTCGTCGATCTGCACTGTTTGCGCGGCCGGATTCACTGTCAGATTCTGGTAACGAATCAAATCGATACTGCGACCTTGTGCGCGGCGCAACAGCGCGCGGCACCGCGCGACCAGTTCGGTGAGATCGAACGGCTTGCCGAGATAGTCGTCGGCGCCCGCTTCGAGACCGCCGACGCGATCGACGACCGTGCCTTTCGCGGTCAACACCAGCACCGGCACGTCATTGCCGGCGTCGCGCATGCGTTTGAGCAACTCCGTGCCGCTCACGCGTGGCAGGCCGAGGTCGAGTACCACCAATGCATATTGAGTCGTGTCGAGCGCGAGGCCGGCCTTGTGGCCGTCGCGTGCCCAGTCGACCGTGAAGCCGGCCTGGCGAAGGCCCGCTTCCACACCGCAGCCGATGAGCTCGTCGTCTTCTACGAGGAGTAAGCGCATGAGGCAAATATTCCATGTGAGGATTTATTGCATAACGTCCTGCATTTTTATGCAAGCGGCATTGATGCGTCTATACGAACAATCCGCCGGTGTTTCGAAGTGTAACCACGCCGTTCGTTAGCCGCTTTATGCCATGCCGATGCTTAAGGTTTCCTTCAGCTTGAATCGATACCATCGACGCGCTATAAAATGGTCGTCGCAGATCGTGATGCATGTGCGAGACCAGGTTGTCGTCAGGCCATCGCAACCTGATCGTAAGGACTTCGATGGAGCGACGCGCGAGGCATTCTTTATGCTGGTCGATAGCGTCAATGGACGGTATCGACGAGTCCCGCCCAATGCCAGCATCCGGTCAGGCTGCAAGGCCCCGCACGAGGCACGTTATGAAGCGAGTCACCATCGACATGCTACGAGCCCATTTGCTAGTCGCGTCTCTGACCGCCGCAGGCACCGAAGCGCTGCTGTGCATCGCGCTGCCTGTACTGCCGGTCTCTGACGCTTTTTTCGCTTCAGCATCGTTCAGGCTGTTCGCGCTCGCGCTGATCATCGGCGGCGTGGTGATTGCGCGCGAATTCTCCCAGGTCGCCTTCGAGCTCGCGGTGCGGCGCGACTACGCGATTCGCGCTGCTCGCGGCGCATGGCCCGCCGTGATCTCAGCGAACTGTCCACGCCGGTGGCTCGTCGTGCTTCACCTCCGGCTAACGGGGCAACCGTTCGTGCTGGCCGAGCACTGACGGATACGGACGACACACGATGGCGGCCCACGCGTTGATTGCATGTCAATGGCTTCTGTTGGCCGGCTGCGTTAGCGCTTCGATCTACACGGTAGCCGCCGCGCTCGCCATGCCGTTTTTCACCGCGCGGCATAAATCGAACCATCATGGCGGCAGGGCGGTCAATGGCGCGTACGGCGGTTCGCTAGTGGGTTCGTCCGATGGACCAGGCGGGCCGTTCGCGCAGGTCGGTGTCAGCGTGCTGAAGCCGCTGTGCGGCGCCGAGCCGCGTCTCTACGAGAATCTCCGGACCTTCTGCGAGCAGCGGCATGAGCATTTTCAGCTGGTGCTGGGCGTGTCGTCGCCGCACGATCCCGCCATCGCGGTGGTGCGCCGCTTGCAGGCCGCCTATCCCAAGTGCGACATCGAGCTCGCGATCGACACGCGCGTACACGGCAGCAATCTGAAAGTCAGCAACCTGATCAACATGGCCGCACGCGCTCGCCACGACGTGATCGTGATCGCCGACAGCGACATCGCGGTCGACTCCGACTATCTCGACAGCGTCGCCGCGCCGCTCGCGGACCCGAGCGTCGGCGTGGTCACGTGCTTGTACGTCGCGCGCGGCGTCGGCGGCTTCTGGCCGCGCGTCGGTGCGCTGTTCATCAACGAGTGGTTCGCGCCGTCGGTGCGGGTCGCCCATGCGATGGGCTCGCGCCGCTTCGGTTTCGGCGCGACTCTCGCGTTGCGGCGCGCGACGCTGGAGCGCATCGGCGGCTTCGAGGCGCTGAAAAACTGCCTCGCCGACGACTACTGGCTCGCCGAGCACGTGCGCGCTCTCGGTCTGCAAACGGTGCTGTCGCGGGTGATGGTCGCCACCGACGTGATCGAGCCGACCTTCGCGGCGCTGTGGCAGCGCGAAACGCGCTGGCTGCGCACGATCCGCTCGGTCAATCCGCCGGGTTTCGTGTCGCTGCTGATCACATTCCCCACACCGTGGCTGTTGACGAGCGCAGGGCTGACGGTGTCGCTCGCAACCTGTGCTCACGCGCCGTTCGCGGCGGTGGTCGCGAGCGCGTCGGCGACCGCGCTCTGCGTTGGTGCGCGCCTGCTGCTGCATTTGCGTGCGGCGCGCCGTGCGCGCACGTTCTGGCGCGATCTGCCGCTGGTACCGTTGCGCGATACGCTGCTCGCGCTTCAGTGGCTCGTCAGCGCGTTCGGTTCGCACGTCGTGTGGCGCGGCGAGCGCATGCGGCTCGGCACGCCGTCCGCCGAGCGCAGCGGCCGGCTGGACAGCCTCACGTGACAGCGCGCGGCAAACCGGCCCAACCGCGCGGACTGATCATCACCGCCGACGATTTCGGCCTGCATCAGCGCGTCAATTTCGCGGTCGAGCGCGCGCATCGCAAGGGTGTGTTGCGCGCCGCGAGTCTGATGGTCGGCGCGCCGGCCGCCGAAGACGCGGTTGCGCGCGCGCATACGCTGCCGGAACTGCGCGTGGGCCTGCATCTGGTGCTGGCCGACGGCGCCGCGCTGGCGCCGCGCGAGCAGGTCGCCGCGCTGCTCGACGAGAACGGCCGCTTCGGCAGCAACATGGTGCGCGACGGCGTGCGCTTCTTCTTTCTGCCGCACGTGCGCCGGCAACTCGCCTACGAAATCCGCGCGCAATTCGAAGCCTTCGCCGCGACCGGCCTCAGGCTCGATCACGTGAACACGCACAAGCATTTTCATCTGCATCCGACCGTGCTCGGCCTGATCCTCGACATCGGCCGCGACTACGGCATGAAGGCGATGCGTCTGCCGTTCGAAGCGAACGCGCCGCTGTGGCTGCGGCCGTGGGTCGCGCACGTGAAGACGCGGCTCGAGCGCGCGGGGATCGCGCACAACGACTACGTGGTCGGCATTGCGGCGAGCGGGCGCATGGACGAGGCGAGCTGGCTCGCCGCGCTCGCGAATCTGCCGCATGGCGTCGGCGAAATCTATTGTCATCCGGCGCTGGCCGGTGACGCGCTGAGCGAGGGCATGCACGACTACCGGCATGCCGACGAGTTGCAGGCGCTGTTGTCGCCAAAGGTGGCCGCCGCGATCCGCGCGCTCGGCGCGCGAGTCGGCGGGTTCGCGGATGTGCTTGCGTAGCGTCATGCTTCGCGAAACGCGGAAAACCTGGGCCGCGCTCACACCGGCTGCTTTTTCATCAATAGCTTCAGCAACGCCGGCAGCAGCAACAGCACGAGCGGCAACTGGACGATCAGTCCGGAAATGATCGCGATCGCGAGCGGTTGCTGCATCGCCGAGCCTTGCCCCAGCGCGAACGCGAGCGGCAACAGCGCGAGGATCGCGGCGATCGTCGTCATCGCGATCGGCCGCAGACGATTCCGGCCGGCGGCCTGCAACGCGTCGTCGAACGGCATTTCGTCGTCGCGCACCAGCGCCTGCAATTCCGATACATAAAAGATGGCAACTTCCGTCACGATGCCGATGATCATCGTCATGCCCATCATCGCCGAGATATTCAACTCGATGCCGGTGATCCAAAGGCCGATGAACACCGCGCCGGCAGCGAAGAGCGGCATTGCCAGCACCGCGAGCGCGACACGCAGGCGTTCGTACAGGAACAGCAGCAGGCCGAACACGAGCGCGATCGCGGCGCCGAACACGGTCAAGAGCCCCTTGAAGGCGATCTGCTGTTGCTGGTACAGACCGCCGAGCTCGTAATAGACGCCCGACGGCAGCAGGTCCGCGTTGCCGAGCGCCTTCTGCACGTCGGCGATCGTCGAGCCGAGATCGCGCCCGTCGATGCGCGCAGTGACCGCGACCATCCGCTTCAGATTCGAGCGGCTGATTTCGGGCTGACCGGTGACGCTCACGCGATCGGCGACGCGCTTCAGCGCGAACAGATGCCCGTCCGGCGCGCGAATCTGTAACTGACCGAGTTGCGTATCGGTCATCTGGCGCGCGCCGTTCACGCGCACGCGCACGCCGACCGTTTTCGGGCCGCTCTGGAACTGCGTCGCGACATTGCCTTCGAGCATGTCGGTGACGGCCTGCGCGATCGCCTGCGGGTCCATGCCTTCGGCCGCGGCAGCGGCGGGCAGGATGTGCAGCTCGATCGCGTCGCCGGCCGGGTTGATACCGTCGTTCACGTCGACGATGCCCTGAATCTGGCCGATACGCGCGGCAACTCTGCGCGCGGTGGTGTCGAGCGTGTGCGGATCGTCGGAGAAGATCTTGATCTGCACCGGCTGCGGCACCGCGGTCAGATCGCCGATCAGGTCTTCCATCAGCTGCGCGAGCTCGATACTGACGCCCGGCACCTGGTTTTCGATCTGCGAGCGGATTTCCTCCATCACGGTGTCGATCGGCTCGCGCTTGCCGGACTTGAGCCGCACGAAGAAGTCGCCCTTGTTCGGCTCGTTCAGATCGCCGCCGAGGCCCGCGCCGGTGCGGCGCGAATAGGTCGCGACGTTCGGATTCGCGCGCACGATCTGCTCGATCTGCTTCATCAGCCGGTCCGTTTCGGTGATCGACGTACCCGGTTGCGTGTGATAGTCGAGCACGAAGCCGCCTTCGTCCATGCTCGGCATGAAGCCACTGCCGACGCGCGTGAATGCGAACGCCGCGACGACGATCAACGGCACGACGCCGAGCAGCACGAGCGGCGGCCGTGCGATCACGCGGCCGATCGTCGCCGCATAGCGCCGGTTCAGCCATGCGGCGAAACGGGTTTCCTGGTGCTCCTCGGCGTCTTTGGGCTTCAGCCAGTGGTCGCACAGGATCGGCACCGCGAGCCACGTGACGAGGAACGAAATGAGCAGCGCGCTCGCCATCGTCAGCGACAGCGCCTTGAAAAAGGCTCCCGTCACACCCGACAGAAACGCGAGCGGCACGAAGATGATCAGCGTTGCCGCCGACGAACCCGCGAGCGGCCGTGTGAACTCGAGCGCCGCGGCCATCACGCGGCCATGGAACGCGCGCGCGCCGGCTTCACGCATGCGCCGCACGATGTGCTCGATCATCACGATCGCGTCGTCGATCACGAGGCCGACCGCGGCCGCCATACCGCCCAGCGTCATGATGTTGAAGCCCATGCCGAACACGTCGAGCAGCAGAATCGTCGCGGCCATCACGACCGGCACCAGCGCGACCGCGATCGCGGTGATCTTCCAGTTGCGCAGGAAGAAGAACAGCGTCAATGCCGCGAGCACGATGCCGATCATGATCGCGTCGCGCACGCTGGTGGCCGACGCGATCACGAGTTCGCTCTGGTCGTACCAGTTCGACAGATGCACGCCCGCGGGCATCTGCGGCTGGAACGCGGCAATCTTCGCGCGGATCGCGCGTGCCATCGCGACGCTGTTGGCGCCGGGCTGCTGGTACACGTTCAGGAGCACCGCATCCTGACCATCGGCGGTGACGCGCATCCATTGCGGCACGACGCCCTGGCGCACCGTCGCGACGTCGCCCAGACGGATCTGCGCGCCGTTCGCATTGCCGTTGGCGGCCACGACGACGTTGCGCAGTTCGTCGAGCTGCGTGATCGTCGAGTTCGTGACGACGAGGTACAGCTTGTCGTGATCCTCGATGCGGCCGTTTGCCATCAGCACGTTGCTCGCGCCGATCGCCTTCGATACATCGGCGAGCGACAGCTTGTACGCGGCGAGGCGGGCGGGATCGACCGCGACCTCGAACTCGTCCTCGGCGCCGCCGGTCACCTCGACGCGCGCGACGCCTTCCACCGACGACAACAGCGGCCGCATCTGGAACTGCGCGAGATCGCGCAGCGCGGACAGCGACTGCTGCTTCGACGTGAGGCTGTACGCGAGCACCGGAAACACGGTCGGGTCCATGCGCCGCACCTGCATCGTCGTGCCGGGCGGCAGCGTCGCGAGAATTTCGCTGATCGCCGATTGAGCCTGCAGCGTCGCCTGCGCCATGTCGGTGCCCCAGTCGAAGTTCAGCGAGATCTCCGCAGCGCCACGGCTGGTCCTCGATTCGACGTCGCGCACGTTCGGCACGCGCCGCAGCGCTTCCTCGACCGGCATCGTGACGAGCGTGGTCATCTGCTCGGCGGGGCGATCGCCCGCGTCGAGCGATACGACCGCGCGCGGAAACGCGACGTTCGGAAACAGCGAGATCGGCAGACGGAACGCGCTCAACACGCCGGCAATCGCGAGCAACGCGATGACGAACAGCAGCGAGCGGCGATGCGTCTGCATCCATTGGCCGAAGTTCATCGCGCGCCATCTCCCGCGGCGCGGACCGCCATGCCGTCTTTCAGCTCGTAGTTGCCGCTCGTCACGACGCCGAGCATGGGGTCGAGCGGGCCATCGACGCCGTAGCGCTCGCCGTTTTCGATCGCGATGCTCACTGCGACGCGATGCGCCTTGTTTTGCGGCGTGATCTGGAACACGTACGCATGCTGCCCATCCTGCAGCACGGCCGCGCGCGGCACGATCCAGTGCGTGCCCGTGCGGGTCGCGATGTCGCCGGAAACGCGTGTGCCGGGGATGAACGGCGTCTGCGCGAGCGGTACCGTCGCGCCGATGTTGACCAGTTGCGATTGCGGATCGATCGCGGCACCGACCAGCACCACGCGGCCTTCGATCGACGTCCGCGCGAGCGCCGTGGACAGGCCGTGCAGCGTGACGACGTCGCCCGGATGGATCGCTGCGGCATCGCTGGGCTCGACGCCGAGCGTTACGTTTGCGCGCGCGTCGCGGCCGCTGCCGCTCGCGAGTTGCAGAATCGCCGCACCGGCCTGCACCTGGTCGCCTTGCGCCGCCGATAGCTGCAGCACTACGCCGTCGAACGGCGCGGTCACGACCTTGCTGCCGCTCGCGGCGCCGGTCTGATTCTGCGCGGCGAGCGCGTCGCGCGCATCGTCGACGGCTTTGCTCGCGGTGGCGAGCTGCGATTGCGTCGCGAGACCTTTGTCGTACAGCGACCGGGTCCGCGCGAGTTCGCCTTGCGCGAGCGTCAGCGCGCTTCTCGCCTGAGTGGCGGCAAGCACCGCGGCAGGATCGGCCTGGACGACGAACAGTGGCGTGCCGCGCTTGACGGTCTCGCCCGCCTGCACGCGCATCTGTGCGATACGCGACACATAGGGCAGGTTGATCGTCGTCAGGTTCGACGCGGTGGTCGCGACGATCCCGAAGCCGCGCACCGGCTGCGCGATCGCGGCGCGCTGCACGCGCACGGTCTGCACCGCGACCGACGGTTGAGTTTCGCTGGCGGGGTTGTCGTCCGCACGCACCGGATGGACCGCTGCATACAGCAGGACCGCGCAAACCAGCGGCGCGGCGACGGCCGCAACACGCGGCCATCCGTACCGCGATGGAAACAGGCTATTTCGCATGAGTGTCGATGAAAGTTTGAGCGGGAGTGAAAGCGTCGGGAATCGCGCTGCCGAGCAGCGCCTGCAAGCCGACGCGTTGTTCGTCGAGCGCTTCGCGCAGCGTCGCGACGTCGATGCGTTTCGCGAGCGCGGCGCTTTGCGCGTCGGTGTACGCGCCGAGCGCGAGGTTATGTTCGGCGTAGGCCGCCGCCGCTTCGCGCGCGGAGCGCTCGACGCCGGGTAATGCGGCTTCGGTCTGCTGCAACTGCCGCGCGAGAATCGCGCTGTCCTCGCGCAGCCGGGCGACGTCCGCATACGCCTGGTTCAGTCGGGTCTGGTACTCGTCGCGAAGTCGCTGACGGGTCGCTTTTTCGATCGCGACATTGCCCTGATTGCGGTTGAAGATCGGCAGACTCAGGTTGATCTGAAAGCCGCTCGTGTAGATGTTCGAGGTGTCGCGCGCCCGCACGAAACCGACCGACAGACTCGGGAACTGGCTCAGAATCGCCGCGCGGTATTTCTGCTCCTGCGCTTCGTAGCCGGCCTGCAGCGCGATCAGGTCGGGGCGGCGGTGCGCGAGCTCGGCGAGCGCTGAGTCGAGCGTGGCGTCGGAAAGCGGTGCGACATTGTCGTCGTGGCCTGCCTGCAACTGCAATTGCACGTCGGGCGCGAGACCCAGCAGAGCGTTCAGATCGTGATGGGTTTGCACGGCCGCGCGCTCGGCGTCCGTGTACTGCTTGCGCGCGTCGCTGTAAGCGATGAGCGCGGCGGTGAGCGTATCGTCGGTCAGATTGCCGTCCGCGCGCGCCGCGGCCATGCGCTCGTAGCGGGTGCGCGCGAGTTCGCGTTGCTGTTGCAACAGCGGCAGCGTGCGCTGCTGAAAGCAGCTCTTCACGAACAGCTGGCGCGCCTGCGCGACCACCTGCCATTCCTGCCACAGAAGGCCGAGATCGGTCTTCGCCAGCGTCGC
The DNA here is from genome assembly GCF_040948685.1 of Paraburkholderia sp. BR14374. Taxonomy (NCBI): domain Bacteria; kingdom Pseudomonadati; phylum Pseudomonadota; class Betaproteobacteria; order Burkholderiales; family Burkholderiaceae; genus Paraburkholderia; species Paraburkholderia sp. BR14374. The sequence continues at coordinate 12,618 of NZ_JBFPKF010000002.1, read as the reverse complement.
GTCGGCGGACTGTTTGTTCGCGCTGCGCAGCACGATCGCCATCACGTCGATGCTGAGGCCATAATTGAACGCGCGCGTGGTGCCGGCCGCGCCGGGATAATCGCTCGACACGCTCAGTTGCGGATCGGGCAGCAGACCCGCCGAATAAGCCTGCGCGCGGGCGATGCCGAGATCGTCGCGGGCCAGCTTCAGATCGGGGTTGTTGGCGACCGCGAGCATCGCGACTTCGTCGATGTCGAGCCCGTCGGCGGGATCGAACCGATGCGTGGCCAACTCGGGCAGCGGCATGCTCGCGGGATCGATGCGGATCCGTTCGAGCGATCGCGCGGACGTCGAGGTGACCTGCGGCGCGAGCGGTTCGCGGTGATAGGTCGCGCAGCCGCTCATCAGCAGCGCGCATAACGGCACCAGCGCGCGCCGACGCAGCGCCGTCACGGGATGGAAATCGGGCAAAATCCGGCTCCTGCGAATCATCGGAAGGGGCGAGCGACTCGCGAACGAGGCCTCGCAATGGGAGCCAATTTTCCGAAGCGCGCGCTTAAGACAGGCTTAACGTCGAATAGCGTGACCCGAGCCGCGCGAAATCGGCGCCGTCATCAGTACCCCGTAAGGGTTCGTTAAGCTGCTGGGGCCGATAATGCGGCGGCTAAAACCGCAGCAAGGAAGGGAGAGACCATGCGCCTGCTATTGGTCGAAGACGACGACATGATCGCGGAATCGGTGCTGGGCGCGATGCGCCGCGCCGGCTACGCGATCGACTGGGCCGAGGACGGCCGCGCGGCGGAACTGTCGCTCGATAACGGCGTGTACGACCTCGTACTGCTCGACCTCGGCCTGCCGAAAAAAGACGGCATCGACGTGCTGAACGCGTATCGCCGCAACGGCGGCGCGGCGCCGGTCATCATCCTGACCGCGCGCGACGCGATCGACGAACGCATCCGCGGTCTCGACGCCGGCGCCGACGACTACCTGATCAAGCCGTTCGATCTCGACGAACTGGCCGCGCGCATTCGCGCGCTGCTGCGCCGACGCACTGGCCAGAAGCAGCCGGTCTACAGCCACGGCGAACTGACGCTCGACCCCGCCGCGCATGAAGTCACCAAGGACGGGGTGCCGCTGCCGCTCGTGCCGCGAGAATTCGCGCTGCTGCAGGCGCTGATCGAGGAGCCGACCCGCGTGTTCACCAAGGCCGAGCTCGAAGAAAAGCTGTACGGCTGGGGCGAAGAAGTCGGCAGCAACACGATCGAAGTGCATGTGCACAGTCTGCGGCGCAAGATCGGCGCGGACCAGGTCGTGACCGTGCGCGGGGTCGGCTACCGCCTGAAGAGGTGCGGATGACGTCGATTCGCCGCTGGCTGCTCGGCTGGCTGATCTTCGGCATGGCGGCGACCTCGATGGTCGCGGCTTTCGCGATCTTCCATACCGCGCGGCGCGAGGCGAGCGAGCTGTTCGACTACGAACTGCGCACGGTCGCGCTGTCGCTGCCGTCGTCGCTGAGCGGCGCGGGCCTGCGCGAGCGTCGCGCCCCCGACCTCGGCGATCTGGCCGACGACCGCATCGTCATCGAGATCTGGGACCAGAGCGGCACGCTCGTCTATCACTCCGCGCAGACGCCGATGTTCGAGCGTCTGGCGCCGGGCTTCCACACGGTACCGCGCGGCGAGTACCACTGGCGCGTCTTCGGCGTCGCGCAGCCAGACCGCTACGTGCAGGTCGCGCAGCCCGTATCGGTGCGCGAGGATCTCGCGCTGCATCTTGCGCTGCACACGCTATGGCCGCTCGGCGTGCTGCTGCCGGTGACGATCGCGCTGGTGCTGCTGGTGGTCGCGCGCGGGCTCGCGCCGATCGGCGGGCTGTCGCGCGCGCTCGCGACGCGTTCGATCGATTCGCTCGAACCGCTGCGGCTCGACGGCAACATGCCGGTCGAAATCCGGCCGCTCGTCGAAGCGCTGAACGATCTGCTGCAACGGCTGCATACGGCGTCGCAGGCGCAGCGCACGTTCATCGCCGATGCCGCGCACGAGTTGCGCTCGCCGCTCGCGGCGCTGAAGCTGCAACTGCAGGCGGCGTCGCGCGATGGCTCGCTGAGGGGCGAGGGGCAGACGCTCGAGCGTGTCGAAAATCGGGTGAACCGGATCATCCACCTCGTGCAGCAATTGCTGACGCTGGCGCGCGAAGACGCGCAGCCGGTCACGTCGACGGTGCCGGTCAGCCTGCGCCGCATCGGCGAGCAGGCGGTCAGCGATTGTTCCGTGCTCGCCGAGCTGCGCGAGATCGATCTGGGCCTCGAATGCGAACAGGCCCGCACACCGAACGACGCCTACACGGTGCTCGCCGAGCCGCACAGTATCAGCGTGTTGTTGGGGAATCTGATCAACAACGCGATTCGTCATACGCCGCGGGGCGGCCGTGTCGACGTGGTGCTGCGGCGCACGGGCGAGCGGGTGGGCTTCGAGGTCGTCGACAGCGGCTCGGGGATTCCGGAGGCGGAGCTCGAACGCGTGTTCGACCGTTTCTATCGCGGCGAGGAGTCGAAGGGCGAGGGCAGCGGGCTCGGTCTCGCGATCGTCGCGCGGATCGCCGAGCGGCATCAGCTCGGGCTGTCGCTGCGCAACAATGTCGGCGCGCCGGGCTTGCGGGTGTCGGTCACCGGGCTGCACGCGCCCGCCGCCGATGCGCCCGTCACGGCCGCGAATTAACGATCGTCATTGCGGCTAGCGGTTGTCACAAGCATATAGGCGCACGCTGCTACAATCTCATTTTTACAGATCGACAGATTGGTTGTGCACTATGGGTTTCGAACAACTCGCTGAACTGAAGAAGCAACTGGCCGCGGCGCGAGCCGCCGCCGAGGGCGCCGGCAAGCCCGATCGCAAATCGGCTGCGCGCCCCGCTTCGAAGTCCGCTGGCAAGCCCGCTTCAAATCCTGGGGCACATCCTGGCTCTAACGCCGAGCGTGGCGCCAATCCGGGCACGAAGTCCGGTGGCCGGCCCGGCGGCAAGCCGGCCGCGAAGGCCGGTGGTCGGCCGGAAGGCAAGCCGGGCACGCGACCCGGCCGCCCGCAGCCGCGCCACGCCGCACCCGAGGGCGCCGCGCCCGCCAGGGCGGCGGCGGTGGAGGCCAAGCCGGTGGACCCGGTGGTGCGGTCGATCGGTCGTCTGCAAAAGCGTTTCCCGGTCGCTTTCCCGAAGAATCCGGCCCCGAAGCTGCCGCTGAAGATCGGCGTTTTCGAAGACCTCGTCGTGCATGCGAAGGAACTGTCGCTGACCGAAGCCGAGCTGCGCGACGCGATCAAGACGTGGTGCCGTGGCGGGCGCTACTGGAAGAGCCTCGTCGAAGGCGCCGCGCGCGTCGATCTGGCGGGTGTCGAAGCCGGCAAGGTTACGGCGCAGGAAGCGGCCGGTGCGCAGCGCCTGCTCGCGCATCGCGCGGCGAAGGGCGCGCAGAAGGCCGCCGCGGCGACGGCAAGCGCGAATGCTCCGACCGATGCCGGTACACCGTCACCGTCCGGGAAGGCGACCGCCGACGAGCCGCAGACCGAAGCAGTCGCAGCGGCAGTCGCGGAACAGGCGGTTCCGCAAGCGGATGCCGCTGCTGCAACGCCGGAAGCCGTAGCACCGAATGCCGCCGGCAGCGCGGACACCCAGGCGCAAACCAGCGCCCAACACGAGACGCAAGCTTCCACTCCCTCCCAGGCCTAAGCCTGGCATAGCCCGTCGCGGCCTCGCTCAAGAGGCCATGACGTGCGGCGCAGCCGTCAGCCGGCTGCGCACGAATCCCACATGCTCCCGCAGCACATAAAACGCATCCGCATACGCTAACGGCATGCGCAGGTGGTTCAGCGCCGCCTCGATCTCGTCCAGTTGTCCCAGTAGCTGTGTGCGCTCCTCGTCGGTTGCGCCGGCGAGCGCGTGCCGCTCGATCGCAATCAGCGAACCGTAATAGCGATAGATGCGCGAGCGCACCCGCCACCGGTACAGCGCCGGAATCACCCGCATCGCGGGCAACAGCAGCACAGCGACCGGCAACAGCAGGACCAGCGTGCGATCGCCGATGCTCGCGAGCCAGAACGGCAGCGTCCGATACAAAAAGCCCTTGCCGGTCCGGTAATAGCGCTGCGCGTCCTCGCTGATCCGGTATTCGTGCTCGACCGGTGTCGGGAACTGGCCGGCGTGCTGCAACAGGCCCGCGGCGCCATGTACTTCCTGCGCCGCCTCGATCAGCAGATCCGAGATCGCCGGATGCAGCGTGCTGCGCGCGACGAGTTCGACCGTCGGACTGATCAGATGCACGGTCTCGGGCGGAATGCGCCGCTTCAGGTCAAGCACGCCGGGCGGCAGGTCGATCTGGTCGAGAAACGGGAACACGCGCGTATAGGCGCTGGCTTCGTCGAAATTCATCACCGAAATGCCGGGTACGCGCAACAGCCGCAGCATCAGGCCGCGCGTCGCCGAGTCGCCGCTCAGGAGCGCCGCGTCGACCTCGCCGGCGACCAGCTGCGTGGCGGCCTGCAGACCGTCGCTCGGCACCAGCGTCGTGGCGCCGCCTGGCTCGATGCCGTTCGCCGCGAGCAGTTGCAGCGCGAGCAGCCGCGTGCCGCTGCCTTTGCGGCCGACCGCGATCCGCTTGCCTTCGAGCTGCGCGAGTTGCGTGAGCGCCGCGCCACGGTAGAACACCACGATCGGCACATAGAACACGCTGCCGAGCGACACCAGCGACGACGTATCCAGCCCTTGGGCCACCCCGCCTTGCACGAACGCGATATCGACTTGCTGCTTCGGGTCCAGCAGCCGCTGCAGGTTCTGCACGGACCCATCGGATTCGAGCACGTTCAGGCGGATGCCGTTGCGCGCGAGGATCTTGCGGTACTGGTTCGCAGTGACGACGAACGAGCTGTCGCGCGGGCCGGCGCTGATCGTGATCGTGCGCGGCGGCGCCGGATTGGCGATCCAGACGATCAGCACGATCGCGAACGCGATCAGCAGCGCCGTGATGAAGTAGGGCAGCAGGTGCTCGCGCCATTCGGCGCGCGTAAGTTCGGCGGAAAAGTGCGGAGGACGCGGACGCTGCGCTTTCATGAATACTCCGTGCTTGACGCCGGGAGCAGGCATTGTCGCCTGTGCGCGGTGGCTTTGCCGTAGCGGTCCGTTCTATCGACCGGGCGCGCGGCGCTCGACGGAGCCTGCCGCCCGCGGCCGAGAATAACGCGTACATGGCATAATTTGCCGCAAATCGCGGTCTGGCAGTAGTGGACTTCACAACTCGCGGCGTGTCGCTGGGCGCATGTTGAATCGTCGGTATCGGAAGATCGGCAGCTGGCTAGGATCGCTCGCGATCCTGCTGACGACGCTCGCGCCGACGATCTCGCAGACGCTCGCCGCCCATCGCCATGCCGACGCGGTGATGGGCGAGCATTGCCAGATGGCGTCGATGCCGGGCATGCGGATGCAGGACGACACGCCCGAGCCCACCCAGGCCATCGCCAACCCGCCAGACAACACCGACGACACCGGCAATCCCACGGACAAGCACGCGCAGATGTCCGGCGATGCCTGCGGCTATTGCAGCCTGCTCGCGCATCTGCCGGTGATGCCGAACGTCGGCATGCTGTTCGTCGCCGCGCTCCGCGCGCGCCAGCACACGGCCGTGACGCGCGATAACAGCGTGCGCCGTGTCGAACCGCTGACCTTCGCGCAGCCCCGCGCCCCGCCTTCCGCTTCCTGATCCGAATCCCTTACGACGCGATGCGCCTACGTGCATCGTGCTTGCTCGCGCGCGTCCGTTCGACGGCGCGCGCCGGCCTCGTCATCACCGAACAGACAGGATGCACTCATGCATACATCAGCAACGCGCGGTGGCCGTCCGCCGCGCGCGGCGCCGCTCATCGCGGCTGCCACCTATGTCGCCTACACCGCTTACGCCGCGTGCGGCGTCGTAGGCCTGATCACTGCGCCGTCCATCGCGCAGGCGCACGCGATCGCCGGCAACCGCGTCTTCCCGGCGACGCTCGCGGTCGACGACCCCGGCGTCGGCGACGAAGCCAACTTCGAGTACGGCCATCAGCGCGTGCCTGGCGACAACGGCGACCAGAGCATCAACACGTTCAGCTTCGAGTACGACAAGCTGATCACGCCGCGCCTGGCCGTGTCGATCGACGGCGCGTACGTGCTCCAGAACAACCCGCGCGCGGCCGGCTTCAACAACTTCGGCGTCGGCCTCAAGTACCTGCTGTACGTGAACGAGCCGCACGAGCTGATGACGTCGATCGGCGTCACTGCGGAGCTCGGCGGCACCGGCAGTCGAGCGATCGCCGACAACTTCTCGACGATCTCGCCGACCGTCTACATCGGCAAGGGCATGGGCGATCTGCCCGATTCGCTCGCGTATCTGCGCCCGCTCGCGATCACGGCCGAGGCGGCCCCCGCGCTCAACACCGGCGCGGGTCAGCCGAACGCGTTCAACTACGGCTTCACCGTGCAGTACAGCCTGCCGTATCTGCAGCAGCACGTGCACGACGCGGGTCTGCCGCAGCCGTTCTCGAACCTGATCCCGCTCGTCGAGGTCCCGCTGTCGCGCAGCCAGGGGCAGACGACCGGCACGGTCAATCCGGGCTTTATCTGGATCAATCGCTACGGACAGTTCGGCGTCGAGGCACAGCTTCCGATCAACCGTGCGAGCGGCTCGCACGTCGGCATTCTGGTGCAGGCGCATTTGTTCTTCGACGACATTGCGCCGACTACGCTCGGCAAGCCGCTGTTTCCATGAGTAGTGCAGGAGAAAAACGATGATGAACAGCTTCGAATCTCACGCAATGCGCCTGGCGGCACTGATCGCCGGTGTGACGTTCGCGAGCGCGGCACTCGCGCATGTGTTTCCGCAGAAGCAGGAGCCGGGCGCGGGCGCATCGGTGGCCGCGCCCGCGCAGGTCAAGGTGACCTTCGACGGGCCGCTCGAACCGGCGTTCAGCTCGCTGAGCGTCACCGATGCGAGCGGCAAGCAGGTCGGCACGCAGAAGTCATCGGTGGATGCGCGGCAACCCGCGGTGATGACGCTGCCGCTGCCGACGCTCGCGGCCGGACACTACACCGTGCATTGGGTCGCGGTGGCGTCCGACGGGCATCGAACGCATGGGGACTATGGCTTCGATGTGAAGTAGGGCGGCACGATGCGCCGTGCTCGCGCAAGCGGCGCTCAAACCCGCTTGAACAACTGCCGCGCGAGCGAGCACATCAGCATCGTCGCGGGCGATTCGTCCTGCAGGCGCCGGCTCATGATGATCGGCGACGCCGCGCTTGCCGACGGAATCGGCCGGTACGCGACGCCGTGCGCGCGCAAGCCCTCGACGCTCTCCGGCACGAGACACACGCCGACCTGCGCGGCGACCAGACCGAGCGCGGTCTGCAACTCGCGCACTTCGTGAATCGCCTTCGGCTCCAGCGCCTGATCGTGCATCGCCGAGATCTGCTGGTCCGCGTAGCTCGGCCGCGGCGTGCTTGGATAGACGATCAGCGTTTCCTCGGCGAGCGCTGCGAGCGTCAGCGGCTTCTTCTGCCGTGCGAGCGGATGGTCCTGCGGCAACGCCGCGATCATCCGTTCCTCGACCAGCACTTCGCGCGCGAGTTGCGCATCATCGAAGCGCAGGCGGCCGAAGCCGACGTCGATGCGGCCGCCTTTGAGCGCGGCCAACTGCTCGAGTGTGAACATCTCGATCAGCGATAGCTCGATATGAGGCGCGGCCTCGCGAAACGAGCGGATCACCGCGGGCAGCGCGCCATACAGCGTAGACGGCACGAAGCCGATCACGATGCGCTCCGCGAGTTGTGCGAGCCGGCGCGTGAGCGGCGCGAGCTCGTCGGCTTCATCGATCAGACGCTTCGCCTGGGTGTAGAAAATGCGGCCGGCTTCGGTGAGCCGCAACGGTCGCGAGCCGCGCTCGAACAGCGGCAGGCCGACGTCTTCCTCGATCTGCTGGATCTGCCGCGACAGCGGCGGTTGCGTCATATGCAGACGATTGGCCGCCCGCGTGATGTTCATCTCCTCGGCGACTGCGATGAAGTAGCGAAGTTGGCGAAATTCCATGCATGCCTCAGAGGTGTGATGCGTCGGCGATCGGGTTAGTGTTGGAATGCCGCGCGCTGAATGTCCGTTTACGGCTCTGTGCTCCCGAAGGAGCGCTCCGTGGCGGCAACGAATGATAGCAACAGCACCGTCAAACCCTATCTGCAGGGGCTCGACGAATTTTCGTCGCTGGTTCTTTATCTGTCTGCTCGGCCTCGACGTTCAATCAATACCGCGCGCATTCGTTTAAATGACGTCGAGGCAGCAGATAGCGGAGGAGGAAGATCATGTGGTCCATTATTCTCGATACGCTCGGTGCGCTCGCGGTGCTCGCGAGCGTGGCGGCGCAGATCGCGCTGCTGCGCAAGCATTGAATAAAAAGCGCAGTGAATAAAGTGCTTTCAGCGTGTAGCGCCTGATCGTGGCGTCTACTCGTAGGAGTCTCATGCATCGATCTGGTACGAGATGCACCGCGACCCAGATCAGCGCGTATTCCCCGAAATCTTCGTAAGCCCCGCGTAAACATATCCAGCGAAATCCGCTTCGAATCGATTGTTCGTCGGAAGCGGCGTGTCAATTCGCCTCGAGCCGCTTTATCCGATCTCACGCGATGCCTAAATTTACGACCTGTGACAGCGCCACTGCATTTCCAGCATTTAGCGGCGTGGACCTCGTGACTTCTCGCGAGGCATGCCGGCGCGAACCATTGAAAGGACACGATGATGAGCAAGCTCACAGGCAAGGTAGCGGTTGTAACGGGTGCATCGAAAGGCATCGGTGCGGCGATTGCGAAGGCATTGGCGGCGCAAGGCGCGTCGGTCGTGGTGAACTATGCGTCGAGCCGCGCGGGCGCCGACAAGGTGGTCGCCGATATCACCGCGGCGGGCGGCAAGGCGGTCGCGGTTGGCGGCGACGTGTCGAAGGCCGCGGACGCGAAGGGCATCATTGATGCGGCGATCGAAACCTATGGCCGGCTCGACGTTCTCGTCAACAACTCCGGTGTCTACGAATTCGCGGCGCTCGAAGAGATCACCGAAGCGCATTTTCATAAGCACTTCGATGTGAATGTGCTGGGTCTGCTGCTGGTGACGCAGGCGGCGGCCAAACATCTCGGCGAAGGCGGCAGCATCGTCAACGTGAGCTCGGTCGTGACCCGCATCACACCGGCGACCACCGCGGTCTACACGGCGACCAAGGGCGCGGTCGATGCGATCACCGGCGTGCTCGCGAAGGAACTCGGTCCGCGCAAGATCCGCGTGAATTCGGTGAATCCGGGCGTGGTCGAAACCGAAGGCGCGCACACCGCCGGCGTGATGGGCTCGGAGTTCGAAACGTGGGCGATCAGCACGACGCCGCTCGGCCGTATCGGCCAACCCGACGATATCGCCGATGTCGTCACGTTCCTGGCTTCGGACGACTCGCGCTGGATGACGGGCGAGAGCCTGATCGCGAGCGGCGGCGCGCGTTGAGTCTGACCGGGTTGCCAACGCTTACGGCAACCCGCTCTTCAGATCGAGTGCGATAACGGATGGCGCGGCCGGTAGCACGACGGCCGCGCCGCTTGTTGCAGCGACGGCGCGCGTGTTACGCGCGTTGAACCTCGCCGACCGAGACCTCGGTTTCCGCTCCCGGCAATTCCACCGCAAAAAAAGCGTCGAGCAGATTCGAACCCGGCCGCTCGGCGAGCCGCGTCAGCGATTCGATCATCTGCACGCGGCAGTCGACGAGCGGCACCATCCGGATGCGCCGCGACTCATTGAACTCGGCGCGCGCAATCACGCCGACCCCGATTCCCTGCGCGACCGCTTCCTCGAGCGCCTCGCGGCCATCCACGTACATGACCGGCTCGACCTGCAACGACCCGCGCACGAGCTCGATTTCGAGCAGTTGTTGGGTGACCGATTGCGGCTCGCGGAAGATCATCGGCTGTTCGACGAGCTCCGCGTAGCTGAGGCGGCGCTTCCTCGCGGCCGCATAGCTGGCCGGCACCATCGCGACCAGCGGATCGCGCCGCAACACGCGCGACCGCAGGCGGCTATGCACTTGCGGCGCGGCCGTGATCGCCGCGTCGACCGCACTCGACAGCACGCGCTGCATGCACTCGGCCGCATTGGCGATCGACAGCGTGACGACGATGCCCGGATGCCGCTGGCGAAACGCGCCGATCAGCGCGACGGCGAGATCGGGCGCATCGGCCGCGAGCGATAGCGAACCCGACTCGAGCCCGCCCGCCGATTCGAGCAACTGACGCGCATCACGCTCGCAGCTGAGCATATGCCGCGTCACGCTGAACAGGCGCAGCCCGAGTTCGGTCGTCTCCACGCCGCGCGGCCCGCGCTCGAACAGCTTGACGCCGTAATCCTGTTCGAGGCGCCGCACATGGTCCGACACCGCCGGCTGCGTCAACGACAACGCCTGGGCCGCTTTAGAAAAACCGCCATGTTCAGCGACCGCATGAAACGCCCGCAATTGCGCGTACTGCACGTGTGCCTCGCCGACGAATAAGTTTTTACGATACCGCCATCGATTATATCGATTTTACCGATGGACAGCGTTTCTATATCGTGTGAGGTATCGACATAGCGATATCGGAGTACCCGACATGGAAAGCGCGATCGGCGGTTCGGCGGCGGCATTGAGCGTTGCGGCCGCGGCAACGTCCGTCAGCCGTGGCACGACATCCTGCGCGGCGCCGGCTGGCGGCGAGCCTTACTTGTTGACACCGGGTCCGCTGACCACGGCACTCTCGACGAAACAGGCGATGCTGCGCGACTGGGGCTCATGGGACGGCGACTTCCGCGCGATGACCGCTCAGTTGCGCGCGAGCCTGCTCGAAATCGCCGGCGATACCGCCGGGGAGTACGACTGCGTGCCGCTGCAGGGCAGCGGCAGCTACTGCGTCGAAGCGATGCTCGGCAGCCTGATTCCGCGCGACGGCCATGCGCTCGTGCTCGCGAACGGCGCGTACGGCAAGCGCGCGGCGACCACGCTCGGCTACCTCGACCGCGCCTGCACGCTGCTCGACAAGGGCGACTACCTGCCGCCGCGCGGCGTCGAAGTCGAGCGCATGCTGGCCGCCGATCCGTCGATCACGCACGTGGTCGCGATCCATTGCGAAACGAGCTCCGGCATCCTCAATCCGCTCGAAGAAATTGCAGCCGCGGTCGCGAAGCACGGCCGCAAACTGCTGATCGATTCGATGAGCGCCTTCGGCGCGGTGCCGCTCGACGTGCGGCAGATCGCGTGCGAGGCGTTCGTGTCCTCGGCGAACAAGTGCATCGAGGGCGTGCCGGGTTTCGGCTTCGTGATCGCGCGCAAGAGCGCGCTCTCCGAAGCGAAGGGCCGCAGCCATTCGCTCGCGCTCGATCTCCACGATCAATGGGAGGTGATGAATCGCACGGGCCAGTGGCGCTTCACGCCGCCCACGCATACGGTGGCTGCGTTCCTCGAGGCGCTGCGGCTGTTCAGGCTCGAAGGCGGCCAGCCCGCGCGGCTCGCGCGCTACGCGAACAATCGCGACGTGCTGGTGGCCGGCATGCACGAACTGGGCTTCGAGCCATTGCTCAGCGCGCACTGGCGCTCGCCGATCATCGTGACGTTTTTCTCGCCCGCGCATCCGTCGTTCGAATTCGCGCGCTTCTATGAACTGATGAAGGAGCAGGGCTTCATCATCTATCCGGGCAAGCTGACGGTGGTCGACAGTTTCCGCATCGGCTGCATCGGCCAGGTCGACGAGCAGGTGATGCGTCGCGTGGTCGAGGCCTGCGCGCAGGCGCTGCGCACGATGGGCGTCACGCACGCGGCGCCGCCGCCCGCCGCGCTCGACGAACGCAAGGCGCTCGCACAGGCGGCCTGAGCCGCGACGGCAAACCCAACAACATTCGGATTCCTGGGGATTCAAGCAGATGAAACACGTGAAGGCGGTGATTTTCGATTGGGCCGGCACGGTGGTCGACTACGGTTCACGCGCGCCGATGGGCGCCTTCGTCGAGACCTTCGAGCAGTTCGGCGTGCCGATCACGATCGACGAAGCACGCGGCCCGATGGGCATGGCCAAGCGGCCGCATATCGCGGCGCTGATGGCGCTGCCGCGCGTCGCGCAAGCCTGGGCCGAGCGTCACGGCCATACACCGACCGACGCGGATATCGACGCCGTGTACGACGTGTTCGTGCCGAAGAACATCGCGGTCGCGGCGAGCTATAGCGCGGTGATCCCGGGCGTCGCCGAAGTCGCGAGCGCACTGCGTTACGAGGATATCCGCATCGGCACGACCACCGGCTATACCCGCGAGATCATCGACGAAATCGTGCCGGGCGCGGCCGCGCAGGGCTTCTCGCCTGACAGCATCGTGTGCACCGGCGATACGCCGGAAGGACGGCCGTCGCCGTACATGATCTACCGGACGCTGCCGCAGCTCGGCGTATGGCGCGCAAGTCAGTATGACTCCCGTGCGACGAGGCTAGCCGCCGTGCGGATTTGAGCGCGGGTTAGCATGGCTGCCAGAGCCGCATTGAGTGGGGACGGATCCGCCGCTCAACGGTCTGTTTCCGGCACGGAG
>NZ_JBFPKF010000029.1:0-44839 GCF_040948685.1 Paraburkholderia sp. BR14374 | reverse complement strand
TCGACAACCGGGTGACGAACGTCGAGGGTTCGATGCAGAACATCGCGAATGACTTGAGCAGCGGTGTGGTGGGCCTGGTGCAGCAGGACGCGGGCACGAACGCGATCACGGTGGCGAAGGACAAGGCCGGCGCGATGGTTGACTTCTCGGGCACGGACGGCGTTCGCACGCTGTCGGGCGTGAAGGCCGGGACGCTGTCGGCGACGAGCAGCGAAGCGGTGAACGGCTCGCAGCTGTATGCGACGAATCAGGGTGTGGCGAAGAACGCCTCGGACATCACGGATCTGGATGGCCGCGTCACGCAGAACAAGACGGATATCACGAAGCTGCAAAGCCAGGTGGGCGATGTCGGAACGCAACTGTCGGGCGCGGTGCAGTATGACCGTTACGCCGACGGCTCGGTGAACCTCGGTTCCGTGATGCTGGGCGGAGGCCTGAGCGCGGGTCCGGTGATCCTGACCAATGTGGCCAACGGCACAAGCCAGTACGATGCTGTGAACTTCGGCCAGCTGTCGGCGTTGCAGGACCAGGTGACGGACCTCAACGGACAGGTGTTGGATCTCGGTAGCCAGATGTCGAACATCCAGCCGGGCAGTCCGTACTTCAATGCCACGGAAGTTTCGATGTCGGGCAGCGGTAGTGACCCAGTGGTCAATGCAGCGACGCCGGGTACCGGTGTGGGCAGTACGGCGGCCGGAGCGGGTGCTGCAGCCTCGGGCAACTACGCCACAGTGGTTGGCGCAAACGCCAGCGCGGCAGCAGACAACGCTGTGGCAGTCGGCGCCAGCGCAGCCGCTACCGGCGCCAACTCGACGGCGATTGGGACGGGCTCGCAGGCGGATCATGCGAACTCGGTGGCGTTGGGTCAAGGTTCGGTGACGGAGCGTGACAACTCGGTGTCGGTGGGTTCGGCCACGCAGCAGCGTCAGATCACCAACGTCGCAGCGGGTACGGCGGACACGGATGCGGTCAATGTCGGTCAGATGAACAGTTCGGTCGCACAGGGCGTGCAGCAGGCCAACAACTATAGCGACCAGCTGTTTAACCAGACCAACCAGGCGATCAACGATGTTGCCAAGAACGCTTACGCCGGTATCGCAGCGGCAATGGCTATGCCGAACATGACGCCGTCCGGTCCCGGGCGCACGATAGTCGCGGCCGGTGGGGCTACCTATAAGGGGGGAAGTGCTGCGGCAGTAGGAGCGACGTACCGTTCACGTAACGGTAAGTGGCTGATGAACGGCGCCGTATCGGTCACGTCGACGGGTGATGCTGGCGTGCGTGCCCAGGTTGGCTACGAGTTCTGATATCCGCGTTATGACAAACCAGCAAACCGGTTGGCACATGGCTAGATGATGGAAATTGCACGGTCTTGCCGGTCACGGCAGACCGTGTTTTTTTATACCGGCAGAGTTCCCCCTTGTCGTGTAGCCGCAATGCGTCGCTACATGGCGCCGCTCTCTGGATAAGGCTGTCTCTTGCATATATACGGCAGTCGTCGGCTGCATGAACGCGGGTTGGGCGGCTTCAAACGCCCAACGACTCAGATTGGCCGTATGATGCTGAAATCATCCCCCGTGGTCCCGGATCCGGTACGCCATGCCATCAAAAAGCACAGATTCCAGTGGACATGAGCGCGTGACTCACACGCCCGGCGTCGGCGCACACGTTGATGAGCCGAGCAGGCTCAACCGCTATCAGCGGACGCTCGTCATGGGGGCGGGCGTTGTCATCACGTTTGTGGTGGTGCTACTGAACGGCGTCTTGCTGCAATCGGCGGTTGCGGACTACATAGAAGATCTCTATAGGGACTTCTCTCTTCGGCAGGCCCACCTGCAGTTGGAGATTCTCGAGCGGGAACGAACGCTGAGAGCCGCGATCCTGCACGAAGAATCGACATGGGGCACACGAGAGCCTCCACCCAAAGCACTCATCGACGAATTTGCCGCACAGCATGGACGAGTCGTTCTACAAAGGCACGCGAATTTTGACCCAGTGATGATGCTCGGCGATATTGGTCCGTCGCGGCCCGCATCGGATTTCGCACCGTATCTCGCGCTCGGCGTTGATTTTGAGTATCGTGTCGGGCCCTGGGCCAAGGTGCAGATCAATGCGGTGTCAGGGTATTTCTATTCGCCTGATCGGCACTTCGTCGGAATTCTTCCTGCACCGATACCCGGCGACCCGTTCAAGCAGAGCGGCGCGAAAGACGTCCATGAGCTTCTCGACCGCATTGCACCGGACATAGGCGATTTGACAGACCCAACGGTGGTCGAACGGTTGCGTGAGGGCGGCGGAGAATCCTGGTTTCCCCCAGTCACCGATCCTTTGAGCGACCAGCCCGCTATCCGACTTGTTATGCCGGCTTTTAGCGAGGGGAAGATATTCCTCGTGGCTGTCCGAAAGATTTACTTGGGTTCCCTAATCGAAAAGCTTGCCGGGGGGCGCTACGATGAGCAAACGCTGCTGCTCGATTCCGCCGGTAACGTGATCCTCAGCACGGCCAAGCCAGGTACCGGCGCCGCCCTGAGGCAACGCATTCTCGATTCCCGTCCGCGAGCGGCGGAGCGCACAGCAGGAAACCGTAGTCATCGAAATGGACTGTTCATGGCCACTGAGGAAGTCACGAACACCGGCTGGACAGTCGTTTATGCATTCACATGGCGCACGATTCTGCGCGACTTAGGGCCCCGCCTCGCCACTTACATCTCGGTGATGCTGCTAGTGCTGGGTTTCATGTGGCTGCTTTTGCTGATGCTCGATCACAAGCTCTTCAAGCCCGACTACGAGCGTTCGCAACGAGTATTCGAAAGTGAGGCCTTGAATCGCGCGATGGTTGCCGCCGCGCCGTCCGGGTTCGCGCTGCTGTCTTTCGAACAGGGCGAAATTCTGTTGCAGAGCAACCTGATGCGTAGCTACGAGCTGAACACGCATCCGGACGAACCACGCTTGCACGAGCGTTTGCTCGCTCTCTATGACCACAGCCCCGGCGCTCCCGCGTGGCAGTCCGATCTGGAGATGCCGCTCAGGCTGGCCGATGGCCGCGTGGACGACCTGCTGGTGAGCATGGTTCGCACCAAATATCGCGGGAAAGACGTGTTGCTTTGCAGTTTTTCCGACATCACGACGCTGAAGAACACCGAACGCAAGCTCGACGAAGCGCGTGCCGCGGCGGACGCCGCCAATCAGGCGAAGTCGGCGTTCCTCGCGATGATGAGCCACGAAATACGCACGCCGCTCAATGCCATTCTCGGCAACCTCGAATTGCTCGGACGCTCGCCGTTGTCGCCGTTGCAGGAGGAGCGGGTAGGGGTTGTCACGTCGTCGTCCACTGCGCTGCTCGGCATCATCAACGACATCCTCGATTTTTCGAAGGTAGAGTCGGGGCAGATGACGCTCGAGTCGATCAGCTTCGATCTCGCTCAGGTGATTCGTGAGGTGGCCGCGATGTTCGAACCAGTCGCGCAGGCGAAGGGACTCGAGTTCGACTGCGTGATAGACGATGCGCTCGCGCCGCACTATCTCGGTGACCCGACGAGAATCCGGCAGATCGCGATCAACCTGGTCAGTAACGCCATCAAATTCACCGCCACGGGCGATGTACTGCTAGAGGTCTACCTGAAGGACGACACGGCCGCCGATTCTCCGATCGTGATCGGCGTCAGCGACACCGGCATCGGCATGACCCCGCAGCAGCAGGAGACGCTATTTCATGCTTTTACACAGGCCGATTCGTCGATTGCAAGGCGCTACGGCGGAACAGGCCTCGGACTCGCGCTCTGTCTGCGCCTGACTGAATTAATGCATGGCACGATCTGGGTGAAGAGCGAGTTGAATACCGGAAGCACCTTCATCGTGACCTTGCCCATTCCGGTGAGTGCAGCCACCCCGGTCAGCGCCCCAGGGCATACCAAAGCCGAACCGAAATCCACCGAGATCGACACACAGGCCATTCACATCCTCGTCGTCGACGATCAGTTCGCCAACCGGGAGTTGCTCGTCGCGCAACTCGCTACGCTGGGGTACGAGGCCGAAATGGCCGATAGCGGCGGGGCGGCATTGCGGCGCTTCAACGAGCGGCACTACGATCTGGTGATGACCGACATCAATATGCCGGGGATGGACGGATACGCGCTCGCGCGGTGCCTGCGTGCCCAAAGCGCGACGGTGCCGATCATCGCGATTACCGCGCACGTCGCGGCAGAAGAGCGCGCGCGATGCACGAATGCGGGAATCGACGAGGTCCTGCTCAAGCCTGTCCTGCTCGACACGATGGACGCGACGGTGCGGCGGCTGGTCGACGAGGCGGCCAGGCGTCCCGCGAACGACACCGTGGCGAGGCGCGATATCTCGCAAGGGCCATTGCCCGAGCACATCCACGCCGCGATGACTCAGGCGCTGAAGGATTCGCTTCGGGAACTGCATGCCGCCATTGAACTTGGGGATATGAAAACGGTGCTCGCCCAACTTCATGCGGTACGCGGATCTTTCGCGATGATTCAGGAAACCGAACTAGCGACTGCTTGCGCACAGATGGAGCAGCAAGCCAGAAATAACGACATCGCTGCCGTCAAGGATGGGCTCGAACGTTTCGAGCCACTTGCATATTCGGCGCTCGCGCGGCGCGTCATTGGCGTGCAGTCCGACGCATGAGTTTCGGCGTCAGCGCTGAGTCAGCCGGCGCCTGAACCGAGCGTCGACTTCGCCGCCGATACTCCCCGCGTTGGCCAATATCTTCGATGCCGATTTCACCGGCGCGTCGCGACCGGCACTCGTCCCGTTTCCCCTTGATGCCCCAGCGCGCGCGACAGATTGCCCACCTCTCGCTTGAGCAACGCCGCGAAGTGCGCGATGCGCTCGTCGGTTACCCGCACGCTCGGCCCGAAGATGCACACCGAACCCGCCACCTGGTTCGCACCGTTGAAGAACGGCGCGGCCACCGCGACTGCGCCGGCGATCAGCTCGTGATGGCTGGTGCCGAAGCCCTTCGCGCGGACCGCATCGAGATCGGCGGCGAGCGCCGCGACGTCCTGATTCGGATCGGTCAGGTAGCGCCGCAGATCGTCCTCTGACAGCGGCATCTGCGAAAGAATCGTGCGGCCGCTCGCGCCGAGCACGAGCTTCTCGCGATAGCCGACTCCGCGCCGGAAACTAAGCGGCTGCGGACTTTCCAGTTCGGCGACGCAAATCCGGTAGGTCCCCTCCGGCACGAACAACGCGACCGTCTCCGAGGTCGCTTCCCAAAGCTCGCGCAGCATCGGCTGCGCGAGCTGCGCGATCGTATTGTTCGCCATCCACGCGTGCGCGACTTGCGCGACCGAACTGCCGAGCCTGAAGCGCTGCGGCTCGCCCGACGACGCGAGAAAGCCGTTCTGCTCGAGCGTATTCAGCAGCCGGTACAGCGTCGGCCGGCTCAGGTCCACGCGGGTCAGCAACTCCGCGACGGTCAATTCCTTGTCCCCCGGTCGGAACGCCAGAAGAATTTCTAGCGCTCGTTCGACTGCGCGCACATTTTCGTGCGGCTTTTTTTCTTCCATTTGAAATTTCCTTTCCGCGACGGTCCGCATCGATTGCACATTGTAGTGAAAGTCCCTATCAGCACGAACTTGACTCACATCAATCTGTCCGTACAATGAGACCACATTCTCATACAATGGACAACCGGATTCGGAGGAATTATGGACAAGAACATGTCGGAGACGCTGGTTCGCACTGGCCCGGGCACGGCGATGGGCAATCTGATGCGCCGCTACTGGGTGCCGGTGCTGCTCGCGAGCGAAATCGCGGAGCCCGATTGCCCGCCGGTGCGCGTGCAGATCCTCGGCGAAAAGCTGCTGGCCTTTCGCGATTCCGAGGGCCAGCCCGCGCTGATCGACGAGTTCTGCTCGCACCGCGGCGTGTCGCTGTACTTCGGCCGCAATGAAGAGAACGGCATTCGCTGCTCGTATCACGGTCTCAAGTTCGACCGCAACGGCAACTGCGTCGAAGTGCCGTCCGCACCGCAGGCGTGCAAGCACATGGGCATCACCGCGTATCCGTGCATCGAACGCGCGGGCATCGTGTGGGCGTACATGGGGCCGAAGGACCGTCAGCCCGCGCCGCCGGATCTCGAGTGGTGCAACCTGCCGGACAGCCACGTGTTCGTGTCGAAGCGGCTGCAGGAATCGAACTACCTGCAGGCGATGGAAGGCGGCATCGACACGAGCCACGTGTCGTATGTGCACCGCTACGAAGTCGACGATGACCCGATGCACCAAGGCACGAAGGCGCTCGACTACATCAAGGCGGACGGCAACGTGATCTTCGAGATCGAGAAGCAGCCGTTCGGCCTCACGCTGTTCGGCCGCCGCAACGGCGAGCCGGATTCGTACTACTGGCGCGTCACGCAGTGGCTGTTCCCGTGGTACACGCTGATCCCGCCGTTCGGCGACCACTCGCTCGCGGGCCACGTGTGGGTGCCGATCGACGATCACAACTGCTGGGCGTGGAGCATCAACTTCCGCCCGGACCGTCCGCTCGACGAGCAGGAACTCGCCGACCTGAACGCCGGCAAGGGCATTCACTGCGAGTACGAGGAGGGTGGCTCGTTCCGTCCGAAGGCGAACAAGGACAACGACTACCTGATCGACCGCAAGGCGCAGAAGGAAAAGCGCGCGTACTCGGGCGTGTTCGGCTTCGCGATGCAGGACGCGTCGCTGCAGGAAAGCATGGGTCCGATCCAGGACCACAGCAAGGAAAAGCTGTTGCCGACCGACCGCGCGATCGTGATGGCGCGCCGCATGATGTACGAGGCGGCCACGGCGCTGGTGCCCGACACCGATCCGCCCGCGATCGACGCGGACCAGCAGCGCGTGCGCGCTGCCGGCGTCTTGCTGCCGCGCGATCAGAAGCCACAGGAATGGGCGGTGATCCATCTGCACGACGGCAAAGACCAACCGATCTACACGATCTGATGCGCGGCGGGGCCGGGCTTCGCGCCGCCCCCTCGTGTCGTCGTCTGGTCCGACTGGACCTTCTGCCCATTCCGCAAAAGGAGGCCGGCTGCGCGCCGGCAAGCAATGCAGCAACGTAAAAGACTCGAAGACAAGGTCGCGCTGATCACTGGCGGCGGAGGCGGCATCGGCGCCGCGACCGCGCGCGTGTTCTGCGCCCAGGGCGCTGCGGTAGTGCTCGTCGACGCGAATCCAGAGGCGCTCGCGCGCGTCGCTGAAGAACTGAAGGAGGCTGACACGTCGGCGCGTGTCGAGACGTTCCCGGCCGACGTGTCGGATGACGCCGATGCGGTGCGCGCGGTGCAGTTCGCCGCCGCTTCGTTCGGCCGGCTCGACGTGCTGGTGAACAACGCGGCGATGCGCAACTACAGCGCGCTCGCCGACGCGACGCCGGCCGAGTGGCAGGCGATGGTGTCGGTCAATCTGGTCGGCACGTCGAACTATTGCAGGGCGGCGCTGCCGTTCCTGCGTCGCGCGGGTCGCGCGAGTATCGTCAACGTATCGTCGTGCTATGCGGTGACCGGCCGCAAGGGCATGGGCCTGTACGACGCGACCAAGGCCGGCATGCTGGCGATGACCCGCACCCTCGCGTTCGAGGAGACCGCGAACGGCGTGCGCGTGAACGCGATATGCCCCGGTTCGACGCTGACCGGATTCCACGTGAACCGCGCCATTGCAGCGGGCAAGAGCGTCGAAGTGCTGAAGACGCAGCGCCAGGACACGTCGCTGATCGGCCGCTGGGCGTCGCCCGAAGAGATCGCATGGCCGATCCTGTGGTTCGCGAGCGACGAGGCATCGTACATCACCGGCACGACGCTGATGGTCGACGGCGGCCTGTCGGCGATGTGAGCGGAGGAGAGGTGGCATGAACATGACCGATTCCACGCTGATGGTGCGGGTCGCCGCACGGCGCGACGAAGCCGACGGGATCGCCGGCTTCGAGTTCGTCGATGTCGACGGCCGCGAGCTGCCGCCGTTCGAGGCGGGCGCGCACATCGACGTCTACGTGCCCGGCGGGCCGGTGCGGCAGTACTCGCTGTGCAACGCGCCTCACGAGCGTCACCGGTATCAGATCGCGGTGTTGCGCGACGCCGATTCGCGCGGCGGCTCGCTGCGCATGCACGACGCGGTGAACGAAGGCGACGCGCTCCGCATCGGCGTGCCGCGCAATCATTTCCCGCTCGCCCGCCATGACGCGAAGCCGCTATTGCTCGCGGGCGGCATTGGCGTCACGCCGATTCTCTGCATGGCGGAGCAGCTGGCAGCGATGGGCGCGGCGTTCGACATGCATTACTGCGCGCGCTCGAAGAGCCGTGCGGCGTTCGTCGAGCGAATCGCCGCGTCGTCGTGGGCGGACAACGTGCAATACCA
Organism: Paraburkholderia sp. BR14374; assembly: GCF_040948685.1. Classification (NCBI taxonomy): domain Bacteria; kingdom Pseudomonadati; phylum Pseudomonadota; class Betaproteobacteria; order Burkholderiales; family Burkholderiaceae; genus Paraburkholderia; species Paraburkholderia sp. BR14374. The sequence goes on along the minus strand of NZ_JBFPKF010000029.1, from coordinate 36,476 downwards.
CTTCGACGACGAGCACGGCATGCTCGATCTGAACGCACTGCTGACGGGCGGCGTGGACCGGCATCTGTACGTGTGTGGCCCGCAGGGCTTCATGAACGCGGTGCTCGATACGGCGCGCTCGCTCGGCTGGAGCGACGATCGTCTGCATTACGAATACTTCGCGGCGGCGCAACCTGCCGGCGACGGCGGCTCGTTCGACGTGCGGCTCGCGCGCTCGGGCCGCGTCGTGTCGATTGCGGCCGATTGCACGGTCACGCAGGCGCTCGCGGCGGCGGGCGTCGACGTGCCGGTGTCGTGCGAGCAGGGCATCTGCGGCACCTGCATCACGCGGGTGCTCGAAGGCGAACCCGACCACCGGGATCTGTACCTGTCGCCCGAGGAGCAGGCCCGCAACGATCAGTTCCTGCCGTGCTGTTCACGCGCGAGGTCGAGGGTGCTGGTGCTCGATCTGTAACGGCATTCGCCGGCGCCGGTCGCAGCAGGCGGCCGGCGCCCTATCCATCAGAAAGAAAGAAAACGGGCGGCCGCTGGCACGCCCGGCATTGGAGGAGTCATGGAGAAGAATCTGGCGTCGTCGGCGGGCATGTCCGCGAACGTCGGGGCCACGAACGGCGCACGGGAGGCGAGCAGCGCCGACACGAACCCGTATCGCTGGGTCGCGCTGTTCATCGTCTGGGCCGCGTTTCTGCTCAGCTATGTGGTCCGCGTGGCGTGGAGCACGGTGGCCGCGCCGGTCGGCGCGTCGCTCGGCATCAGCGTGTCGATGCTCGGTGCGTTCGTGACCGCGTTCTACGCGGGCTATGTGCTTGCGAATGTGGTCGGCGGCATGCTGACCGATCTGCTCGGCGGTCGCGCGATGCTCACGCTCGCGCTGCTGCCGCTCGGCGTGCTCACCTTCACGTTCGGCTATACGCATTCGCTCGCCTTCGGCATCGTGATTCAGGCGGCGATGGGTTTCGCGGCGGGCGCCGACTACTCGGCCGGCATGAAGATCATTCCCGCATGGTTCAAGCGCGACCGGGGCCGCGCAATGGGCCTCTACACGACCGCGACGTCGCTCGCCGTCGTGATCGCGAACGCGGTCGTGCCGTCGTTCTCAGCGCGGCACGGCTGGTCGAACGCGTTCCATATGCTCGGCATCGTCACGTTCGCGTGGGGCATCGTCACGTTGCTGCTGCTGAAGAACCGGCCGTCGAACGAAGCGAAGCCCGCGCGCAACAGCCTGCAGGACATGCTCGGCCTGTTGCGCAACCGGAACCTGATCGCGCTGTCGATCGCGGGCTGCGGCGGCTTGTGGGCGACCGTCGGCTTCGCTGCATGGGGCAACGCACTGATGACGCGCCAATACGGCATTGCGCCGATCGTCGCCGGATCGATCGTCGCGTCGTTCGGCATCGGCGCGGTGATCGCGAAGCCGACGCTCGGCTGGATCTCCGATCTGCCCGGCGTGTCGCGGCGGATGATGTCGATCGGCTGCCTGATCGCGTTCACGATCGCGCTGCTGGTGTTCGGCTACTGCTCGACCGCGCATCAGTTCTATCTGATCGCGCCGATCCTCGGGGCGTTCTCGTTCGGCTATCTGCCGGTGCTGATGGCACAGGTCAGCGACGCGTCCGGCAAGCGCCTCGCCGGCGCGAGCGCCGGCTGGACCAATGCGATCTGGCAGTCCGGCAGCGCGGTGTCGCCGATGGTGGTCGGCTCGCTGTATGGCGCGAGTCATTCATTCATGCTCGCGCTCATCACGCTCGCGATCGGACCCGCTATCGCGGTCGTCGCGATGTTCTTCGTCAATCCGCACATCGCACGCGAATGACCGACTCTCTCCGGTAGCCGCCGCGGCCACGCGCCGGCTACCGCGACCACAGAGACCGAACAATCACGCTTTCGCAGCACAAAACAACTCAATTTCCAGCAGGAGACACATGGTGAAGCACAAGCCTCTCGCCAGGCCGTCGAAGGTCCTTTTTGCATGGGGTATTGGTATCGGCATCAGCGGCGCGGCGCATGCGCAGTCGTCGGTCACGCTGTACGGCATCGTCGACTCAGGGGTGACTTACGTGACTCACGCTGTCACGCCGCAGGGATCGTCTGGCACCCAGGTCGCGCTCGGCACCGGCAACCGGCAGAATTCGCGTTGGGGTTTTACCGGCAAGGAAGATCTCGGCAACGGACTGCGGGCGATTTTCACGCTCGAATCGGGCATGGCGATGAACACCGGCGCGCTGCAGCAAGGCGGCCGGCTGTTCGGCCGGCAAGCGTTCGTCGGACTTGAATCGGACCGCTACGGCGCGATGATGCTCGGCCGGCAGATGACGCCGATGTACCGCTACTTCCTCGCGCTCGACCCGCTCGGTTATTCCAGTTACGGCCTTTCCGCGCAGGACGCGCAGTTCGTCGGTCGCGCGGATAACGCGGTGTCGTATCTCGGCCATGTGGGACCGTTCGAACTGAACGCGCTCTACAGCTTCGGCTATGACGCAGTCGCCTCCAATGTGCCGGTGGCGGGCTCGTTCCGCGTCGGCAAGCAGTACGACATCGGTGGACGCTACGTGCAGGGGCCGCTGAATCTGACGTTCGTGTACGAGCAGCGCCAAGGCTCGGTGATCGCGACATCGGGCGATAGCGAGCGGCGCTACGTGGCCGGCGGTTCGTATGCGATCGGCAAGGCGACGCTGTACGGCGGCTACGAATTGCTGCTGAACGATGTCCCGTCGACGCTCACCGCATCGCCGCCGCAGTCGATGGCGTTCGCGGGCGTGCGCTACAAGGCGACGCCGGCGCTGGACCTCGCAGCCGCGACTTACTACCACGCGTATCGCCACGTCGACGCGCACGCATTGAGCACCGGCGTCAACGCGGACTACTGGCTGTCGAAGCGCACCGCGCTGTACACCGACATCACCTATGTGATCAACAGCTCGAAGGCCGCGCTGAGTGCGACGGGATGGGCGACTTCGGTCGCGACGACGACCGTGAAGACCGGCGCGAACCAGCTGGCGGTTGCGATCGGCGTGCTGCACAAGTTCTGACGGCGGCGGTGCGCGCGCTCAATCGCTCAGTGCATCGCGATGGTCGCGCGGGCCTTTCGCCGACGCGTAATATCGCTGCAACGCGTCGGTCGAGCGCGCGCCCAGCGTGCGGATCTGGACGAGCCAGTCAGTTTCCACCGGCCACTCACCGCCGATCACGCGTGGATAGATCTGTCGTGCGTAGCGATGCAGTGCCTTCGCGCCGATGTTGCCGCTGACGCCAAGCAGCGCATGCAAGCTCGCGTGCGTCGCCTTGATATCGACAGCCGCGCTGTTTGCCGCGAGCCGCGCGACGAGCGAGCGGATCTGTTCGATGCCGTTCAGGAACGATTCGTCGAGCAGATCGAGGGAGACCAGTTCTTCCAGGTGCGGTTCGTCGAGCAGGCTTTCTTCAGCGATGGGGGTGGCCGCGTGCGCGCTCGCAGTGGGGGCCAATGTCACTGGCGTCGCCGCAAAATCCGTTTGCGCGCTTTCGCCCGCGGTTTTCGTGATTCGTTGTGAAGACGGAGCGTCCGCAATCGGCGCGCCGCGTGTGCCGAACTGCCGTGCGAGACATGCGTACAGCGAGCCGGCTTGCACCGGCTTGATCAACACCTCGTTCATCCCGGCGGCAAGGCAGGCCTGCACCGCTGCGGGATCGGTGTGACTGGTCAGCGCGATGACAGGCAGCGTCGCGTAGGCATCGGTGCGCGCGCGAATCGACTTCGTCGTCTCGATGCCGTTCATGCCCGGCATGTTCACGTCCATCAGGATCGCGTCGATGAAGCCGTCTTCGTGCAGGTTGGTCAGCACCGCCTGACCGTGATCGGCCTCGATGACGCTCGCGCCGCAGCGCTCCAGATAAGCCTTCGCGACGAGCCGGCTGTAGGTGTCGTCGTCGGCGATCACGAAGGTTCTGCCGGCGAAGCCATCGGGCAGCTCGCCCGGCTGATGCCGCGCGCCGTTGTCGAACAGGGCCTGCACCGCGGTGATCAGCTCCTGCACACTCGACGTCTTGCCGATGATCTCGTCCATGCCGGCGCGCCGCGCGCGCAGCCGCACCGCGTTGCCCGGTTCGGCGGTATAGGCGGCGATCAGCACGTTGCGGTTCGGGCAGTCCCGGTCGGCCCGGATGCGCTCGGTCGTCGCATAGCCGTCCAGATCGGGCATGCTGATGTCCATCAGCACGAGGTCGTAGAGCGGCGCGCGCCGCAGCGTGGCGAGCGCAAGCTCGCCGCCCGACGCCTCGCTGACATAGGCGCCCGCCTTCGTCAGCAGGCGGCGGGTGCGGGCGCGCAGCGTAGCGTCGTCGTCGACGACGAGCACGCGCTTGCCCTTGAACGCCGGCATCGCGCGTTCGAACAGGCGCCGCTCGTGCTCGGCGACCTCGTCGGCCGCCACCGGCGGAAAGCGCAGCGTGAATGCGGTGAACTTGCCGAGTTCCGATTCGCAGTCGATGCTGCCGCCGAACGCGCGCATCGCGCGCTGGCAGTACGCGAGCCCGAGCCCGGTGCCGCCCGAGTTGCCGGCCGTGCGAAACGGCTCGAACAGATGCTGCAGGATCTCCGCCGCGATGCCGGGGCCGGTGTCGCGCACGATCACCGAGTCGCTATCGACGGTCAATGTCAGCGTCGCCTGCGGATACGCGACGATGTGATGCAGCGCGTTCTTGATCAGGTTGAACAGCGTGAAAAGATAAACCGTCTCGTCGACCTTGAACACGAAGTCGCGGTTGACGACGACGCTCACCTTCGCGCGTTCCTTGTCGTTGTCGAAGCCGTATTCGGCGAGCGCCTTGCGCGTGGTCGCGCCGGCATGCAGGTAGCTGAGACTGTCCGGGCGGATCGATTTCGCGGCGACTTCGTCGAGCGTCATCGCGATGATGCGCAGGCCGCGCTCGATCGACAATTGGCCCTGCGCGAGATGGTTGTACATCAGCGAAGCCGTGCCGTCGGTGAGCGTCGGCGCCGCGCCCGCCTTGTTCGCCGAGGGCAACGCTTCCTCGACGCGGTCGAGCACGTGCCGCAACTGGCTCAGCGGATTGCGCATCTCGTGCGCGATGGAACCCGCGAGCGCCTGCAACGCGCGGTTCTTTTCGACGAAGATGCGTCCCTTGCTGATCGCGTGGCTGAACGCCATGCTGCACAGCACGACCACCGGCAGCAGCGCGAGGTTGGACTTGTCCTCGGCGCTGAGAACGACCGGCGTCGGCGAGCTCAACACGCCGGCAAGGCCGCCGGAAAACACGCCGATACCGATGCACGTTATCAGCAGCAGCGGGTTGTCGATACACAGCGCCAGAATGAAGATCATCATGACCTCGGTCATCATCCACATCGTGGAGAAGCCGTTTCTGACGGTCAGGAACGTGCAGACGAACGGCAGCACGTAAATCAGGCAGCAATGCCAGTAGATCAGCAGAGCGGGGTTGTAGCGCCTCGGCCAGCGCGCCTGGAACAGCAGCGGAACGCAGACGGCCGCCGCGCTGAGCCGCAGCAGCAGGTTGTCGTAAGGCTGCGGAAGGATGTAGGTCCAGACGATGTAATAGATGGGGTGACACAGGAGGCCGAGTGCGCCTCCCCATCGAATCGCGAACCTGCTTCTTTCCAGCATATCCCGCATGCTTTCGCGCGGTCTCGCCATCAGGCCTCCGAGTTCATCAGGAACCCATCATTTCATGCGTATTGAATTGCTGTGCTTCCACGCCTTCGGCGAGCGAATCGCCGTTCTTGCCGTGAAACGGTCCGACCGAAAAGCCGTACTTCCTCAGAAGACCATGAGTATAAGAGACCGACCACACGGGCGGGCTACCGATGATGAAATCGGATGCGATGCCTTCTTGCCACGCGGAATATCCTTCGGCAAAGCAGGTATAGCAGTCGCGGGTGGACGGCAGCCTGAACGGGAAAGCGGTGTCGAGTTCAGCGGGCCCACGCGCGAAACATTCAATATAGAGCGTATGACCGCGAGAAGCGAGTTCCGCTTCGACGCTGGCGGCGCGCGGATGCGAATCGTCGATCCAGAATTGCGCGCGTTTGAGATCGGCGGCGCTCAGGTAGGGCACGCTCGTGCTGCTCGCGAGGATCGCGCCGTCGAAGTCAGGGAGCGGCGTGTCCGGGCTGAACGTATGCACCGAGACTTTCGATTTGCCGAGCAGGTCCGACGCGAGCAGCTCGTTCGCCTGATCGGTCAGCAGGTTGATCTTGTCCGGCAGATCGATCAGCACCAGTTCCTTCGGCGCATCCTTGTACAGCAGATACTTCGCGACCGTCGTGCCGAGCCGGCCGGCCGCGCCGAACAGCGCGAGCTTCGTGTTGCCGAATTCGAGGCTGAGCTGTTCGCAGCAATGCATCGCCCAGTCCTTCAGCATCGCCGCGGTCGCCGCGTGGCCGGTCGTGATGTGAGGCGGCTTGACAGGCCGGGGCAGCGCCCCGTAGTTGCATGCGTACGGCGTCGACGCGCCCATCGCGACCATGTTCAAGCCCGCCTTTCTGGCGAGCTCCAGCGCCGGAAAGAATTGCGTCGCCCGAAAGCGCTTGATGCCGCGCGGGCTGCCGAGCCACATTTCGAGCGGCACCGGGCAGGCGATATTCGCGCCGATCACCTGCGAGCCCGAATAGATCGGCGATGCGATGAAAGGCTTGGTCTTCCACAACTCTTCTTCGAACGACTCGCTGCGTTCGCGAACGTTGTGAAAAGAAAATGAAAGGGTCTCCCAATCGGTCGCGTGAAACAGAAAGCCGACTCCCCCCTGACGGGCCGGAAGGCTATCGCGGATCTGTTCCGGGTGAATTTCGTGCTTGAGCGCAAGCGGTGCACTATTCCGATGCAAAAGAAGTCCGGTTGGCTCGTTTGAAACGGTCGACAGGTCTTTAAGGAGAGCGGTCTTCATTGGTTTTTCCTTGGTTTTGATTAGACGCTGGAAAAGTCAGCGCGCGGCGTGGCCAGCCGGTTGGACCGGCGACCCTTCAACTCTAGAGAAATCCGCACCGATATGCCCGTCTGTTCGTGCACACAGCATTCACGAGCGGGTTCAAGACGGGTTGCCCGCCGGGTGGGAATCGGCTCTGGGCAATCTTTGAAAGAATTACGGCAGGACTTTCGATGTATTACGGCACGTCGTGCGCCGTCCTCGAATGGCAAAAGGGCCGCTCGGCGGCCCTTTGCTTGCATCTCCCGCGAATACCGGATCAGCGTGTGATGCTATAGCCGATTCGCGCAATCCAGCGATGCTGGTTGTAGTCGAGAATGTTCTCGCCATAACCGCTAAAGAAGCCGAGCCATACGTAACCGCTGTCCTGCATGTAACTCGTGTCGCGCAAAGGCGCCGAGTACATCTGGCCCGGCGCCCAAAGAGGACAACGTCATGCGTCAGCGCGACACGGCGAAGCCAATGCGCGCGGCCCAGCGGTGCTGGTTGTAAGAGAGAAGATCTTCCGCGTAGCCGTTGAAATAGTTTAGAAACAGATACCCGCCCCATGCACTGCCGAACATCTTGGCAAGCGGGTAGGTAAATTGTACGTCGACGCTTCCATAGGTCGATTTCGTGCCCTTTCTCAACGTGGTCGCGAGCTGCCAGCCATCCGGGCTGCCGTATTTGACGAGCAGGTCGACATAGCCGCGATAGTTGGCGATATCCGAATTCGTGTCCTGTTTGTGCGTGTAGGCGTAGATTTTCGGCTCGATGGTCAGGTGGTTGGCGTTGAGGTCGCCAAAATCCCAGATCGGCTTGATGTAGACATAGTCGATGCCACGCGACCCGGGACCGGCGGTCCCGTTCGACTCGTGCTCGTAGCCCGACTCGATGCCCATCCGGGTGAACCAGCTGGTCCTCCACCCGGTGTCCTCCAGGTAGTAGAAAAGAGCGGGCATGTAGCTCGTATCGTAGAACGGGTTCATATGCCCGCGGATATCCCACAGAGAAGTCTGCGTGTAGGCGAAATAAAGGTTGTCGAGAAAACCGCGTGAACGCGGATCATCGGGCAGTACGAAGCGGAATTTGAAGCTGACCTGGAATTTGGCGAGACCGCTTTCCGACGAGTCCCAGCCGTCGGCGAAGTAGGTGGGCTGGTAGAACGAAAATCGCCCTACGAGAAAGGTGCCGAGGTCCGGCACCAAGGAATTCGAGGGCTTCACGGTCGAAGGCGGCACTTGCGCGGCGATCGACTCGTTGCCGGCCATCGGCCCTTCGACTGGCGCGCTCACGACCGGTGCGGATGCGGACGCAACCGCCGCCGCAGACGCGGGCGCCGCTGTTGCGGCGCTGGCCGTCGCCGCGTTGCGAGGCATGCGCGTGAGCAGGACTACCGAAGGTGATACGTCGACGCCAGGCACGTCGATGCGAAGCGCACCGCGCGCCCAATCGGGCCATGGCGCGCTATAGCTGACCGCCTTCATCTCGCCGGCCGCTAGCCGGACATGCTCGGGTGCGCCGGATGCGCGGGTGAGCAGTACGGCCCTTGGCAGGGCCTCGCCGTTGGTCAGCGTGACGCTCAAGGTGCGAGGCACGTCGACCGACGTGCCGGAGGGTGCGTCGCCGGTGTAGACGATCGTCACGACAAGCGGTTCGTCGGACCTCGCTTCGCGCGGCGGACGCAATATGGAAACCCCGGCGACGCTATACGCAGAGTAGCTGCCGAGCACCAGCGCACTAATGCAAACCGATAGGCTGGGGAGCAGTTTGGAAAATGAGCCGGAAAGCGGACTCGACGACAATCGGAAAACGCGCGAGCGATGGCTGCGAACGCCAGACTGGCGGTTTTTCTTCACGCGAGACATCAATCGATTCCGCACACGGAGCTCCTATTGGTCTACGAGTCAGGTCGCAATGAGACGATAGCGCCAAAGCATGCAGTTGGATAGAAAATCAGGGTCCGCGTTTTGATTGCGGAAACCGCCATCCACGCCGGTTCCCGCTATCCGCTTTTTCGCTCATTCTGCCAGTGCTATTAGGAATTGCGCGAGTGGAAAAAGACCTGCCGCGCTAGCGATGCGAATAGCGACGGGAACAGCGTCGGAATAGCGTCGTGTCGTTGCATTTGCGCAACGGAGCTTTAAATGTTAAATCGCGGATGATTCGCGCGTTGATATATCCGTTAGGCGGGGCGCACTTTTCGCTTATGACCATTGCGTGGCGATTCGCGATTCGATTGCCCGGCAAATCGTTGCCCAATCAATGCGACAGTTGAAAGCCCGCTTCAATAGGCGAATTTCCGGTATTGCTCCGGCGCGCCCGCCTTGTCGAGTTCGCTCACGCGCGGCATATGGCGCAGTAGTCGCTTCGCGCGTGACGTCAATTGCGCATAGACGGCTTCGGGTACGTCGATGTGGACTTCCGGTCGGAAATACCAGTTGCGGCTATAGCCGATCACGACCATCGGACGCGGCAGGTCGGTCCGGTTCGGCGTGCCGCGATGGAGCGCGCGCACGTCGCGAATCATCACGTCGCCGAGTTCCATCGTGATCGCATGCAACGGCAGGTGGCCGTCGCGCCACGCGTTCAGCGCGTCGTCGGAGCGCATCCGATGCGTGCCGAGCGTCGTTTCGAATGGGCCGTTCTCGAGCGTGACCTCACATAACGGAAAGTTGACCGCGAGCTGGAACGACGGGGTTTCCGCTTCGCCGTCGAACAGCGCGGGTGTGTCGCGATGAATCTCCTGATACGTCGAGCCGTTCAACGGCGTGTCGGTGGCCAGCTGGCACATCACGGGATCGTCGCCGGCCACGCGCTCGACGATGCCGAGCACGTCCGGATCACAGAAGATCGACTGATCGGCGAAGACCCCCGTGAACGGCAGTGTGACGTAGTGCCGGTTTTCGCCACGCACGGCGGTCGCCCGCGCGGCAATCTGCTGTTGCAGCAATGGCGCGAACGCGTCGCGCCATGCGAGCAGCGTCGCCTTCGGGAAGTGCTGGCGAAGAACGACGATGCCGTCGCGTTCGAACGTCGCTGCGCAATCATCGAGTTGTTCGGTCGAAAAGCGGCCCACGGTTGTCTCCTTTATCGAGTCGTTGAGTCGGGGCTTGCCTAAGTAGCCTGCATGTGACGCTCATTCCATCGGCGAGACCAGCAGCGACACCGGCACGCCGTGACAATCGACTTCCGCGAGGACCGTCGCGCCGAGTTCTTCGCCCAGGCTGGTGCGCGCGTCGATCGGAGTTCCATTGCGGTCGATGCGCAGAATGTTCAGCGGCCACGACGGCCGCGTCAGCCTCTCGTGTGCAAATGCGCCGACCCACAGCGGCGCCGCGGCGGTGCCGTTGCCGACCGCGTAGGCGCTCGGCCAGAAACGAAGCACGTAACGTTCCTCGCGCGATTCGCCCGGCCGCATGAAGACCAGCGACGACGGCACGCCATTGTTCAGCTTCGGCAGCACCGGCAGCGACATCGCCGCGACGTCGGGCGAAGCGAGCGACAGCAGGCTGTGCGCGGACACGTCGGTGCCCTCGACCCAGCCTCGCGCGCGCAGTAGCTCGCGGATCGAAGCGGGTTCGGAGACCCATTGCAGTGTCAGCGGCTCCTTGCGATCGCCGCCCATGTCGGAGCGATAGCACGGCAGCCGCTGCCACTCGGAGTGTTTCCACTGCGCCTGCGTGAACTGCACGGGTGGTGGTTGCGGCGCGCTGTTCGGCGGCGCCGGCATGGCGACGCCGAGCTGCAGGCCGACGCTGAGCACGACCACCGCGAGCACCACGAGCGGCATGAAACGGCGCGGCGGCGGCGGCCGCGGATGCCGCCAGATCGCCGTCAGCGCGATCAGCGCGACCCACACATAGGCGAGCGCCGCGCCGCCGATCGCGTCGGACACCCAGTAGCGGCCAAAGTACACGCCCGCGAGCGCGACCACGATCACGACGATGATGCTCGCTCCGGCAACCAGCATGCCTTCGAGCTTGTCGACCCGACGCGCGAGGAGGAACGCGAGAAAGCCGTAGACGATCACCGTCGCGGCGACGTGATTGCTCGGAAACACGAAGTGGCCTGTCATCAACTCATTGGGCGGCGCGCGGCGCATCGCGAGTTGCAGGCCGAGAATCAGCAGCTGCGAAAACACGACCGCGGCGAGCCAGTAGGTGATCGTGCGCCAGCGCCGCTCCAATACCATCCACAGCGCAACCGTGACGACCAGCGCGAGCAGCGTGATGCCGCTGCCGAGCGTCCCGAGCGCCGCGAGTACCGTGTCGCCCCACGGCGTGCGCACCGATTGCAGGAAGTGATAGACGGACAGATCGATGGTGGTCAACGGATCGCCGCTGACGACGTCTTCAAGGACCCCGAAGAAAAGCGCGCCGGCCACCAGCACGATCAGCGACGTCGCGAGCAGATGGGTCGCATCGGGCGTGTCGGGGTCGAGCATGCGGCGCGCGATGCGGCCGAGCGGACCCGGATGTCGGCATGCCCAGCTGCCGAGATGACGGCCCGCCGCGCTCGACCACGCATTCGCGTGCGATACGAGGAACCCCGCGCCGCGAAAGCTGAGCCACACGATGCACACCAGCATCGCGATGATCACGACGAGCCGGAACGACACCGCGCCCGCGAGCAGCACCGATGCGCCGAACACGACACCGGGCAGAATGTGCGCGGGCGCCCACAACAGCGCGGACAGCACGTTGATCGCGAGGAAGCGCAGCGGCCGCATGCCCATCATGCCCGCCACGACCGGCACGATCGCCCGCAATGGGCCGATGAAGCGGGCGAGCACGACGCTCTTCGCGCCATGCTTCAGAAAGAAGCGCTGGCCCGCGTCGAGTACGCCGGGGTGTGCGCGGAACGGCCACAGGGTGACAATGCGCTCCTTGTAGCGATCGCCGAGCCAGAAGCTGGCGCCGTCGCCGGCAACCGCGCCGACGATCGCCCACGCGAAGACCCAGGCAAGACTCAGCGAGCCGGTGCCGGTCAGCGCGCCGGCGAGGAACATCGCGGTGCTGCCGGGAACGAAGGTGCCGATGACCGCGATGGATTCGAAAAATGCGGCGAGAAACACGACCGCCAGCATCCACGTCGAGTGGCCGGCGAGCAGATGCAAAAGGTGGCTGTAGGCGTGCTCCATCGTGCGCGATCGGCGGTTCTCGGGCGTGACGATCGATCATAACGCGCACGGGCAAACGGTGGGCGCGGGCGGGGGCGGCGCTTCTGCAGCGGTCGGGCGATCGGCTCAGAATAGATATCGTGGCTCGGCGGATCGATGCGCTTGGGGGAGCTATGAAGACAGCAACCGGTGGGATCGTATGGTCGGCGTTGCTCGTGACGCTTTTGACGGTGGGGGGCGCGGGGACGGTCGAGGCTCAGCAACTGGGCAATCCTGGCGGCAGCCAAGCCGGAACTCGTGCGGGCACCGGCGCGGACAGCGGCAATGCGGCTGCCGGCGGCGCAATGGGCATCGGTACCGGCGTCAGTCCGAGTGCGATGCCGGGGCCGGGCATGTCGGCGGGTGGCTCGTATGGGCTCGGCGCCGGTGGCGCGACCGGCTCGGGCGGCGCACTCAACAACATGCGCGCGAACGGCACGGCGCTCTACATGAGTCCCGACCCGCGCGCGCCGAACGTGACCGGCCGCGCGGCGCCGCCGCGCTAGGGCGGCGGATAGAATGCAGATCCGATCCGACCACAGGGGAAGGGAATGGCACACGGCGAGCACAAGTACCGCGTATCGGTGCAATGGACCGGCAACCGCGGCAGCGGCACCTCCGGCTACCGCGACTACGGCCGCGACCACGTGATTTCTTCCAGCGGCAAGCCCGACATTCCGGGCTCGTCGGACCCGGCGTTTCTCGGCGACGCGACGCGCTGGAATCCCGAGGACCTGCTGGTCGCGTCGGCGAGCGCGTGTCACAAGCTGTGGTACCTGCATCTGTGCTCGGACGCGGGCATCGTGGTGCTCGACTATCGCGACGACGCCGAAGGCACGATGCTTGATTCCGGTCACGAAGGCCGCTTTTCGCAGATCGTGCTGCGCCCGCGCGTGACGATCCGCGCGGGCGGCGACGTCGAGCAGGCCATGCATCTGCATCACGTCGCGCATCAGAAGTGCTACATCGCGAACTCGATCAACTTTCCGATTCTCTGCGAGGCGGTCGTGGAGACGGATGCGCGTTGAGGCGCGGGCGGCGGCGCCAGGCATGCGAGCCGGCGGGCGGGGCGCCGGCCAGCCGCTCGCTAACACTCAACGATTGCCGTCGAGCAGATCGCCGAGCAGTTCGTCGAACGCGGCTTGCGCGTCTTCGAGTTCCTGCAGCGCGGCGTCGAAAGTCTGCAACGCAAATTGCGAGGGTTTGCCGCTGCCTGCGGGCGGGAATTGTGATTGCAGCGACTCGAACGCCGTCTGCACACGCTTGGTGGCGGTCAACACGCGTTCCATTGCGGCGGTTTCTTCGGCTCGCGCCTTGTCGTGATCCATGAGAACTCCGGGGTCGTCGGGGCGGCTCGCGCCGCTCCTAAAGGGGACTAAAGGGGTGACTATGCCACGTTCGCGTTCAGGACAGCGGCAGACCGCCAAACGCTTTCACTTCGCGCAACGACAAGGCCGATTCCACCGACGTCACGCCCGGCAAGCTGCGCAGTTCATCGCGCATGAAGGTGCCATAGTCGTCGAGGTCGCGCGCGACGATCTGCAGGATGTAGTCGGCGCTGCCCGACACGTTGTGGCACGACAGGATACGCGGGATGGCCTGCACCTCGCGCTCGAAGCGCGTCGACACCACGCGGTCGTGCACCGCGAAGCGCACTAGCACGAATGCGACCACGCCCAGACCGAGCCCGGCGCGCGACAGCACCGCGCGATAACGGTCGATGTAACCATCGTTCTCCAGACGTTTCAGACGCCGCGCGCACGGCGTTTCGCTGAGGCCGACCATGTCGGCGAGACGCGCGATCGACATGCGGCCGTCGTTTTGCAGCGCGGCGAGAATCGCGCGGTCAGTTTTGTCGAGATCGTCGGCGGACATAATCGGAAGGTGCTTGCTGCGGGTTGGGGGGAAGACGCCATTAGATCTTGAAATCTTAGCGTATTCCGCTATTTGCTGATTGGTCTGGGCCGAAAATCGCCAGCAAACGCTCCGCTTTCGATAGCAAGATGGAGCCTCGAACAACAAGGAGGCTCCGATGATTTCCGCTCACCTGCTGGCCGTCTACGTGGCGGCATTGATCGTCGTTTATGCGGTGCCCGGGCCCGACATGGCGCTGATCCTGCAAACCAGCATCGCGCGCGGCGTGCGCAGCGGCTTCGCGGCCGCAGCGGGGCTCGGCGTGTCGCGCGCGACGCACGTGACGCTATCGGCGTGCGGCATGGCGGCGCTGCTGCGCAACGCGCCGTGGCTGTACGACGCGGTGCGTTATGCCGGCGCGGTCTATCTCGCGTGGATCGGGATTCAGATTTTCCGCTCGCCCGGGTTCGCATTGCCCGCCGGTGCACGCGACAGGCAAGCGGCCGGCGCGTCGCGAGTGGAATCCACTCCTTCGAGCGATGCGGATAGAGGCGCGCGGCCGTTGCGGACCGCGTTCGTCAAAGGTCTGCTGACGAATCTGCTCAACCCGAAGGCGCTACTGTTCTGCTCGGTGCTGTTGCCGCAATTCGTGCGGCCGGAAGCGGGGCCGGTGGCGTGGCAGATGATCGAACTCGGTGTCGTGCTGCTCGCGATCGGCGCATGCTTCGACGCGTTGTATGCGATCGGCGCCGCCCGCATCGCCAACTGGATGCGCGCCCATCCTTTGGCGCAAACGCTGCAACGTTGGACGTTTTCGGCTGCGTTGATCGGCTTCGCGCTGCGGCTTTCGCTGGATTGAGACTCGAGGCCGGCGTGAGACTGCGTGAGCGGCCGACCGGCGCCGCCCGCCGCTCACTTCTTCAGCTTGCGCTCGCGCCGCGGCCGGTCCTCGATATTTTTCTTGCGATGCTCAGATATCGACACAGGGTGACGCAATGCTCATGACCGGTGGCCGTTGGAGTTGAAGTAGCGCGACTGTCGCACGTGCAGCGCGCACGATGCCAGGTGATTGTGTTAATAAAGCCGACCGCGCAGCGTCCGCGCGCACGCGCGGCGACACAACCACCTTCTCACGTGCGTCGATGAAAACTTTCCTGCTGTATGTCGTGACCGCTATTGCCGAGATCCTCGGCTGTTACCTGCCTTGGCGTTGGCTAAAGGAGGGCGGCTCGGCGTGGCTGTTGCTGCCAGGCGCGGCAACCCTCGCGCTGTTCGCCTGGCTGCTGACGCTGCATGGCACCGCCGCGGGCCGCGTGTATGCGGCATACGGCGGCGTCTACGTGGCGGTCGCGATCGCGTGGCTGTGGGTCGTGGACGAGGTGCGCCCCACTCTGTGGGACGCGGCGGGCGCCGCGCTGACGCTGGCCGGCATGGCGGTGATCGCATTCCAGCCGCGCCTGCACGCGTGAACGGGGCGCCGCTTTCGACGACCCGCCCGCTCCCATTACTGCTGCATCCCGCCCAGATAGTCGAGCTTACCGAGCTCGACACCGTTATGACGCAGGATGTCGTACGCGGTCGTCACGTGGAAAAAGAAGTTCGGCAGCACGAAACCGAACAGATACGACGCTCCCGTGAACTCGATCGGCCCCGGCCGCAATTTCAGCGTGATCGTGCGGCTCTCCGAGCCGTCGATCTGCGCCTCGTTGAATTCCTTCAGGTAATCGATCGTCTTCTGGATACGGGCCCGCAGTTCATCGAAAGTCTGCTCGACGTCCTCGAACTTCGGCGGCTCGACGCCGGCGAGGCGCGCCGCGCAACCCTTGGCGGTATCGCTCGCGATATACACCTGGCGCACGAGCGGCAGCATGTCCGGCGCGAGCCGGGCATTAGTGAACACCGACGGTTCGATCTGCTTCGCGGCGGCATGCGCCTCGGCCTTGCCGAGGATGGCCTGCAGGTTGGTGAGGCCGCGAATCAGCACAGGCAGTGATGCTTGAGACATCGAAATTGACATGGGTTCCTCTGATTTCTCGATCGTGCGCGCGGGCGGCGCGCGCGGCACTGAAACGGCGGGAATGCCGCTCCAGCATCATAGCGTGTCCCATCCGCGCCGCGCATTAGCCATTCGGACGACTGCCGCACGCGTCGGAACTGTGTTCGAATGCCTTGGTCGGACGCTTGGACGAAGTTCTTGAACAACCCCTGCCGCGTACCGCGCAAACGATGTGCTTCGTGCAGGCGCGTGGCTGACCGTCTGCGAAGCCACGCTAACAGGAGAGTCGACACCATGGTCACCAAGCATCCATTGCCAGGCAGCGAGCGTAAGGTCGCGCAGGGCAGCACCGTCATCGGGCAATGCGATCCCGCCGAGCGGATCGAAGTTTTCGTGATGCTGCGCCGCCAGCAGCAGGCGCAGTTCGACGCGTTGATGAAACGCATCGAAGCCGGCGACGCGAGCGTGAAGCCGCTGTCGCGCGAGGCGCTCGCCCAGGACTACGGCGCCGCGCCCGATGACATCGCGAAGGTCCGCGCGTTTGCGGCCGCGCATGGGCTCGCCGTCGTGCGCGAGGACCCGGCGGCGCGCTCGGTGCTGCTGAGCGGCACGATCGCGCAATTCCAGAGCGCGTTCGAGGTGAAGCTCGAACGCTACCAGCACCACACGGCTGGCCAGTTCCGTGGCCGCACCGGCACGATCAGCGTGCCGGACGATCTGCGTGGCGTCGTCGAGGCGGTGCTAGGGCTCGACAACCGGCCGCAGGCGCGACCGCACTTCCGTATCCGGCCGCCGTTCGTCGCGGCGCGCGCGCAGCAGGAGTCGTTCACGCCGCCGCAGCTCGCGTCGCTCTACCAGTTTCCGCAGGGCGACGGCGGCGGCCAGTGCGTAGGCATCATCGAGCTCGGCGGCGGCTACAACACGTCGGACCTGAAGACCTATTTCTCGAGCCTCGGCGTCAGCGAGCCGACCGTGACCGCGGTCGGTGTCGATCAGGCCGGCAACAACCCGAGCGGCGACCCGAACGGGCCGGACGGCGAGGTTACGCTCGACATCGAGATCGTCGGTGCGCTCGTGCCGCGCGCGACCATCGCCGTGTACTTCACACAGAACAGCGACGCCGGCTTCATCGACGCGGTGAGCCGCGCGGTGCACGACACGACCAATAAGCCGTCGGTCATTTCGATCAGTTGGGGCGCACCGGAGTCGGTCTGGACCAGCCAGTCGATGAATGCGCTCAACAGCGTGCTGCAATCGGCGGCGGCGCTCGGCGTGACGATCTGCGCGGCGTCGGGCGACAGCGGGTCGAGCGACGGCTCGGGCGGCGGCGACCAGGTCGACTTCCCGGCGTCGAGCCCGTACGTGCTCGCCTGCGGCGGCACGCAACTGAGCGCGTCCGGTTCGGCGATCACGCGCGAGGTCGTGTGGAACGACGGCGCGCAGGGCGGCGCGAGCGGCGGCGGCATCAGCACCGCGTTTCCGGTGCCGGCATGGCAGCAGGGTTTGTCGGCCGCGACGACGGGCGGCGGCAGCCAGCCGCTCAGCGGGCGCGGCGTGCCGGACGTCGCGGGCGATGCCTCGCCGTTGACCGGCTACGACGTGCTGGTCGACGGAACCCAAACGGTGGTAGGCGGCACCAGCGCAGTCGCGCCGCTGTGGGCCGGGCTGATCGCGCGCATCAACGCGGCGAAGGGACAGCCGGTCGGCTTCGTCAACGCGAAACTGTACAAGGCGACGGGCGTGTGCAACGACATCACCGAGGGCAACAACGGCAGTTTTGCGGCGTCCAAGGGGTGGGACGCCTGCACGGGGCTGGGCAGTCCCAATGGCGGGAAGGTGGCGGGCGCACTATAGTCTGCAACACAGCGCATCACACAACAACAAGACGTAAGAACGAGGACGCACGGCAATAAAACAACCCTTGGAGCGATCATGACGAATACAGAATCAGCTTCCGGTAGCCAGCATTCGCCGCACAACACGCACGCCACGGCCTCGGCCGGCGCGTCCACCGCCACGAGCACCCCGCACAAAGCCGGCGACCAGCCGTTCTTCGACCCGGTCGCCTACGGCAACGGCCCGGACGACTCGGTTACCGATACGGTCGAGACGGCCGCGATCACGCATCATTCGGTGACCATCGGCGGGCACAACATCAACTACACGGCGACCGCGGGCCACCTGGTGATCGTCGATCCGAGCAGCTCGCAGCCGTCGGCGAGGATGTTCTACGTCGCTTTCACGCAGGACAACCAGAAGGAAGAGACGCGGCCGGTCACGTTCTTCTATAACGGCGGGCCGGGATCGTCGTCGGTATTCGTGCTGCTCGGCTCGTTCGCGCCGCGCCGCATCAAGACGTCGATGCCGGGCTTCACGCCGCCGGCGCCGTATTCCCTCGAAGACAATCCGGACAGTCTGCTCGACAAAAGCGACCTCGTATTCATCAACCCGGTCGGCACCGGCTATTCGGCGGCGATCGCGCCGAAGAAGAATCGCGATTTCTGGGGCGTCGATCAGGACGCGGACTCGATCAAGCAGTTCATCAAGCGGTTTCTGACCAAAAACAACCGCTGGAATTCGCCGAAGTATCTGTTCGGCGAGTCCTACGGCACGGCGCGCAGCTGCGTGCTCGCGTACCGGCTGCACGAGGATGGCGTCGATCTGAACGGGGTGACGCTGCAGTCTTCGATTCTCGATTACACGCAGTCGGGCAACCCGGTCGGCGCGCTGCCCACGGCGGCCGCGGACGCGTGGTATCACAAGAAACTCGGCGTCGCGCCGCGGCCCACCGATCTCGGCACGTTCGCCGAGGAGGTCGCGCAGTTCGCGCGCACCGACTACCTGGCCGCGCTGCGCAAGTTCCCGACCACCGACACCGCGACCGTCGAAAAACTCAGCGAATACACCGGCATCGACAAAACGACACTGCTCGCGTGGAGCCTCGACATCGCCGGCTACGACAGCCGCGGCAATTCGCTGTTCCTGACCACCTTGCTGAAGTCGCAAGGCCTCGCGCTCGGCGCTTACGACGGCCGCGTGACCGCGATCGACACCGGCATCGCCGGCAAGATCGACCCGAACTCCGGCGGCAACGATCCGACGATGACCGCGGTCAGCGGCGTCTACACGACGATGTGGAACGTGTATCTGAACGAGCAGTTGAAGTACACGTCGAACTCGTCGTTCACCGACCTCAACGATCAGGCCTTCAAGTACTGGGATTTCAGCCATATCGATCCGACCGGCGCGCAGAAGGGCGTCGACTCGACAGGCAACATCATTCTGTACACGGCCGGCGACCTTGCGGCCGTGATGGCGCTCAATCCCGACCTGAAGGTGTTGTCGGCGAACGGGTTCTTCGATTTCGTCACGCCGTTCTATCAAACCGTGCTCGACCTGCAGCAGATGCCGCTGGTCAGTCAGCAGGTGCGGCAGAACCTGTCGGCGCGGTTCTATCCATCGGGGCATATGGTGTATCTCGACGGCGGTTCGCGCACCGCGCTGAAAGCCGACCTCGCAAAGATGTACGAAGAGACGGTGTCGGACGCGCAGGCGCTCGGGCGGATCCGCGCATTGCAGGCGCGGGTGGCGAAGTAGCGGCGGTGGCGGGGCGTCGCGACATCGCGACGTCGCGTCGTGCCGGTCTGCTCTGGCTCGCGGCGGTCGCCGCGAGCCGGCAAACGGTGCGCTGCCATGTCGGGCTTTTGTACTCATCCAGATTGAATGTGTTTTAATTGCCTTGCGAATTGAACTACCGCGTGCCGCCGGCGCGCAGACGAATGAACGCAGGCATCGCAGACACGCATCGGCGGGGTCTTTCCCGCGACATCACCAGCAGCAATGACGCGGCCAACGCGCCGCGGCTCGGGCGCAAGAGCGTGGTTCGACCGCGCGCGCGCATCACACATCGTGCGCTGTTCGTAACCGTCGGCGCACTGCTCGCGCTGCACATCGGGGACGCCGCCGCGCAGCCGAGCGACGTCCTCGACGACCGCGTCACCCAGCAATCGATCGGCCGGACGATTTGCCGCCCCGGTTATGCGGAAACCGTCGCGCCGCCGTTCGACGAACTGATGGCGCACAAGGACCGCATGCTTGCCGCGCGCGGCATCGATGTGGATGACAGCGCCGCGTTTGCGCTCGACCGGCACGTGCCGATCATGCTCGGCGGATCGCCCGATGCGCCGGCCAATCTCGATCTATTGCCGTGGGCCGGCCCACGGGGCGAGCGCCGCAAGGCACGCGCGGCGGCGATGCTCAAGCACTGTGTCTGCGAAGGCAAGCTGAGTCTCGCGCAGGCGCAAGCGGCGATCGTCGGCAACTGGTCGGCGGTGTATGCGGGCTTTGGCCAGGCGTCGTGCGACGTGAGCCGGCTAGACGTCGCGACTGGCGACGACGGCGTCGACAGCGAAGACAACCGGCGCGGCGACGCGCATGAGCGCGAGCGTTGAGCGCATCCGCGCGCTGCCGCAGTCGTCGCGGAACCACGGTTCGCTGCACCTCATTTTTTTCGGAGAAACACGATGACCCATTCCCGCCTCGCCGCCGTTGCGCTGACGATCGGCTGCCTGAGCGGCAGCGCAGCCGCGGTTGCCGCCGCGACCGCGCATTGCGCGCGCGCCAATGAACTGGAGATTCGCGGCGACGTGCCCGCGGCGCTCAGCTTCGACGTGTATCGGCAGCTGCGCCCGCTGGATGCGCGGCGAATCGCGCTGTTCGAGGCCGCCGGCGAAGTGAAGCGTCTGCCCGACGGCCTGCCGGTTTGCCAGATCGCCGACGACGGCGTCGACGATCCTTCCGCGGTGCTGGTCCGCCTGCCGCACGGTAAGAATGCGTGGTGGGTGAGCGCGGCGAACGTGCAAGCGGCCAACTGATCGGCGAGATCAGCCCGCCTTGCTCACATCCTCCGCAGGATGCCTTTGACGATGTGTGTCTGCGTGCCAGGCATGCAAGGTGCTGAAGCAGCCGAAGTTTTCCAGGATTGGCGCGACTGATTCAGGTACAGTGC
Organism: Paraburkholderia sp. BR14374; assembly: GCF_040948685.1. Lineage (NCBI taxonomy): Bacteria > Pseudomonadati > Pseudomonadota > Betaproteobacteria > Burkholderiales > Burkholderiaceae > Paraburkholderia > Paraburkholderia sp. BR14374. The sequence goes on along the minus strand of NZ_JBFPKF010000029.1, from coordinate 15,539 downwards.
ATCGACCGGGGTGTTTCGCCGTTGCCTACGACACTGCGTCACAGTGTGTTCGCTGTCGAAGCGGGTTATCCTGAGAACAGGATGAAATTTGCACAGGAGATTGGAACGATGGCCGTCTTTTTGTCATTGCTCGCTTTCGGATTGGCCGGCGCGACCGGCGTCGTCGCACTTCGCGCACTGGCCGTGCCTCAGACGAAGCAGCGTGTCGCGCTGCGACCGGTGCGTGTCTCCAGCTCTGACCGACTGACTGAGCGCCGGGCACGGCGAGGGTAGTCCGCATGAACCTGACCGTGCGCAATATCGCCGAATCGTGCAGCGAGCAGGACGTGCGGGATTTCTTGAAGCGCGAACTCGGCCACTACGCTAAACACGTCGAGGTGGTGGACGCCGGCAAGCCCAACGCCTACGCGACGGTGGAACTCGACGCGAGCGTGCCGTATGTCGGCGACGTGATCGCGCGGCAGATTCACGGCAAGCATCTGGGTGGCCAGCCGCTCGAAGCGAGCGCCGATCTGTTCAGCGACGAACCGCCGCCGGAGCAGCGAGCGCCGTAGGTGTAGGCGGCTCAGTAACGTCGATTCCTTTCGAAGGCGGTGGACATGCGCGGCGTCGCGCGCAGGTCCACCGCTTTTATTCGTTTGAGAGCCCGCTTCGCTGCCTCGTCATTGCCCATCAGGTGACGCCTGCCAGTCGAACGGGGTGTACGGCAGCGCCCGCTTGTGACGCGTCGCGTTGTAAAACTGCAGGACCACGTCACGCACGGTATCGCTGACCGGCTTGCCTTCGAGAAAATCGTCGATCGCGTCGTACGGGATCCCGTACGCGTCTTCGTCGGGGCGAAGCGGCCGCAGCATCTCGAGGTCGGCGGTCGGCACCTTGTGCGCCAACGCGTCGGGCGCGCCGAGCGTATGCGCGAGCGCGCGCACGCGGCGCTTGCTGAGCCCGGCGAGCGGCAGCACGTCGGCGCCGCCGTCGCCGAACTTCGTAAAGAAGCCCATCACCGATTCAGCCGCGTGGTCCGTGCCGATCACGACACCGGAGCGCGCACCCGCCACCGCGTATTGCGCGATCATCCGCTGGCGCGCCTTGATATTGCCGTGCACGAAATCCCGCTGTGATTCGTCCTTGAACGACACACCGCTTTTATCGAGCGATTCGAGCATTGCATCGGCGGCGGGTTTGATATCGATAGTCAGATTTTCGTCGGCGCGAATGAAACGTAATGCCTCCAGTGCATCCGCTTCATCGCGCTGTTTTCCGTAAGGCAGACGCACGGCGACGAAACGCGCGTCGTAATGGTTAGTCCGCAAACGCTCGACCGCGAGTTGGGCGAGACGCCCGGCCGTCGTCGAATCGACGCCGCCGCTAATGCCGAGCACATAAGTTCTCAGGTGGCTGTTGCGCAGATAGTTCGCCAGAAAATCGACCCGGCGCTCGATTTCACGGCTTGCGTCGAATTTAGCGGTGACGTGCATTTCGGCCGCGATGCGGGCCTGGCGGGCGGCGGGATCGGATGGAGCCATGATCGTTGTTGTCCTCGCGAGAGAAAAAGCGCTTGAAAGGGCTCGAGTATCGGGATGTGCCGCCGTATTCGGGCGATCTTTCGTCGAATGAAATCGTCCTTCGCTTTTGTGGCCTGATTTTCCAATGACCAGCTTAATTGCGAATTAATTGCATTTCACGGATATGTCGATTGCGGGGAAATAGTCAATCGTTTTTGAAGAGGTCGTAAGTTAGAGGGTATATTCATCGACACGCGTCAATTCGCTGCGTAACATCGCTTGTAGCGAACGCCACCGGGATCCGGCGTGTCAATCAATAATAATCATGTTTGTTTCAGGACGCGATGAGATACCCAGATCGGCCTGGCCAGCCTGGATTTAACCGCCTGAGGATTTGCGCGTGGATGTGCGCAATGGTCATATCGGCAGGTGCGGGCGCGATGGCGGCGCAGGTTCATGCAGCAGTGTCCGGTACCGCTCAGTCGCCTGCATCCGCAACATCGGCGGCGCATACGGTGAATGTGACCGCTTCGGTCAAAGCGTGGAATGGCGCGAGCGAACCATTGGGCGCGATCGACGCCGCCACCGTCGCCGCGCCCGACGCGGCCGGCGTCGTCGATCCGCGCCGCGCGTTTCTGCTGCGCGACGTATTCGCGCAGGACGTGACGCGCCGGCTCAGACTGCCCGTCGCGGAGCAGCGTGCTTACGCCGACCGTCTGGAGACGGCGCTCAACGGGAACGAGCTTGGCAATCTGTCGGGCGAGTATGTGGTGCTCGTCGATCGCAATGCGAACGTGCAGGCGCTCCTGATTTACTTCCGCCCAGCGCCCGCCGACAACTGGCAGATGATCGGCGCATCGCCGGTATCCACCGGACGGCCTGGCGAGTACGACCACTTCATCACGCCGCTCGGCGTGTTTGAACATACGCCCGACAACATGGATTTCCGCTCCGAGGGCACGGAGAACGAAAATCACATTCGCGGTTATGGCCGGCGCGACATGCGCATTTTCGACCTCGGCTGGGCGCAGGGCGAACGCGGCTGGGGCAAGGGCGGCATGTCGCAGATGCGTTTCCAGATGCACGCGACCGACCCCGATCGGCTAGAACCGCTGCTCGGTATTCGCCATTCGAAGGGCTGCGTGCGGATTCCCGCGTCGCTGAACACGTTTCTCGATCACTACGGGATTCTCGACGCGGAATACCAGCAGCTCGTCGATTCCGGCCAGTCTTTGTGGGTGCTGAAAAGCGATCGGCAGATCATGCCGTGGGCGGGGCGTTTTATCGTCGTCGTCGATTCGCAGCGCAAGAGCCGGCCAGCTTGGTCGCCAGTGCCCGGTGCGGTCGCGCGCGCAAAAATGCCCGCGCACGCGGATACGGCCGACTGACGGACGCCTGGGCGCCCCTCACGACCTCGCCAACAACACGCCAGCCAGGGCGACCGCAAACCCGGCAATCTGCACGGGCAGCAGCGTCTCGCCGAACCCCAGATAGCCTCCGAGCGCGGCGAGCGGCGGCGCGAGAAACAACAGCGCGGTCGCGCGCGAAGCATCCCCGCGCCGGACCATCCAGACGAGCAACGTGACGCTGATGCCGGACAGCATCACGATGGCCCACGCGAGCGATGCCCACAGCGTCGGCGACGCGATCCAGCGATGCTCGCCGAGCGCGAGCGCCAGCACCCCCGCGACGACAGCCGCGCCGACGTTCTGCACCGCGCTCGCGCTGCGAATATCGGCCTTGGCGAGCGAGGTCTTCTGGAACAGCGTGCCCGCCGTGATCGCCCCCACCGCGACGATCGATATCAGCACGACCAGCCACGCCGGCGCATTGCCGTGCGTGGGCGGCGTCGCGGCCGCGAGCTTCGGCGCTAGCACCAGCACGACGCCGGCGAGGCCGACCGCCATGCCGCTCCAGCCGCGCCGCGACAAGCGCTCGCCGAACAGCGGCGCGGCAACGGCGGCCGTCGCGAGCGGCTGCAGCGCGCCGAGCAAAGCCATCACGCCCGCGCTCAGACCTTGCGCGACAGCCCAGTAGCCGGCGCCGAGATAGACCCCTTGCAGCAGTGCGCCGGCGCTCAGGTGCTTGCCGAAGTTGCGTCCGGTCGGCCATGCCGAGCGCGCGACGAGCGCGGCCAGCGCGAAGATCAGCGCGGTGCCGCCGAAACGGGCCAGCAGAAACAGATTGGGATCGGCATAAGGCGTGATCGCGCGGGCGACCACGAAACCGGTCGACCACAGCACGACGAACACGGCGGCAGCAAAGGTGGCGAGCATCGGGGCGGAGGGTGTGAAAAAGCCGCCATGTTGACCGCACGGGCGGCGCGCGTCTTGTTCAAAGCTGCACAATGCGCGCGGGACCGTCACCACGCGAGCAGCGTCATCCCCGCTCCGAGCACGCCGCCACAGACTACGCACGCCCACAATAGCCAACGCGTGCGCCGGTATTCGCGCGCGAGATCCGCGAGCAGTTGCGCGTTCTGCTGCGGCGTACCCGCGCGATCGTGCTGCTGCAGATAGCGCACCGCCAGTTGCGGCACGCGCGGCAGCATATGCGCGAGATGCGGCAGTTCGTGTGTCAGCCGCTTGAGCCAGCCGCGATGATCGAGATCGCGTCGCGCGATATCGGCAAGCACGCCGCGTGCGATGTTCCATGTATCGACGCCGGGATGCAGCGTCCGCGCGAGCATCTCCGCCTGCTGGAACGAGCGCTGCGCGGTCGCGAGCTGGCCCGACACCTGACCGTCGAACGGTTGCACGCCGTGCAGCAGATGATGAAACAGCGAACCCGCCGAGCGATCCTCGGGCGCCGCCGCGAAGTGCGCTTCGGCGCGCGTGCGCAGTTCGGCTTCGAGCATCTCGGGGCGTGTGTCGTCCGGCACATGGCCGGCCTCGCGATGCATGTCGGCGAGCCGCCCGTAGTCCTGGTCGAACAACGCGGTCGCGCCATGCACGAAGAACTCGCGCTCGCCGCTCGACAGCGTCGCCATGACCGAGAACTCCGCAAGCACGAGGCGTCCGAGCGTGTCCGGCTCGAGGCTGACGCGCACGCGGCGCGCATCGAGCGTCGCGTGGAAAAAGCCATGCTCGAAGGCCTGCTCGGTGACCACCTCGACGATATGCGCGGCGAGCGGCGCCAGCTTGATGCCGTGCGCGTGCAGGCCGGGCAGGTCGCTCGCGGGCAGCGTATTGATGCGCTGCATCGTCAGCGTGTGGTCGGTGCACAGCTCCCAGATCACGTCCGGCACGACGATGCGCTTGTCGCCGTCGAAATGATGGCCGGTCTGGCTCAGGTTCGCGGCTTCGGCGCGCAGGTCGAAGCGGCGCAGGATGTCGTCGGTGAAGGTTTGCGCGAGCGAGCGCAACTTCAGCCGGCGCGCGACGCGCGACAGCTTTTCGAGCCAGCGCGCGACCCAGCGCAACAGCGCGAGCTCATCGCCAATCTGTTGCAACTGTTGCGCGCGCACGAGCTTGACGGCGACCTCGTGGTGACCTTTGAGCGGCACCGCGAGCCGCGCGAAATGGGTCTGCTCGGCAAAGCCGCTGCGCACCGGCACGAGGTCGACCGCGCTGAACAGTTCGCCGAGCGGCCGGCCGAACGCGCGCGTCAAAGCCAGCGCGGAGTCGTCCGGCGACAGCGGTGCTTCGATGTGATCGATGGCGTCCAGCGCGTCATGCAGCGTGCCGCTCGCGAGCTCTGGGCGAGCGGCCAGCGTCTGTGCGAAGCGGCTCGCGAGCGGACCGAGCGCCGGCAGCAGGCCATGCAACTGCGCGCCGCTGCGCTCGGACGCATGCACGCGGCCGATCAGCTCGACCATCCAATGCAGCTTGTGGTCTGGCGGGGCGGCGAGCCAGATCAGGCGCGCGCCGTAACGCAGCGCATGGAACAGCAGCAGTAGACGGCGAAACAGTGGCGGCATCGGCGGTTCGGTTGAGGGGCGAGGCGTTGTGCGGGACTCGGCCGGGCGGCGGCGTGGCGTTCGCCGCATGGCCCGAAGAGTCCAGCCGTCAAGGTTAGCAGGTCGGCGCGGCGGCGGGCGGGTTCGCGCGCAAGGGGCGGCTCGCAGCAACCTTGGCGCGCCATGAGCGCGCGATGAACTCGCCATGAGCGCAACCTGCGCGCCCGCGCCAACAACGCGCAATACGCGTAATACAATACGGCGGCCTTCCTCAACCACGGCGCACAGATGCTCGCAGAACAACGTCATCAATACATCCTCGCGCAAGTCGCAAAGAACGGCGCGCTGTCGGTCGCTGAACTGGTGCGCGAACTGAACGTATCGCGCGAAACGATCCGTCGCGACCTCAACGCACTGGCCGGCCGCGGCCTGCTCGTGACGACCCACGGCGGCGCGCTGTCGAGCGATCGGCGCGAGCCAGATCTCGATACGCGCGAAGCCGAGAACGCGGGCGCGAAGCGTGCGATCGGCGAGCGCGCGGCCGAGTTCGTGCCGGACGGCGCATCGCTGATCGTCGATTCGGGCAGTACCACGCAGGCCGTCGCGCGCGCGCTGCTCGACCGGCATCGGCTGACGGTCTACACGAACGACTGGCGCATCGCGCTGCTGCTCGGCCGACGCAACGACAATCGCGTGACGCTGCTCGGCGGCGAGCTGTCCGATATCGAGGACGCGACCTTCGGACTCGACACGGTCCACCAGATCACGCAGTACCACGCCGATTTCGCGTTCATCGGCGCGGGCGGGATCTCCCCGGACGGCTATCTGACCGACTACAGCCGCATGGCGGCCGAAGTGCGCAGCCGCATGATCGCCGCGGCCGACCTGGTGGTGGTCGTCGCCGATCATTCGAAGTTCGGACGCGTGACGCCGGTGCGCATCAACGGGATCGAGTCGGCGCGGTATCTGGTCACCGAACTGGCGCCCGAGCGCGCGCTTGGCAAGGCGATCACCGCGCATGGTCCGGAGATTCTGATCGCGTGAGACGGCTCCTTCGCTGAACGCCATTCCGCACCCGCCAAAATCTAACTAAAAAAAGCCGCGGGTTTCGCTCCAGATATTGGAACGGCCGGGCACAATACGCGCCGTTATCAGGGCCGCATACACCGCAGCAGAAGTAACCGCGGGGAACGCTACGAGCACGGCCAGCGCGCCGCGCGAGCGCCGCGTCCGCGAGCAGCGCCCGCCTTCGCAATTTCGTCGATGCAGCGTGCATACATCGTCGTTTTCGCCATGTACGATCCACACGGGACCGGCGCGCGGAGTTCCATTTTTGGGCGGCGCGACGAATCCCATCGGTTGGCTTGAATTGGCAATTTGTGTCTTTTTTTGGAATTCGGCAAAATCGTCACGGCCGTGTCATCGAAACCTGTGATTCTTCCCGTGCCCGCTCAGGCGCGTCAGGCAGCGCGGGTGTCGGATGCGCGCTGTCAGTCAGGGTGGGCGAGAAGCGGCAAAGTTGTCGGCAATCTGCAATCCACGACAGACCGGCGCGGCAACCGCAGCGGGCAACGCCAAGCGGCGCGTGCCGCCGTTCAATCACCACAGGTATGGGTTATCCCGACCGTCTGGTTTTTAGCCTTTCGGAGAGAGCGACATGAAAAAGACGAATTCCCTTGACGCCGCGGCCGGTCTCGCGCGCAAACTGCTGCCGGTGCTGGTCGCCGCCGCAGCGTTCGGCGGTGCCGCGATGCAGGCTCATGCGGCCGACGCCGTCGTGCTGTACACGGCCGACGGCCTCGAAAATCTGTACAAGGATGTGCTGCCGGCCTTCGAAAAGAAGGAAGGCGTGAAGGTCAATATCGTCACGGCGGGCAGCGGCGAAGTCGTGAACCGCGCGACCATCGAGAAGGACCAGCCGAAGGCCGACGTGCTCGTCACGCTGCCGCCGTTCATCCAGCAGGCCGACCAGAACGGTCTGCTGCAGGCGTACCGGAGCGCCAACTACAAGAACGTGCCGGCCATCGCGAAGGCGCCGAACGGCGCATGGGCGACCTTCGTGAACAACTACTTCTCGTTCGCGATCAACCCCGAAGTCACGAAAAATCAGCCGAAGACGTTCGCGGACCTGCTGCACCCGGACTTCACCGGCAAGGTCGCCTATTCCAATCCGGCGACCGCCGGCGACGGCATGGCGGTGATCATCCTGACTTCGTCGCTGATGGGCGAAGACCAGGCGTTCGACTATCTGAAGAAGCTCGAGCAGAGCGCCAAGTTCCACACCAAGGGCACGGGCTATCTCGACGTGCTGCTATCGCGTAACGAGATCGCGGTCGCCAACGGCGATCTGCAGATGGATCTCGACGACGCGGCCAACGGCGGCCTGTCTCTGAAGCCGGTGTTCCTCGCCGCTACGCCCGGCGGTCAGCCGACCACGTTCCAGCTGCCGTACGCGATCGGGCTGATCAAGAACGGTCCGAACCAGGCCGAAGGCAAGAAGCTGATCGACTATCTGATGTCGACGGAAGTGCAGTCGAAGGTGCCGGACATCTTCGGCATTCCGGGTCGCAGCGACGTGCCGCTCGCCGGCAAGAACGGCGAAACGGTCAAGCAGGCGATCAGCGGCGTCAAGCTGATTCCGGTCGACTGGAATCACGTGATGGCGAAGAAGGCCGACTGGACCGCGCGCTGGAAGAGCGACGTGATCGGTTCGTCGGGCAAAGAGACCGAAGTGGTCAAGCCGAAGTAAGTGACTCAGATAAGCAACGTTTGACGTTGTCGATTCAGGCGGCGCTTCGCAGCTACTGCGCGGCGCCGCATCAGCATTAATTCTGTTGGAGGACGACCCCGGTGAATACGGCCAGTCTCGCTCACCCCACCGCGCCTGGCGCGCCGCTGGAAGCGCTCGACGCCGCGCGTTTGGACGCGCCGGGCGCCGCCGCGCCGGGCGGCGTGCAGATCGATCACCTGACGGTGCGCTTCGGCGCGCGCACGGTGCTCGACGATCTGTCGTTGACCATCCAGCGCGGCGAGTTGCTCACCGTGCTCGGCCGCAGCGGCTGCGGCAAGACGACCTTGCTGCGCTTCATCGCGGGCTTCATCGAGGCCGACGGTCTGGCCGGCACGCTGACGGTGGCCGGCCGCGATCTGACGCACGTGCCGCCGCACAAGCGCAACCTCGGACTGCTGTTCCAGAGCTACGCGCTGTTTCCGCATCTGACGGTATTCGAGAACGTCGCGTTCGGTTTGCGCGCACGGCGCATTCCGGCGCGCGACGTCGCGCGCCGCGTCGCCGAGGCGCTGAAGCTCGTGCAGCTCGGCGACGCCGGTCACGTGATGCCCGCGCAACTGTCGGGCGGCATGCAGCAGCGCGTGGCGCTCGCTCGCGCGCTCGTGATCGAACCCGACGTGCTGCTGCTCGACGAACCGCTGTCCGCGCTCGACGCGAATCTGCGCGCGTCGGTGCGTTCCGAACTGAAGGCGCTGCATGAGCGCCTGCCGAATCTCACGATCGTCTGCGTGACGCACGATCAGGACGACGCGCTCGTGCTGTCCGACCGCACGCTGCTGATGCGCGATGGCCACATCGCGCAGCTCGGCACGCCGCAGCAGCTGTACGACACGCCGGTCGACGGTTTCGTCGCGCGCTACCTCGGCGCGGCCAACCTGCTGCCGCCGCAGGTCGCGTTCAGCATGGACGACGCGCGCTACAACGAGCGCGAACGTGTCGCGTGTCTGCGTCCCGAGGCGCTGCGCATCGTGCCGCTCGGCGAGGGGCAGTTGCATGGCGCGATCGCGTCGGTCGAGTGGTATGGCGCGGCCTTGTCGGTATCGGTCGTGCTCGATGCGCTGCCGAACGATCCCGTGCTCGTCACGATGCAGCGCAGCCTCGGCATGACGCCGGAGAAGGGCGCGCGTGTTTCCCTGCGTTACGAGGCTGGCGATGTCGTCCTTATCAAGCCCTGATACGTCCAATCCGCTCGACCTTGCCGCGCAAGCCGAGCTCGAAGCCGCCGCCGCACGCCGTCTGGCGAGCGCCGCGGCGCATGCGGCCGCGGTGAGGCGGCGCGAGCGCCTCGCGCAATGGCATCTGCTGTTCATTGCGGTCGTGGTGCTCGGACCGCTCGTCATCTATCCGCTGGTGCGGCTCGTGACGCTGAGTCTGACCGGCGCGCACGGCCTGTCGGGCCACGCGTACGTGACGTTCTTCGGCAACCCCGAAACGCGCGGCGTGATCGGCACCACGCTCGGCATCCTGTTCGCGAGCGCGAGCCTGGCGTCGCTGCTCGGCGTGGCGCTCGCGTCGCTGCTGTTCTTCAAGCCGTTTCCGGGCGCGCGAATGGTCACGCGCTTCCTTGAGCTGTTCGTCGCGTTCCCGTCGTTTCTGGTCGCTTTCACGCTGATCTTTTTGTACGGCTCGCAGGGCTCGGTGAGCATCGGGCTGCAGCGGCTGTTCAATCTGCAGGCGCCGCCGCTCGACTTTCTGTTCGGCATCGGTGGCGTGATTCTCGCGGAAGTGGTGTTCTATACGCCGTTCGTCGTGCGTCCGACGCTGGCATCGTTCGCGCTGCTCGACCAGCGGCTGATCGAAGCCGCGCGCAGCCTCGGCGCGAACGGCCTGATGGTCGCGTTCAAGGTGATCCTGCCGCTCGCGTGGCCGGGTATCGCAGCGGGCACGATCCTGTGTTTTCTGCTGACGTTGAACGAGTTCGGCATTCTGCTGGTGCTCGGCAGCGCCCATCTGATCACGCTGCCGGTCGCGATCTATAGCGCCGCGACCGTCGATCTCGATCTGCCGACCGCCGCCGCCGGCGCGGTCGTGATGCTGCTGATGTCGTTGTCGCTGTACGCGTTGTACCGGCGCGTCAATAGTCGCAAGGTGAAAGGAGCCGGTCATGGCCGTTGAACTCGATCCGACCGTGCTGCCGGTCATGCACAAGAAGGGCCGGCCCGTGCGGCACAGCCTCGTCGTGCGACTGCTCGGCGGTCTCTTTCTCGGTTTCGCCGCGCTGTTGTGCTTCTGGCTGTTCGTGCTGCCGGTGCTGGTCGTCGCGCTGTCGAGCGTCGCGTCGCACTGGTCCGGCACGATCCTGCCCGACGGCTTCAGCATGCGCTGGTTCGAGCGCCTCGGCTCGAGCGACTTCGACGCGCTGACCACCAGCCTCGAAGTCGGCATGGGCGTCGCGGTGCTCGGCACGATCCTCGGTTTGTGGCTCGCGCTCGCGCTCGAAGGGCGCGACCGGCGCGGCCTCGGCGCTATCGTCGACACGATCGCGATGATGCCCAACGGCGTGCCGAGTGTGGTGCTCGGCCTCGCGGTGCTGATCGCGTATCACAAACGGCCTCTCGATCTGTCGAGCTCGGCGGCGATCGTCGTGTTCGTGCAGCTCGCGCTGGTGCTGCCGTTCTGCTATCGCTGTGCGGCCGCCGCGCTGCGCCCGGAGCTGACCGTGCTGCGCGAAGCGGCCGCGAGCCTCGGAGCGCCGCCGTCGATGGTGCTGCGCCGTGTCGTGTTGCCGCAACTGGTGCCGGCGATCCGCGCGAGTCTCGCGCTCGGTTTTGCGCTGTCGCTCGGCGAACTCGGTGCGACGCTGACCGTGTATCCGCCAGGCTTCGCGACGGTGCCGATCGTCGTCGTCGGGCAGGTGGAGCGCGGCTATTACCTGCCGGCTTCCGCGCTGTCGCTGATTCTGCTGCTGGTCTCGCTGGTCGCGCTGCTGCTGATCGCGGCGCGTGCTCCGCGTCGCCGGATCGACTGACCGGGCTGACCCGGCTGATCGGCGGGCGGTTTCCTTGATCTGAAGCGCGCACGCCCAACGGTGGACATCCGATGCGATGTGGCGAAATTTGTCAAAGTGAACGAATATATGCACTCCGCTTCCGTCGATCCGATCGAGGTCGTGCGCCGCCATTCGCTGACGACGCTGGTGCGCGACGAGATCGAGAGGTATATCGTCGACGGCACGCTGGCGCCGGGCGATAAGCTCAACGAAGCCGATTGGGCGGCGCGCTTGCAGGTGTCGCGCGGGCCGGTGCGCGAGGCGTTTCGCGCGCTGGAGCAGGCGGGGCTGGTGCGGACCGAGAAGAATCGCGGCGTGTTCGTGCGGACGGTGTCGCTCGCGGAAGCGGACGAGATTTACGCGGTGCGCGCGGTGCTCGAAGAGGCGGCGTGCCGGATGCTCGCGGCCAGCATCGATGCGGGCAAGCTCGCGGTGCTGCGCGATTGCGTCGATGCGATGCGCGCCGCGCTCGCGTCGCACGATCCCGATGCGTATGCGCGCGCCAACGTCGCGTTTCACGATGCGCTGGTCGCGGCGGCGGGTAACACGAAGTTGTACGACACATATCGCAGGCTCGTCAGCGAGTTGAGCCTGTTTCGGCGAGCGGCGCTGGTCGTAGAAGGCGATGCGATGGCGCGCTCGCTCGCCGAGCACCGCGCAATTCTGACCGCGCTTGCATCACGCGATGCGGAACAGGCCGCGCAATTGATGCGCGCGCATGTGCAGGGCGGCTTGCAGCGCGCCCATGCGGCGTACGACGCGGCGGGTGATGCGGTGCACGAGCGGCGCATCCCGGCAACCGCGGGCGCGGCCGGCTCGCGCGGGCGATGAGGCCTTGGCAATGACAACCCCTGTAATGGAAGACCACGCGATGACACACGCCGAGCAACGCACGATCGAAGTCAACGGCCGGAGCTATCGTCTGCCTTCGCAACCGACGGTCGCCGTTTGTGTCGACGGCTGCGAGTTCGAGTATCTGGAAGCGGCGGTCGCGGCCGGTGTCGCGCCTTTCATCGGCTCGATGCTCGAGGGCGGCGCGGCGTTTCGCGGCGACTGCGTGATCCCGTCGTTCACGAACCCGAACAACCTGTCGATCGTGACCGGCGTGCTGCCGTCCGTGCACGGCATCTGCGGCAACTACTTCTGGGACACCGACGCGAACAACGGCGCGGGCGCGGCGGTGATGATGAACGACCCCGCCTACCTGCGCGCGCCCACGCTGCTCGCGGCCGCCGCCGACGCGGGCGCCGCGGTCGCCGTCGTCACCGCGAAGGACAAACTGCGCGGACTGCTCGGCTGGCAGTTGAAGGGCATCTGCTTTTCGGCGGAGAAAGCCGACAAGGTGACGGTCGAGGAAAACGGCATCGACGATGTGCTCGGTCTGGTCGGTCTGCCGTTGCCGGACGTGTATAGCGCGGGATTGTCGGAATTCGTGTTCGCGGCCGGCGTGCGGCTCGCGCAGACGCGCGAGCTCGACCTGATGTATCTGTCGACGACCGACTATATCCAGCACAAATGGGCGCCCGGCACCGAAGGCGCGAACGCGTTCTACGCGATGATGGACGGCTATCTCGCGAAGCTCGACGCGCTCGGCTGGGTGATCGGCCTGACCGCCGACCACGGCATGAACGCGAAGCACGATCCGCGAACCGGCGAGCCGAACGTGATCTATGTGCAGGACTTGCTCGACGACTGGCTCGGCGCATCGACGACGCGCGTGATTCTGCCGATCACCGATCCGTACGTCGTGCATCATGGCGCGCTGGGTTCGTTCGCGACCGTCTATCTGCCGCGCGAGCTCGATGCGGCGTCGGTGATTGTGCGGATCGGCCGCCTGCCGGGAATCGAAGTCGTGCTCGACCGCAACGCAGCATGCGCGCGCTTCGGGTTGCCCGAGGATCGCATCGGCGATCTGGTCGTGATCGGCACGAAGCATGTCGTGCTCGGCACGCGGCGCGACGAGCACGACCTGTCCGGCCTCACCGTGCCGCTGCGCTCGCATGGCGGGATTTCCGAGCAGGAAGTGCCGCTGCTGTTCAACCGGCGCGTTCAGCCAACGGCCAGCGGCAACGAAGGCAAGCGGCTGCGCAACTTCGATATCTTCGACGTCGCGCTCAATCGCGTGTCGACATCATGAACCCGGTGCTGCGGGACCATCCGGCGTTCCGCGTAGAAGCGCTGCGGCTGCGCGGCGAGCGCGCGACGCGCGCCCGCACGCTCGACGTATTCGATCCCTACACCGGCATGCGTGTCGGCACCGTGCCGCTCGCCAGCATCGACGATGTGCGCGCCGCGTTCGACTACGCGCTCGCGTATCGGCCGACGCTGTCGCGCTACGAGCGTTCGCAGATTCTGGAGCGCACGGCGGTGCTGCTGCGCGAGCGCATCGAACAGGCGTCGGATCTGATCTCGCTGGAGTCGGGGCTGTCGAAGCAGGATTCGCGCTACGAGATCGGTCGCGTCGCCGACGTGTTCCGCTTTGCGTCATTCGAGGCGTTGCGCGACGACGCTCAGAGTTTCTCGTGCGATCTGACGCCGCATGGCAAAAAGCGTCGGGTGTTCTCGCAGCGCGAACCGCTCGCGGGCGTGATCGTCGCGATCACGCCGTTCAATCATCCGATGAACCAGGTCGCGCACAAGGTCGCGCCGGCCATCGCGACGAATAATCGCGTGGTGGTGAAGCCGTCTGAGAAGGTGCCGCTGTCGGCGCTTTATCTGGCCGATCTGCTGTATGAGGCGGGGCTGCCCGCGCCGATGCTACAGGTGCTGACCGGCGATCCGCGCGAAATCGCCGAGGAGTTTATTACGCACGCGTCGGTCGAACTCGTTACGTTTACCGGCGGTGTTGCGATCGGCAAATACATCGCGGCGAAGGCCGGGTATCGGCGCGTCGTGCTGGAGCTGGGTGGCAACGACCCGCTGATCGTGCTCGACGACGCCGATCTCGAGCCTGCGGCGACGCTCGCGGTGCAAGGCTCGTACAAGAACTCGGGGCAGCGCTGCACGGCGGTCAAGCGGATGCTCGTGCAACAGCGCGTCGCGGCGGAGTTCACGGAGCGGGTCGTCGAGAAGACGCGTGCGTGGACGTTCGGTGATCCGTTCGATGCGTCGAACCAGATGGGCACCGTGATCGACGCCGCCGCCGCACAGCTGTTCGAGGCGCGCGTGAACGAGGCGGTGGCCGCGGGCGCGCGCCTGCGCATTGGCAACGAGCGCAGCGGCGCCCTGTATGCGCCGACCGTGCTCGACAACGTCGATCCGTCGATGACGCTCGTGCGCGAGGAAACCTTCGGGCCGGTGTCGCCGATCATCGCGTTCGACACGCTCGACGACGCGATCCGTATCAGTAACGGGACGCCGTTCGGGCTGTCGTCGGGCGTGTGTACGAACCGGCAGGACGCGATCACGCGTTTCATTAACGAACTGCGCGTGGGGACCGTCAACGTGTGGGAAGTGCCGGGCTACCGGATCGAGCTGACGCCATTCGGCGGCATCAAGGATTCCGGGCTTGGTTACAAGGAAGGCGTTCAGGAAGCGATGAAGAGCTTTACCAATCTGAAGACGTTTTCATTACCTTGGGAGTGACCCGTGGCATTGAGTCTCGACGATATCCGTGTGCTTTTCGAGCGGTACGGCAGCCTCGCGTATAGCGGCGAGCCGGTGACGCAGCTCGAGCACGCGTTGCAGAGCGGCGCGCTGGCGGAGGCGGAAGGCGCGAGCGACGAACTGGTCGCCGCGGCGTTTTTGCACGACCTCGGACATCTGCTGAACCTGCAAGGGGAAACGCCGACGGAACGGGGTGTCGACGATCTGCATCAGTATTTCGCCTTGCCGTTTTTGCGACCGGTGTTGTCGGATGCGGTGCTGGAGCCGATTCGTCTGCATGTCGACGCAAAGCGCTGCCTATGCGCGATCGACGCCACGTATTTCGGCCAGCTTTCCGCCGATTCGGTGCGAAGCTTGCAGTTGCAGGGCGGGATCTTTAGCAGGGAAGAGGCGCAGGCATTTACGCAGAAGCCGTACGCGGAGGACGCGATGCGTTTGCGCCGATGGGACGATCGCGCGAAAGAGAAGGATCGCGCGACGCCGGGGATCGACCACTTTTTGGCCGTCGTCGAACGGGCGATGCGCGCGCATGCGACTGCGTGAGTCGAGGTGTTTTTGAAGCAGGTTGCACTTGGAGCGTCAAAATATCGCTTGCAAGTCGCAATGGCGGCGACTAGAATTCCGCTCTTTCGTGCTCCGGACGCCGGGGCGCGGAGAGGCGGGAAGCCTTTGTTGGCGAGGGCTTCAGCGGCGTGGGCAGGTTAAGCAAGTGATAAAAACCTGTTGACGATCCGGTGAAAGTTCTCCATAATC